>NZ_CP145732.1:4359250-4982000 GCF_036884845.1 Pseudomonas sp. MAG733B
CGGACGTGCCGCGCCCGCAATTGATGGTGCTGCGTCATACCCACGTGCACACTGCTGACGATCCAGAAGGCTGGCAAGTCGGCGCCAAGGCGATCTCGAAGTTCTATCGCACGTTCGATGCCTGGTTCGGCAACAAGGTAACCCCGGTCGACGGCTTCCTCGCGCCGAGTCCGGAAGAGAAATTCGCCGGCCGTCCGGAGTTCGAACTGGAAAGCCTGCACAAGACCGCGATGATCGGCACTCCGGAAGAGATCATTCCGCGCATCAAGTACTACCAGGAACTGGGCGTCGACGAGTTCAGTTTCTGGTGCGATAACAGCCTGCCCCATGCGGAAAAGAAAAAATCCCTGGAGCTGTTCATCAAACATGTGGTGCCAGCGTTTCGCTGAGGATCACAAGGGTCGATTTGCGACACCTGCACCTATCACCTTCATCACAACGCCGGCGTTGAGGCCTTGCCCGACCCGGCGTTTTGCCCGCACTTTTTCAACCCGCTTCAACCCTCCCCTGCAAATCGCAATTTTCTGCCTAGACTTGCTCCTGTCCGTCGTACGAACAAGCGTTAAAGCACGGAACCGTACGAACAATTAAAACAAGAGGAATCCCCCCAGATGTTCAAGTCCATCTGCAAAGCGTTCGCCTGCACCCTCGCCCTGAGCACCATCACCAGTGTCATGGCAGCCGATCCGGTGATCATCAAGTTCTCACATGTGGTAGCCGAACAGACGCCCAAAGGCCAAGGGGCGTTGCTGTTCAAGAAACTGGTGGAGGAACGCCTGCCCGGCAAGGTCAAGGTCGAGGTCTACCCAAACTCCTCATTGTTTGGTGACGGCAAGGAGATGGAAGCCCTGCTGCTGGGCGATGTGCAGTTGATTGCACCGTCACTGGCCAAGTTCGAGCAGTACACAAAGTCCGTGCAACTGTTCGACCTGCCCTTCCTTTTTGACAATATCGACGCAGTCAACCGCTTCCAGCTGAGCCCGCAAGGCCAAGAGCTGCTCAAGTCCATGGAAAGCAAAAACATCACCGGCCTGGCCTATTGGCACAACGGGATGAAGCAACTGTCGGCCAACAAGGCACTGCGCGTGCCCGCCGATGCCCGTGGCCTGAAGTTCCGGGTGCAAGCGTCGGCCGTACTTGAGGAACAATTCAAGGCCGTGCGCGCCAACCCGCGCAAAATGAGCTTCGCCGAGGTGTATCAGGGTTTGCAGACCGGTGTGGTCAACGGTGCGGAGAACCCCTACTCGAACATCTACAGCCAGAAAATGCACGAAGTGCAGAAGTTCATCACTGAATCCAACCACGGTGTACTGGACTACATGCTGATCACCAACACCAAGTTCTGGAACGGTTTGCCACCGGATGTGCGCAGTGAGCTGGACAAGATTGTCGTTGAAGTCACCGCCCAGGTGAACAAGCAAGCGGAGCAACTGAACCAGGGTGACAAAGAACGGATCATTGCGGCCAAAACCACCGAAATCATCACCCTGACGCCCGAGGAGCGTAATCAATGGCGAGACGCGATGAAGCCGGTCTGGAAGATGTTTGAAGTTGATATCGGTCCTGATCTGATCTCCGCAGCCGAAGCCTCCAACAAGGCTCAATGATCGCCGGGCAGGTACTGCTGCGGCGGTGCCTGCCGATCATCACTCGACAGGGGATGCCATCCATGAGAGCACTTCGGCGGATCTGGGAGCACTTCGAGGAGGGGTTTATTGTCTTCCTTCTGGCGGCCATGACGCTGGTCACCTTCGTCTACGTCATTCTCAACAATCTCTACAGCCTCTTCTATTGGCTGGCCGAGCGCTGGGAGGGTGCGAGCGCCCCGTTGTTCGCCGTCGGCGACGGGATCATGGGTATGGCTCAGGCCATGACCTGGAGTACCGCACTGACCAAAGCCCTGTTTGGCTGGCTGATTTTTTTCGGCCTGGCTTACGGCGTGCGCACGGCCGGGCATATCGGCGTTGATGCACTGGTCAGGCTAGCCAGCCGATCGGTGCAGAAATACATCGGCATCGTCGCCTGCCTGTGCTGCCTGGCGTACGCAGGACTGCTCAGCGTTGCCAGCTTCGAATGGATTCAGACCCTGATGAATGCGGGCATCGGCGCTGAAGACCTGGGCCACTTCGGCATCATGCAATGGCACATCGGGTTGATCGTCCCCCTGGGGTTTGCCCTGGTCTTCATTCGCTTCGCCGAAATTCTCGTGCGCATCCTGCGCAACCGCCAGACCGGCCTAGGCCTGGCCGACGAAGCCGCCGATGCCCTGAAACTGACTGAACAAGAGGATGACAAGCCATGACCATCGCCTTCCTGTTCGTGGCCCTGTTCGTCCTGATGTTCATCGGTGTTCCCATCGCCATTTCCCTGGGGCTGGCCGGCTCGCTGACCATCATTTTTTTCAGCCCGGATTCCGTGCGCTCCCTGGCGATCAAACTGTTCGAGACGTCGGAGCATTACACGCTGCTGGCGATCCCGTTTTTCCTGCTCGCCGGAGCCTTCATGACCACCGGTGGCGTTGCGCGCCGGCTGATCGACTTTGCCAATGCCTGTGTCGGTCATATTCGCGGCGGCCTGGCCATCGCTGCCGTATTGGCGTGCATGTTGTTTGCCGCGCTTTCCGGTTCAAGCCCCGCGACGGTGGCTGCGGTGGGCTCGATTGCCATTGCCGGCATGGTCCGCTCAGGTTATCCGCAAGCCTTTGGCGCAGGGATCATCTGCAACGCCGGGACTCTGGGCATCCTGATCCCGCCGTCGATCGTGATGGTGGTCTACGCCGCCGCCACCGAAACCTCCGTGGGCAAGCTGTTCATGGCCGGTGTGGTGCCAGGTCTGTTGCTGGGCACTGCACTGATGGTGGCGATCTACATCGTCGCCATCAAGAAGAACCTGCCCGCCTTGCCGCGTGCAACATTTCGGGAATTGATGGGAACCGCGCGCCAGGCAATATGGGGCCTGCTGCTGATGGTCATCATCCTGGGTGGCATCTATTCCGGGATGTTCACCCCGACCGAGGCGGCTGCTGTGGCGGCCGTCTACTCGGCGTTCATCGCCTTGTTCGTCTACAAGGACCTGACGTTTCGTGAAACGCCAAAAGTCCTGCTGGAATCCGCCAAGCTGAGCATCATGCTGATGTTCATCATTGCCAACGCCATGCTGTTCGCCCACGTCCTGACCACCGAACAGCTCCCGCAACAGATTACTGCCTGGGTGATTGACGCAGGCCTGACGCCCGTGACTTTCCTGCTGGTGGTCAACATTGTGCTGCTGATTGCCGGTGCGTTCATGGAGCCGTCTGCAATCATCCTGATCCTGGCCCCGATCCTTTTCCCCATTGCCATGAAGCTGGGTATCGACCCGATTCACCTCGGCATCATCATGGTGGTCAACCTCGAGATCGGCCTGATCACGCCACCGGTGGGCCTTAACCTGTTTGTCACCTCTGCGGTGACGGGCATGTCTTTACCGGCAACGGTCAAAGCGGCCATGCCCTGGTTGACGATTTTGCTGCTGTTCCTGGTGCTGATCACCTACGTGCCGTGGATCTCCCTGGTGCTGCCGAACTGGCTGGGCATGAATTGACGTCTCGCGCGCCACGCTCTGCGCTGCGATCTACTACAGTGGAATCACTCTGCATAAAGCCATAACAAGACGGAGAGGTTCCCCATGCGAGTGACAAAACGCTTTGCCCTGTTGGCCGCCGCCACGCTGGCATTTACCACCGCCGCCCAGGCAGCGCCGGTGTTCATCAACATCCTGACCGGTGGGACCAGCGGGGTTTACTACCCGATTGGTGTTGGCTTGTCGCAGATTTACAGCGATGGCATCCCGGGCGCGAAGACTTCAGTCCAGGCCACCAAGGCTTCGGTGGAAAACCTGAATCTGTTGCAAGCCGGTCGAGGCGAACTGGCGCTGGCACTGGGTGACTCGGTTGCCGATGCCAAAAACGGTGTGGAAGACGCCGGTTTCAAAGCGCCGCTGACCAAATTGCGTGCCATTGGCGGTGCCTATCCCAATTACATCCAGATCGTGGCCAGCAAGGAATCGGGCATCAAGACCCTGGCGGATCTCAAAGGCAAAACCATCTCGGTCGGAGCACCCAAGTCGGGCACCGAGCTGAACGCACGAGCGATCTTCAAAGCGGCGGGCTTGACCTACGAGGACATGGGCAAAGTGCAATACCTGCCCTTTGCCGAATCGGTCGAACTGATCAAGAACCGGCAACTGGATGCGACGCTGCAATCTTCCGGATTGGGCATGGCAGCCATTCGCGACCTGTCCTCGGTCATGGCATTGAACTACATCGCCATCCCGACCGATGTGGTCGCAAAAATCGGCAACCCGGCCTACCAGAGTGCAATGATTCCGGCCAACACCTATGACGGGCAGGCCGACGCAGTGCCGACGGTGGCAATCACCAACATTCTGGTCACCCGCGCCGATGTGCCCGATGAAGTCGCCTATGAGATGACCAAATTGTTGTTCGATAACCTGACGCGCTTGGGTAACTCACATTCGGCAGCCAAGGACATCAAACTGGAAAGCGCCGCCAAAAACCTGCCGATCGCGCTGCATCCGGGCGCCGAACGCTACTACAAGGAAAAAGGCGCGCTGTAACCGCACGAGGCGCAGTGGGCCCGCCACTGCGCCATAAATTCTATCCAGTGTGGTCATGAGGCAGGCAGCCAATGAGTGATGAACATCACGGCATTTCCGCGAATCCGCGGGACTGGCCAAAAACCTTGTTTTACGTAGCGTTGCTGTTTTCGATTTTTCAAATCGTCACCGCGGCCTTTTCACCCATCTCCAGCCAGGTGCTACGTGCGGTACACGTAGGTTTTTTGCTCTGGGTGGTCTTTCTGAGTTACCCCGCTCACGGCAAGGCTCGTCCCTGGCAACCGCTGGCCTGGCTGCTCAGCCTGGCAGGCATCGTCACCGCGTTGTATCAATGGGTGTTCGAAGCTGACCTGATCCAGCGCTCCGGCGACTTGACGACAGCAGACACGGTAACAGGTGTCCTGCTGATCGTCCTGGTCTTCGAAGCCGCCCGACGCGTGATGGGCATTGCACTGCCAATCATCTGCGGCCTGTTCCTGGCCTATGGATTGTTCGGCGAATATCTACCGGGCGACCTGGCCCATCGCGGCTATGGCTTCGACCAAATCATCAATCAACTGTCTTTTGGAACCGAAGGGCTGTACGGGACGCCGACCTACGTTTCGGCGACCTACATTTTTCTGTTCATCCTGTTCGGCGCCTTTCTTGAACAGGCCGGCATGATCAAGCTGTTTACCGACTTCGCCATGGGATTGTTCGGGCACAAGCTCGGCGGCCCGGCGAAGGTGGCCGTGGCTTCGTCGGCGCTGATGGGGACCATCACCGGCTCCGGGATTGCCAACGTCGTGACCACGGGACAATTCACCATTCCGCTGATGAAGCGCTTTGGCTACCGGGCCGCGTTTGCCGGCGGGGTCGAGGCCACTTCGAGCATGGGCAGCCAGATAATGCCTCCGGTAATGGGCGCCGTTGCCTTCATCATGGCCGAAACCATCAACGTGCCGTTCGTGGAAATCGCCAAGGCGGCGTTGATCCCCGCCATCCTCTACTTCGGTTCGGTGTTCTGGATGGTTCATCTGGAGGCCAAGCGCTCCAACCTCAAGGGCTTGCCCAAAGACCAATGCCCCAGCGCTTTGGGCGCCGTAAAGGAAAACTGGTACCTGTTGATTCCCCTGCTGGTGCTGGTTTACCTGCTGTTTTCCGGGCGCACCCCACTGTTCTCCGGCATGGTCGGCCTGGCACTGACCGCCATTGTGATACTCGGTTCGGCGATCATTTTCAGGGTGCAAGGCTTCGGCCTGCGTTGCGCGTTCTGGATCGCGCTTGGCGTCTTGTGCACTGGTTTTTTCCAGTTGGGCATCGCCGTGATTTTTGCAGTCATAGCGGTGCTGATGGTGATATGCGGGTTCATCAAGGGCGGCCGGGAAACGCTGATCATCTGCCTGCATGCGCTGGTCGAAGGTGCACGCCATGCAGTACCGGTGGGCATCGCTTGTGCACTGGTGGGCGTGATCATCGGCGTGGTGTCACTCACGGGGGTCGCTTCGACGTTTGCCGGGTATATTCTGGCCATCGGTCGGGACAACCTGCTGCTGTCACTGATATTGACGATGCTTACGTGCCTGGTGCTGGGCATGGGCATTCCAACCATCCCCAACTACATCATCACCAGTTCGATCGCCGCCCCGGCCCTGTTGGAACTGGGCGTGCCACTGATCGTGTCGCACATGTTCGTGTTCTATTTCGGCATCCTCGCCGACCTGACGCCACCGGTCGCCCTTGCCTGCTTTGCCGCGGCACCGATCGCCAAGGAGAGCGGATTCAAGATCAGTCTGTGGGCGGTACGCATTGCGCTGGCCGGCTTCGTCATCCCGTTCATGGCGGTCTATAACCCGGCGCTGATGCTGCAAGGCGGCAACTTGTGGATGACCGCCTACATGCTGATCAAGACCCTGCTGGCGGTCGGCCTCTGGGGAATGGCGTCTACCGGTTACCTGCAACAGAAAATGGCCATCTGGGAGCGCCTGTTGAGTTTTGGCGCCGGTGCATTGTTGATTGTTGCGTTGCCGTTGACCGATGAGTTCGGCTTCGCACTCGGGATACTGGTCATTGTCCAGCACGTCTGGAGATCCAGACTGGCCGGGGTGGCCAACGCATGATCGGCTTGTGCCTGGGCCTGGCCGGTGTGGTCTGGGCCCAGCTGCCGGTTTCGGACTTCACGCTGGCATGGAACCACACCATCGAAAAGATCCGCTGGGAGGAGGATTACCGCGTCACTCAACAAGGCCTGGTGCTGGGAGAGGCACGAGTCCGCGGCAATGGTGCGGGAATGGAGATCCCGGAAGACGCTCGACTGGAAAACGGCAGTTGGCACTACCGCCGCATGCTGCCTGCGCAGCAACCCCTGCGATTGGGACGAACCCCCGAGGCAGGTGACTACCAATTGTGCTTCGATGACCGCTGCCATTTCATGAGCGAGTGGCTCGGTCCGCCGACCGACAGCCAGCCTTTCATGCAGCTGTGGAGTTGCCCGTCGGGATAAAGATACGTGTTGCGCTCGCTAACTGTGTATCACAACGTATCCGGGTCCCGTCCCGATACACAGACTTTCATCTGGCCGTCGATACGGACACAGCTCAGATACGTCACCGAGTTGAAATGCCTGCCAGGTTTGAAGGAGATCAGCCAGACCTCCTGGCCAATGGCTTGCAACGGAGACATCACCATGAAGATGGCACTGCAGAACAACCGCACCGGCAATACTCGCCGCCGCCTGGTTGGCCCATCGATCCTCGCGCTCACCCTGTTCAGCGTGCTCGGCACCGCCCAGGCGCAAACGACCGCCGCCGCGCAACCCGCCGCGACCAGTGCCGCTGCCACGTATACGACGCCTTCTCCGTTCGGCCCGTTGAAGCATGTCAACGCCGGACTGCTGAACGTGGCGTACGCCGAAACCGGTCCGGCCGATGGTCCGGTGGTGATTCTTCTGCACGGCTGGCCGTACGACATTCACAGCTATGACGAAGTCGCGCCCTTGCTCGCGGCGAAGGGCTACCGAGTGCTGATGCCGTATGCCCGCGGTTATGGCGACACGCATTTCCTGTCTGACAAAACCGTTCGCAACGGCCAACCCGCCGCGCTGGCCAGTGATGTCATCGACTTCATGGATGCTCTGAAAATCAAACAAGCGGTGCTCGGCGGTTATGACTGGGGCGCGCGTTCGGCGGACATTGTCTCGGCACTGTGGCCGGAACGGGTCAAGGCGCTGGTTTCGGTCAGCGGATATCTGATCGGCAACCAGGCGGCGGGCCAAAACCCGCTACCGCCAAAGGCTGAATTGCAGTGGTGGTATCAGTTCTACTTCGCCACCGACCGTGGCCGCGCCGGGTACGAGAAAAACACCCATGACTTTGCCAAGCTGATCTGGCAACTGGCATCGCCGAAATGGGCGTTCGACGACGCCACCTTCGACCGCAGCGCCAAGGCGCTGAGCAACCCAGATCATGTCGAGATCACCGTGTTCAACTACCGCTGGCGCCTGGGGCTGGTACAGGGCGAAAGCAAATATGACGCCCTGGAACAGAAACTGGCGACGGCGCCGTCCATCAGCGTGCCGACCATTACTATGGAAGGCGACGCCAACGGCGCACCGCACCCTAACCCTGACGACTACGCCAAGCGCTTTACCGGCAAATATGAGTTCCGCCTGATCAGCGGCGGCATTGGCCACAACCTGCCGCAGGAAGACCCGAAGGCGTTTGCCAAGGCTGTGATCGATGCGGATCACCTTTGAGTCCTGAGTCCGCACAGCGTTAACACCGCAGTTCCTGTGGGAGCGAGCCTGCTCGCAATAGCGGTCTGTCTGCCAACAAGTGTGTTGGATGTGTCGGCCTCTTCGCGGGCAAGCCCGCTCCCGCAGGGTATTGCGGGGGCCCAGGATTATCCGTTGCTCATTTGAAGAAATGACTGGGCGTCTTGCCGAACTGTTTCTTGAACATGGTCGTGAATGCGCTGGGGCTGTCGTAGCCCAGCTCACCGGCGATGTCGATGATCTTCTCCCCGACCGCGATGCGCTCCAGGGCCAGCAGCAAACGCGCTTGCTGGCGCCACTGGCCGAAAGTCATTCCGGTTTCCTTGTGAAACAAGCGCTGGATGGTTTTCTCGTCGAGGCGGAGCCGGGCGCTCCAGTGCGCCAAGGTCGATCCATCGCCGGGATCACGCTGCAAGGCCGAACAAATGGCTTTGATACGTTGATCCGTCGGCTGAGGCAGGTGCAAAGGCAAGGTGGGCAGAATCCTCAGTTCATCGAGGATCAGGCGCATGACACGGCCCTCGCGCGAGTCTTGGTCGTAGGGCGGCGCCACATTGACAGAGACCTTGATCAACTCACTCAGCAGCGCAGAAATGCTCACTGCTCGAGGTTCGTTCGGCAGGTCCGGAAACGGCTCGGGCCGTACGAACACGCTGCGCATCTTCAACGGTCCCACACAGCGAATCGAGTGAATGTGCCCGCTCGGCATCCAGATGCCACGGCTCGGCGGCACGGTCCACTGGCTTAATCCTGAATGCACGACCATCACGCCCTCGATCGCGTAGATCAATTGATGCGCTTCGTGGGAGTGAGGTTCGATCACCCAGCTTTCGGGGTAGTCGGTCGCGCTGCTGCTGACTGCGCAGGCTCGCCCGTCGATTTCTCTGAGGAATTCATCCAGCGGCTTCAACAGCATGCCCTTTTTGCGATAGTAGATTCCCGAATTGCGCGAGACAGGCAATCCGGCGAAACCTAGCATAGCGCTCAACCCCAAAATGGGTAGCGCTTTTGGCGCCCCGCTGTGCGTTTTTGTCTGGAAGACCGCCCATGTCCATCAGCACCACCGCTTCCCCCGCCGCCACCGCATCGGTGGCCAGTCAAGCCAGCCCCTTGGTGCTGCGCGTGATCGGCGCCTGTGCCCTGGCGCACCTGATCAACGACCTGATTCAGGCTGTGCTGCCGTCGATCTACCCGATGCTCAAGGCCACTTATGGCCTGACTTTCACCCAGGTTGGCCTGATCACCCTGACCTTCCAGCTCACCGCTTCGCTGCTGCAACCGTGGGTCGGCTACTACACCGATCGTCATCCCAAGCCATGGCTGTTGCCGGCCGGCATGGTCTGCACCCTGATCGGCATTCTCATGCTGTCGATGGTCGGCAGCTTCCCGGCGATTCTGTTGGCTTCGGCGCTGGTGGGCATTGGCTCCTCGACTTTCCATCCCGAGACATCCCGCGTCGCACGCCTGGCTTCAGGCGGTCGCTATGGCTTTGCTCAGTCGACGTTCCAGGTCGGTGGTAACGCCGGCAGCGCATTCGGCCCGTTGCTCGCGGCGGCGATCGTGATTCCCTACGGTCAGGGGCACGTCGCCTGGTTCGGCCTGTTCGCGGTGTTCGCCATTCTCGTGCAGTACGGCCTGAGCCGCTGGTACCGCAACCATCTGAACCTGTTCAAGCTCAAGCAAGGCAGCAAGGCCACCCACGGTCTGTCCAAAGGCCGGGTGACATTCGCCTTGGTGGTGCTGGCAATGCTGGTGTTCTCCAAGTATTTCTACATGGCCAGTTTCACCAGTTACTTCACCTTCTACCTGATCGAGAAGTTCGACCTGTCGGTCGCCAGTTCGCAGTTGTACCTGTTCCTGTTTCTTGGCGCCGTCGCTGCCGGAACGTTCTTCGGTGGCCCTATCGGCGACCGGATCGGTCGCAAGCAAGTGATCTGGTTTTCCATTCTCGGCGCTGCGCCCTTCACCCTCGCCCTGCCCTATGTCGACCTGTTCTGGACCGGCGTGCTGAGCATGATCATCGGCTTCATCCTCGCCTCGGCGTTCTCCGCGATCGTGGTCTTCGCCCAGGAACTGGTGCCGGGTAACGTTGGCATGATCGCGGGTGTATTCTTCGGTCTGATGTTCGGTTTTGGCGGCATCGGCGCCGCGTTGCTCGGGCACCTGGCGGATATCCACGGCATCGAATACGTGTACACGCTGTGCTCGTTCCTCCCGCTGCTGGGGATCCTGACTATCCTGCTACCGTCGACCAAAGGGGTGTAGAGCCCGCAGGTCTTCTCGAAAAATGAACGGAGCCTTCTTAATTATTCAGTTTTGGAAAAACTCACTCGAGACTACCTTGGCGCCAGGTTTGGCAGGCACGGCTTGAATCGCGCCGTGACCCAGCGCCAGCGGTTGTCATTTTAGAATTACTCGAGGTAAGTCCCATGTCTGAACACACCCTGGCTGTGCACTCCCCTTACAACGGTGCCGTCGTCGGTCACGTGGCGGTTTCCACCGAGGCCGATGTCGAGCACGCCTTGAGCATCGCCCACGGCCTGTTCCGTGACCGCAGCCAGTGGTTGTCCAAGCCTCGGCGCATTGAGATCTTGCAGCGTGCCGCCGAGCTGATCGGTGCACGCAAAGTCGAGATCGCCACCCAGGCGGCCAGCGAAGGTGGCAAGCCGCTGAAGGATTCGATCACCGAAGTCGAGCGTGGCATCGACGGCATCCTCAACTGCATCGAAGTGCTGCGCACCGAGGGTGGTCATGTGATTCCGATGGGGTTGAACGCCACGTCGGCCAACCGTGTAGCCTTCACTCAATTCGAACCGCTCGGCGTGGTTGCGGCCGTCTCGGCGTTCAACCACCCGTTCAACCTGATCGTGCACCAAGTCGTACCGGCCATCGCCGTCAGTGCGCCAGTGGTCGTCAAACCGGCGGCCAACACGCCGCTGAGTTGCCGCACGTTGCTCGACATCCTCACCGAAGCCGGTCTGCCTGACGGTTGGGCGCAAATGGTATTGCCGACCGACAACGCCTTCACCGGCAAACTGGTGTCGGACCCACGGGTGGGTTTCTTCAGCTTCATCGGTTCGGCGGCGGTGGGCTGGATGCTGCGCTCGACCCTCGCACCGGGCACCCGCTGCGCGCTGGAACACGGCGGTGTGGCGCCGGTGATCCTGGCGGCGGACGCCGACCTCGACGATGCCTTGCCGCGCATCGCCCGTGGCGGTTTCTGGCACGCCGGCCAGGCCTGCGTGAGCGTGCAACGGATTTTCTGCCACCGCAGCATCGCCGAGCAGGTCGCCGAACGCCTGGGCCAAATGGGCGACGCCATGGTCGTCGGTGACCCGACCGATGCGCGCACCGATGTCGGCCCGCTGATCGCTGAACGTGAAGTGAACCGCGTGAGCCAATGGGTGGATGACGCCGTCGCCGGTGGCGCGCGCTTGGTCGCGGGTGGCCGCGCACTCGGCAACAACTGCTATGCGCCTACGGTGTTGTTGAATCCGTCGATCGACTCAAACGTAATGCAGAAGGAAGTGTTCGGCCCGGTGGTCGCGGTCTATGCCTACGACGATCTGGCTGACGCAATCCAGTTGGCCAACGCCCTGCCCTATGCTTTCCAGGCAGCGGTATTCACTCGCGATCTGGACACGGCGATGCAGTGCTATCAGGACCTGGACGCCACAGCGGTGATGGTCAACGAGAACACTCTGTTCCGTGTCGACTGGATGCCGTTCGCTGGCGCGCGTCTCTCCGGGCATGGCGTGGGCGGTATTCCTCACACCATGAAGGAAATGCAGGTCGAGAAAATGATGGTCTGGCGCTCTCGGGCAGTGCGTGGCTAAAAGACCGCTCAGAGGTTTGCCGCCAACGGCGATGGCGCCGGGAAAGAGAGCCGCTACACTTTTCTGGCTCCGTCGCCGCTGCACGAGCGGCCAAACCCTCGTCTCCTGATCTGGAGGTCTTCCATGAGCGACAATACCGAACTCAAGACATTCACCGGCTGGGCCGCAACGGCGGCCGGTGCGCCACTGGAGCGATACAGCTACGACCCCGGTCCCTTGGGTGAAGAAGAAGTAGAAGTCGCCGTGGAATATTGCGGCGTCTGTCACTCCGACCAGTCACTGATCGATAACGACTGGGGCATCAGCCAGTACCCGTTTATTCCCGGCCACGAGGTCGTCGGCCGCATCGTCCGGGTGGGCGCGCAGGTGCGCGGTCTCGAAATGGGCCAGCGGGTGGGCATCGGCTGGTACAAGGGCAGTTGCATGCATTGCACGTCCTGCATCGAAGGCTCGCACAACATGTGCCGCACGGTCCAACCGACCATCATCGGCAGCAACGGTGGCTTCGCCGACCGGTTGCGCTCGCATTGGGCCTGGGCCCTGCCAATACCTGAAGGACTCGACCCGGCGTTGGCCGGTCCGCTGTTTTGCGCCGGTTCCACCGTGTTCAACCCGCTGGTGGAATTCGGCATCAAACCGACCGATCGGGTCGGCGTGGTGGGCATCGGCGGCCTCGGCCACCTGGCGCTGCGCTTCCTCAACGCCTGGGGCTGCGAAGTCACCGCGTTCACCTCATCGCTGAGCAAACAGGACGAAGCCAAGCGCCTGGGTGCGCACAAAGTCATCGCCTCGACCGACAGCGACGCGCTGAAAGCGATTGCCGGCACCCTGGACTTCCTGTTGGTCACCGCCAACGCCAACCTCGACTGGACGACCATCCTCGCCACCCTGCGCGGCAAGGGTCGCCTGCATTTTGTCGGCATCGTGCCCAGTGCAATCCCGGTGCACGTGTTTGACCTGATTCCGCAACAAAAAACCCTGTCCGCCTCACCGGTCGGCTCGCCGAGCAACACGGCGACCATGCTGGAGTTCTGCGCACGTCATCAGATCGTGCCGCAGGTCGAGATGTTTCCCATGAGCCGGATCAACGAAGCCATCGATCATCTGCGCAGTGGCAAGGCGCGCTATCGCGTGGTGTTGGATGCCAGTAAATGACAGACGAGGCACTCTGAACCTGCCGGGGACTCGCGCTCAAACCAGCCCCCGACTACCCGCATAAGCCACTACCACTTCATTCAACGCAGCACACAGCACGCGTTCATCCGAGCTCTGTAGCGCGGTTTCAAGGCTGTTCATGTACCCCAGCAATTGCGCCTTCACTTGATGGGCAAATTCCGGACTCACTTCCTGATCTTCATAAAACAGCACGTAAGCACGACAGAACTCGCCGATTACGAAACACATTGCCGCGTGATCGGGAACATTGCGGATGATCTGCTCGCATTGCACGCGCACACGCTTGAAGGCGTCGGTGCCGGGCAAGGCCTGGCGAAACTCCTGGACGGCGGTTGAAAAATTCATGGCTGACTCCTTGAACGTGATCAACGATCGAATGAAAGACGCTGGCCGTGCAGACCCGACAGAATTGCCGTGCCGTCCCAGACCCGTTGCCCGTTGACGAAGGTGCTGACGATGCGCGATGAAAAGGTGCTGCCCTCGAACGGGCTCCAGCCGCATTTGGACAGGACCTCGGAGCGCTGCACGGTGTGTGGCTGACGCGGATCGACCAATACCAGATCAGCGGCATAACCTTCGCGCAGGAAGCCGCGACGGCTGACATCGAACAATTTGGCCGGCGCATGGCTGACCGCCTCGACCACCCGTTCCAAGCTCAACTCACCGGCGAACACCCGCTCCAGCGCCGCTTGCAGGGCAAACTGCACCAGCGGCACACCCGATGGTGCTTTCTGATAAGGGGCGTTTTTTTCTTCGAGCAAATGGGGGGCGTGGTCGGTGGCCAGCACGTCGATGCGCCCTTCAGCCAACGCTTGGACAATCGCCAATCGATCGCGCTCGGTCTTGACCGCCGGGTTGCACTTGAGTTGCATCCCCAGGCGCTGGTAATCACGGTCATTGAAATGCAGGAAATGCACGCAGGTTTCCGCGGTAATGCGTTTGCTCGCCAGCGGCCCCGGTTCGAACAGTTCCAGTTCCTCGGCAGTAGAAATGTGCAGCACGTGCAGGCGCGCATTGTGTTTGCGCGCCAGGGCGATGGCCAGCCGGGTCGACTTGATACAAGCCTCGCGCGAACGAATGAGCGGGTGCAGGTGGGCGGGTATGCTTTCGCCGTAACTGCGCAGTGCCTTTTGCAGGTTGTCCTCGATCATCGGCGAATCTTCGCAGTGGGTGATGATCGTTACCGGCGACTCGCGAAAGATACCGTTCAATACCGCAGGATCATCCACCAGCATGTTGCCGGTGGACGCGCCCATGAACACCTTGACCCCCGGCGTACTCTTGGGATCGATAGCGCGGATCGCCTCCAGATTGTCGTTGCTCGCGCCCATGTAAAAGGCGTAGTTGACCATCGATGATTGCGCCGCGATTGCGTACTTGGCTTCCAGGGAATCGCGATCCAGAGCCGGAGGCCGGGTGTTGGGCATCTCCATGAAGCTGGTGATGCCACCCGCCGCGCAAGCTCGGGACTCGCTAGCGATGTCGGCCTTGTGGGTCAGGCCCGGTTCGCGAAAGTGCACCTGGTCGTCGATCATCCCCGGCAGCAACCAGAGCCCGGTGGCATCGATCATCCGCTCCTCGGAGCGAGGCTCAATGGCGGGCGCAATCTGCGCGATCCGACCGTCCTCTATGCGCAGGTCGCTGCAAAAGCGCTGGCCTTCGTTGACCAGTGTGGCATGGCGTATCAGCCAGGATTGAGAATGGTCTGTCATAGCGTCAGCTCCTGTGTGGCGTGGTACAGCACCTCGGTGGCTTCGATGAAATCATCCAGCTCCATCGCCTCGTAAGGGTTATGTGAGCCGTGTTGATTACGGATGAAGAGCATGGCGCTGGGGATTCCGGCGTTGGCGAAAACCGCAGCGTCATGCCCCGCACCACTCGGTGTCAGGACGCCTTCCCAACCATGCTCGCGGGTCATGCGCACAAAGGTGTCGACCCAAGGTTCATGCATGGCTGCCGGTTGCGTATCGATGCGTTTATCGAACTCGAAACGCACCTGACGGTGTTCCTCGATCTGCCGGATTTCGGCCAGAATCAAGGCGTGGAAGGCTTCCAGCGTAGGTTGATGCAGGCTGCGGATTTCCAGGCTGAAGTTCACTTCGCCGGGAATGCGCGAGACCGCGTGATGGGCAGCATTAGTGCCGAGAGTTCCGACTGTGATCACCAGATCGCGGCCGTCTTCCAGCCACTGGCCCCACAATTGGTCGATGCGCGCGACCAGTTCGCTGACTGCAAATACGGAGTCATGACGATCCTCGCGGGACACTGCACCGGAGTGGCCGTCCTCGCCCAGGCAGCGCACCAGATTGTGTCGCAGATTGCCGCGAATGCCGGGCACGATGCCGATGGCCTGACCCATTTTTTCCAAAGATTCGGCCTGCTCGATGTGCACTTCCAGGTAACCGGCGAACTGCCGGCGATCGATCAGCCATTGCTGACTGCGGACGGCTTCCAGGTCAGCGCCGACCGCCTGCATAGCCTCGCCTAACGTCTTTTTGCTGAAGCGGTTGACCAGCGTCAGATCTGCCGATGTGAGCCCGCCCATTAATGCCCGCGAGCCCATATAAGACTTGCCGAACCAGGCGCTCTCTTCACCGCGCAAGCCCAGCACACGGATCGGGCGCTCAGTCCGGACCGCTTGCTGGTCCAGTCGGCACAGGCACAACAGCCCCGCTACGACACCAGCCAGACCATCGTAGTTACCGCCCTGGGGCACTGAGTCCAAATGTGAGCCGATCCAGATGGCGGGCTGTCCGTCGTCATCGGCTCGTTGAAAAATCACGTTGCCGGCGCGGTCGTTGAGCACCTGCAAACCATTGTTGCGGGCAAACTGCGAGAGGTAGGCAATCGCAGCGTTTTCGCCAGCGCCGTAGCTCTCGCGGGTGATACCGATTTCCGGGTCACAGGACAGTTCACTGATTTCGCTGAACATCCGCCGCGCCTGTTGTTTCCACAAAGTGCTCATGGCAAGGCTCCAAAGGCTGCGGCCGGAGAATCGTCGAGGCTGCCGATGAGCGAGCTCAACTGGCTGATGCCCTTGCGCCGGCAATACACTTCCAGCTCGTTGACCATCAGGTTCATGGTCTTGGGATGAATGAAGGTGGCGGTGCCGACCTGCACCGCACTGGCCCCGGCGTAGATGAACTCCAACGCGTCATCGGCGGTGGCGATGCCGCCGCAGCCTATCACTGGAATCTGCAAGGCCTCGGCGCACTGATAGGTCAACCGCACCATCAACGGCTTGATCATCGCGCCGGAGATCCCGCCCATGAAATTGCCCAACCGTGCCCTGCCCTTTTCGATGTCAATCGACAGCCCGAGCAAGGTGTTGCCGACCACCACCGCATCCGCGCCTTCGTCCTGCGCAGATAACGCAATATCGACGATGTCGCCTGCATTGGGGGTCAGCTTGACCCACAGCGGCAACGACGTACTGGCACGCATCAACTTGACCACTTGCCGCGTGGTGTCGGCGTGCATGCCGAACGACTCACCGTGGGCTTCGAGGTTGGGACATGAGATGTTCGCCTCGATGCCGGCGACGCCCGGCACGTCACTCAAACGCGCCGCCAGCTCGGCAAAACCCTGGGCGGTCGGCGCCGAGATGCTGACGATCAGCGGCGAGTCGAAGTCGCGGTAGAACGGCACGACTTTTTCGATGAACAGGTCGGCGCCTTTGCTCGGAATCCCGATGGCATTCATCATGCCGTCGGCCAGTTCGCAGACCCGTGGCATCGGGTTGCCGGTACGCTTTTCGCTGGTGATGGTCTTGGTCACCAAAGCGCCCAAGCTATTGAAATCCAGCAAGTGGGTGAGTTCTTCGGCGAAGGTTCCGGACGCCGGCATCACCGGGTTCTTCAGGCGCAAGCCGCCGATGTTTACGCTCAGATCAATCATTCCAACACCTCCGCCAGGTCGAACACCGGGCCTTCCAGACACACACGTTTGCCGATTTTCAAACCATCGACTTCGAACACATCGACGCAGCACTGACACATGCCCAGACCGCAAACCATTTGCTGCTCCAGAGCAACTTGCCCGGCCAGTCCCAATTCACTCGACAAGCGTTTGAGCAAGCGGGTCAGGCGTTTGGAGCCGCAGGTGAACAAGGCGTTGCTGCCTTCGCGGGCAATTACCTTGCGCAACAGCGCTTCAATGTTTTCCAGCGAGCTGCTGCCGTCCTCATCGAGTGCGCTGATGACTTCAGCGCCCAGGGAGGCGAAACGCTCGCGCGACAGCAGGCTTTTTTCGCTGCGGGCGCTGAGCACGGCGGTCAGCTTGATCCCCAAGGCGTGGGCCGCTTCGGCCAACGGCGCCAGAGTCGCAAGGCCTACGCCCCGGGCAACGATGGTCATGTGCCGCCAGTCCGGATCGAGATCGAAGCCCTTACCCAGCGGGCCGAGGATTTCCAGAGTTTGCCGTTCGCTCAGGGTTTCCAGCCCGAAGGTGCCTTTGCCAGTGACCTTGTAGAGAAACTCGACCTGGCCACTAACCGGGTCGGCCTTGTAGGTGCTCATCGGCCGGCGAAAGAAAGGCTTGTGCTCACCTTCGCTGGGGCACAGCAGGTTGAAGAATTGCCCTGGCTGCGAATGGCACGCTGCGCCATCCGCTTGCAGGACGAGACGCTTGTATTCGTCGTTGACCCATTCGTTGGACAGCACCACTGTCAGCGTATCGTTCGGCGGCGTGACGGCGATGGCCTGGCAGCAGTTGGAGATCCCGGTCATTTTGAAAGCCCTCTTATGTTCTTGTTTAAGCGCTTTGTCTAATTTTTGATACAGTCAAATCAAAATAGAAGCGACGCCGCCCGTGAATCCGGCAGCGTCGTGGTTTCTACTGCATTTCTGGGTTTGACTCTACGCCTTGGAAAAGCGTTTGTCTAATTTTTGATACTGGTTTTGCAATATTTTTCAACGTTGACGGTTCTGGCCAAGCGCCTACTTTTGCTGTGCTGTAAGTGGGTTCGACAGCCGTGCCTCACCACTGTCGCCCTGACTGCGCGGCAGCAGGAACAACGTGGCGGCCATGGCCAAAAGGTAGATCGAAGCCAGCAGCATGATTGCCGCCGAGAACGAATACGCCAGGGCTATCGCTCCCACCACCAGCGGCCCGAATCCACCGACGCCACGCCCGACGTTGAACAGTACGTTTTGCGCGGTAGCCCGGACCTGGGCCGGATAAAGGTCGGAGATCAATGCACCGTAGCCGCCGATCATGCCATTGACGAAAATACCCATTACCACACCGGTGAACAGCATGCTTATCGGGTCCGTCAGGTTGGCGTAGATCAACACCATCGCCGCCGCGCTCGCCTGATACAGCAAAAAGATCCGCCAGCGACCGAAGCGGTCGGCGAGTTGCCCGAACAACCAGATGCCGAAGGCCATCCCCACCACGGTGGCGGCGGTCCAGGTGCCGGATGCGGTCAGCGAAAAACCGAACTGGCGCGACAGGTAACTGGGCATCCAGATCATGATTCCGTAGTAACCGAAGTTCTGCACCGAGGTCAGCACCATCACGCCGATACTGGCCTTGGTGGTCGGAACATCCTTGAACAACTGGCCGAAGCGCTGGGTAAAGGAGATCGGGTTGGCCGTGGCTTTGACGAACTCCTCCGGTTCGCCCATGGTGTGGCGAATCACGAAGGACAGCAGCGCCGGGACCAGTCCGACCAGGAACATTCCGCGCCAGCCGATATGCGGCAGCAGCAATGGCGTCAACAACGCCGCAGCCAAAACGCCTGCCTGCCAGCCCATACCGACGTAGGACGATGCGCGGTTACGCTTGTGGGCCGGCCAGGTTTCGGCGATCAGCGCCATACCGATGCCGAACTCGCCGCCCAAGCCAAACCCGGCCAGGGTGCGATAGGTCAGCAAGTCCCAATACCCCTGCGCCAGTGCGCACAATCCGGTGAAAATCGAGAACACCAGAATGCACACGCTGAGCATTTTGACTCGACCGTAACGGTCGCTGAGCTGGCCGAATATCAGGCCGCCGGCTACCGCGCCGAGCAAAGTCCAGGTCACCAGCGACCCGGCCTCGGAGGTGGTCAGCCCCAGGCCCAGGGTTATGGCCGGCAGCATGAAGCCGAGAATCAGCAAATCGAAACCATCCATGGCGTAGCCGGTCACGCTGGCGATCAACGCCTTGCGTGGTGACGCATCCGCCTTGGTGGCGCTTGAGTCGTTGTGAGTTTTCACAATCATTACCTCTTATTGTTATCTGTGGTTGATGCGGGTGATCCGGGATTCCGGGTCAACCGCCTGACTCATCCCTGGAAGGAAACAGCGCCGTCCTTCATTCGCCGGAGCGAAGCGCTGAGTCTACGAACAAATGAGACGCTTTGTCTAATTTTTGATACTGGTCAGGCGAAAAATAAAGATCGCGCGCCTACAGATGCCACTCCAGGTTGATCGATAACGCATCGACATCCGTTCCCGGCCCCTTCTCATTGCCGAATTTGTTGCGCCAGTACTCGTAACCCGGACCGATCCACAGCACATTCTTTTCGCCCCAGCCCAACTGCCCGACATCCAGCATCAACGACGTACGCATCAACTGCTCGGCGCCGGTCGGGCGATTCTGATAGTCGTCGCCCTTTTCGCTGCTGTAGGTGTAGAAGCCCTGGAACTTGAGCGGCAGCGGACCCGCCATGAACGGTACGCCCCACGTAAGGTTGAACTGGAAGAACGGGTCGAACAGCAGATCCGTGTGATTGCCCGGCTTGCCGCACACATCGAGACCGCAATGGTTCCACTCCCGTGCGTAGAGCACACTGGCGTCGAGGAAACCGGCGGGCAAGGCGAACTTGAGCGTTGGGCCGAACACCAACAGGCGCTTTTCGGAAGCGAACTCATTGTTCTTGGTGTTGTAGTCGAAGCCGGCGGTCAGGGCCACGTCCTTGACCGGGCCGAAGGCCAGCGGTTTATCGAACACCTTGCCGTACTGCAACTGGTTACGGTACGTCAGGTAAAACTCGGTGGCACCGGTGCCACCGCCCTTGGCCGGGTCGGTGCTGTCGGACTTGAACACATCCAGGTTGATGAAATTCTGTCCCAGCCTGTAACTGCTGACGTGGGTGATCTGCAGGATGTTCTTGGCAACGTCTTTGGTTTTGCCGGGATCGCTGTAATGATCGCTATAGCGATAGCCGATCAAGGTGTCGCTGAAGCCCGGTGCGGCGAGTGCGCAAGGCGCCAGAACGGCCAGTGACAGCGTCAGCAATGAAGGTATGGCGGTTGAATGCCTCATGGGTGTGCTCCGTATTTTTATTGATTTAGGGTTTTTCAGGCGTAACGAACTGCGCCGCCCTTTGGCGAGGGCGACCGGATTCAACAGTGTTTGGTCAGTTTGTGAGGCAGTGAATGCCGGGCGTCATCCCGGAGACAGGCTCGGGATAGGGACTTGGGGTGGGATATACATAGACATGGCCGCACCATTTTTGTATTTTTTAGACGAGCAAATAATTTCTGTCTAAATATTGATACAGCCAAGTCGTAATGAGGTCAACAGATTCCTTGCTTGAGTCGCATGAACGGCGCGTATCGGACATCAGCATTTCGGAGTTGCAGTGAGCCAAATCGATTATCAAGCCATCGGTGAGCGCCTTCGGGCGTACCGCATCGGTCGCCAATTGAACGCCGACCAAGTGGCCGAGAAGCTCGATATTTCCCGTGCTGCGGTGTATCGCCTGGAAATGGGCAAGATCGTAAAGCTCGAAACCCTGGATCGCCTGGCGCAATTGCTCAAGGTATCCCTGACCAGCCTGCTGGGTTCCGACACCGAGTATTTTGACAACGCCCTGGGCTACTTCGAACGTATGCGTCAACTCGAAGCGCGCTCGGTGAGCATCCAGTCTTACTTCGATCCCTTTTCCTACCTGCTGACCTCCCCCGCTTACTCCGAGCTGTTCAAGACCATGCTCGACGAAGCACGGCCGAAGAACTTCGACGCCAGCCAAGCGGCCATGCAGGCGCAAATCCTTGAGATTCTCAACGAGCGTAAGGCGACGTTTTCCAAACAGAAATTCGAAGTGCAGTCGATCATCAGCCTGCGTCAGATCGAGCGTTACTTGCACATCGGCCTTGTCGGTCGCCTTGATCTGCCACCGAGCGTGAGAATGGAACGCTCACTGCTGGCGCGGCGCGAAGTCGAGAACCTGATCGACAAGATCGGTAGCGAAGGCTCGCGATTCAACATCTACCTGATCGACGAAACCCTGCCCAGCGCCACCTTCCAGATTTTCGAGCAGGTGCATACCAGCTATGTCGCCGTCAGCCCCTATCGCCTCGGCGAGCTGCCCAATGTCCATACCGGCATCGCCAGCGTGACCTCGTCACCCGAGGCCGTGGACATGTACAAATCCATGACCCGGGGATTGCTCGAACGTGCGCATTCGGGTGAAGCGGCGAAACATGAACTGAGCAAACTGCTGGCCAAACTTTAGTCTCGATAGACTCGTCAGCGATCGCTATTCGGATCAACTCACTGCGTCGACTGAACCACCGCCTGAAGCTGCTTCAGCAAATCATCAGCACTCTTGCCGTCCGACTCTTTCTTGTCGAACCAACTGGTGCCGTTCTGCAGGATCTCGGCGAGGATCGGGAAGTACAGCTGCTTTTTCTTCGCCAGTTCCACCGGATCGGCGGCGGTGGCCTGGTCGAGTGCGGTCTGGATGGTCGAACGTTGGGTCAGCCATTGCGGCGTGGATTTTTCTTCCGGGCTCATGTTGTCCAGGAAGTTCAGGGCGGCCTTGGCGCGACCGACCGGGTCGTTGGCGAACGGGTCCCGCCAGTTCTTCTTCTGGTCTTCCGGGCCGACGTAGTAGCCCGTTGCGAGCTGCGCCTGCTGGCGCATCAGGTCTTGGGCCGCGGTCTGTTCTTCCTTGGTGAAATTGCCGCCTTCATTGGTGGAAATGGCGTACAGCGAACGCCGATCCAGATCGCCCATCAGCGCATTGCGATCCTCAACGTTCTTGTTGTCGTACGGCTTACCGCTGTCTTTCATCAGCGCGTATTTTTCATCCATGCGCTTGCGGGCATCGATGGCCACGTCGGCAAAGGTTTTGTCCTTGGAACTGGAAATCGCCCCAGGCTTGGCCACACCCAGAATCAACGCGTCGGCGTTCATCCCCGCACGCACCGGAAAATACGGCGCGTTGCTGGCGATGGAAGCGCTGTAGTCAGTGGCCGTGCCGGAAAAACTCACCGAGTCATCATTCTGCGAATTGCCTGCTGCCTGATCGCTATCGGCCACTTTGCCTTGACCATCTGCCCTGGTATTGGCGGCAGAGGAATAGGCAGCGATCAATGCGCTGGATGACGACGATGATGAGTTAACGTTCATGCTGCTTCCTTGTAAGTGAGCTAGATGGTGGCAAACCGCCGCCTAATCTACTGGCGTTGGGCTCGTAAATAAACCACCGTCGTGACAACTGTGTGTCGCTTCACCCGAATCTTCGTCCAGAGCCATCCAGCACATCACGCCAGCAAGCGTGCGTAGCGGTCCAAGTCGATATTGCCGCCACTGACAATCACACCCACCCGCTGCCCTTCCAGCACCTTGCCTGAATGACGAAGGGCGGCCAATCCCAGGCATCCGGTGGGTTCGACGACCATCTTCATGCGCTCGGCAAAAAAACGCATGCCTTCGACCAGTTGGGCGTCTGTCACCGTCAGGATGTCGTCAACGTCACGGTGGATAATCGGGAAAGTGAACTGACCCAAATGCTGCGTCTGCGCACCGTCGGCCAAGGTGTCCGGGGTGTCGATGTGGACGATTTTCCCACTGCGAAATGACTGCTGGCCGTCGTTCCCCGCCTGCGGTTCGACTCCATACAGTTTGCAGTCAGGCGCCAGTGCACGGGTCGCCAAAGCGCCACCCGCCAACAATCCACCACCGCCCAGGCAAATGAACAGCGCATCCAGCGGACCGGTTTCCTGTAATAGCTCCAGGGTGGCGGTCCCCTGCCCGGCAATGACATCGGGGTGGTCGTAGGATGGAATCAGCGTGTAACCGTGCTCGTGCGCCAGTGTTCGACCAATCGCCTCGCGGTCCTCGCTGTAGCGGTCATAGAGCACCACGCTTGCGCCATATTCGCGAGTGGCCGCCATTTTCGAGGCGGGCGCGTCATGGGGCATCACGATCGTCGCGGGAATGCCGAGGATACGCGCGGACAAGGCGATGCCTTGAGCGTGGTTGCCGGAAGAAAACGCCACCACGCCGGTCTTTCGCTGACGTTCGTCGAAACGCGCCAGCGCATTGAACGCGCCGCGAAATTTGAAGGCGCCCATGCGCTGGTAGTTCTCACACTTGAAGAACACCTCGGCATTGAGTTGCCCGTTCAGGGTGCGTGACGTCAGTACGGGTGTGCGATGAGCATGGCCCGCGATGCGAGCGGCGGCATCAAGCACGTCCTGATAGGTTGGAAGCGTCAATTCTGGCGAAGTCATTGGTTGAGTCCTGTCTTGTTGTCATCAATACCGGCAGCCAGTGCCATGGCTTCCACTTCGACGGCGCAGCCAAAATGCAATTGGGCCACGCCGGCAACCGCTCGGGCGGGACGGTGATCGCCCAGCCATTGCGCATACAACCGATTGAAAGCAGGCCATTGATCAATGTCGGTGACGTACACCCGGACCTGCACCAGATGGTGTTTGTCCACGCCTGCTCGAGCCAGGCAATGCCCAAGATTGGTGAGCACCTGGTGCACCTGCTCGTCGAAAGGCCGGTCGGCCAATGCCCTGCCTTCGGCATTGATCGGCAACTGCCCGGAAATCATCACAAAACCACCGGCACTGCATATGTGTGAATAGTGCCCGGCAGGCGGGTTGATCGCGTCGCTGTTGGCGCATTCGATAACGGGCATGGCGTCACCTCGATGTCAGTGAGAGGTTAAAGAATCGATGCCCGTGTCCCGGCCAACTGGAACAGGCAATCACCGCGCTGAACCTTGGCCATCGCCCGTTTGCAGACCACCTCGCCATCGCCACTGAACAGCACCTGGACCGGCTCGCGCATCGGCTCATCAGGGAAATGGATCAGCGCCGCCGGTTGCCCGACTTTGACCGTCGCCCCCAACTCCACCAACGGCTCCCATAGCCCGGCGTGCAAGGCATAGACGTAGTGCAGACTCTTGTCGATAGCGAGCAGACGCGAGACGGTCGGCGGTTGGGCCGGCACCAGTTCGCCCTGCAAAATGCCGGTGTAGCCGAGCAAGTGCAGCAGGCCGTGACGCGCCTGTTCGATCAAGGCCGGATTGACCGTACCACCGCCGCCGAGTTCGGTGAGGAAGCAGATCGCGCCCTGGCGTCGTGCCGCCGCCGTGATGTTCACCGGGTTGGGGTGATAGAGAAACGCCTTGGGCAAGCCGAAGGCCTTGAGCAGCCCGGAGACCACTTTTTCTTCCGCGGCATCGCGCGGTTCGAGGCCCATCATGTTGGCGCCGTCATACAGCAATGAACTGCCACCGGAATGCAGGTCGACCAGGTAATCGGCGCGCGCCAGTAGGACTGTTTCGATGTAATGGGCAATGATCTGGGTCGGCGTTCCAGCAGGGTCGCCGGGGAACAGGCGATTGAGGTTGCCATCGTCCAGTGGCGAAGTGCGCAGACCGGCAGCGGCGGCCGGGTAGTTCATCATCGGCAGCAGAATGATCTGGCCCTGGATCATCTCCGGTTGCAGCTCGCGAATCAGGCGCGAGACCAGAATCTGACCTTCGTATTCGTCGCCATGGCTACCGGCGCTGATCACAAACACCGGGCCCTCGCCGTTGCGGATCGACACCACCGGAATCGGAATCCAGCCATAGGCCGAACGATGCACCGAGTGCGGCAGGCGCAGATAGCCGTGATGTTTGCCCGGTGCGTCGAAATCCACGTCGCTCTTGATAGGGTTTGCAATGCTCATATCGATGCCTTGATTGCCAATGGGGTGTGGGCCGCTTCGGCGGCCCGGTTCGTAGAAAAGCGTTACCAGGCCTTGGCCTTGGTCATGTCGCCCACCACGTCGTAGTCGGCGCCCAGATATTGCTTGCCGAGTTTTTGCAGCGTGCCGTCGGCGGTCATGTCGGCGATGGCTTTGTTCATCGCTTCACGCAAGGCATCGGCGCCTTTGGGCACGATCGCCGCCCCCAGGGAATAGGTCACCGGTTCACCCACGACCTTGACCGGCAAGCCGTTGGCTTCCTTGACTTTCTGGCCATGGAAATAGGAGTCGATCAACGAATCCAGGCGCCCGGAAACCAGATCGCTGTAGAGCAGACCGGCACCTTCATAAGTACGGATTTCCGACTCCTTGAGGTTGTTGCGCGCCCACAATTCATTGGAGGTGCCGGACGTGGCGCCAACGCTGTGGCCCTTGAGGCTTGGGATGTCATGGATGTCGTCGTTGCGCTCGCTGACCCAGATGCGGAAGGCCTGCACGCTGTACGGCGAGGTGAAATCGACGATCTTCGCCCGCTCCGGGGTGTTGGCCAGGCTGTTGATCACCGTGTCGTATTTGTGGGTCTTGATGCTGTCGACAAAACTGGTGAACTTGTCGGCGACAAACTCGACCTTGGGGATGCCGATGCGCTTGAAGATTTCCCGGGCCACGGCCACGTCATAACCGGAGGGCTGGTTCTGCTCATCGATGTAACTCCAGGGTGGGCTGGTCTGTGTATTGGCGATCCGGACCACGCCGCTCTGGCGCAATTTCGACAGCGAGTCGTCGGTTTCGGCGACGGCGGTGTTCAGGGCCAGGCAGGTCAACAGACCCAGCAGGATGGCAGTGTTCGGGCGGAGCAAGGAGCGGATGTTCATGATGGATCTCTCTGTAGGCTGAGGGGCGCAAAAGTGATGACGTCAGCGGCTAGAACAGCGGCAATGTGTAGCTGAGGATCAAGCGATTCTGGTCGGTGTCGCTGGACGCATCGCTGCGAAACACCGCGCTGCGCCAGGTCAGGCCGACGTTTTTGAACACGCCGCTCTGCACCACGTAACCGAGGCTGGTATCACGCTCCCACTCGCTCAGGTCGCCGCGCTTGGAGGCAATGTTGTCGCCCTTGAGATAAACCACCGAGGCCGTCAGACCAGGAATGCCCTGCGCAGCAAAGTCATAGGCGTACTGCGCCAGCCAGGTGCGCTCGCCGGCCTTGACGAAGCTGCCGATCATGCGGTCGGTGATCAAATACAGACCGCTGCCGGTAGCGCCAAGCGAACCCTGGTTGATGTACGGAAAATTACTGTCTCCGCTCAATTGCTGATAACCCGCACTCACGGCGTGACCGCCGAGGCTATAGGTGAACATCGCGCTCCAGGTGCGGTTATCCACCTCGCCCAGGGTCGCTCCGTCAGTGTAGTAGCCGGTGCTGGCGTAACCTTCGGCCCGCCCTTGACGGCTGGCGTTCTTGCCGTCGGAAGTGTTGTAGAAGTAACGCAGGTCGGTCTTGAGTTTGCCCTCGCCGATCGACATCGCATGTTGCAGGCCGAAGAAATGCTGGTTGTAGAAATCTTCCAGATTGCCGTAGTAGTACTGGCCGAGCAGGTCCTTGGTGATCTTGTAGTCGGCACCGGCGTAATAGAAGTGATTGGTGTCCGCGCCTTTGGCAGCGCCACCGATGGCCAGCGCCTGGAAGTCCGAGGACGTGCGGCCCTTGGCGTGCTCGATCTGCCCGCCGGTGAAGGTCAAGCCTTCGATCTCCATCGAAGTGATTTGCTGGCCTTCGTAGGTCTGCGGCAGCAGACGAGAATCGCTGAAGCTGACCACCGGCAATTTCGGTTGCAAGGTGCCGACCCGCAGTTCGGTCTTGGACACTCGCGCCTTGGCTGTCACGCCCAGGCTGCTGAAATCGTCGACGGCGCTGCCATCGCTTTCCAGTGGAAACATCACCCCCGGTGTGCGGTCGGCACCGGCCTTGCCGACTTTCGAGCCACCGTCCAGGCGCACGCCAAGCATGCCCAGCGCGTCCACGCCAAAGCCGATCGGCCCCTGGGTGAAACCCGATTGGTAGTTGAGGACAAAGGCTTGCCCCCACTCTTCCTGGCGCGGCGCCGAATTCTTGCTGCGCGGGTCGGTGTTGAAGTACAGATTGCGCAAGCTCAGGCTGGCATGACTGTCTTCGATAAAACCCTCAGCCCAGCCAATGTTGCAAAAACCCATGCCGGCGACGGCCATGGTCAGGGGCAGGCGCTGCCTCATGTTGATTTTCATGCACACGAACTCCTCTCGGGGGGATCGTGCCCCCCTTTTTATTGTTGTTGGGTCAGGTGATGCGTTGCGCTGTGTCAGCCGTCAGTAACGTCGCAGGAATTGCTGGATGCGCTCGCCGCTGTCGTCGCCGAAGAACTCCTCGGCCGTGGTGTTTTTCACCACCACGCCGCCTTCCATGAAAATCACCCGGTCAGCCGCTTCCTGGGCGAAGCGCAATTCATGGGTGACCACCAGCATGGTCATGCCGGCATTGGCCAGGTTGCGCATGACCATCAGCACTTCGTCGCGCAGTTCCGGGTCGAGGGCCGAGGTCGGCTCGTCGAAGAAAATCACTTCCGGGTCCATGGCCAGGCCACGAGCGATGGCCACTCGTTGCTTCTGCCCTCCGGACAGGCTCGCCGGGTATTTGTCAGCCTTGTCCTTCAAGCCGACCTGTTCCAGCAAGGCCATGCCGCGGGCAATCGCCGAAGCCTTGGCGACTTTCTTGACGCTGATCAGGCCTTCGATCACGTTTTCCAGTGCGGTCTTGTGCGGAAACAGGTTGAACGACTGAAACACCATCGCCGTCTTCTGCCGCAGTTGGGCGATCTGTGCCCGATCGGCACGTCCCAGGCTTTTGCCTTCCTGGACTACGACACGATGGCCGCAGATTTCCAGCACGCCGCTGTTGGGTTCTTCGAGGAAGTTCAGCGAGCGCAACAGCGTGGTCTTGCCTGAACCGGACGGGCCGAGGATCACCACCACTTCGCCCTTCTGCACTTGCAGATCGACACCTTTGAGCACCGCCAGTGGACCGAACGATTTGCACAGGGCGGTGACGCTGATTGTGGTCTGGCTCATTGGTAGCGCCTCGTCAAACGACCTTCAAGGTAGGTCTGTAATACCGTCAGGACCTGGTTGATGACCCAGTACATCAGGCCGACCATCAGGAACATTTCCATGTAGCGGAACGTTGCCGCGCCCATCTGCTCGGCAACCCGGGTCAGCTCGACCACGGTGATGGTCGAGGCCAGCGAGGTGTCCTTGACCAGCGCGATCAGCCGGCTGCCCAGCGGCGGCAAGGCAATGCGCAAGGCTTGCGGCAGAATGATCCGGCGCAGCGCGGTCCAGTAGCCCATGCCCATCGAAGCCGAAGCCTCCCACTGGCCACGGTCCACTGCGCTGATACCGGACCGGAAGTTTTCGCTCAGGTACGCGGCGGAGAACAGCGTCAATGCCAGCAACGCTGAAGGGATCGGCGACAGCACGATGCCGAAATGCGGCAAGCCGAAGTAGATCAACAGGATCTGCACCAGCAATGGCGTGCCGCGAAAGATCGACACATAGCTGAAGGCGAACACCCGCAGCAGCCGCACCCGGGAATTACGCAACAGCGCGATGCCCATGCCCACGGTGCTGCCAAGGATGAACGCGGCCAGGCTCAAACCGAGCGTGACCTGAATCGCCTGCTGCAACAGCGGCAAGGACCGGATGAATAAGTCGTACATGGTCAATCCTCAGCCGGTGTGACCGGAATGGTTGAGCGACTCCATCACAGGGCTGTGGCGATCCATGCTTGGCGGTTGCGCGAACGCAATGGCGATAAACAGATACAAAGCGATGCGGGGTCGAATGCTGTTCATTGTTGTCATGTTTTCCATCCCTCAGGTGGCAGCTGTTCGAATAAAAAGCGGCGGCGAATGTCGTGGATTCGCCGGCCGCGTGTCGGTCAGCCGAGGAAGGCTGCGTAACCGTCAAGCGCGCGTTGCAAATCCTCGATCAGCCAGGCCGGATCTTCCAGGCCGATGGCCAGGCGCACGATCGGTTGGTCGGTGGGTGAATACGCGCGACTCTGTTGCTGGCTGGCCGGGTAGTAGGCGATCAGGCTGTGGGTGCCGCCCCAACTGGCGCCGATCGGCAGGTGTTGCAGGGCATTGAAGAACGCACCGAACGCGGCCTCGGACGCCGGCTGCAAAATGATCGAGAACAGACAGCCGTTGCCGGTGAACTGTTTGCGCCAGATCTCGTGGCCCGGATGGCTGGGCAAGGCCGGAAACAACACTTGTTGGACCTGCGGCTGAGCTTCGAGCCACTGTGCGACTTGCAGCGCCGTACGGCTCTGTTGCGTCAGGCGCAATTCGAACGTTTCCAGTCCGCGCTGCACCAGAAAGCAGTCTTCCGGGCTGGTGGCCTGCCCGAGGATGCTCTGGGTCTCACGCAAAATGTCGTAATAGCCGCTGTCGTTCATGCTGATGCTGCCCATCAGCAGGTCGGAGTGGCCGCCGAACAGTTTGGTCGCGGCCTCGATCGACAGGTCGACGCCGTGATCCAGCGGGCGAAAATACAGGGGGCTGGCCCAGGTGTTGTCCATCATGGTCATCACGCCGTACTGGCGGGCGATGGCGGTGATGACCTGAATGTCCTGCATTTCCATGGTCACCGTACCGGGTGCTTCCAGGCAGATCATTTTGGTGTTGGGCTTGATCAGTTGTTCGATACCGGCGTCGATGGTCGGCGGATAGAACTCCACGTCCACGCCCATTTTCGCCAGCCAATTGCTGGCGAACGACTTCAGCGCGCCGTAGCAGGAGTCCGAAACCAGCAGATGATCGCCGCCGCGTACGAAGCCCATGACCGCGGTCATCAGCGCCGATTGACCAGACGGTGTCACAACGCAGTGCCGGGCGTTTTCCAGGGTCGCGATGCGCTGTTCGAGGCCGCGAGCGGTAGGCGTGCCGGTGATGCCGTAGCTGTAGCCGTCGGGTTGACGGGCCTTGCGGGCGACGAAGTCTTCGAAGGTGTCGAAGACGACAGTAGAGGCGCGCCAGACCGCTGGGGAAAGGCTGGCGAACGGATTATTAGCGTGGTCTGTAAAGCTCATGGGGAAGTGCCTGTTGGGCCGTTGTTGTTGACTCGATTCTAGAAAGGCACTTACATGACAACAACACGACAAATGATTAACTCTATAACCCCCGCTTATAGGTATGACCCGACATGGGCGTTCGCGAGATTGAAGTCTTCCGCACCATCATGACTGCTGGCAGCACCAGCAAAGCCGCGACGATGCTGGGTATTTCCCAACCGGCGGTGAGCCAGGCGATTCGTAAACTGGAGACCAGTTCAGGGATTCAACTGTTCGTCCGGACACGAGGACGGCTGGTGCCGACGCAGGAAGCGGCGGCGCTGATGGTGGACGTGAACAATTTCTTCATCGGCTACGAGGTGATCGAGCATCGCCTGAAAAGCCTGCGCAATTTCGGCATCAAGCGCCTGTCGATTGCCGTGCACCCTGCCCTGGGCAACAGCTTCCTGCCACGGGTCATTGCTGCGTTCGATACCGCCAAGCGCGAGATGCAGATTTCGCTACAGGTCATGAGCTCGCGGGACGTGCATCAGGCCGTCAGCAGCGGCCAGTTCGACTTGGGCCTGATGGCCGATGAGATGCCGGTGGAAAGCCTTGAGCACTCGCAATTTCTCAACAGCCCCGGCGTGATTGTGATGGCCGCCAGTCACCCACTGGCGCGGCGCACGTTGATCGGCCCGAAGGACCTGGCAGACGTCGACTTTCTCGCCCTCAACCCGGAAGACAGCAGCCGCCGACGCCTGGAGGCCGCGCTCAGCGCAGAAGACGTGAGTTTACGGATCCGGGTCGAGACCGCTTACGCGCACACCATCTGCGAGTTGGCGTTGCTCGGTGTCGGTGTCGGTTTCGTCAACCCGATGGCGGTACGGGACTTCGTCGAGCGTGGCTTGGTGGTCAAACCGTTCAGTGTCGACGTACCGTTCATCAGCATCCTGGTGTTCCAGGCAGGCAAACCCATGACCGACAACGCCAGGCAATTCATTCGCGCCCTGCGCATCCAGCTCAACCGCGACTTGGCGCACTTGCCGCAAAAATGAACCCATCATTGGCCATCTGCATCACAGGAGTTGACCCCATGCGCATCGCCTTGCTGTCCGACATCCACCTGTCCGTCAATGCGATACCGTTTCCCGAAGTGGAGGCCGATATCGTTGTTCTCGCCGGCGACATTTCGCGCCCCGCTGCCGCCATTGAGTGGGCCAAGGCCTGCCCCGCGCCGATCGTGTACGTGGCCGGCAACCATGAGTTTTACGGCAGCGACCTGATCTCGACTTACGAGCAATTGCACAGGCTGTCGCAAGGCACGCAGATTCACGTGCTGGAGCGCTCGGAATACGTTCACGACGGCGTGCGGTTTCTGGGTTGCACGCTGTGGTCCGACTATCGTCTTTACGAAGATGCGCACGAACGAGCACATGGCATCGACCTGGCTGCTGCGCTGGTGCGGGACTTCAGCCGCATCAGAATTTCCCCCGATTTCGAAGACCTGTTCAGCCCGGCGGTGTCCCAGCTTGTGTTTTTGCAGACCGTCGCCTGGCTGGAAGACTGCTTCGCCCGCGACAGCACGACGCCCACGGTGGTGATTTCCCATTTCGCACCGACCCGGTCGAGCATCAGCCCGATGTTTGCCAGTTCACCGATCAATTCGAGTTTTGTTTCCGACCTCGAAGAGCGGATCAGAAAATGGCAACCGGCCCTTTGGCTGCACGGCCACACCCACGGCAGCTTTGACTACCGGGTGGGCGATACCCGCGTGGTGTGCAACGCCCGGGGTTATGCCAAAGAAGGCGTCAACGAAAATCCCGGATTCGATGGCGCATTGTTGATCGAACTGGCGGTCTGAGGCGCGCCGTACGGGAGTTTGCGCCTATACCAAAGCGTTAGTTTCAAACACCCATGTCTGGTGGTCAGTGCCCGGCTTTGCCCATAAATTTCCCTCAACCGGGGAAGTGCCTCGGGCCGCGCATGCGTTACCTCCAGAACTCACATGAGTGTTGAAAAATGACTGACGAGAAAAGCGGAACCTCACGTCGTGGCTTGATCACGACCGGTGCCATGGCAGCAGCCTTGGCGGTGACACTACCTGCGCTGGCAGCGCAGCAAACCAAGGCACAGACGCCCGCTTCCACCGGAGGCAAAAGCGACGGCAACGCCAGTGGTTCGGGGATGATCACAGTCAAGGACGGCACGCAGATTTTCTACAAGGACTGGGGCAGCGGCCAGCCGATCGTGTTCCACCATGGCTGGCCCCTTTCCAGCGATGACTGGGATGGGCAAATGCTGTTTTTCCTCAGCAAGGGCTTCCGTGTCATCGCCCACGACCGCCGCGGTCATGGCCGTTCGTCGCAGACCGCTGTCGGCAACGAGATGGACACCTACGCCGCCGACGTCGCTGAACTGATGGCGCACCTGAACATCAAGAACGCCGTGCACGTCGGCCACTCCACCGGCGGCGGCGAAGTGGCACGCTATGTGGCGCGTCATGGTCGCGGCCGCGTGGCCAAAGCGGTGCTGATCGGTGCCGTACCGCCGATCATGCTGCGCACCGCAAACAATCCGGGCGGCATTCCAATGGACGTCTTCGATGGCTTGCGCAAAGCCGTGGCGGACAATCGCAGCCAGTTCTATCGCGATTTTCCGAGCGGGCCGTTCTACGGCTTCAATCGCCCGGGCGCGAAAGTTTCCGAAGCGATCATCGACAACTGGTGGCGCCAGGGCATGAACGGCGGCGCCAAGGCGCAGTACGACTGCATCAAGGCCTTCTCGGAAACCGACTTCACCGATGACCTGAAAAACATCGATGTGCCGACTTTGGTGCTGCATGGCGAAGATGACCAGATCGTACCGATCGCCGACTCGGCGCACCTGTCGATCAAACTGCTCAAGCACGGCACCCTGAAAACCTATCCTGGCCTGCCCCATGGCCTGTGCACGACCAATGGTGACGTGATCAACGCGGACCTCCTGGCGTTCATCAAGGCTTGACCTCCTTGGGCTGCGACTGCACCGCAAGAGCCGACTCATGATGAACGTCATGATCGGCTCTCCGTGCGCCAAGGCAAAGTGCCTGGCGCTCTGGGCAACCACGCTCGCGATCTTCGTCGTCGATACCCTCACGGAACTCGATATCGCGGTGGCGGTGTTGTACGTCCTGGTCATCATGATGGCCATGGACTCGTGCTCGATCCGCGGGTTGCGCCGGGTTGCACTGACTTGCGTGGTGCTGACGACTGCCGCGTTCTGCTTTTCCCACCTCGATCATCCGTTCAGCGCCGCGCTGGCCCGCTGCCTCGTTAGCCTGACGGCCATCGGCATTGCCACCTGGCTGGCCTTGAAAAACCGCCGCACCAGCGATGAACTACAGGAACAATTCAGTTTGCTAGCCCATACCCGTGATGTCGAAGCGCAGCTGCACCGTGCGCAAATCGAACTCGCTCATATCAGCAGAAACACCACGATGGACGAGCTGGCAGCGTCCATCGCCCACGAAGTGAATCAACCCTTGGCCGCGATCACTTCCAGTGCCGAAGCGGCCCAGCGCTGGCTCGACCGCCCCAGCCCCGACCTCAAGGAAGCCGGGACAGCTATCGCCCGCGCAGCCAGTAATGCGCGCCGCGCGGCCGAAGTGATCAAGCGTATTCGCGACCTGACGCGCAAAAGCGATTCGCACTACGAAGAAGTGGATCTAAAATCGGTAGTAGTGGACTCGCTCGCCCTGCTTGACCGGGAAATCCAGAGTCATCAGGTGCGATTGTCGTGCACGTTCGAACATCAGTCGCCCAAGGTATCGGGCGACCGGATCCAGCTCCAGCAGGTAGTGATCAACCTGATCATGAACAGCCTGCAGGCCATGAGTGGCCACAACGACTTGCCCGGGGAGCTGCACGTGCGAATACAGGCGAAAGAGAGTCAAGCGGTGGTGGAGGTACGCGATAACGGCCCAGGGATTGACCAAAATCACCTTGCGCTGCTGTTTGATGCGTTTTTCACGACCAAAGAAGATGGCATGGGGATCGGATTATCCATCTGCCGCTCAATCATCGAGTTGCATGGTGGATGCATAAGGGTAGACAGTCAGCCTGACCACGGCGCGACCTTCTCATTCTCCCTACCAGCTTCGACAACGGATACCCAACCATGGACATAGCGCCACGCTTCATCATCCATGAGACAGCCCACTGGGTACTCAACCACCACATGACGACCAAGCTGCCCGGCTATCTGGTGCTGGGGACGCGGCACCCGGTGCGTTCGTTGTCGGACCTGCCCGAAGGTGCTTTGGTCGAGATGGGCGTGCTGCTCGCCAAAGTGCAGAAAATCCTGCAACTGGAGCTGCAGCCGAAATGGCTCTACATCAGCCGATTCGGCCACGACCCGCGCTTCCCGATCCACTTTCACTACATCCCGGTGTACCACTGGGTCGAAGAACTGTTCTGGCAGGATGAGCGCTATCGACTGCTGAGAAACTTCGGCGCGGTCAGCCCTCAGACGCAGACCGATGGCGCGGAAATGACCCTGTTCATCTGGCGCGAATTTGGTGAAAGTCCGGAGCCGCCGAGCATCCAGGGACCGTCGATCGAAGAGATCATCGATCGCCTGCGGATCGCGTTTGGCACGCAGGATAATTACCTTTTGGTTGGAAAGGCTCACGCTAAAGCCTGACCGTTCTATACGTGCGTATGGTATCGAACGCGCTGCGTCGAAAGGCACACTGATTCTCCGGGCGATCTGACCCAGGCAAACGGAGAACGGCCATGACAACGCAACTGAACCCAACCATCCAGAACGATGGAATACATCAGAAAAGCAACGGTCAGCACGACACCTCACTCGCCGCAGGGTCGGGGTTCGAGGAGTTAGTGCCTTCGCGCTATGCGGTGCGGGTCGGCGAAATCGACGTGCTGGTGATCAGCGATGGCGTGCTGCCGCTGCCGACCACGACTATGTCCACCAACGCCGACCCAGCGGCCCGCGCAGCCTGGTTCAAGGACATGTTCCTGGGGCCGGACTCGTTCGATTGGGCACTGAACGTCCTGGTAATTCGTAGCGGCGACCAGACCATCCTCGTCGACGCTGGACTGGGCGGGCAGTTCCCCGGTTTTCCCCGCGCCGGGCAGTTTCCCAAGCGGCTGGAAGCCGCCGGTATCGACCTGGGGTCCGTGACTGACGTGGTGATTACCCACATGCACATGGACCATATCGGCGGGCTGCTCGTCGACGAAGTGAAGAACCGCCTGCGTCCGGATGTGCGAATCCACGTGGCGGCGACCGAGGTCGAGTTCTGGAAGTCGCCCGATTTTTCCCTCACCTCCATGCCGTCGCCGGTGCCGGACGTCCTGCGAGCAACCGCCAATGAATTCATGAAAGAATTCCACAGCAAGCTGCGCACCTTCGAAGATGAATACGAGGTGGCACCGGGCGTGGTCGCCAGGCTCACCGGCGGCCACACTCCGGGGCACTGCGTGGTCTACGTGACATCCGGTGGCGAACGGTTGACCTTCGCCGGCGACGCCCTGTTTCCGGTCGCCTTCGAACACCCCGACTGGCACAACGGCTTTGAACATGACCCCGAGGAATCGGTGCGCGTTCGGGTTCGCCTGATGCAAGAAGCGGCGGCAAGCGGTGAGCTGTTTGTCGCCACTCACCTGCCATTCCCCTCCGTTGGCCGCGTGGCCGTCGACGGTAAGGCGTTTCGCTGGGTCGCGGCCTTCTGGGATTACTGATCGCCGCCTGGACGGCGAACTCGCGTTTGATGATCGAAGCTGTAACAGGCCGTCTAGACTAAACAGCGCACACTCGAAAACACGCCTTCAGCACTCTGGATTCAGGGGAAACGCGATGACGAGCTTGAACACGCATCAATGCTCGTCATGGCTCCTCCCTGCCCTGCTGGCTATCAACCTTGCACTGATCGCCGGGTGTGCAGGCAAAGCGGCCACGCCTCGCTATGCGGCCTCGAACATAGGCTCGGCCTGCTACGCAAAAGCCCTGCCCACTGTCGGCGAAGGTAGCCTCGCCTGGGGCGACACCTTGAACATGGCTCGCCAGAAATCCCTGAGCAATTGCGCACGCTATGCGGGGCGATCCGGCGGTACGCCAAGTACCTGCCAGGTAGTGCTGGCAGAATGTAAGCACTGATAAACGGTTTTTCGTTTGTGCGCCGCTTTTGCGTTTCTGTGCGACACATCCCGTTACAGGGGCTCCCGCATCACACCCTCATGGTGTTAGTTTGGAAATGTTTCTGATTAAACGATCAGATATTTCCCACAAACCACCTGCAAAGGAATGCCTCCAGAAATGGAATTTTCACTCAAGCACCTGGCTGCGACCACTCTGATGCTCGCCAGCCTCTCGTCGTTCACCACCGCTGCTCACGCCAACATCACGCCGCAACAGAGCGCGATCATCCTCAAGACCTTCAGTGATGCCTCGGTCACGGATTTCAGGCAATTCCTCGGGAGCCTGGCCAAGAGCGACATCGCCAAGACCGACGACCTCGGCGCGGCCATCAGCGCCTTCCTCGACAACAAGACGCTGACTGCCGAGCAACAAAACGAAATCCATCGCCTGCTGGGCCTCTATACGCGCGTGAAGTACGGCAGCGCGGCCACCGAAACCTTGAAGGAGCTGGTGGCCATCCCGACCATGCGCGTGGATGGCGTTGCCCAGCACGACAATCCCGAGTTCATCAAGATCGCCGAGAAGATCAAAGGCCTGGCCCAGGCGTTCAACCTGAACTTCCGCAACGTCGACAACCGCGTCTATGAAATCTCCCTGGAAGGCACTGGCGATGAAGTCGTGGGCATTCACGCCCACGCCGACGTGGTGCCGGTGACGCCGGAGAACTGGGTGCTGAAGGATGGCACCCGCCTCGATCCGTTCAAGGTCACTTTGATCGGCGACCGCATGTATGGCCGTGGCACCGAAGATGACAAGAACGGCATCGTGGTCGCGATGTACGCGATGAAAGTCATCAAGGAAGAGAAGCTGCCGCTGGCACGCAACTTCAAGCTGCTGATCGACACCACCGAAGAAACCACGGGCGACGCCATCCCTTACTACTTCGAACGCAACCCGACGCCCAACTACAACCTGGCGCTGGATGGCGGCTATCCGGTGGTGATCGCCGAGAAAGGCTACGGCACCGTCATGGCCAGCTTCGCCAAGCGCGCTGGCGAAGGCAAAGGCGCGGAAATCACCTCGATGACCGGTGGCCTGGCCACCAACCAGATTCCGTCGAAATCTGTCGCCACGCTGGTGACCGACAAGCCCGCCGAACTGACCGCTGCCCTACAAAAGGCCGGCGCGGAGTACGTCAAGCGCAATGGCGGTGACTTCGAGATCGCCGCCAAGGTCGACGGCAAGGACGTCAAACTGACCGTCACCGGCGTTTCCGCCCACTCCTCCGAACCCGAGTCCGGGGTCAACCCGGTGGCGCGGATGCTCGACTTCATCAATGGTCTGGACGGCAAGGTCGCGCTCAAGCACAACCAGATCACGGACGCCGCTCGCTACGCCGCCGACAACTGGGGCCTGGACTACCTGGGCAACAAACTGGGCGTCGGTTTTTCCGATGAGTTCATGGGCCCGCTGACCACCTCCCTGACCTACGTCGGAGTGGATGACAAAGCCTTCAAACTCGCGGTCAACCTGCGCGTGCCGAAGGGCAAGTCGCCGGAAACACTGAAAGCGGAAATCGCCGGAAAACTGGACGCCTGGAGCAAGAAGACCCAGATCGCACCGGCCTTCGATTACTCCATCGCCGAACCGATGTACCGCAACCCTGAAGGCGAATGGGTCAAGGCCCTGCTCGCCGTGGCCAGCGAAAACCTTGGCATGGAACACAAATTCGGCACCTCCGCCGGCGCCACGTCGGTGCATGAATTGCCTAACGGCGTGCAATTTGGCCTGGCCATGCCCGACGTCAAATACACCGGCCACAACGACAACGAGTTCAAGACCACCGAGCAGTTCTTGCTGGACTTGCAGATCGTGACCGAAATGATGGGGCGAATTGGGCAGTTTCCGAAGCTTTGATCGATTGTTCGGACCCGCCGTTTTGGCGGGTCCGATTTTTCAATTACTCAGATACCGCTTACTCATTTATCCGATGCAGGAGGTGCCGGAACGTCGAGACTCTGCGCCCTGTAGGTCTTGTAGATGCGCTGGACTTCCGGGTTATCCAGGCTTTCGTACGTAATATCTTCTTTGTCCAGGCCATCCAATCCTCTGATTCCACTGATGGTGTCTGGCCACTCATCGCGACTGGAGATATCTACCCTGAACGGTTTCAGATAGTTATCAAGATGCGCTTCACCCGGCATTCGGATCTCGCTGCTGAGCGCACGCAAATAGTCGTCCTTGCTTGTCCTGGACCAATCGATAGCGAATCTGGCCCGATAGCAGAGTTCCATGAAGACTAAAAGTATTGCGCGTCCATTGCCGTCCAGAAAGGGGTGAGCAAATGCCAACTGACCCATCACCTCCCCTGGGTGATCTCTGAAGCGCTTCTTGTTCACTGCCAGTTTGAGCGCATAGTCGACCGACATCTTGATTAAATCCGGGCGCTCGAAGGCTGTACTGTGGGGATCTTCGTATGAGCCTTTGAAAACCGCCAAGTGCGGTACGAGTTCATTCCGATCCTTCCCGGCCCAGTGATAAAAGTCGGAGAACAAGATCTGGTGAACCTGAAGTACAGCCTTGTAATCGATGCTTCTCTTCTTGGCCAAATAGGCAAGAGCATCTTCAATGCTCAATTCAAACGAAAGGTGTTCTGATTCTTTTACTTCAGTGGGATCTTTCAGCTGCAATGAATTCTGCAGGTATCCAGCCGTTTCGAAATCGCCGAACGGATCAAAAATCATGCGCTACGTTTCTTGGCGCGTCTTTTTTCCTGAAGATAGCGCCCTTGCAGCGCCAGGATCTCAGACTTGCTCAGAACGCCTTTTCTCTTGAGATTGACGAGTAACCGTTCGACGCTATCCAGTTCCACAATATCGCCGGCCAGGCGGGTAATGGTCACAGCCATACGACTCATACCGTCGGGCTCAGCGGAAATCTGGTGATCTTTTGCAAGTTTGCGGACTTGACTTGCTACGCTGGTAGCGGCTGCCTGGGTCATCAAAAAGTCCTCTATGTATGGTCAAACCTTAGCATTGCGCTTGCTTTTTGTCTTCGCTGACAGCTATGTCGGCGACTTGTGAAGGGGGGACTTTCGAGGTGTGCCCCCTTCACCACAACATATCCCTACTCAGGCGGATCAATCTGATCCAGCACCCGGTTCGCGGTTATCTCCGCCAGCATCACACTGTTGGAAATACCCAGCAGCGCATTGCGTGATTCACCATCCAGGTGATCCACCAACTGATGGACCATCACATCCACCGAGGCCAGGGTCTCGACCAAATAAACGGCCAGGGTTTCGAGCGTCACCTCAGGGTCGACGGTGAAGAGGGTGCTGACGGTGCGCGGTGTGGCTTTGATATCGGCGGTCGAGGGGAAGTGGAAGTCGAGGGCGCGTTCTGCGGCTTCGTTGAGTTTTTTTGAGTCGGGTTCGTATGGGGAGGCTGGATCGGTGTCCGGCGGGTTCGGTGTGACTTTGAACATGATTTTCTTTTCCTGTTTGCAGCCACTCCATCGCTGCTAAACGAGGGGTGGCAGCTGTGCGCAGGTTAGCAGACCGGGGAAAAGAAGAAAGCCGGCGCGCCCGAGGGCGCCCTGCGCACAGCCACCATCAAATACAGGCATGGGAATACCTGTCTGACGGACACTCGTACGGTCTTCTAATGCCACAGGCTGCTAAACCCGATCACTGGGAATCAGTGACGGGAATCAAGTTACCAATGGCCCCAAAAGCGCACAAGCCGGCGGATTCTGGCGTACCCGTAGGCAACGGCGCAAGGTCTTGTAGCTTGCAGGAAGTATCCTTAAACGCTTTTAAACAGCCGCTCTCGGTTCTGATCCGGATCTTCAGTTATCAGGTAACCACCCTTCGACAACGCACTCTTCACGTACAGCAACGCCCGATGAAAAACCGGATGACACTGAGCAAATGGCAAGTCATTGAGGGGAGCCCAGAAAAAGCTGAAGACATGGCCATGGTCGTCGAGCGTGTAGTGCGTCCACTGTTCAGGCAACGGTAAATGCGCTTCACAAAGTTGAAATGACCATACCTGGTCCAAGTGCCCTGCAATCCAATTGCCCATATCGCAGACAACCGTGGCGGCTTCGATTCCGGACTCTTCTCTCAACTCACGTAACGCCGCCTGAGCGGGTGTTTCACCGGACTCGATCGTGCCTTTGACCAATTGAACCCCCGCCTGTGGATGGCGGAACAGCAGGATGCGCGAGACAGGCGTATTCGAAAGAATAATGGGACAGGCTTTGTTGGGTGACATGCGATCTCCTTATCAACGCTGAAGTAAATGGTACCGCCCTGGCCCGCCTCCACGATGGGTCAGCTGCTGTCCTTGTGCAAAGGCAGACACCGGCCACGAGCGGAAAGCTGATCACTCGCGTCATCGGTAGAGCTAATAGGGTCAGATTGCACCCTGCGTACAACCTCGGGGCAATCTGATACGGTTTTTTATTGTAAATCTGAGCCTTTTTTTGGCTTTGACCTTTTCTTATAAAGTGCGCCCGACCCACTCATAGAAAGTGATCGTCCACACGCTATCTCCGGCCCTGTGAATATCGATGACCTCGAGAGCAGGCGCCCAGTTTGAATAGCCGCTTCAAGTACTTTCAGCAAGACACTCCCCCGAGCCTCGATTTGATGTTTGCCAAGCACCGCAGTGTCCCGTTTGACTACGGCTCGACGGTTTCACGCCAGACCCTCTTAACCCCCGCGGCCTCATCCCTTCGCCCATATCGGCAAGAACAACATCGAGCCTTCCAACCGGGAACGATCTGCCCGTACGATCATTCTAAAAAGCTACTACGCTCTGGTCACTGTTGAAAAATTCACCCCACTAGCAAAGTGACAGAGACCTAATCTCAGATTTATCACTTGGAGTGTTATGTCGAAGCCTGACGCATTTATCACTGCCCACGAAGCCCCATTAAATTCAAGCGTTGCGCTCACCAGAGCCTCATTGTTCAAGTTCGCTGGGTTACTGGGCACCGTATTCATCCTCGCTACGGGTATGCTGGTTTTTGTAGCGAAAAATCTCGATAGCACCGAAGAATCCAGAAGCGCTTTCTACGCCGAAAAAGCTGTTCAGACGCTTGAAAAAAATCTTCGATCCACCATCAAGGATTACTCCTTTTGGGGCGACGCATACAAACATCTGCACAAAACCGTGGATACGGACTGGGCGTTTACCCGACAGAACCTTGGCCCGACGCTTTATTCCGATTTTGGCCTCACTGGCCTATTCGTAATAAACGCAGCAGACCGGAGTGTCTACTCGGTCGTAAAAGGTGAGCTGACGACCGTTGAAGCTGCGGGCTGGTTGGGACAACCTTTAGCGCCGGTGCTCGACCAGGCTCGTCGAGGCGCAGACAGTGAGACGCCGGTAACTACTTTCATCAATGTTCGCGGCGTTCCTACTCTCGTTGCCGCTGCGGCTATAACCCCGGGAGCGGATCCCACTGTCCAATCTGAACATGGGCCATCATCGGTACTGCTTTTCGTGGAAACACTGGACAACGTCAAGCTGCAGGCAATCGGAAGTGATTACGGAATCGAAGGATTGCACGTCGCTACACCTGACGAGATCCACAAGGAGTCCATCCTGCTGCTAGGCGACAACGGATCGGCCGGTGGATTGCATTGGGAACCTGCAAAGCCCGGCGTCCGATTGTTGGGTTTTATACTTCCATTGATTGCCACAGCTGCTCTTCTGGTAGGCCTCATGATATGGGCCATTCTTCGACGTTCGACCGCTGCCGCCAAAGCACTTGATTGCAGCTACGTCCATTTGCAAACAAGCCAGGTAGCCCTCGCCGAGAGTGAAGCCCGTTTTCGAGATATCGCGGAAGCAAGCTCCGATTGGATCTGGGAAGTAAATCAGGAATGGCGCTTCACCTACCTCTCTGAAAGATTTGAAAGTGTTACAGGGCTATCTCGAGAGGCCTGGATCAGTGCAAAAATTGATGACCTGCTTTGCATGGAGTTCGGCGCCATATCTCAATGGCTCAGCATCCCGGGTCGCCGTCACAACATCAGCGTGCAATGTTCTTACGTCGATACGAAAGGCACTGCGCGAATTGCACGATTATCGGCACGGGGACTCGTCGACCACGGATTTCGGGGTACGGCGACCGACATAACGGATGAGGTGGAGGCGCGTCGGCGTATTGAATATCTTTCGCAGCATGACGCGCTGACAGGGCTCCCAAACAGGACAAGGTTACAGGAGTTTCTAGACGGCAAACTCAAAGCCGCGCCTACCCCCGAACATCCCCTCGTGATGCTTATTTTAGACCTTGATCGATTTAAACCGGTAAACGACCTGCTCGGTCATGCAGCCGGTGATGAGGTGCTCAATGAAGTCTCCCGCCGGCTAGGTGAGTGTGTGCGCAGCGGAGATCTCGTGGCGCGGATTGGCGGCGATGAGTTCGTGTTAATTCTTAACGATGTGAGCTCAGCTGAGGAAGTAGAAACGGCATGCCGGCGCTTGATAGATTCGATTGAAAAACCAGTCACCGTCGAGGATCAAGAGGTCTTTGTCAGTGCCAGCATCGGTATTTCAATGGCACCTAACGATTCATCGCAAGCAACAGAACTCCTCCGATACGCGGACATCGCGTTGTATGAAGCAAAATCCGCTGGTCGAAATACCTGGCGATTTTATGCAAATGAAATGAACACTAAGATCATCGAACGCCGACAGCTCGAAAATGATCTTCGCTACGGAATAAAACACGGTGAGCTGCGTCTCCATTTCCAGCCCCGCTATCGCCTTGCTGACGGCCAGATGGTCGGCGCGGAAGCGCTTGTTCGCTGGCAGCATCCTAAACGAGGCCTTATACCCCCCGATCGGTTTATTCCTATCGCTGAAGAGACCGGACTAATCCTTGCGCTGAGTAACTGGGTGCTCACAACCGCTTGCGAACATGCGGCCCGCTGGTCAAAAAATCTGTTTGTTTCAGTCAATCTCTCTCCGACCGAGTTTCAACGCGGCAATCTGGTTGAACGGATAGAGAAAGCAATCGCAACAACGGGACTTCAAGCGCAACGCTTGGAATTGGAGGTGACCGAGAGTGTCATGCTTGAAGACGCATTGGTTGCTCTAGAGGTGATGCGAGCTCTAAAGCGAGTAGGTGTACGTCTTTCAATGGACGACTTCGGTACTGGCTATTCTTCGCTCAGTTATCTGCGGTCGTTCCCGTTTGACGGCCTCAAAATAGACCGCAGCTTTGTCAACCGTCTGGGGGAAAGCGAGGAGGACAGGTCTATCATTCAAGCCATCGTAGGGTTGGGCCGCGCTTTGTCTTTGACCGTAACGGCCGAAGGCATCGAAACCGGTCTGCATCTGGACTTGCTCAATGAGGCTTGCTGCGAAGAGGGTCAAGGATATTTCCTGAGCAAACCGTTAAGTAGTGAAGATTTTGAGTTTTTGCTGAATGCCGAACAGGAGTTGGGTAGCTAACGTTGCTTGAGAAAGCTACTCGCACCAGACGAACAACTACTTTTCGTCCAAGTTCGCTATGCGTCGATAGCTGCCCTTCGCAACAGGCAACTATCGGCCAGAGTCTCAACTCACGCACCTACGCCTGCGCTAATTCAGAGTGCGCAGTTTCTCCATGGGCGCCCCCGGGTAATGCATGTCTGACCCCTGCTCAATCTCCGAGTTCTTCGAGGTTGTCGACGTAGCGCAACCCCTTTTCGGCCAGGCGCACGCGCATGTTGTAGATATCCAGACCCAGCTCACCTTTGGCCAGGCGCAGGGTCTTCTGTTCTTCCAGATCGGCCCGTGTGCGGCTGGCAACGACCACCTGCGGAACTTCTTCGCGCCGGATGATGACCACGCCGTCGTCATCGGCGACCACCACATCTCCCGGATGAACCAATTGCCCGCCGCAGACCAGTGGCAGATTCACCGACCCCAATGTCTCCTTGATCGTGCCCTGGGCACTAATCGCCCGCGACCAGACCGCAAAGCCCATCTCGCGCAAAGTGTGGGTGTCGCGCACGCCGGCATCGATCACCAGCGCGCGCACGCCGTGGGCCTTGAGCGAGGTCGCCAGCAGGTCGCCAAAGTAGCCGTCGGTGCATGGCGAACTCGGCGCTACCACGAGAATATCGCCAGGGCGGCATTGCTCTACCGCTACGTGGAACATCCAGTTATCACCCGGAGCGACTAGCACCGTGACCGCCGAACCACTGGTAACGATGCCTTGCTGGATCGGCCGGATCGACGTGCCCAGCAGACCTTTGCGCCCCTGCGCTTCATGGATGGTCGCGACGCCGAAGCGCTGCAATTCATCGATCAGCGCCGGATCCGCCCGAGGAATATTGCGCACGACAATCCCGGTTTTTCCAATGTGCTCGCTCATGCCAGGTTCTCCGTGACCCGTGGGAAGATGCTCTGGTAGCCCTCGCCGTACACGATGTTACGGGTCGAGGTGATGCCGACGTTGCGCTTGGCTTGCACGCCGCGTTGCAGGGCGACGCGGGTGTAGTATTCCCACAGATGTTCCTGGCCGGCCATGCACTGGATCGCCGCGTACTTCTTGTCCCAGACCTCGGTGATGTCCAGGAGCACGTCCGGGCGCCATTCGCATTGCTCGGGCTGGTGCGGCTCGAAGCTGTACACCGGCGGTGCGCCGACGATTTTCTCGCCCGGTTTGTAGCCCTCGGCCTGGGCGATGATGCGCGCCTCCTGCGTCAGGTTCATGGCCAGCGGGTGGTCATAGTTGTACGGGTCTTTCGAGGAATGGCTGAGGACAAATTCCGGCTGGACCCGACGGAATACATCAGCCAGACGAAACAGGGTTTCCTTGTCGGCGCGCATCGGGTAATCGCCGATATCGAAGAATTCGACGCTCGCGCCCAGGATGTCCGCGGCGGCCTGGGCTTCCTGACGGCGGGCGGCCTTCACCTTGTCTTCGCTCATCTCGCCCTTGCGCCACAACTTGGCGGACTCACCACGCTCGCCGAATGACAGACAGACGATGTGTACGTTGTAGCCCTGCTGCGCATGCAGAGCGATTGCGCCGCCGGCCCGCCAGACAAAATCGGCGGAGTGGGCGCTGACAACCAGCGCGTTCTTGGATGAATTAATCATTGCGGGTGCTCCTCTCTATTCAATGAATGTGGGCTTCTTTGACGTTCAGCACTCAATCGCCACCGCCCGGCGAGCTCAGGCCGAACATGCCGCCGAAACTCAGTTGCACGTTTAGTCCATACGCCAACATGTTCTTGGGCACCGTTGCGGTTTTCGGCAGGCCGGAGTTGTCCGGATTGACGATGTACTGGATGTTCGGCATGACAATCACGCCCGGGATCAGGTGCCAACCGTAGTTGAGCTCGAAGGAGTATTCGTGGGGATCGTTGCTGCCATGCCCGCCGGCCTTGGCCCGTGCATCGCGCAGAAACGCTCTTTCCTTGTCGGTGAGATTGAACAGCGACGCCGAGAAGCCAATGGTGTCCCGTGGTCGCGACGCCGTAGGCCCGGTCAGCACAAAGCCGCCGAGGAATTGCTGGCGCATGATCTCCTCGTCTTCGAGTTGCTGGACGACACCGCCGAACACCGTCAGGTTGCGCGTGGAATTCGCATCGGGTCGCCAGACCACGCGGTCGCCCAGCAGATACACGCCCTTGCGTTCGTCGTTAACCGTGCGTGCGGTCCCGCCGAAGCGGCCGAGTGAACGACCAGCGGTGTTGTAATACGGGTCCGGCCGCGGCGCAGTGCTGACGTAGCCGCCAGCCTTGACCTCGAACTTGCCGGGCTCGACCCAGCCCCACTCCAGCGGCACGGTCACGCCGTTGGCCTCGGCAATGGAAAAGTCCATGCCGTTACTGGCGGAGGTGCTGGGGTTGACCTCATACACGCCGGTTTCGACATAGGTATGCGGCGTCGTGCGGTAACGCGCGTTGATGCCCCAGGTCGCTGAAGGCAGCAAGCTATAGCCCGCTTCCGAGTTGATTAGCCGCGGGACGCCGCAGGTGTTACCGGCTTGAAACTGGCAGTTGGTGCTCAGTTTGGCGTAGTAACTGGTAGTACCCAGTCGACCCAAAATCACATCCAGTCGGTCGTCCAGCAGCTTCTGTTCAAAGGCGAACAAGCCCAGGTGCCAGTCGGGAAATTCGTTCTTGTAGATGTGTTGCTGCTTGGGAAACGTACCGGTGACGTCGTGGTTGAGGCCGAAGCCGTAATCTTTGTAGACGGTGAAGTGGAAGCTGCTGCCGGACGTGCCGACCAGCTTGTCCAGGTTGAAGTCGGCGCCGATGTTGAACTGGCCGACATTGGTGTGGCCTTGCTCGACGGCACCGCGGGTGTTCCTCGCGTATTGGTTGATCAGGTTGGCGCGCAGGAAAATGCCCTGATCTGCCAGCTCTTTCAGCGCGGCGCCGAGACCGGTGGCACGGGTTTCCGGTTTGGCTGCGGCGGCGCTGGCCGGCTCTTCCAACGCATCGGCCGGCGTACCCGGGAGGCGGCTGGATGCGGTGTTCGTAGCGGCCAGGCTAGTGCCATGGATCAATGAAGTGAGTACGCCGAATGCCAGAATTTTTGTTGTTGTTATTTTCATGAGTCGAGTTTCCTCACCGGAATCGCAGGTGCGCGTCACCCTTGCGCATCAGGCAATCCGGTAAATGGTGTTGTTAGAGGTTGGAGGTGGTCAGGCGTCGCGGTAGCCCGCATCCAGCTCGCTTTGCAGTCGCTTGCGGTCGATCGCGTTTTCCCATTTTCCCACCACCAAGGTGGCCACGCAGTTGCCGGCGATGTTGGTGAAGACGAAGGCAGAAGCGAGGATGCGGTGAACGCCGAGGATCAGCGCGATACTGCTGACAGGAATCGACTTGGTAGCAGCGAGCGTCATTGCCAGCACCGCAATGGCAGAACCGGCCACACCGGCGCCGCCTTTTGAGGTCACCAGCAGTACAAAGAGCAGTGACAGCTGTTGCTCCCAGCCCAACGCCGTACCCGTGGCCTGGGCCAGGAAGACCGCAACCGCAGCGAAGTACAGGCAGGTGCCATCGTGGTTGAAGCTGTAGCCGGTCGGCAGCACTAGCCCCACGACTGATTCTTCCACCCCGAGGCGCTTGAGCTTGGAGATCAGTTGAGGGAACACGCTTTCCGAGGAGTTGGTGCCGATCACCAGGATCAGTTCTTCACGGATGTAGCGCATCAGCTTGAGCAGGTTGAACCCGGCGTACCAGGCGATCGGTGCCAGCACGATCAGAAAGAAAATCGCGCAGGTCAGGTAAAACTCGCCCACCAGCGCAGCCAGCGGCACCAATGACTTGAGGCCGAATTTGGCCACCGTGAATGCAATGGCACCGAACGCGGCGATCGGCGCCAGTTTCATCGCCAGACGAATGACCCAGAACAGCGCCTGCGAGACTGTTTCAACGACGTTCAGTACAGGCTGCGCCTTGTCACCCAAGGACGCCAAGCCACAGGCAAACAGCACCGAGAACACCAGAATCTGCAGGATTTCGCCTTCAGCAAACGCACCGGTGGCGGTTTTTGGCACCAGATTCAGCATGAACTCGCCCAGGCTCATGCGAGCCGCCGGGTGCACCGCATCACCGGCGTTCTGCAACAGCGCAGGGTCGATGTTCATCCCGACACCGGGCTGCAGAATGTTGATCGTCACCAGCCCGATCACCAGCGCAATGGTCGTCACCACCTCGAAATAGACGATGGCCTTGATTGCGATACGACCGACCTTGCCCAAATCACGCACGCTGGCAATACCGTGGGTGACGGTGCAGAAGATGATCAGGCCGACCACCATCTGGATCAACCGGATGAACACGTCACCGAGGGGTTTGAGCGCCTGGCCGACGTCGGGGGCCAAGGCGCCGACGGCGACGCCGAGGACCATGCCCGTCAGGACCTGAAAAGTCAGGTCTTCATAAAACCGACGTGAACGCCGGGGTGAAGTGGCAATGGCTGGCGAGATGATACGAGTCATATCGGACTCCAAAATGAAAGTTTAGGCGGCTGGACACCGCTCAATCGGCGTCGCTGCCCAGCAGCTTGCGCGCTGGGGCGAACACTTCTTCTAGGCTCAAACGCCGAGGCAACAGCCCCTGCTTCATACACGCCTCGATAGTGAAATCGAGAGGACCCGCCAGACGATCGAAACCGAACAGCGTTGGGTGTGGCGTATCAGCACCTGGCGCAGCGGTGATACTGCGACGGTCGGCCTCGCGTAAAAGGGCAAACGCGCGCCTGATCGCTTCTGGCTGTTGTGCACAAGCATTTTCACTGGCCACGATCAAGTGATTGATCGGCATGAAGCGATGCTTGCGCCACCAGGCCAGGTCGCGGTCGGCGGCATTGCCGATGACCGGGACAAACTCATCGCCGGTCGGCAAGTCATTGCCCAGGATCGCCGCGTCCACGTCGCCGTCGCGCAACATCTGCACCGCCCCTTTCGTACTGGCGGCCTGCTCGACGAACGAAGGATTACGGTACTCCTGAACATGCGCCGGATCATGGGTGATCCAATGCACCTTGGAGATGTCCAGGTCGAAGTCTTCGGCGAGGTGCGCCCGAACCCACATGCCCGTGGTCTGCGTATAGGCACGGACCCCGATGCGCCGGCCAGCCAGATCAGTTTCGACGGGCACGCCACGCGGACCGTAACCGATCAGGCAGCCACGCTGGAAGCGCGAGGCGACCACGGCCGGCAACAACACCACGGGACGGCCGTAGGCAATGGCTTGCAGTGCGGTCACCACCGCCAGTTCGCAAAGATCGTAAGCCTGATCGCGCACCATGGGGGCGAACGCTTTGTGCACTACCGGAATGTCCTGGAACTGCAGGTTCACTGCGCAATCGACCAGCTCCCTGGAGCGCAATGCCACGGTGTGCGGGTAATTGCCGAGCACCGTGCGCAAGGTTGGAACGGGCTTCATCAACGCGGCTCCGATGGGGAGAACAAATACAGGCGCCGGGCCGTGCCACTGGCGATTGCCTGCTGTTCCTGCACTGACAGCTCCGACAGCACCGCGCGGGCGGTGTCGGCCAGTTCGGCCAGAGTGCCGGCTGCCGCGGGGAAATTCGAACCCCAGGCGATATGATCGGCCCCAAACGCCGCAATGATCGTGCGCAAGAAATCGATCGGTGTCGACTGGCCTTCGGTCGCTGCCGCCAGGGTTCGGTTGGTCAGTTTCAGATGCACACCCGGGAATGCCGACAGTTCGAGCAACGCCTGTGCGGCGTCGTAGGGCGCACCTTCGGACAGCACCGGCCGCGCACAGTGGTCGAGCAACACGATCGCCTTGGGGAAGCGTTCAAGCAGACCACGCAGGGCCGGAATCCCTTCCATGGTCATTTGCAGACACACCGGGATTGCATGCGCTTCAGCATAGGCCCAGGCGGGATAGGAATTGGCGTGGCCCAGCCAGTCGCCTTGGCCCGGCATGGTGCTGCCGGTGGTGAATAGCCGGAAGCCCGACAGTCCTTGTTCCTGCCAGTAAGCAATTTTTTCCACCGCATCGGCGGCGAGCGCATCGAGGGAATAGACACCTACCAGGCGATCCCGGTGCGCCCGCACAGTGTCGGCAACATAACGGTTGTCGTGCCCGTAAACCGTCGAGGCCTGAACCACGACCGCCTGGGCAATGTCCGCTGCGTCCATGGCGCGCAGCAGGCTGTCTGCATCGACCGGACGAGCCTGCGACCATTCGGACTGATGGCCGCCAATGGGATCAGTGGGGTAACGCGCGCTATCGGGAGAAATCACATGAGTATGGGTATCAAGCAGCTTCACAGGCGCCTCGGCTCCAGAGTGGCAGGGTATTTGAATTAGCTATTGATTCAGTTATCCAGCAATCATTAGCGAATCCGCTGTGGGCTAACTATCCATGGATGTATACGAGAGGGGAAATTCGAATTACGCTCCAGCCATTGGTTTTTGCTAAAGATCAGCAAATGAACACTGTCTACTCGTTAAACCTGCGCCACTTGGGCGCGCTGCTTGAAGTCGCGCACTCAGGCAATATCAGTATGGCGGCGCGGACGGTCAATCTATCGCAACCCGCCTTGGCCCAGGCCATCACCAAGATCGAACGGATACTCGATGCGCGTCTGCTCGAGCGTCGCTCAGGCGGCGTGGCGTTGACGGACGCCGGTAATCTGTTCGTGGCGCGTACCCGACGGGCGCTGGCCTACCTGGCCCACGGGGTGCGCCTGATCCGCCGTGTGCCGGGGAAACCAGCGCTTGCCCATCTCGACCAACGCTTGACCATGAGTCAGCTGCGCGCATTGGTGTCGGTCGTCGGGGCCGCCAGCTATACCGGCGCGGCCGCACAACTTGGCCTGTCCCAACCGTCGCTACACCGGGCGATGCGGGAGTTGCAGGAGATCGTGGAGATCCCCTTGCTGGAGCGCACGGGACGGGCCATCCAGCCCACCGCCACGGCCGGTCGCCTCGTGCATTTCGTACGTCTGATGCTGGCGGAATTACGTGCAGGGATCGACGAGATCACCACCCGCAACCAGGGCCAGGGCGGCACACTGCGCATCGGCGTTTTGCCCGTCGCCCGCGCCTACTTTCTGCCAAAGATCCTTGCGGAGTTCTGTATCCGGTGGCCGGCGGCATCGGTGGACATCGTCGAAGGCCCCTATGCCGAATTGCTCACACACTTGCGTCAGGGTGATATAGACCTGCTGATTGGTTCACAGCGCGAACATGTCCCGGCGCATGACGTGACCCAGGAACCGCTGTTCGACGACGAACTCGTGATCGTCGGACGTGCCGGCCATCCGCTGCACGGCAAGCGTCAACTCGCCACGATTGACCTACTGAATCATCAGTGGGTAATGCCGGCTCCCGGTACGCCGATGCGAGTGAACTGGGAACGGATGTTCGAGGAACGCGGGCAGACCCCGCCAACCCTGCGGGTGCAGTGCGGGTCCGTCACAATCAAGCGTGGCCTGATGCTGGAAGGTGATTGGCTGACACTGATGTCACGGGATCAATTTCGCCTGGAAAGCCAGGCTGGGCAACTGGTAGAAATCGGCTCGACCGGTACGGGCATCTGGCGAACCATCGCCCTGACGCGTCGGACCGACTGGCGACCTACAGCACTTCAGACATCGTTCATTGAACTGTTGAAAAGAGTGGCAGCACAGATGCGTATCACATCAGGAGATGTCCGGAGACTTTTTTGAAATCGGTGAGTGAGCACTTGCCTCCGGATCACCGCCGCAGATGATTTTAACGCAACGCTGTACATCCATTTCGGCTCGATTTCAGTCCTTCTCCACGGCCTTTCCCTCCTGCATTTGAACGGAGGACTTGGTGCCATCGGTGTTGTCCTTGGTGGTGTTCTGTGAATTATCGAAGCAACCGTGCAGCATGAACAGACTGCAAAAGCTCAACCACAGGCAGAATTTATTCATCATTTATCTCCTGGTCACGTAGCTGGTGAATGGGCCTGATCTTCTGACCAGGCGCATCCACTCATCCGACTCAAGCCGCTGGTTTGAGCACAACTTTTGTCCAGCCATTGTCGCGCGCGTCGAAATGCTTGTAGGCATCAGGCCCTTCAGCGAGTTTCAACCGATGGGAAATGATCTGGGCGGGGTTGGCACGGCCGTGGTGTATGAGCTCTGCCAACCGGCGGTTGTAGGCTTTGACGTTGGCTTGCCCTGTTCGAATCTGCTGTCCCTTGAACCAGAAAGCACCGAAGTCGAAGGCCATCTTGCCTTGCTTTGCGAGGTCATTTTTGGCGCCTGGATCTTCCGGCACAAACACACCGACGACACCGATCCCACCGGTAGCCTTGGTCGATGCGACTAGATTGTTCATGGTCAAGTGATTGGCTTCGTGACCATGACGGTCGCAGCATTGATAACCCACACATTCGCAACCGCGATCAGTCCCCTTGCCGTGAGTCAGATTGAGAATCTGATCCACCGCTTCCTTCTCCAGCGAGTTGATGGGCGTGGCGCCCATCTGAGCAGCCAGTTTCAATCGATCAGGCTGGTTGTCGACCACGAATACCTGCGATGCACCTTTGATCATCGCAGAGTGAGCGGCCATCAAACCCACCGGCCCCGCACCATAAATGGCAATGCTCTCACCCGGTAAAAGACCGGCCAGCTCAGTGGCGTGCCAACCCGTTGGAAAGATGTCGGAGAGCATGACGTAGTCATCTTCACGCTCTTGCGCGTCCTCGGGCAATACCAGGCAATTGAAGTCTGCATATGGCACGCGCAGCAATTCTGCTTGCCCACCTTGGTAGGGCCCCATGTCGGCAAAACCATACGCGGCGCCTGCGGTACCGGGGTTCGCAGTCAGGCAGAAACCCGTCAAACCCTTCTCGCAGTTTTCGCAGAAGCCACAACCGATGTTAAACGGTAGGCAAACGCGGTCGCCCACCTTGACTCGATCAACGCCGACTCCCACCTCGATGACCTCACCGAGATTCTCATGCCCAAATACACGACCGGTCTCCATCGAGGTGCGGCCTTCGTACATATGCAGGTCTGAACCACAGATGTTGGTCGTGGTAATTCGAACCAGGGCGTCTGTGGGTTTTTCAATTTTGGCATCGGTGACATTTTTAACGCTCACGTCACGTGGGCCGTTGTAAACAATGGCTTTCATGTCGTTCTCCCATTGGCAAAACGAAATTCATTTTTCGTCTGCTCAGACTTATCTGTCAGGAAGAAATCGTCGTATGTTCAAACAATTGATGTGGGGAGTGACGAGCGGCCAATCGGGAGGTTCTGTCATCGAAATTACTGAATTTTTTCCAGCGTCAGGCATCAAGCTGATGATCCATTTGGAATGTCGACCCGTCAGACTTATGGGTGCATCACCCAAAACCCATCTCATCGCATTAAAAAATTTGAACCGCTTTTAGCCGCGCTCGCCTAATGATCAGCTGGTGGATATTCCCACAGGCAATGTGCCTATACCGGCACACTCCGCGAGGTGGTCAACGTGGCAAAAGACGAGAAGAAAAGCAAAGGTGAGTCTTCAAAAGCCAGCAAGGAATTGAAAGACAAAAAATCATCACCGGCAAAGAAATCAGCTGCGGCGTCGTCTCTTTCGAAATCTTCCGATAAGAAAGACAAGAAAAAAGATGCCGAACCAAAGAAATCTGCAAAAAAAGCTGATAGCAAGCCAGAAAAGGCTAAGAAATCAGAGAAGGCAGAAAAGCCCGCGAAAAAGAAAAAATGACATCTGGTATCTGCTAGGGCTTTACGCCCTAGCTTCCTCACACGGTGTCGCTTCGAAGATGGCACAGGCTGCTATCCGTTCGCAAAGGAAAGATCGCTGATGCCTGCCTGTCGTCCTTTGCCGACGGCAACTCTGGCTCGACCGGTTGAATCCACAGCCAAAAGCTGACATTCACACAGCCAGTATCTGCCGTTGAAAAACGGGTTTACGAAAGCAGGTGTTCTACAGACCGCGTATAAGCCACCGTCGCAATTTTTATCAATGTATTGCGCGCCGAGGTATCGATAATTCCTCGACTTCGAAAATCATCAGCAAGCTTCAGCAACTCGTCATACCTTTCATCTGCATCCAACGGGATTTCTGAATCCGTCAACAAGTCGTGCCACTTTGCGTACGCCAACATTTTCGCTTCGCTGTACATGATGGAACGCTCCGTCGCCTTTAAACGGTAGAGGACGGCAGCATCCGCATGTTCATTGGTCTCGACGTGTGGCGTCGATTTGAATCGTCTCGGCTTCAGGAAGCTCAAGCCAAACAGATCAAGCGTTATGCGATGCGGGTCTGACTTGCTCCAATAACTGGCATACCCGCTATAGGTCGGCAGCACTATTTCGCAAGAGACTAACCTCTGCCAAATCGACCAATCACGGAAGTACGATTAAACTTAACCAAGACCACTTTTCCAAAGCCGATCAAGGCCAAAACTTATGCCGTCCAACGTGAAGCGCTCAACCAACGTCCCACAGCGCAAGGAGCTGATACCCAGCACCCTGCCCTTTCCTGTGGTCGGCATTGGCGCTTCCGCTGGTGGCCTGCAAGCGGTGAAGTCGCTCCTCGAACATATGCCCAACGATAACGGCATGGCCTTCGTCGTCATCCTGCATCTGTCGCCCGATCACCAAAGCCTTGCCGACAAGATCCTCCAGGAAGCCACCAAGATGCCGGTGCGGCAGGTGACCGAGACGATCGCCATCGAAAAGAACACCGTGTATGTCATTTCGCCGGCGCATAATCTGACGATGAACGATGGTTATCTGTCGGTGACACCGTCTGATCGGCCAACCGGCCTGCACGTCGCGATCGATCTGTTCTTCCGGGACCTGGCAGATGTACACAAGGAGCGCGCCTTCTGCCTGGTGCTCTCGGGCACCGGATCCGATGGCGCCGTGGGGCTTTCCCGGATCAAGGAACAAGGCGGCGTCACCCTGGTTCAGACACCGGAAGATGCCGAGTTTGACGGCATGCCGCGTGCTGCCATCAATACGCAGATGGTCGACCTGGTGCTGCCCGTTGTGGAAATGCCGCAAAAGTTGCTCGAGCTCTGGCACAACTCGCGCGCCATCACCTTACCAACAGCCAACGATCCTGAAATCAAGACCATCCCGCCCTCTTCGGAGCGTGATGCCGCCAAAGCCGAACAAGCGTTGCAGGACATTTTGCTGCAGTTACGCGCCGGCACCGGCCATGACTTCAAACACTACAAGCGTGCCACGGTCCTGCGCCGCATCGAGCGTCGCCTGCAAGTGACCGCGCAACCGGACCTGGCGGCCTATTACGACTATCTGCAGGCCCACCCGGAAGAAACCAAAGCGCTGCTGGGAGACATGCTGATCGGTGTCACCAATTTCTTCCGCGATCGCGAAGCTTTCGAAGCGCTGGAACGCGACGTCATTCCGAATCTGTTGAAATCGCTGCAGGACAGCCAGCCGCATCGCGATGAAGTTCGCGTCTGGTCGGCAGGCTGCTCGACCGGCGAAGAAGCCTACAGCCTGGCGATCCTGCTGACCGAGCAGATGGCCCTGGAAGCCTGCCCAGCCAGGCTGCAGGTGTTTGCCACCGACATCGATGATCGCGCCATCGCCTTCGGACGAAACGGCGTCTACCCAGAGGCGATCATCACGGACGTGCCGCCGACGCGCATGCGCCAGTATTTCATCCGGGAAAACCAGCACTACCGGGTGAACAAGGAGGTCCGCGAAAAAGTCCTGTTCGCCAAGCACAGCCTGTTGCTCGATCCGCCCTTTTCACAGATCGACCTGATCGTCTGCCGAAACCTGCTGATCTATCTCGATCGCGAAGTGCAGCGCGACATCATGCAGATGTTCCATTTTGCCCTGCGTCCGGGCGGTTATCTATTCCTCGGCACCTCGGAATCCGCCGACGGCTGCCTTGACCTGTTCACCCCCGTGGACAAGCGCAACCGGATTTTCCGCGCCAAAAGCGTGTCCAGCAGCCCCCGACGCGCCCCGGCCATGCCGCGAGGCGGCTACGCGCGCACCACGCTCACCACTCGTCCCCAGGAACCGGCGGTAGCCCGCAAGGTTTCATTTGCCGATATTCACCTGCGTGCGCTGGAGAAGGCTGTCCCGCCAAGCATCATCGTCGATGCCAACGCCAACATCCTGCATATGAGTGAAGGCGCCGGTCGTTTCCTGCGCTATGTGGCAGGGGAAATCTCACGCAACCTGCTGACCCTGGCCCATCCGGACCTGCGTCTGGAAATTCGTACCACTTTATCCCAGGTCCACCAAGGCGGGATCCCGGTCACCTCGCGCAAAGTGCGCATCGAGCGCGAAAAGCGCAAATACCTGGTTGACCTCACCGCGCATCCTTACAAAGACGAGGAATCCGAAAGCGAATATGTGCTGGTGATCTTCGAAGAGAAAGAGGTCGAATCCCACGAACTGCTGGATGTCGCCGCCAACCAGACCGATAACCAGATGCTTGGCATCCTCGAGAAAGAGCTTCAGCGTACCAAGCTGCATTTGCAGGAGACCATCGAACAATCGGAAGTCTCCAGCGAAGAGCTCAAGGCGTCCAACGAAGAAATGCAGGCCATCAACGAAGAGCTGCGCTCGGCCACCGAAGAACTGGAAACCAGCAAGGAAGAGTTGCAGTCGATCAACGAGGAGTTGCTGACAGTCAACTACGAACTCAAGACCAAGGTTGAAGAGACCGACAAGATCAACGATTACCTGACCAACCTCATTGCTTCTACCGACATTGCCACGGTGTTCGTCGATCGCAACATGCGCATCCGCTGGTTCACCCCACGCGCCACCGAAATCTTCAGCATGCTGCCCGTCGACACCGGGCGTTCGCTGATGGACATCACCCACCGGCTGGACTATCTGGAGATGGCCGAAGATGCAGTGACGGTGTTCGAGTCGCTGAACATGATCGAGCGCGAGGTCTGTAGCAGCGACCATCGCTGGTACATCGCTCGACTGCTGCCTTACCGCTCCAGCGAGGATCATATCGATGGCACGGTGCTGACCTTCATCGACATCACCAAGCGTCGCGCCGCCGAGGATGAATTGCGCCTGGGCGAAGAGCGCATGCGCCTGGTTGCCGAAAGCACCCACGATTTCGCGATCATCATTCTGGATGATCATGGCGTGATTACTGATTGGAACACTGGAGCCGAGCTGATTTTCGGCTATGCCAAGGAGGAAGTGCTCGGCGCCTATTATGACCTGATTTTTACGCCCGAGGACCGCAGTGAAGGCGTACCGGAAACTGAGCTGCGCGCCGCGCGCGAGCATGGCCGTGGCGAAGACGAACGCTGGCACTTGCGCAAGGACCGCAGTCGATTCTACTGCAGCGGCGAGGTGACACTGCTCGAAGGCGAGAGTCTCAAGGGCTATGTGAAGATTGCCCGCGACCTGACCGGGCACAAACGCATGCATGACGAACAAAGTCAGCGGCTGGCCGAAACCCAGACCAGCAGCCATCTCAAGGATGAATTTTTCGCGGTGATGTCCCACGAACTCAAGCACCCGCTCAACCTCATTCAGCTCAATGCCGAACTGCTACGGCGCCTGCCAATGGCCAAAGCCGTCGGCCCGGCGATGAAAGCGGTGAATACCATTTGCGATGCAGTCACTAGCCAATCCCGGATCATTGACGATCTACTGGACGTGGCCCGGGTGCGCACCGGCAAGCTCAAACTGAAGAAACAGGCAGTGGACCTCGGACGGATACTTCAGGACATCCATACCGTGGTGACCAACGACCAACACCCGTGCGAGGTCATACTGCAAGTGCCGCAGCCTCCGGAACCGCCGCTAGTGGTCGATGCCGACAGCACTCGCCTGGAACAGATCATCTGGAACCTGGTGAACAACGCATTGAAATTCACCCCAAGGGATGGTCGCGTCGAACTGATTGCCCAACGCGTCGGCGACATGGCGCAACTGGATGTCATCGACAGCGGCATTGGCCTGGAACAGGACAACCTGCACAAAGTCTTTGACCTCTTCAGCCAGGCGGATAACCAACATACCGTCCAACAGCGCGGAGGTCTGGGCATTGGCCTGTCACTGGTGCGGCAACTGGTTGAAGCCCATGGCGGCACGGTTGACGTGCAATCCGCAGGCATTGGTCAAGGCAGCACCTTCACCATCCGACTGCCGTTGTGCCAGCCCCACCAGCAGGCAGACAACCAACCGAAAACTTCCGGGCAATCGGGGCGCCTCATAGGTCATAAGGTGCTGTTGGTCGATGACTCCAAGGATGTAATGGATGTGCTGCAGATGCTGCTGGAAATGGAGGACGCCCACGTGGAAGCCTTCAGCGACCCACTATTGGCGCTGAAGGCAGCGAAAGATGGAAACTACGACGTGATCATTTCCGACATCGGCATGCCGGTCATGGATGGCCACGCACTCATCCAGGCCATCCGCCAGATCACTCATCTGAAACACACCCCCGCGATCGCCCTCACCGGCTATTCCACCAGCAATGACCAGAAGAAAGCCAGACAGTCGGGCTTCAACTACCACGTAAGCAAACCGGTGTCCCACGATGACTTTATCGACATCATTGATGAGGCTTGCAGTGCTCGTCCGTTTTAAATCGGATGCCCGGTGCGACCTAAAAAAGTTGGTCATCTAGCCAGATGTTCAATCTAACGAATGTCTGCAATGGATTGTTTGCAGCCCTTCGTGTCTGGCAGCAATCGGCCAGAAGCGGCCGGTCAGAAGGCCCGTCGCACTCAAGGCGATTCAGCTATTAACTGTATGCACAAAGGTAGTTGCCTCTGCCAGCGAATACAGTATGAGCTCACTGCCGAACTCGGGGACTTTGGATATTGCCACTGTATTAGTTGTGGCAAGGCAAGCGGGTCGGCGCACGCGGCAAACGCTCCCATCGGCCGAGAGCATTTCCGATCTACGCGTACCGCGCGGAAAATCCGGACTGCCTCGGCATTCGTCTTGGCACTCTTGACAGGAATTTCCACCGCCTTAACTGGCTTTACGTGCGCTGTGCTCACTCCAAACGGCAGGGTACGGAACCAAACCAGGCGTGGTATTTCGACACGAGTGCTTCATACCCCGCCATCCGTCACCAGCAGTCAAGCTGCAGCAAGCCCTCCATCAATCAGGTAGATCGCGAAAGAGAACGTCACGATCGACAGCACCGTACTGACCAGGATGGAGGTCGCGGCTTCACTCTGATAGGCGCCGGTCTGGTTCGCGAACATCGCCGGGATGGTCGCCGACGGAAGCGCGCAAAGCAGGATCATTTGTTGGGCATAAAGTCCATGGGTGCCAAGTACCACAGTGGCGGCGAACATCAACACCGGGTGAACGAACAACTTGAGCCCAAGGTTGCCCCACACCTCACCTGACATTTTCAACTTCTCGGACGACATGATCAGTCCCAGGCACAGCAGGGATACGCCAGGCGTTGCCTTGCCGAGAAGATTGAGTGACTCCGCAGCAATCGGCGGCAGCTTGACCTGCAGCAGCGAAATCAGAATGCCAAGGGCCGGTGCCCACATCAGCGGACGGCGTACCGCTCCCGACAGGCTCGACACGAACGCCTGAGTGCCACTGCCCTTTCCATCGGCAATGGTGAGCAACATGGTCGTCAGGGGGATCATCACCAGGCTTGCGACCAGGTTCAGCACCAGCACCGAATAAATGCTGCCGGCTCCGTACATCGTTGCGAGGATCGGGATGCCCATGAAGGCCGCGTCCGGGTAACCATTGACGAAGCCCTTGAGCGTTGCGACCTTGAGATTGCGCGTGGTGAACCAGCCGATTGCGAGCGCTATCGTGTACATGCCCATAATGCCGATAAACGTAGCCACGACGAATTTGAAGTCGAAGAGCTGTTCACGAGGCGTGCTTGCCATCCCGACAAACAGCAGTGCCGGGAAAATCCAGCCGAGTACCAGCCGACTGATCAGCAGGCTGTCCGAATGGGTAAGCCGTCCGCGCTTGCCGGCGATGTAGCCAAGCGCGATCACAAAGGCGACGGGCAAAATTGGCCCTACGATTCTGTCTAACATGTGCTCAATCCTCGTATTTATTTTTATCAAGAATGTCGTCGTGGTTGATCGACGCCGATACGGCGGCCTCGATCAACGCGGCAATGGCCAGGCGGCCGTTACGGTTAGGGTTTGAAGCGATAGTCCCGAATGACGTCCTGGTCCGGCTCGATTCCGAGACCCGGCCCTTGGGGTACGTCGATACGGCCGTTACGCGGAATGATGGCGTCGCCATAGAGCTGCGCTTCGAGATCGAAGTAGCGCCATTCGACCAAGGACTTCGCGCCGCCGAGGGCGGCACTGCCATGCACGGCGGCCAACAGTCCCGGGCCGTCATAAAAGGCGTGGACCATCACGGTGACGCCATGCGCATTGGCCAGCGCATAGACTTTTTGCAGTTCGGTGATGCCGCCCATTTTTGCCGGGCTGGGCTGGATGAAATCGACCGCGCCGGCTTCAAGCAGATGCTGGAAGTCCATCAGCGTCGAAGCGTTCTCGCCAGCCGCAACCGGAATGCCGCCGTGTTGGCGCACCCTCGCCAGACCCGCATAGTCTTCCGGCGGCCACACCGGTTCTTCGATCCAGCGCAGATTCAACGGACGTAGCTTCTCGGTCATATCGAGCGCTTCGCGAACCGACCACGGAGCGTTGACGTCAAGGGTGATTTCCACGCCGGGACCGGCGGCTTCGCACGCGGCGCGGATTACATCTGCATTCACTTCATGCAACTTGAGATGACGGAAACCGCTGTTGACCGCGCGCTGCACATTGACCCGAATCAGTTCAGGGTCGGCATAGCGGATCAAGCTTGCATATGCCGCCAGCGACGTGGCTTCGCTGCCACCCAGCAATTGGTAGATCGGTTTATCAGCCGCTTTGCCGGCGATATCCCACAGCGCGATGTCAATCGCTGACAGGCCATAGATGAATGCGCCGCTGCGCCCAAAGACGTGAAACTTCTTCTGCAGATCCCCCTGCAGTTTTTCGCGCCGCGTCACATCACTGCCGATCAGCTCAGGCGTGAGGATCGTGTCGATCACGACTTGCACTGCTGGTATCGCGGTGAAGCCGAAGGTTTCGCCCCAGCCGACGATACCCTCGTCCGTGGTGATTTTAACCACCAGGGAATCGACCATCTGCAGGTCTTTCGGGCCCCAGACCCCGCCCGCCGACGGACCACCCGTAGTGAAGGGAATCCGAAGCGGAATGGTTTCGATGCTGGCAATTTTCATAGGACTTCGCCTCAAGCAGGTTGCAGGATGGCGCGGCGATTTTCGGATTTCGCTCGTGCCGGGTTGAGGACAACGTACATGACGTCCTGTTGTCCTTCAACTGAACAACTGTTGCTTTTTGCTAGACCTTGGTCTAAATATCACCTAACTATATGTTTTTGTTGGTTATTAATTTTCTTAGTCACAGTGAAATTCAGTTTTAACTGTTGGGAACAAGTCTTCTGATGTAGATTAAGAAGACAAGTGGAAGGGATGAAAAGAATGAGTGAAATGAATGTGCAACCCGTGGCGCGGCGTCCTCATCTGGCTGAGCACATCGCCCGCTCGTTGAGCGACGAGATTGCGTCCGGCCGACTACGCCCGGGAGACCGGTTGCCAACCGAGCAGTTTCTCTCGCAAAACTTTGGCGTCAGCAGGAACGTCGTGCGCGAAGGGATTGCCACGCTTCGAGCTCAGGGGTTGATCCAGTCCCGCCAAGGCGTTGGCGTATTTGTCTCGGCCGCAGCCCCATCGCCGGAGATTTCGCCCGAGCGCGACAGCGCGCCGTTGCTGGACGGTGACAATACGATTCGCAACATGTTCGAAGTGCGGGCCGTCCTGGAAAGCCAGGCTGCCGCGCTTGCGGCGTCGCACATGACGCCCCAAAAGCTGAAAACGATCCAGGCTGCGGTCCTGCGAATGCAATACGTAGGGGAACCTACGCTGGACACTGTGAACGCCGACCTCGACTTCCATCGGGCCGTGGCCGCGGCGTCCGGCAATGACTATCTCGAGACAATGATTCGCACAGTGCTCGAGCCGATGCGGGCACTGATCACCATGAACTTTGCGCGACGAGGTCCTGTGTTCAGCAATATTCCGCATGCAGCACGCGGTGAGCATGAAGACCTGGTGCAGGCGCTGACCGATGGGAATGCGGCGGCGGCACGTCAGATCATGGGGCAGCATATCGTCAGTGCAGCATCCCGATTCGGCTACGAAATTGATTTCTTCTAATGTCGATTAGAAGAGTGGCGGTTGTCTCGTTATCCTACAAGTGAGCTGCCACTCCTGTCTGATACCTGATACACATGCCCGACCGTGTTGCGACGAACAAACATTGATCCTCCGGCAGTGCGTTGGGCCTCAAACGTGCGACGGGAAGTGCGGCAAGATGTGCTCGCCGAGCTCGTCAAGAATCTCGCCATAGGGCTGGCGACTGACCTTTGGGTTGAGCGCGATATGCGAAACACCGGCTGCCTGCGCTTGCTCCAGGTAGTTACGCAGGCCGTTGCGCCCGGCCCGGAAGCCACCCTGGATGCGCTGGAATGGCTGGTCCGGGTTATCACTGAGGTCGAAATAACCGCCCAACCCTAACGGCTTGAACGCGTTGCGACCTTCGAACTCGCGCACTTTGGCGTGCCAGGTCTCGCCCAACGATGCCAGCCGCTCGGGGCTTTGCACACCGGCCAGAAAGCCATCAAGGTGTTCGGCCAACCATTCAATACTTTGCTGCGCCTGGCCGACAGCGATTGAAGGGACGCGCCCATACGGCGCTTTCGGTACCAGGTCGAGATTGCCGGATGAGCCACCGAATCGCTCGGAACGAAAGCGCGGGAAGTCCTGCTCGATCAGGATGCGGAACACCGAAAAGGCGTCACGGTAGCGTTCACCACGGGTTTCAAAATCGATACCCAGCATCGGGTAGTCGCTGTATCGATCGCCCGAGGACAGCCCCAACACCAGGCGCCCTTCGCTCAACTGATCCAGGGACGTCGCCTGCTTGGCCAGATACATGGGCTCATGGGTAGGCAGCACGATACCGGTGGTTCCCAGGACGATGCTGCGTGTGGCGGCGGCGAGAAAGCCGATGTAAACCAGGGGTTCAAAGATGTGCGCCACATCGTTGTACTCCGGGTCGAAGAAAGGAATGTCACGCATCCACAGCGCGCCAAAACCTAGCGCCTCGGCGCGTTGTGCCATTTCCACGTGACCACGCATGGTCGGTGCCGCTCGGCCGGCGTGGGTTTCGAGGGGCAAAATCAGACCCACCGTCAGCGCCTGTGGTCGAAACAGGCGTTGAAAACCGGGGTGACGTTCAAGCGCAGGATGGGCCGTCGGTAAGGCGGCAGGTTGCACTTGTGGCGAGCGTTGGGTGGCGATAGTCATGATGGCAGTCTCGGTGGGTGACGATGACTGACATATTTATTGAATCCTCATCTCGGATAAACCACACCAACAGACCATCACAGGGTCCACTGAGTCCCCAATATTTTTCAGGCTTCCCAAGGCACTCCTGATTCCCAGCGCTCAATCAACAGGTCAATAAACGCGCGCACGCGCGGGGACAATTGGCGCTTGCTCGGGTAGACAACCCGGATGGGATCGGGTTGTGCACGGTAAGGTTTGAGTACTTCCACCAACGTCCCCTCGCGCAAGTCGTTTCCAGTGATATAGGTCGGTAAGTGAATCAGGCCAATGCCCGTCAGCGCCGCTTCGCGCATGGCTTCAGAGCTGTCGATGTTTAGCCGACCTGGCTGTTCGTACAAATAAAGGCCGGTGGGTGTCTGGTAACGCCAGACACTGGCCTGGCCACTGATGAAAGCGATGGTGTCACGCCCGACAAGTTCCTCAGGTGTTTGCGGTACACCGCAACGGGCCAAATAAGACGGCGAGGCACACGTTGCGAACTGCTGCCAACCCACGGTGCGGGTCAATAGTTGTGAATCATCTTTTGGCGTGCCAATGCGGATGGCTATGTCGATACCTTCATCTACCAGGTCGACATAACGATCAGTAAACCAGACGTCTGCGCGAAGCTCAGGCCACTGTTTCAGATAAGCATCCAGAATCGGCAGGATATGACGCTGGCCGAAGGAAAGTGGGGCTGTGAGTTTAAACGTGCCGGTCGGTCGCCCACGGCGCAAGGCCATGGTTGCATCCACCTCATCAAGGTCCTCGAGAATTTGCTTCCAGCGCTCATAGGCGACCTGCCCTTCATCAGTCAGGCTCAGTTTGCGCGTCGTGCGATTTAACAGCCGTGCTCCCATCCGACCTTCAAGACGAGCGATACTTTTACCTACAGCCGATCGGGTCAGACCAAGTGAGGCGGCTGCGGAGGTAAAACTTCCAGCCTTCACAGCGCAGACAAACGCAGCGATGTCACCGAATCGGTTGGCTTCCATTGGTAGCTTTACTCCAGTGCATACTTACGTTGTAGCGGGACATAACGCCCGAAAGAATCCACAGTGGTTTAAGCCCTTAACGACAGTGAGCAACGGGCCAATTGCAGCCATTGGTGAAGTGTTGCAAATGACTTCTAGCATGTCCCGAACTGTTTTATTGCCTGGGTAACTATTGGGCGATTCCCCAATTGTAAAAGTGGTGCGCATGATTAGTTACACCATGTATCAACTGATATTTCAAATTGTCCATTTATCTGAAAACCCAACATAAATATAGTGATCCATTGTTCTTCAGAAATACCGCCAAGATTACTTCTCCTTTAAACAATCATCCGACCGCTGCTGGCTGGCCGTCGCAGCCTTGCCCAACGATTCACTTGAAAGCAGAGGACTCACCATGAGCACGCCTATACACATTGATTTCATTTCCGACGTTGTCTGCCCCTGGTGCGCAATTGGCCTGGGCGCCTTGGAACAAGCTATTCAGCGCCTGGCAGATGAAGCAGTCGTCGAGATCAATTTCGAACCTTTCGAGTTGAACCCGAATATGCCTCAGGGTGGGCAAAACGCGGTCGTGCACATCATGCAGAAATACGGAAGTAACGCTGCAGACATCGCGCGAGGTCAGGACAGTATTCGCTCTGGCGGAAACAGCGTTGGATTTCACTTTGATTTCGATAAAAGAACCCATTTTTACAATACGTTTGATGCGCATCGATTGATGTTTTGGGCCGATCTTGAGGGAATGCAGCGCCCTCTTTCCCTTGCACTTTTCGCTGCCTACTTCACCGATGGTCAGGACATCAGTTCACACAAAACGCTGGCCAGCATCGCAAGCAGTGTTGGTTTGTCTGAAGAACTGGCTTACCAAGTTCTTTCGTCAAATCTGTATGCCAACGAAGTGCGTGAGCGTGAGATCTATTTCACCAGCCGCGGTATTCATTCCGTTCCTGTCGTCGTGATCAACGGCCGTCAAGTAATCACTGGCGCGCAAACGGCGGATTACTACGAGCAGGCGCTTCGAAAGATCACTGCTCAAATTTGAGGCACAAACAAGTCGCAATCCTTACGGCCAAGCCCTTCGATGATCACGCGGATCAGACGCCTGACGAGTTAGTGGATTACGACGCCATTATTACCGGTACGCCAACCGGTTTCGGGGTGCTGGAGTCAGGGCAGATCGACTCGCAGCACCTCCGGCTTGGCTTGCCCGGAACGGCTGCCCAGGATTACTTCATTTTTGCCAACATGGCCACGGCGACTGCCTTGGCCGACTGTGGGTTCTGGCCGGAAATGACTTCGCGGTCTTCGATCACGTTCTCGCTCCATGGCTTGGCTTCGGAGAAGTTGGCACCGGCTGCCGTCAAGCCATCCTGCGGGAACAGCTTCATATGGCCGCCGCCGAGGAAACCTTTGGCCTGCTCCTCTTCCGCGTCGGTGAAGGCGGTCACTTTGTACCCCTTGTAAATCCAATTGGCTGGCGCTGCCGGCTGTTTGCCCGATTCCAGCGCGGAGACAAAACCGTGCGCGTCCGGGATTGCCGACAACATGGCTATGGTGCCATGGCAGGTAAAGCCGGTGATCTTGCCTTTTTCATGGAAGTTGGTCAGCAGTTGGCCCAGCTGCTTGTCCTTCAGCAGATCCTGCATCGGGATATGGCCGCCAGGCACGAATACGGCATCGAACTTGTCGTAGCCGATTTTCTGAACCTGCGCGAAGCTGATTGCCGGCGAGCCGCTCTTCGAGGTCAGCTTCAGCGTGTCCAGCAGCGCGAGACTTTCCTGACGGGCCTTTTCATCGCCGCCCCAAAAGCTCACATCATTGGATTTCTGATCCGCGGTTGGCGCCTTGCCGCTAGGGGTGGCAAATACGACGGTTTGACCCGCCGCGATGAAGGTCTGCACAGGTTGCATCAATTCGTTCAGGAAGAAACCTGTTTGCATGACCTTGCCGTCTTTCAGGTCCAGTTGATCCTGATCCGACAGTACAACCAACACCGTGCCGGCGTTGGCATAGTTAGCGGCAGCGGCTAGCAGGACAGCAAGAATAGTTTTTTTCACGCGATTCTCCAGTAGGGATGGTTTGTTGGGGCCATCTTATTACTAGAGCAGGAAACGATAGAGTCCCTGAATTGCATTTCACCTATTACACTGAGTAATCAATAGTTAGGGCTTACTGCCGGCAAGTGTCTGGTCTGCCAATCGAATTTTCTTGGCGCAGATGTGCTTTGGCGCAAGTATCGCAATAGCTTGAAACCGGAACGGCTGAGGCACGACTCTCAACGCACTTTCGTAATGTCTGTTTTGGGTCGTTTTCAACCATTCCCGCCCCCTTCCTGTCAGCCAATCGCAGTCATTCCCGACTGACGCAAAACCCTGTCTGGAACGCGAAACCCAGCCAACCACTCCCACTCTCACAACGGCAGCGGTCGATCCTGCACCACCCGTTTCATAACCAGCGTCGAGGTCAGCCGTTGCACATTGGGTAACGTCGAAAGGCTTTCATCGTGGAGCCTTTGAAAGGCTGGCAAGTCCTGGGTGATGACGTGCAGCAGGTAGTCCGGCTCCCCAAATAACCTCTGGGCATCGACCACTTGGGGTATCTCAACGAGCGCCGTTTCGAAGGCATCGACGGCTTGCCGGTCGCCTTCTCTGAGGGTGGCAAACACCATGGCGGAAAAATTCAGGCCTAGAGCCGCCGGATCAAGCTGCGCGCGATAGCCCAGCAATACGCCCGACTCCTCCAGTGCCCGCACTCGTCGATGGCAAGGTGAGAGGCTCAGGCCTACACGCTCGGCAAGCTCAGTGACCGAAAGGCGACCATCCTTTTGCAGCTCGGCAAGAATCTTCCGGTCAGTTCTGTCCACGTAGAAAAATCTCCCAATCCACAACTGCTAAACGACCATCTTTGAAAGTTAATTCTAACCATATTTCATTAATCTTCCTCCAACCATTAACCAGCCGTACTCCTCATTAAAGGGCGGCGTTGATTTGAGGGCCGGAATGATGAATAGCTGTGTGAATGACGTACAGACGCGGGGTACGCTATGACCTTCAGTGTCTTTGTTGCTTTCTGGGCGGTGTCCATGTTGTTCGTGATCACGCCCGGAGCCGATTGGGCCTACGCGATATCCGCAGGCTTGAGGCATCGCGTCGTCATACCCGCCGTGGGCGGCCTGTTGTCCGGTCACTTGATTGCCACGATGGTCGTTGCCGGTGGCGTGGGCACGTTGCTCGCCAACAATCCTGTGGCCATGTCTGTACTGACAGTGGCCGGGGCGGCTTATCTGCTTTGGCTGGGTGCCAACATGCTTGCCCGCCCCGCCACACCGCACGCGGATACCGCTCAGGCGTCAGGCTCATGGCAGCGCTGGGCGCTCAAGGGGCTTTGCGTCAGCGGGCTGAATCCGAAAGTGTTCCTGCTGTTCCTGGCACTCCTGCCGCAATTTGCCGACGCCACTGCCCCCTGGCCTGTACCGATGCAGATGATTGCGCTCGGGCTTGTCCACACTGTCAGTTGTGGCGTGATCTACCTACTGGTCGGATTTGGCTCGCAGGTCGTTCTTCGGGCGCGCCCGGCAGCCGCTCAAATGGTCAGTCGTTTCTCTGGGGCCACCATGATTATCATCGCTGTAACCCTGTTTACCGAACGGATGCTGGGTTGATTCACCTTCAGCGAGACAGACCCAGCACCGCTGACAGGGGTCTCGCCCTATATTTCAAGCTGGTATCATTCGACAACTTACAAACCGGGTAGCAAAAATGAATCGCCGTAAAAAACTCAACCAGATATTGAAGGCCAACGCTAAGAAGGCCAGCGCCAAATTGGCACCGAAGAACAAGACCAAGTACATCAGCAAAGCTGACCGGTTGAAGCTGGAGGCTGAAGCCAGTCAGGAATCGAACACTTCTTCTGAGAGTTGATCCAGGCAGCGCCATGCTGCCGATTCACGACTCGTCGGCAACAACTCTCACTCTGTGGCAGTCAGACGGTCCAAGTTTCTGACCGTTTGAGGAGCGAACATCAATCGGCATGAGAACCTGTCTGGACTCGTTGTCCAACAGCACAGAACGCGTCTCCCCCGGCTGGAACAGAAAACGTTCGCCCCACTGCCTCATGCTGACCACAACCGGAAAGATCTCCCGACCTTTGTCCGTAAGCACGTACTCCTTGTAGGCGCTTCCATCTGAAGCTGGTCGGACGTCGAACACACCGACCTCAACCAACGCTTTCAGGCGCGAGGCCAGAATATTCTTGGCCACGCCCAGGCTCTTTTGAAATTCGCTGAATCGGCGAATGTCGTCAAACGCGTCGCGGATGATCATCAGCGACCAGCGATCCCCAATCACTTCCAGTGTTCTTGCTACCGGGCATTCGCTGCTATGCGGTGAAGCACCATCGACCATCGTATTTACCTTTTGAATAAGGATTGCCATGCCAGTCGATCAATCACGATCAATGTGGTTGCAATTTGAAACCTAATCCAGCAACAATTGAATCAGGTTTTTAATTGAAACTACTTTAACGCCATGGAGGCGTTCATGACAGCAGATACCGACTCAGCCACCAAACGCTTGTCCAGGCAGCCTTCGGGATTGCCACCTACGGATACGATCGATCGGTCTCCGGGGCTTTCACCGTCGATCACATTATTGTTTTCCGTCACCTGCGCGCTTGCGGTCGCCAACGTCTATTTCGCACAACCGTTACTCGACTCGATGGCCCAGAGCCTGGGTGTGGCCTCATCAATGATCGGGGTGGTGGTGACGGCGACTCAGGTTGGTTACGCGTTAGGCTTACTCTTCATCGTCCCACTCGGTGATTTGGTCAACCGAAAGCGGCTGATTTTTGACTCAAGTACTGTTGTCTGCCGTTGCCCTCGCGGCGGTGGGCGCAGCACAACAGTGGCTGGCCCTGCTGGGAGCCATGATCGTGATGGGCTTACTGGCAGTGGTGGTTCAGGTGCTTGTGGCATACGCCGCCATGCTGGCAACGCCTTCACAACGTGGGCAAGCAGTGGGAACAGTCACCAGCGGAATTGTCCTGGGTATTCTTCTGGCTCGGTTTACCTCTGGAGTGATCGCAGATCTGGCGGGCTGGCGCGCCGTTTATTTTGTGTCCGCAGGATTGATGCTGGCTATCGCGGCGGTGTTCTGGAAAGTGGTTCCTGGCGCAACGACACCACGCAACCAACACGCCTACCCAGCGCTCATCCGGTCGCTGTTCAAGCTGTTCGTGACCGAACCGGTTTTGCGGATCAGGGGTCTGCTGGCCTTGCTGATCTTTGCCGCGTTTTCCGTGCTATGGACAGCCATGGTGCTGCCATTGAGCGCCCCGCCGCTGTCGCTCTCACACACTGCCATCGGCTTGTTTGGCCTGGCCGGCGTCGCCGGTGCCCTGGCGGCCAGACGAGCCGGTCGCTGGGCCGATCAAGGTTTGGGACAACGCGTGACCGGCATTTCGCTGGGGCTGCTGACGCTTTCCTGGTTGCCCATCTCTTTTGCCGAAACGTCGCTGATCGCGCTGGTTTGCGGAGTGGTCCTGCTCGACTTCGCGGTGCAAGCCGTGCACGTCACCAACCAGAGCCTCATTTTTGCTGCACGACCTGATGCGCAAAGTCGCATGGTCGGCGCCTACATGTGTTTCTACTCAGTCGGTAGCGCGCTGGGCGCAGCGACCGCGACCCAGGTTTATGCGCTTTGGGGCTGGATGGCGGTGAGCCTGCTGGGCGCCTTGATCAGCGCGACAGCGTTGGTGCTGTGGTTTCTCACGTTACGTTTCCCAACCAACCATCAAGGAAGATCTGCATGAAAGTCGGGCACCTGCTACTTGCCATCTCGATTACGGCGATATGGACAAGGGCTCGGGAGCTATAGTGACGTTGTCAGGCAATCTGGGAAATTGACCTGCGGGAGAACCCATTGTCAGCAGTCTATTTGCGCCAGGTTTTGACATTCGCAATGCTGCTTTTTGGCGTCGGCACTTCGTCCGCTGTTCTCGCCTGCCCGGCAGGTCAGTACCAGGTCTGCGTGGTCGCTTGTTTTTGTGCCCCAGGCTCCGAAGAGGACATCGGGACGATCTTCGAAAACGTGAACCAGATGGCTGTCACCGGATTGGAAAGCTGGATCGTGCTATCGCGCAACACCGCAGCAACCGGCGATATCCAGACAATCCCGCTGAACATCCGCGCCCAACTCGAACCCTACTACGACCTTAAAGTGCTCGACTCGGCGCGCTACAAGGTTGGCGATGATGCGGAGCTGAACGCCGCAAACACCATGCTGCAGAACCCCGATATCAATGCAGTCACGCTGATCGACATCATCGTTTTTCGCAACGCCGAAGATGCACTGAACGATGTGGCCCTGTGGGCGCATGAGTTGAAGCACGTGCAGCAATACCAGCAATGGGGCGTCCGCGAGTTTGCCACGCGCTATACCCGCGACTACAACGCCGTTGAAGCGCCCGCTTACGAGATTCAAACCCAGGTAAGCAAAGCGCTGAGAGCGGGTGCGGCACAGCCGGGGCTTACTCGATAGCCGGTACATGTGGTTTTGAACGCGCTTCAAGTCCTCTAATCAAGCATTCGCATTCAATCAAGTATCGGTTGGGCCGATTGATGCCTGCGAATTATCGATTTGAGCTGTTGTTGAAGCACCCCGAGTATGGGGCCACTTCCAACAACAAAAACAAAGGACCCGCCATGATTGCCCGATTCCACAATCCAGTTGATACACGTTTCGGCTGGGGCAGCCTGCATGAACTTGCCGACATCACTGAAAACCAGAAAGTCGCCCTTGTGACCTTTCCCGAGGCGCGTGGGCTGGGATTGGTTGATCGCATTCAAGACCTGCTAGGCGACCGCCTGGTGTATGTGATCGAGGATGTCCAGCCTAATCCTGATGTGGCCCAGCTACGCGATACCTATGAACGATTCTGGCAGCAGGCCAGCGAATGCCACGCCGTCGTTGCAGTGGGTGGCGGCAGTGCCATCGATACCGCCAAGGCGATGATCGTGGGTACCGAATCGGGGCGTTTTGATGAACTGCTCGCGTTACTGGCAACCGGTAAACCCTTCGTCCCGGCGCGCAGCAAAGTACTGATCGCGGCGCCCACCACGGCGGGCACCGGGAGCGAGGTGACGCCTTGGGCGACGATCTGGGACTCGGCCAGCCACAAAAAATACTCGCTGCACCTTGAATGTACCTGGCCGAAGGTCGCCATTGTCGACCCGGAGCTGATGCTCACCGTCCCTGGCGGCGTCACCGTCTCTACAGGGCTGGATGCCTTGTCTCATGCGCTGGAGTCAGTCTGGAACATCAATGCCAACCCGGTTTCAGACACCTTTGCCATATCCGCTATTGCGGACATTCTGGAATGCCTGCCGCTGCTGCGTCGAGACCTCTCCAGCAGGGAACTGCGCTCGCGCATGGCATTGGCCGCCCTCAAGGCAGGGATGGCGTTTTCCAACACCAAAACCGCCCTGGCCCATTCCATCTCTTACGAGATGACGCTGCATCACGGTCTGCCGCACGGCATCGCCTGCTCCTTTACGTTGCCGCTGGTGCTGGGCCTGGCCTGGGGTCACGATGCAGCGCGCGACCGTATCCTTCAACGAATTTTCGGCAACGACCTGGACAAAGCACAGGTTCAGTTACGTGAATTCCTGCATAGCCTGGGCGTGAAAACGGAGTTTTCCGATTATGGCGTAACGGCGGAGCAAGCCGAGCAAATGATTCATTTCGCCATGCAGGGCGCAAGGGGCAAAAACTTTATCGGCTCTCAAGCTGCGTAGACCCTGCCAACACCTAACAAGCACTGTCAGCGGCATGACGAGCCGCGACGATTTCCTGCGGCACTCACAAAAGAGTGCACTCGCCGACGCCAATCGGTGAGAGCGAACAATAATAAGGAAAAGATCATGAATCGTGCCCAAACCATGCCTGCTCTGGCCGTACACACCGCCTCATTTCGAGTCGCTCAATGGCGAATGTTGCTGGCGGCGATGTTTTGTTATTTGTTTTTCTACACCGGTCGGCAAACCTTCGGTTTCGCCATTCCGGGCATCCAGGCCGAATTCGGTTTTACCAAGGAACACCTCGGATGGGCATCGGCAGCCATGCTCTGGGCCTATGCCATCGGCCAGGCCATCAACGGTAACCTTGCCGATAAGTACGGCGGTCGCCGCATCATGACCGCCGGTGCCGTGTTGTCCTGCGCCGCCAACTGGGTGACCAGCTTCGCAGGCAATTTTTCCGCATTGATCCTGCCCTGGGGCATCAATGGTTATTTCCAGGCTTTGGGGTGGGCGCCGGGCAGTCGGCTGATCTCCAACTGGTGGAGCGCCGGCGAGCGCGGCAAGGTGTATGGCTTATACGTATTTGCCGCCGGTTGCGCCTCGGTCCTGTCGTACGTGACCTCGATCGTGGTGCTTGAGGTGATGCATCTGGAGTGGCGCTGGATCTTTCGGTTGCCGGTGCTGCTGATGCTGGCGGGCGGGATTATCTTCTATCTGGTGGCGCGGGAACGTCCGCAGGATATGGGCTTCGAGCCACTCGCAGACACCGGAGTAGCTAACGCCGAAGACAAAAATCACGAAGTGGCCCATGGCGAAGTCGAGACCTCCACACAACGCTACAAGGCGGTCCTGAAAAACTTTCGCTTGATCATTGCCGCAGTGTCCCTGGGTTTTCAGAACGCCGCTCGCTATGGCCTGATCGTGTGGGTCCCCGTGCACTTTCTGGGTGCCAACTGGAAGAGCGGCGACAGCATGATCGATCCGAAGTGGATCACCGTTGCCCTGCCGGTAGGCATGGCCATCGGCGCGCTGAGTAATGGCTGGATTTCGGACAAACTGTTCGGTTCCAAACGCTACCTGGCGATCATGCTCTACATGGTGCTCGGCGCCGCTACCAGCCTGTGGATGTGGACCCTTGCGCCTCACAGTGCCACGGGGCTTATCGCGTTATTCCTCTGCGGATTCTTTGTTTACGGCCCTGCGTCGAGTTTCTGGGCGCTCTGCCCTGACCTGGTCGGAGCAAAGCGGGCTGGCACGGCGACCGGCGTCATGAACTTCTCGTCCTACCTGTTCGCGGGCCTGGCGGAACCGCTGATCGGCGGTATGCTCGACAGTACCGGCAATACGTCGTTGATCTTCATCGTGGTCACCACCGCTTGCCTTTGCAGCGCAGTGGTCGCGCTGTTCATCAGGCGTTGAGTACAAGGTCGCGGCTCAGGAACAGGATCTTTTATGTACCAGTACCACAAGTGGCTACGTTCTTTTCATGCAGTAGCGAAGACGGGCAGTTTCACCCTCGCCGCCGAGTACCTGAGCGTCGGCCAACCGACGGTGAGTGAACAGGTCAACGCGCTGGAAAAGAAATATTCCGTAGAACTGTTCCACCGTCGCGGCCGCTTTATCGAAATGAGTTCGGCGGGACACAAGCTCTATGCGATCACTCAGGGCCTGTTCGGCCAAGAGGATGAAGCCGTGCAACTTTTACAAAGTTTCAAGCAACGCAAGACCGGTATGTTGCGCTTGGGCGCGGTGTCCCCGCCCATAGCGATGAACCTGACGTATGAATTGATGCAGCGACACCCGGACATCGAACTGGAGACCTCGTTTTCTCCCGAAAAGGAGACGCTGGACCGGCTCTTCAACTTCGACATTGATGTGGCGATTCTGGCGCTGTCCGAATTCGACCAGCGTTTTGATACACAACTTTACCGGCGCTATCCGATCATTGCTGTCGTGCGCGATGACCATCCCTGGGCCAGTCAGAAAGAGGTACACGTCGAACAGATCAGCAGTGAACGATGGGTGCTTCGGGAAAAAAGCTCGCGCACGCGTCAGTTGGTGGAGGAAAGCTGCAAGCGCCTCGACGTCGCGCTCAACTGCGTGATGCAGCTGAACAGTCGCGAAGCCATCGTCCATGCCATCGCCAAGGGCATCGGCATTGGCTTTGTCTCTGCCGTCGAGTACGCCGAAACCCCGGGCACAAAACCGATCACGTTTGTAAATCACCCGTTTTCCATCGACTACCACTTGTGCTGCCTCGGTATTCGCAGAAACCGGCCGATGATCGCGGAGTTGTTCGACGCCAGTTCAACGCCTGTTATCTGATTCTGTAACGCACTTTAACAATCGATAAGCCTACTTCTCACTGGTGAGAGGGACGGCCTTCCCCTACCCAAAAGTGGAGATTCAACATGCATTACAAACAACCTGCGCAACTGCAAGCCGTGGTCCTGGACTGGGCAGGCACCGTCGTCGATTTCGGCTCCTTTGCCCCTACGCAAATTTTCGTCGAGGCGTTCGCCGAGTTCGGCGTGGCGGTTTCTCTGGAGGAAGCGCGCGGTCCCATGGGCATGGGTAAGTGGGACCACATCCGCACTTTATGCGATCAGCCACAGATAGCCGAACGTTACCGTGCGGTGTTTGATCGCTTACCGACCGATGAAGACGTCACCGCGCTTTACGAGCGTTTCATGCCACTGCAAATCGAAAAGATTGCGCTGCATTCGGCACTTATTCCTGGCGCCTTGAACGCCATCGATGCGCTGCGCGACCAGGGTTTGAAAATCGGATCCTGTTCCGGTTATCCGGCTGTCGTCATGGAAAAAGTGGTGGAACTGGCGCGCCACAATGGCTACGTCGCCGACCACGTGGTAGCGACCGACGAAGTGCCCAATGGCCGCCCACACCCCGCCCAGGCTCTGGCTAACGTGATTGCCTTGGGCATCAGCGACGTCGCCGCTTGCGTCAAGGTCGACGACACCTGGCCCGGCATCCTCGAAGGCCGCAGCGCCGGTATGTGGACAGTCGCGCTGACGTGCTCCGGCAACGCTCTGGGTTTGACCTACGAACAGTACAAGGCGTTGCCCTCCGACAAGTTGGCGGAAGAACGTGCCCGCATCATCAAGATGTTCGAAGGTTCTCGCCCGCACTACCTGATCGACACGATCGTCGATTTGCCGGCCGTCATCGAAGACATCAATGCCCGCCTGGCACGCGGTGAAACCCCTCAAGGTTCCTGACCACGTTCGGCTAAGTGACAGTGGCCGTTCTCCGGACGGCTACAACCAAAAACAACAAGAGAGACTCGTCATGATCTACGCCCATCCTGGCACCCCCGGCGCCCTCATATCCTTCAAGCACCGCTACGGTAACTACATCGGCGGCGAGTTCGTCGCGCCTGTCAAAGGTCAGTACTTCACCAATACCTCGCCAGTGAATGGCCAGCCCATTGCCGAGTTTCCTCGCTCCACGGCCGAAGACATCGACAAGGCCCTGGACGCTGCCCACGCGGCAGCCGATGCCTGGGGCGCCACGTCCGCCCAGGCGCGCTCGCTGGTGCTGCTGAAAATCGCCGACCGCATCGAACAGAACCTGGAACTACTGGCGATCACCGAGTCCTGGGACAACGGTAAAGCCGTGCGTGAAACCCTCAACGCCGACATTCCGCTGGCCGCCGACCACTTCCGCTACTTCGCCGGTTGCATCCGCGCCCAAGAAGGCAGCGCTGCCGAAATCGACGGCAACACCGTGGCCTATCACATCCATGAACCGCTGGGCGTGGTCGGGCAGATCATCCCATGGAACTTCCCGATCCTGATGGCTGCCTGGAAACTCGCCCCGGCCCTGGCTGCCGGTAACTGCGTGGTGCTCAAGCCTGCCGAGCAAACGCCACTGGGCATTACCGTGCTGGTCGAGTTGATTGGCGACCTGCTGCCACCCGGCGTGCTGAACATCGTGCAAGGCTTCGGCAAAGAAGCCGGTGAAGCGCTGGCCACCAGCAAGCGCATCGCCAAGATCGCGTTCACCGGCTCGACCCCGGTCGGCTCGCACATCATGAAATGCGCGGCCGAAAACATCATTCCGTCCACCGTAGAGCTGGGTGGCAAGTCGCCGAACATCTTCTTCGAAGACATCATGAAGGCTGAGCCTTCCTTCATCGAAAAAGCCGCTGAAGGCCTGGTGCTGGCGTTCTTCAACCAGGGCGAAGTCTGCACCTGCCCGTCCCGCGCGCTGGTGCAAGAGTCGATCTACGACGACTTCATGAAAGAAGTGATGAAAAAAGTCCTGTCGATCAAACGTGGCGACCCGCTGGACACCGACACCATGGTCGGCGCCCAGGCCTCCGAGCAGCAATTCGACAAGATCCTTTCGTACCTGGAAATCGCCAAGGGCGAAGGCGCCGAGCTGCTGACTGGCGGCAAGGTGGAAAAACTCGAAGGCAACCTGGCGAGCGGGTATTACATCCAGCCGACCCTGCTCAAGGGCACCAACAAAATGCGTGTGTTCCAGGAAGAAATCTTTGGCCCGGTGGTGAGCATCACCACCTTCAAGGACGAAGCCGAAGCCCTGGCCATCGCCAACGACACCGAGTTCGGCCTGGGCGCCGGCCTCTGGACCCGCGACATCAACCGTGCATATCGCATGGGCCGCGCCATCAAGGCCGGTCGTGTCTGGACCAACTGCTACCACCTGTACCCGGCTCACGCCGCGTTCGGCGGTTACAAGAAATCCGGCGTCGGCCGTGAAACCCACAAGATGATGCTCGATCACTATCAGCAGACCAAAAACCTGCTGGTGAGCTACGACATCAATCCATTGGGGTTCTTCTAATACTTGGACTGTAGACGACTAGTCGAAAGACAGAATGTGCTCTGTAATTTGAAACCTCGCATAGTCAGGGCCCGACAGCCGGGCCCTGATGCTCAAGGCTATTTCAACGCACCATCGAACGCCGGCGTCAGCCCCGACAACTCCAGCTTGCGCACAAAGTCGCCGAGACGTTGCTGCTTGTAGGCGTCCACATCCAGGTCACGGTAATCGTAAAAACCCTGGCCATCGCGCAAGCCATTGCGGCCGTTTTGCATGTTGTCGGCGATCACCTGTGGCGACTCGAAACGCGGTGCCAGCGCGCCACTCAGGTAACGCGAGGCGTAGTAGAGAATGTCGCCGCCGCCCCAATCGATGAACTCCAGCAAGCCCAGCACCGAGAAGCGCAAACCAAAGCCGACGCGCACTGCGGTGTCGATGTCTTCTGCGCTGGCCACGCCCTCTTCCACCATCCGTGCGGCTTCGTTCATCGCCAGTGCCTGGATGCGCGGCACGATGTAGCCGGCCACCGGATTGCACACCACCGGCACCTTGCCGATGCGCTTGAGCAATTGCAGCAGGCGCTCGACCACTTGCGGGCAGGTTGCGTCGCTACGACTGACTTCCACAAGTGGCATCAGGTGCGCAGGGTTGAGCCAGTGCGCGTTCACGAAGCGTTGCGGCTCACTGACCATTTCGCTCAGCTCGGTGACCAGAAAAGTCGAGGTGGTCGACGCGATGATGGTCGCCGCCGGGACGTGCTCGCTGATCCAGGCAAAAGTCTCCTGCTTGACCTCGATGACTTCCGGCACGGCTTCGAACACCAGGTCGCACTCGCGCAATGCCTCAGCGGACTGGGTCCTGGCTTGCAGCGTCAACCGCGATAGCGCGATGTCCGCCTGCTCCAGATTCAACACGCCGAGGCGCACCAGCATTTGCAGTTCGCGGCGGATACTGCTTCGCACACGTTCGAAGTAGCCGTGCCGCTCATCTTCGGCGCGATCCTTGATGTCGATAAGGGTCACCGGCAGACCGGCATGGATGAACGCCAGGGCAATGCCCTCGCCCATCCGGCCGGCGCCGACCACGCTGACTTGGGGCAGCGCGGCGTTCATCAGTTGTAACCCTTGGTCAGAAGCTCGGTCATCTGCGCCCGACTCAGTTTGGCCAGACCGAGGTTTTCCAGGGTACGGCCTTCTGCGTAGAGATCACGTTCGGCGACAACCGAAGCAATGCTCAGCAAACCCTGCGCAACCGGCGTCGGCACACCGGCCCAGCGGCCGACGGACACCAGGAATGACAAGCCCAAACGCGTGTCTTCAAGCATATAGCGATGCTTTTGCAGGTCGATGTCTTCGCGCCAGTCGCCGCTGTCGGTCAACTTGCCATGGGCGCCGCGACCGTACATCCACTCCTCGCCCTCGGTGGTGTTGTAGTGGTCGGCCAGGGGAAAGTGCGGTGCGCCGTAGGTCAATGCTTCGCGCACGGCCATGCGTTCGGCATCGAGCTGGTTGGTCACGCGACGAATCGACGGTTGGGTGCCTTCGTTGTGAATGTCCCAGGACTCGAAATGCTCAAGGGGACCGGCGTTCATCATGATCAGCGGCGGGTGAATGATTGGACCGGCGTTCATCAACGCACCGCTGAGGGCATCTTCAATCGGCTCTACACTTGGGTAGGCTTCGCGCAATACCGCGAAAGCGTGTTCGGACAGGTTGCTCGGGAACACGCCGGTCGGCAGGCGGGTGGCGTAGCAACTGATCACCAGGTCACTGGCGCCGTGCTTGCGCACCAGATACGGCAACGTGCCGGTTTCAGCGAAGGCGACCTTGCTCTGATTGCCCGCATCGGCCATGGCCTTGGCGAACACATAGCTTCCGAATGTGCCCGGTGGCAGGAACACCACCTGACCGTCGTGCAGGTGCGGCGCAACCTGTTTGGCCAGGTCTTCGTGGGAGGTCGACGGCAGCGGGATGATCACCAATTGCGCGTCGGCCAGTGCTTCGGCCAGGTTGTCGGTGAACGATAGCTTGTCGCCCTGCTGGCCGACGGATAATTTGCGAGTGCCCTTGTAGTCCTTGATGGTCAGGCTACCGATCGCCAGCAGCTCCTTGAGCGCTGCACCGTCGCGACGCCACAGGCGAGTTTGATGCCCCTTTTCAGCCATTTCCACAGCAGCGGCGTAACAGCCGTGTCCACCACCCAGCACTGTAATCTTCATGGAGCCACTCCTCTTGTAAGTGACTCGATGCTAGCGAGGCGTACCGCCACAGGCTTATCCGATTGCGCAACCGTGTTACGGATTACGCAGAAGTCTTAGTGCTTCTGTCGCCGCAGGGTGTCCGACGGCAGGCAGCCATAACGTTGCCGATAGGCGCTGGAAAAATGCCCGAAGCTGTTGATGCCGTGACGCAAAAGGATGTCGGTGACGGTTTCACCGGCCCTGCCCTGCTTCAGCGACTCATGGATCACCGCCAGGCGCCGGTCACGGATGTACTCGACCGGCGCCTGTTGGAGGAACTGGTTGAAGCCGTTCTGCAAGGTGCGCACCGAGACACCGCAGAGCTCGCTCAGGGTGGTCAGGCTGATCGGTTGGTCGAGGTGTTCCTCGATGTAGTCGCGGGCCTTCTTCACGTGGTGCGGCAGCGGCGCGCGCGCGTCGATCAAGAGGTCCGCCGAGTAGTTATGCGGTAACTGCGTGAGCAGCAGTTGCATCAAGTATTCGGACAAGCCGCTGGCGAGGCGCGAACCGTCCACGCCACTGCCGTACAGCCGACAGATATAGTCCAGGGTGTGATAGAGGCTGACGACGCCGGCGCCCAAATGGTCGACGCTGACATCGAAGATCACTGACTGCCGCAGGCTGCGGCCGAGCAGGCGTTGCAGTTGCGTCTCCAGGGCATCCCGGTCGACGCGCAAGATCAGGTTGCGGCACTCGCCATCGGTAACGATGCGGCTTTGCGCGAACGGCGAGGAAACGCTCAAGCAGCCCGACTGCATCGCCGCGCTGCGTCGCCCGTGGGCCACTTCGCAGTGCCCCTGCAAGGTAATGCGAAACAGGTACTGGTCGGCAATGTCGCCGATGGTGATTTCCACCGGCGCGCCATAGCGCAAGTCGAGCAGCGCCGAATCGCCGAAGAATACGCCGTTGAGCCGGGTGTGAATCGGCTCGTCACGCAGCACGTTGAAGCTGTGCGGGCACAGGTATTGGCTGACCTTGTCCTGGATCTCACGGTAATCGGCCGAGCTGAGCAGGCTGTGCCGCTCCAGCAGGTGTACGTCATTCAACATCGAGGGTTCTCCCGATCTGAAGCGGCTCAGCCCCGCTCCTTCAAAAGGGAGCGAGGCCGAGGCGCCGATCATGAACTATGCCCCATCAAGCCCGGGTCGGGTACTCACGGGCATAACTTTCGCGGAAATGACGGCAACCACGCCACAGCAGAAGTACGGTCAAGGCCGATGCACCGGCGATCACCAGCGACATCGACGAACCCACCGCCGCCGGCGAGCCGAAGTAACGGTCGGTCAACAGTGCCACCAGCGTGGTGCCCAGCCCCAATCCCAGCAGATTGCTGATCAGCAGGAAAACCGCCGAGACCTGTGCGCGCACCTGATTCGGCGCGAGGATCTGCATGGCTGCCGTGGACGCCGGCATCGGGAACGAAGCGAAGAACATCGCCGGCACCAACAGAGTCACCGACAACCACAGTTGATCGACTTGCGAGAACAGCACGGCCGGCACCGCCATGCCGAGGGCACCGATGACGCCAGTGCGCATGGCAGCGTCCTGATGACCTTTCTTGGCCAGATAATCGGTGAGCCAGCCACCGAACAGCACGCCGGCGGTGTTGGCCACCAAGAGTACTGTGCCGAGCATGTAGCCCGCCTCCATGGGCGACAGGCCGAACTTGCGGATGTACAGCGCCGGGCTCCAGCTCATCAGGCAGAACAGGGCCATGGCGTAGAACGAAAAGCCCAGGTAATGACAGGTGAAGGTGGCACGGTGGCGACCCAGGAAGCGCAAGCCATCGCTCATCGCGACCTTCTTCGCCTTGCCCTGCGCATCGACTTGCAGGCCTTTGCGCGCCGGGTCACGCACGGTGAGCCAGATCAGCAGGCCGACGACGATACCTGGCAAACCGACAATGAAGAACGCCAGTTGCCAGGCCTTCATCGCACCGAGAAAGGCCACCTCGATGGTGTTCATGTCCTTGAGCATCGCGATCACATAGCCGCCCACCAGAAAGGCCAGGCCACCACCGACGAACGAACCGATTGAGTAGATGCCTACGGCGCGACCGAGTTTTTCCTTGGGGAACATGTCGCTGAACATCGAGTACGCCGAAGGCGACAGCGCCGCTTCACCGACGCCGACGCCAATGCGTGCGAGGAACATGTGCAGGAAGTTTTTGCTCAGGCCACAAGCGGCGGTCGCGAGACTCCAGAACACCACGCCGACGGCAATGATTTTCGGTCGGGAGAAGCGGTCCGCCAGATAGGCGATGGGCATGCCCATGAAGGCGTAGAACAACGAAAACGCCAAGCCGTGCAGCAAGCTGAACTGGGTGTCACTGATCTGCAGGTCAGCCTTGATCGGCTCGATCATCAGCGCGAGGATCTGCCGATCCACGAACGAAAAGATGTAGGCGATCATGCACAGGCCGACCACATACCACTCGTAGATGTAGGTTTTCTTCTTCTGCAGGACCGCGTCGTTGACCTGAATATTCACTAGGGTTTGCTCCTCTTGGAATCCGCTCATGCGCGCAGCGCGCCGGGTGACGGTGCACAAGACACCGACTGGGAAGTTGCGGGGCAGATGTAAAGGACAAGGGGTTGGAACATGGTCAGGCCTCTTATTGTTATGGGGTCAATCGCCGGATGAACCGGGCTTACCAGAACTTCCAGGTGTAGGTCGTGGCGACACGGAATTCGTTGTAGTCGTAACCGTACTTTTGTTTCACATCGATGTTGCGCACATCCAGCCCGAGGCCTTGCAGCGCCCCGCTCTGCACCACGTAGCTGAGCCCCAGAAAGCGTTCGCTTTCCTGGTTGTCGCTCAGGTTGCCGCCACGGTTCCAGTTGGTCCCCTTGATGTAGCGGGTGTAGAGCTTCAGCCCCGGCATGCCCATCCCGGCAAAGTCATAGCTGTAGCGCGCGCCCCAGGACTTTTCACCCGGGCGGACAAACCCCAGGGACGACCAGTGCACCAGATAAGGCTGTGGGATGTAACCGTTCATGGTCGGGAACACGCTGTCACCGAGCATGCGCTGGTAACTGAGGCCAAACATGTGAGCACCCTTGAGCAAGCTGAACAAGCCGCCATAGGAACGGTTGTCGATTTCACCGTTTAGCGCATTGCCGTCTTCATTGTTATTGAAGTAGCGCAAGTCGGTTTTAAGTTTGTAGCCATTGCCCAGATCAGCCATATGCATCAGGCCGAAATAGTGTTGCTGGTAAATATCGTGCAGCACGCCATAGAAGTAACTGGCTTGCAGGTTTTTGCTGATGTCGTAAGTGACGCCACCGAAGTCCAGGCCATCGCTGTCGAGATTATCGGTGGAGCCATATTTGTAGAGCTTCTCGTGGTTGGAAGACTCTCGTGTCACGGCCGACCAGAAACGGCCACCGGTCATCGTCAGCCCATCGATTTCCTTGGATTCGACCACGGCCCCTTGGTAGATCGTATCCAGTTGCCGACTGGTGTCATCGAACGCCACCGGCAATTGCGGGCGCAGATCACCGACCTTCAACTCGGTCTTGCTGTAGCGCATCTTGAAGGTTGCGCCGGCGCGGCTGTAGTCATCGGCCGTCTGCCGATCACTGACGCTATACGGCAGCGAACCGTCGTTGCCCGACGAATCCAGGCGAACGGCGTATTGCGCGTCCACATCAAGGCCGATGGCCAGTGCTGTGTCGGTGTAACCGGAAGTGAACTGCGCATCGAAACCCTGGGACCAACTATGCACTTCAGAATCGACTGCATTGGTATTGGTGTAGTTACGGTGCAAGTAGAAGTTACGCGTATCCACTTTGAAGTGGCTGTCATCAATTACATCGGCCTGCGCTGCCAAGGGTGAACACATCATTCCCAACGCGCCGGCAATACCGAGCCCACGGCAAGACTGTTTTACTTGAAACATCCGACATCTCCACATCTGTATGTGCTTGGGCACTGTATTTATAGGAGCAGGAGCAGAATCAAACTAAAAACAAAGGCGGATGGCCTGAGGGATGTAAATGACGATGGGTTCGAGCATTGTCAGGCCTCTTGTTGTTATGGGGTAAAACGCCTGACGAGCTCAATGGAGCAGTCCGTCAAGGCGACACGCCTCTTGTCCATGCAAGGTAAGTCAGTAGACGCGCCGCGGGTATTAAGACGAACAGCATCCGCAGGGGGGAAAACTCCAACCCGGCTAAAGATTTCCCTTAGATGATTCAGAAGCGGAGTGCGGCGAGAGGAATGGCGAGTCCATACACCCGAATCGCGAATTCCAGGAGCAATTTCGGGTGAACGTCTGCTTTGACAGCGCCGCATATACATGGGTACCAAGTCGCTCATACGTATGTATCTACAGCCTCTACCAACGCATGACAGACGCCAACGGCCGGTTCTTTAAACTTGCGACATGGCCAAGCTTCGTCAGTGGGTCTGTATCGCTTCGAGGTCGCCTGCGCGACAACTTGCAGTGCAACCGAGTGCTGCAGAGTCGTCGGCTTGATCGGCGTCAAAGCTAAACGAGTACATGTCTGGAGAAAAAAAACATGAGTGCACCGCAAAAGGTAGTCATCGTTACCGGCGCGTCACAAGGCATTGGGGCTGAAGTCGTGAAGGCGTTCCGAGGGCTCAACTACCGGATAGTCGCGACGTCCCGCAAGATCAAGCCGTCAGAAGACCCGGACATCCTGACGGTAGCGGGAGACATCGGTGATCCGGCGACTGCGCAGCGTGTCATCAACGAAGCTGTCGCGCGATTTGGCCGAATCGACACGCTGGTAAATAACGCCGGCATCGGTTTGAGCGCCGTGACCAGGTCGCTGGCGATTGAGTACGCGAAGCAAGGCATTCGCGTTTAGCCGTTGCACCGGGCGTCACCAAGACGCCTATGCATACAGAGGAATACTACGAAATGCTTGGCTTCTCTCCATCCGCTGGGACGTATGGGCGAAGCGAGCGAGATCGCCAGCGCTATTGTGTTCCTGGATTCGGCAGCGTTCGTCACGGGAGAAATCCTGCACGTTGACGGCGGCCAAAGCGCCGGTCGATAACGGACGGGGCAGAATCCTTTGCGGCTATCGCGAAGGATTCTGCAGGACACGCCCGGCTAATGAGAATGGACAATCCAACTGCCCCCCGACTTTCAACGTGGCCATAGATCCACTGGAAAGTACTTTTGCGAGATCTGCGTGTACTTGCCCGATTCATGCAATTGGGTGAGTGCCTGATCGATCCGCGCCTTGAGCGCGGTGTCGCTCTTGCGCAAGCCCGCCCCTACTCCCAGCCCATACTGCAATGGGTCCATTTTCACGCTGCCGGTGCCTTTCTCTTCGTAGTCAGCGCCGTCGGCGGAACTCAGGAAAGCGATGTCACCGAGCTTGTCGAGGAACATGACGTCGATACGGCCGGACAGCAAATCGGCATTGCAGTCGTCCTGCGTGTTGTAGATCCGGATGTCAGAGGTTTTGCCGTACGCGGTGCGGATGAATTCGGCGTTGGTGGTCGAGCCCTGCACACCGATGGATTTACCGGCCAGGCCTTCCGGTGTCAGCGTCAGGTTCGCGCCCTTCTGGGCGACGAAAATCCCGGTCGTCTCATAATAAGGACGCGAGAAGGCTATGACTTTCTGACGTTCAGGACTGATGCCCATCGAGTTGAACAGCACGTCGAACTTGTTGGCGAGCAGGGCCGGAATGATGCCGTCCCACGACACTTCCTTGATCTCGCACTCGGCTTTCAACTGCTCGCAGAGCGCCCGGATCAGGTCAGGTTCGAAGCCGGTGAATTGTCCGGTGGGGGTCTTGACCAGGAACGGCGGATAAGGCTCCGCGGCAACACCAAAACGCAGGGTTTCCGCCGCGGCGTTGGCGGGCGCCGTGAAGGAACACAACGTCATGCCGATAGAGGCGAGCAACGTGAAATTGCGGAACATTCGTTTCATGGTCGATCCTTATTTTTATGAGGATGGTTGCACATAGAACGGTTCAATTGCGTACTACGATTCAACTGGTTTTTACGCCGCAGGCGCGGGCAACGGCAGCCATCCCTGGATGGCCTGCCAATCAGACTCAAGGGCCGAAAAACGTGAGAGCGAGAAGCTAGACAAATCGGCGAAACTGCACGTCCCGTCAACCACCAGATCGCGAATGGCATGACCGCTCGCCGGAGAGAGCCCGAAACCGACACCGGACATCGTTGCCACAGTGACGTTATCCAATTCGACCGGACGATCAATGACGGGGCGACCGTCCGGCGTGTTTTCGATGAACCCTGCCCAACTGCGGATCACCCGTTTGTGAGCGACCTTCGGGAACAGTTCGGCGAGTCGTTTGGCGATGTTGCATTGCAGCGGGGTCGATTGCGGACGCGTGCCGCGCAGATCGGCGAGATCGACCCATTCGTGCGGGCCGCCACCATACGCCAGGTTGCCACGCATGGTTTGCCGGCCATACAAACCATTGCCATCCACCCCGCCGACGTCCAACAACGGAAGCGGCTCGGTCACGATCATCTCCGCGCGCGCAGTAACCAGCGGAATATCTACGCCAAGTTGCGCGGCCAATTCGCCGGTATGCGGACCTGCGGCTATCACCAGGTGATCGCAGGTGATCAGGCCTTGGGCCGTGCGCACGCCCGACACACGATCGCCCTGGCGCTCGATGCCGACGACGGGCGTGTTTTCCAGGACGCGACCGCCGAGGTTTTTCAGCGCCCACGCATAGGCTTGCAAGGTACGGTGCGGATTGGCATGCCCGCCGAAATGGTAGTAGTAGCCAGCCAGCACGTTGTCACCGGCAAAGGGAACGAGTTCACGTACCTGCTGAGGGTCCAGGAGGTCGACGCGCAACCCGTACCAGGCGGCTTCATCCACGACTTTCTGATCGAGGGAAATCTGGTGTTCGGTCAGGTCGATGCTGATTCGATCCGGGCGGTACTCGGTCGGATAACCGAGCAGTTCGTCCATCATCGGCCACAGCCGCTGCTCTTCGACAAACAACGGACTGTGGTGATGCGAGCACCCGCCGCCGTTACGTCCCGATGCGCCCCAGCCAATCAGGCTTGCGTCCAGGACCAGCACATCGACGCCATCGCGCGCCAGCCACCACGCGGCGCTCAATCCTGTCACGCCGCCACCGATGATGACGACGGAGGCGCTGGTGGTCGATTTCGTAACTGCCTGCATGGTCTCAGCCCTCGTGATGCGACGGATGGATAGGTCGGGCGGCGTCCAGCGGATGCCTGGCGACAGTCTGTTGCCCGGTGCACAACCAGAACGGCGTCCACTGCGACGGCATGTCAAACCAGGCATCCCATCGACTTTGCATCTGCGGCACCTCTTCGACCTGTCCGGCCTGTTGCAGCGACAACGGGCGCACCGGTGGACGAAACGAGGCGAGCGCGATGTCCTCGACACTCATACCGGCGCCGATGCCGATCAAGGTCGCCACCTGCTCGCGGCAACGACGACCCTGGCATGGGCCCATGCAGGCCCGGGTCAGACGCTTGGTCACATCCGGGTTGGGCGAAGGGTTTGGCATGGCGTTTTTCAACGCTGCATCGGCGGGTGTCCAGTCGAGATAACGCGGCGGCTGTTGCCCAAGGATTTCGCTGGCCGTCACCTCTTCGCACAAGCACACGAAGGGTTGGTTCTGCGCGTGGAAAGTGGACGCACGCACCCAAGCCGAGCGATGGCTTGCGATGTCGAAAACAGGCAGGTCAGGAATCGGCGCCGTGTCGGCCTCATTGATATCGACACCCAGCGCGGCCAGTGCGGTTTGCGCGGCGAGCCGGCCTTCGCGCCGGGAAATGTTGTCGTCCAGGCTTTTTGAGGCCCATACGCCAGCGCAATCACCCGCCACCAGGACGAAGGGCAGCGACGTGCGCAGCAAAGGATCGATGTCGGGGACGTGACCGCCACGGTCGCCGTGAAATGTCGTGCTGCACCCCGCCGCCTCGACCAGTTCAATCGCGGGAATGGCAGCCACGCCGAGCAGCACCGTGTCGCAGTCGATCTCGTGCAGGGAACCGGGAACGGGACGTCCCTCCCTGTCGACGGCGATGGCGGCAATCCGCTGGACGCCGAACGCATCCCCGGTCGCCTCGCGAACCACGTGCCCGGTCAACACCTGGGCGCCGTGCTCGACCAGCAAACCGAGCAGTGCCGAATCGCCGCTCACGTGTCCGGCCTGCTCAATGATTGCGACGATACGCACGCCCTTGCTGATCAGCGCATGAGCCGTCGCCAGCGCTTGCGTGTCACTGCCGACCAGCACGGCGCGCTTGCAATCCAGCGCCTCGTAAACGGTCGCAAGCCGATGAGCCGCGCTGGCGCCCATGACGCCGGGGCGATGCCAGCCATCAAAGGCCAGCCCCATGTCGCGTCTGCCGGCCGCGACGATGACCTGTTTGAAACGCAGCAGCCAGGCGTTTTCCTCATCGGCCAGACCGGCAACGGCGCCCTCGATCCACGCAGTAGTGGGTTGTTGCGGGAACAGTCCCCAGACCGCCGTGCCGAGACGCACATCGACCCCGGCGTCGAGCGCTTCGGCAATCTCCGGACGGGCGTCGAGCAGGGTCTGCAGCACGCTGTTGCGGTTGGCCACCGCCGCGCCCATTCTGCCGCCGAAATGCAGCGGCACCTCTTCGCCCATGGTTTCGAGGGGGACCGGATTTTCATCCACCAGCGTAACGCGCAGGCCGTGCCCGGCGGCGGTCAATGCGGCGGCGAGCCCTGCTGGGCCGGCGCCGACGATGAGAATATCGGTTTCGTCGCTGATCGGCGGCGCTTTGCCTGCCACCGAGGCGGGATCGTAATAGATGTTTTGTTTGGTCACCGTACTTCTCCCGAGAAATGACGCATTGGCAACGACTAGAACAGCGACGACGGTGGCTTGACGTCGCCCTCGGCAAATCGCGACAGACGCAGCTGGCGCATATCCAGTCCCGGGTCGCCGGAGTCGATCCAGCTGGCCAGGGTCTTGCCGACGATGGGGCCCATGGCAAAGCCGTGGCCGCAGAATCCGGTGGCAACGGCCAGGCCACGTGGCGAGGTCTGCGCGTCGATGACGGGAATGCCGTCCGGCAATACATCGATCGCGCCCGCCCAGCGGTCGGCGATCTGCGTATTCAACTGCCCGGGGAACGCGGCCTTGAGTGCGCTCATGGCGGTGCCCAAGCCTTTTTCATTCGGTGGGATAAGCGGATTGCGGACGTGAATCCCCTCCCCTAGCCGCGCCGATTCCGACCACGGCATGCGCTGGTGCAGATCGGTCAGGCAGGCACCGTTGAGATTGAAGCGAAACGATTTGCGGTGAGCCCACAGCGAAGGCGCATACCAATGCAGAGCGCGCAGATGGCCGAGCGTCATGTCGACGTCGACATGGGCGTCGTCGGCGATGTTGAAGCTGCCGTCGAGCCTTTGCCGAAAACCCACGCCGTTGGCGATCGTCGAGATGCCACTCAGCGTCGGCCCGGACGTGGTTCGCGCCACGGTTCCCCTGACCAGTTGCTGCGGCAGGTCGATGCCGAGCATCTTCAGCAGGCGGAACGTCGTGACGCCCGCAGCGCACACCACCGTTTTCGCCTTCACGTAACCGCGCTCGGTCTCAACGCCCACCACCTGGCCGGCGGCAACGTCGATGCCTTTGGCACCACAATGCTCAACGATGTGCGCACCCAGCTCACGAGCACGCATCGCGAAGGCGCGGGCCACGAGCGTGGGCTCTGCCTGGCCGTCGCTGGCGGTGAACAAACCGCCCAGTTGCGGGACGGCGTAACCCGGCAGTTTCTTTTCCACCTCACGCGGCGACAGCATCACGGTGTCGACCGAGAAGCTGCGTGCGACCGACAGCCACGATTCATATCCATCACGCTCAGCTTCATTGCCCGCGACGAAAAGGCAGCCGTCGTTGCGCCATCCCAGGTCGGTCTGCAGTTCACGTTCCAGCGAACGCCAGATTTCGATGCTGGCCTGCATCAGCGGCACCTCGGCTTCGTCACGCGATTGCTGGCGAACAAAGCCCCAGGCGCGTGACGACTGCTGGCCCGCCAGCGTGCTTTTTTCAAGGAGAAGAACCTTGGCGCCCGCTTTGCTAAGGTAGTACGCGCACGCACACCCCATCAGACCGGCGCCTATGATCGCCACGTCGACTTCACGAGGCAGGAGCTCACCTTGGGGCGTCGACACGCTGGCAAATGCTGCTTCTGGAATGTTCATAGGGGAACCGTCAGGTTGAAAATGACGCGTAGCGCCGCGTCGCTGTTTCGGCTAAGAATGTGCCCCGACCCGCTGAAATTACAGTGATGTATCCGCATTAATCCCATGCGAGGAGCGCATAGAACGATGAGCCGCCAACTTCCATCCATCGAGCTTTTGCAGGCCTTCCTGACGGTTGCGAAGACAGGCAATTTTGGCCAGGCCGGTGAACAGCTTCACCTGAGCCAGAGCGCGGTGAGTCGGCAGGTTGCGCAACTGGAGGCGCGCCTGGAGAGCCGCCTGTTCGAGCGGCACACGCGCAAGATCGTGCTCACCGCCGAAGGCCGGTCGCTGGTGCCGGTTGCGGAGCAGGTCATTGGCCTGCTGTCGGATGCATCGCACATGCTCGCCACAGTCGGAAAAAGTGTCAGCCTGCGCGCGCACCCGACCATGGCGGCGCGCTGGCTGATTCCACGGCTCACCGCGTTTTATCGCTTGCACCCGCAAGTGACCGTCAGTATCGACACGGTGTATCACCGCTTTCCCGATTTTGCGTTTGAATCGGTCGACGCGATGATCGCCTACGGAACCGCCACATGGCCGGACTTCGAAGCGCTGGATCTGTGGGAAGAGGAACTGATACCGGTGTGCTCGCCGGCATTGCTCGCCGGAACCACCGCCGAAGAGGTACTCAAGACCGCACGGCTCGTGGACTCCAGCATGGATCGCCTCGACTGGCGTCGCTGGGATGAGTACTACCCGGATTCAACCGGCGCCGATAACGCGCATCTGACCTTCGATACGCTGGAGTCGGCGATCGTCGCCGTGAAATGCGGTCAGGGCATCGCACTCGTCGACGCCGTGCTGACGCAAGATGAATTGCTCAACCAGCAACTGACGCGCGTGCATTCAGGCAGCATAGTTACCGGCGCGCGTTACACGCTGGTCTATCCGAAGCGGGTGAAACGGTCGAACGGTTTTTCCGAGTTCATCGAGTGGGTGGAGCAAGATGTAATCGGGAGCGAAAGCGTCAAGTAACCTTGCGCTTGCGTCGCGCTTGCTCATCTTCCGCCAGCGCCTGGCGAACCAGCGCCCTCGCCGCCCAGGCGGCACTGTCGAGTGATTCTTCGATGCTCGCGCCACTGATATCGCGCACGGCGATCAACGCCTCGGTGCCCATGACAATCGACAGCGCCTGCTTCAGTCGTTTGCGTGCCCGGGGTGAAAGCACGTCCTTGAGCGAATCGACAATCGGCTCGATGTAGCTCATGCGTCGGCCCAGCCGCAGAGGCTCGTGCGTCTCACTTTCCAGCCACACAGTCATGAACGAACGCTCCATCACGTGCAGGCCGATTTCGTCGTCGAGCAACAGTTTGTTCAACGCGTTCGCCGCCAGTCCGATGCCCTTTACCGGATCGTCTCCCGGTTGCCAGAAGCGCTCCAGCGGCTTCAAATCTCGATCGGCCGCCGTCTCGCTGATCAACGCCTCCATCGAGGGAAAGTAACGATACGCCGTAGCCCGCGAGACCATGGCGCGCTCAGCCACTTGCGCAACCGTCGGGTTATGGCCCTCATCGCGCATGGCAATGGCAGCGTCGATCAGCGCCTGACGCGTGCGGTTTTTCTGGTTGGTGCGGCCTTGGGAGTCGCCGTCACCGACGGACGGGCTTGACTTCGAATTCGTCATGGAATAAATGATACTCCGTCTACTCGTGAGACTTAAGTCTCATGATAGACACACGGCACGGGATATGCCAATGACCAGTGCGCAGCACCACCGCCGCGCCGGGCACAACGATTTGACATCGATATTTCAGCAACTGAGCGCGCCTCAGGGCGCATGAGGTGAGTGTCATGAATCACAATCCCCGTTCACGAACCTGGTTCCGGCTCGCAGCCCTCTACTTTGCCCTCGGCGTGGTGATGGGTGTGACAATGGGCGCGTCCGGCGACCATTCGTTGTTCGCGGTACATGCCCATGTCAATCTGTTGGGATGGGTGTCGATGGCCCTGTTCGGACTCATCGGCACGATGCACCCGTCAATCGCCGAAGGGCGCGTGGCTACGGCACAGTTCTGGACCTACAACGTCGGTGTCCCGGTGATGCTCGGAGCGCTCGCTCTGCGCCTCAAGGGTTTCCCGGCCGTGGAACCCTTGATTGGCGTCGCCTCAATCCTGATTGGCGCAAGCGTGCTGCTTTTTGTCTGTTTGGTGTTTTCGCGTGTCGGAGTGTTGGTCGAGAACTTGAGCAGCGCGACAAGTGAAAGGCAACGATTGTGGAAGTGACTCAGGTGCTCACTAGAAGATACGCTGCGGCTCGAAGCTCGTCGGTTTCGAGCCCTTCGGTGAAGCATGCATAGACTCGCCTGAGGCACTCCTTTGCGCCCTTATCGGTGCCTTGCGCGCGCTCGAATTTACTGGCGAACATCGCGATTCTAAGCTGCCACATCAAAGCCTTCTGCTGTGATGCGATAGCACTGGCCTGGGCGATGATTTCACTGATTTCGCCGTAGGCGGGCTCTGGCATGCCCAGCATGCCTTCCGCTTTTGCGATCAACAAATCGGCCAGACAGAAGCGCTCGCCGGTAACCAGCGCCAGCTCGATGGCTTCGTTCGCACAATTGATCGCCCATGCCCAATCGCCACACCTCATCGAAGCCTCGGACAGACTCCTTAACCCGTCGATGCGCGAAGCGCTGCTGATGCGAACGACGGGGCTTTCATACAGACAGCTGAGCAAGGCCGCCCTGGCATCCTCACACCGACCCGCGTGAAGCCACAATCGAGCCTGCAGCATTTCTGGCAGCCGATACCGAGTGCCCATCGTGTATTCGCTGGAGATGCCGGTCATTTCTTGCACAAGGCGCTCGCACTCTTCCCGCTTTCCGTTTTGGAGCAGTATCGGAAAGCAGAGAGTGGCGCATCCGCAGAAGGACTCCGGGTGATCTCGAGCCTCTTCAATAGCTTTCCTTGCCAAAGCCGTGGCCTGGTCCATCCATCCAAGGGCCCAGCTAACGCGCGCTCTGCCAATGTCGGCAATGAGCCTTTGTTTGATTTCAAAAAACGGCGGGCGAATCGGTGCATGCAGCTTGTGTAGCGCCATGCCTTTGCGGAAAGCTCTTTCAGCAGCCTGCAGATCCCCAAGAAAATGACAGGACGTTCCCTGCATCCACTCTAAAACCGCCCTCTGCCCTGCCGCGCCCTCTCGATTCGCCAGCTCTGCGTATTGCTGCGCAATCTCCAATGAAGCGTCGAACCGTCCGTGGTCGAGCAAGGCGACATGGTAGCCCGCCAGCAGATGCAATGTTGATGGACCATCATTCAAGGCTCGACTGATTTCGATACCCCGTCGAAGCACGCAGATCATGCTGTCGTCATACTGCCCCACCGATGCATAGACCAAGGCACGGGATTCCAGCAGGCTTAACTCCAGATCTGTGGACCTGTACTCGTCCGGTAGTTGCCGCAAGGCCCTGTCACAGACCCGAGTACATTCATTGATGAGCAGTTTGTTCAGAAAAAACGGTACCGCCAGGCGTACCATCTCGACGGCCTGGCTTGTTGTTCGTTCGTTGGTGAAACCCCATTCAATAGCGGCCTGCACGTTGCCCATGTCGAGCGACTCCAACACATCCCGTGCTTGCCTGCCTGAGTTTTGAGGCGACTGTGCGGACCTGAGCATTCGAGCGTAATAACAGGCGTGTCGCAGAAAAACAGCGTGCCTGCGGAGACTGCGATCCAGTTTTATGCTGGCGAAAACCCGCGTTGTTTCGGGCAGCCTCAAATAGGCTCTGTCCGTCTCATCGATGACGCTGACCAGGCACTTGTTGACCAGCGCATCAAGCGCCTCTACAACTTGAGTGCCTGACACTGAATCGTCGGCGATGATCTCTATTGCGGCTTCCCAGCTGAAGGCGCCGACGAACACCGAGAGGCACGAGAAAACAAACCTGTCGCGCTCAGGCAGCAACGCATAGGTCCAGGTAATCGCTGCATCAACACTTTGATGTCGGGGCGGTGCGTCCCTTTGCCCCTGCCAGTGCAGGGCAAGCTGGCTCGCAATGAGGTCCTCGACCCCTTCAATCCCATACACGCCAACCTGGCTCGCAACCAGGCCGATAGCCAGTGGGTTTCCGTCGAGGCGCCGGCAAAGGCAAGCGACCTTGGCCATGTCCTGATCACTCAGCTCAGCGTTGGCTCCACTGGCGGCAATTCGCGTCATGAAAAGCTGTACCGCCGGCCAGTTGATCGCGTCGTCGACCGACACCGAGCTCGATTCGGGTGGGAAACCGAGCGGCTTCACCAGACAGACGCGCTCTCCCATGACCCGCAGCGCTTCACGGCTCGTCAGTAGCAAATGTACGCTGGCGCAATTCTCAACCAGTCGCAGGGACAGTTCGGCTACAGCCTCGATCACGTGCTCGCAGTTGTCCAGGATGATCAGGGTTTTCTGGTCCGACAGCAGCTCAAGCACGTCAGATAACTGCATCGCGTGCGAAGCCTCGCAACCCAACGACGACGCCAGCGCCCCCAGCACCCTTTCATCGTGCTGCACGGCGCTGAGGTCGACAAAAAACCTGGCGTCGAAACCCTGCAAGGCATGCCCGGTGAGTACAGCCAGCGTGGTCTTGCCAGTCCCCCCACCGCCCACGATCGTGACGAGACGATGCTCCGCTATCAGGTGCGACAGTTCTTCGATGCAGGTATTGCGACCCAGCGCGCCGCCAAGGGGAACCGGAAGGTGAGAAAGCGGCCGGGCGTCCTCGTCAGGCGACACATTGGCCTCGTCATACTCCCGCTGATTGACCGGTGCCGCAAAGTAATAACCGCGTCCGGGGACACTGACGATGTATCGGGTAATACCTTGCTCACCGCTCAAAGAGCGTCGAAGGCTGGCAACCTGGACCCGGATGTTCGCGTCCTCGACCACCAGACCTGGCCATGCGGCCGCCATCAGTTGCAAATGGCTCAGCACCTTGCCCTGTGATCGTACCAACGCAACCAGTATGTCGAAGGCACGTCCACCGAGAGGAATATGCTGCTTGTTTCTTTGTAATACCCGTGTTCCCGGGTAAAGACGAAAAGCTCCAAACTCATAGAGATGGCTCATGGTCTTCCCCTTCGACGACCAACGGTTTCGCCGAATGAATGAAGTGTGCCTTTCGGCCCCTCCTGAGCCAGGGTATGTCTGCCTTGGTTGCTCTGTACCTCGATCAAGAATCGTAGCACCGGCTATATGGGCTGTCGTTGAGTCAGGGCCTTGGTGAGCCCGCAGATTATGTCTTTAAGTTTCACGATTGAACGCCCCTTACTGGCTTGGGGCGGTGGCCTTGTCTGGCGTCGAAGAAGGGAGAAGCGGAAATGGGAGGATTGCAGTTGTCCGCACCCGAGGCTCAAGTGATGTCGGGGTGCGCCAAGGTGTACGCCTTGCCAGAGGCAGGGAGGAAGGGATGCGACGAGGTGCCGCTCTCAGCCTCCCCTGCGAGCTTATGGTTTCCACGCACCTTCGAGGAAGGCGGCCGCGTTTTCAAGTGCACGCCTTCCCTCAGGTAAAACGGCGGCGAACAAGTGCCATACATGGAACATGCCAGGCCACACTTCCAGGGTTACCCGGACTCGGTTCTCGGCCAAATGTGTAGCCAGTCGCATCGCGTCACTGAGCATGACTTCGCTTTCGCCGATATGGATTGCAATAGGTGGCAGTCCCCGCACGTCGGCAAACACGGGAGAAGCACCGGGATCGTTACGCAAGGCACCTTGCAGGAACGTTTTGGCCATCAGATTCAGCCCCCCCAGGTTGACGGTGGGATCGATGCCGTCGCGAGTAGTCATGGATGAACCACTGTGTTCCAGGTTAGCCCAGGGTGAAAGTGCCACTCCGGCCGCCGGGAGCGGTAAACCGGCGTTCCGCGCAGCAACCATCACTGACACCACCATTGAACCACCGGCCGAATCGCCCGAGAAGACGATGGATTGAGCGGGTATGCCCTGGTGCAAAAGCCACTTGTACGACGCGAGCGTGTCATCGATGGCGGCCGGATAGGGATGCTCAGGCGCCAGCCGGTAGTCGGGCATGTAAACTTTCGCTTTCAGCAGCTTCGCGTAATTTCCCGCGATGCCGTGGTAACCCGAAGGGCTTCCTGCGACATACCCACCGCCGTGGATGTAGAGCATGACCCTGCCGTCTTCGACATATTCGGGAGTCACTACGGTGGCCGGCACACTCCCCATCTGGATCTCCTCCACCCTCACACCCTCAGGTGTGGGGTGGACCGTAAGCGCTTCCAGATATTGCGTCCGGGCGCTAGACCAGGATCCCGGCTCACCCAGCATGAGCGGACCAAAATCAACCGTTGCCGCATTCCAGGCGTCGATCCGATCTTGAACAATGGGCGTAATGGGCATGTTTAGAACCTCCAGGTTTAAGCTCCAGATCACCGATCCACACAAACACTCATCGGGCTGGTCGACAGATAACGTTGCATTAGCCGGCTCCATGTAGAGCCGGCGAGTTTCTTCAATCAAACATTGCGCTGCACCCGCCGCAGCGCTATTGCGCCAGATAACCGCCATCAATGACCAATTCCGTACCGGTGACGTAGCTGGATTCATCCGAAGCCAGGTACAGGCAGCCGTAGGCAATCTCGATCGGTTTGCCCCCTCGCTTCATCGGCGTCGCGGCAATCACCTCATCATTGAGTTCAGATGCCTGTGCATCGGTAAGGGGGGTATGGATGAAGCCCGGATGTACCGAGTTGACGCGAATCCCGTCAGCGACGTAGGTCATCGCCGCGTTCTTCGACATGTTGCGAACCGCGCCTTTGGCTGCATGGTAGGAGTGAGCTCCACCCACCGCGGCGCTGCCCCAGATGGATGAGATATTGATGATCGATCCCGACTTCTGCTTTCTCATCAGCGGAACGACCTCGCGCATCCCGAGGAAAACCCCCGTCTGGTCGACTGCAATCATCTGCAGCCACTCCTTCATTTGCAGTTCGTGCAGGGGTTCGTAGGCAATGATGCCTGCGTTGTTCACCAGCACGTCGATGCGATCGTGCTTCTTGACGATTTCGCTGACAACCCTCTTCCACTCGGCCTCGCTGGTTACATCCAGGTCCATGGACTCGACACCCGCAGGGTATGGCGATGGAGGTGCCACAATGTCGGTGGCCACTACCGTCGCTCCCTCCCTGGCGAAGAGTTCCGATACCGAATAGCCGATGCCGCCAGCGGCGCCAGTGATCAGCACAACCTTGTCTTTGAGTCTCATATCAATCACCTCACGTTTCGTACCGGGGAAACCCTGATGTGTCCGCGTGCCACCGCGAACCGCTGTCCGAGTCGTTGCCTGCGTGGTTCGATGGCGGCGCTTTGCTCGCACCGCTGAACGGGAGGCAAGGACGGACCGGTCTGCCTTGACGATTCGAATGTATGACCCGGGTTCGGAGCGTGGTTAGTAAATCATCGTGAAACACTGTGAAACACGGTGAAAGCCGACTCCGTCTGGGCGCTGTGCGCATTTCTCTATTCGCACAGCGCCTGGAGTGTCACTGGGCTTATGCGCGTGTGAACGTGGTGTACCCTTCGGCACCGCCGCCGAAGTAGGTTTCCATCGGCGCTTCGAACAACGGCGTTTGCGATTGCAGCCGCTCGACCAGGTCGGGGTTGCCAATGAACGGTTTGCCAAAGGCGATCATGTCCGCGTGATTGGAGGCCGTAGCATCCACGGCCCGCTGGCGGTCGTAGCCGTTGTTGGCCATGTAGGCGCCACCGAAGGCTTCGCGAAGCGCCTGCACGTCAAACAGCTCGGCGCCGTTGCCGCCATGCAGTTGTCCTTCAACGACATGCAGATAGGCGAGTCCCATTGCACCGAGGCGACGGACCAGATAGGTGTGCGTTTCCATGGTGTTGCTGTCCAGCGGCGTATCGCCAATCGCGGTGGACAGCGGCGACAAGCGCAGGCCCACTCGATCTGCACCCCAGATTTCGGCAACGGCTTCTACGACTTCCAATGGGAAGCGCGCGCGGTTTTCGACGGAACCTCCGTACTGGTCGTCACGATGATTGGTGCTGTCGCGCAGAAATTGCTCCAGCAGGTAACCATTGGCGGCGTGGACTTCTACGCCATCGAACCCGGCCTCTTTCGCCAGACGTGCAGCATGGCGATAGTCTTCCAGGATGCCGGCGATTTCCTCGGTGGACAGCGCACGTGGCATCGAAGGAGGCATGTTGCCGGCTTCCGTGAAGACGTTGCCCCCAGCCTGTATCGCGGACGGCGCCACGGGTGCAACACCGTCTTCCTGCAAGCTGACGTGGGACATGCGGCCCACGTGCCAGAGCTGAACCACGATCCGACCACCAGCCGCATGAACCGCTTCGGTCACAGGTTTCCAGGCCTTTACATGAGCATCGGTGTAGATGCCCGGGGTGTACGCATAGCCTCGGCCCTGACTGGAAATGTTGGTGGCCTCGGTGATGATCAAGCCTGCCGAAGCGCGCTGCCCGTAGTAGTCGATTGCCAGGGGCGTCTGCACGCCGTCCATGTCGGCACGGGAACGCGTCAATGGCGCCATGGCGATGCGGTTGCTTACTTCGATTGCGCCGATGCGGGTTGGGGAAAAAAGAGTTTCAGTAGTCATGGCAGCTCCAGTTGCAGTGCAGATTCAGGGACGAGCCGGCAGCTCGTCATTGAGGCCAAGGATGCGCGCCGCCATTCTATTCATGAAATTTATTTATTGAATTTTAACTATATGGATAGCAGTATGACTGAATGAGATACGACATGAATTTGCTCCCGGTTTTCCTGGCCCTGATGGAAGAGCGCAACGTCACGCGCGCGGCCGAACGACTGGGCATCACCCAGCCTTCGCTGTCCAATGCCTTGTCGCGGTTGCGCGACATGCTTCAGGACCCGTTGTTCATTCGTGAGCGATACGGGATGCAGCCGACCGAAAAGGCCGAAGCGCTGGCACCCGGTATCGCCGCCGCCGTTGCACATCTGGACGAATTGGTGCTTGGACAGCAGGGTTTCGACCCGGCGAAAGCGCAGCGTCAGTTCACACTGGCGCCGACCAGTTACGTTGAGTTCGTGTTGATACCGCGCATCGTCGTACGCCTGCGTGAACAGGCGCCGGGCATCAGTCTTCGGCTGGTGCCGTTTGGTGCCGACCTGACAGAGACCGGCGTGACCTCCGGCGCAACGGCAATGGTGTTGGGACGCATCGTCGACCCACCCGACAATCTGGTGGTGCAGTCGCTGATGGAAGATGGCCTTGCCTGCGTCGTTCGCGCCGACCATCCGCAGATCAACAAACGGATTTCAAAACAACAATACGAACAGCTGCGGCACGTCACCGTACTGCCGCCCGGTCGTTTGCGTGCGGGTCTGTTTCAGGCGCTCCAGCGTCAGGGCTTGCGGCGCGACGTGGCTGTTTCGGTAACGCACTTCCTGGCCATCCCGGAACTGATCGCGGCGACGGATTACTGCGCGACGCTGCCCAAGCTGATCTGTCAGCATCTGGCCCGCGACCCGCGCTTGAAAGTGCTGGCCACCCCGCTCGACCTGGGCACATTTCCAGTGGAAATGGCCTGGCATGTTCGCTACCGCCACGACCCTGCGCACCAGTGGTTGCGCGGGCTCGTCGAAGAAGTTGCTCGCGAAACCGTGCTTGGCCTGGCGATGTAAGCCTGCGGCTGCGGCGACCGAAATTTACGACAATTAACAACTCCTAACACCAGACCTCGCAAGGGTCGCCCTAACATGGAGGCCTACTCAAAACGCATTCACCGAATCGTGGAGCCGACATGAGAAACCATGAATTTGAGACATCGAGCGAACCCGACGATCCCGCGCGGCGAGAGCTGATACGCGCCACCGGTGTCGTCGCGATCGGAGGCCTTGTGGGCTCTTCCCTCGGCCTGACCCTGCCATCCCAGGCCCAGGCTGCCAGCAGCCCGGACGCAAAAAACCTGGGCTCGCGTCTTCGTGGTGTGCAGCATTTCGGTATCACGGTGCAGAACATGGATCGTGCATTCCAGTTCTACACCGAGGTCCTGGGCGGCACGGAAGTGATGCGTGATGGCGACTTCTTCGGTGATCGCATCCAGAACACCCTGCTACTGAGTGAAGAGGTCCAGGCGGTGGAGGACGGCGTCAACCCGCTCACGCTCGGTGTGCCCGACCTTCGCAGCGGCGCACAACGTCTGGATGTCAGGTTCATTCAGTTCGACAACGTGGTGATTGAACTGCTCCAGTACCGCAACAAGGAGCAACCTGCCGGCGGCGCCGACAACTTCGCGCCGGCACGGGAACTCACCAGCCCTGCATTCCCGCGCTCGATGCATGTGTGCTTCTACATCCGCGACGACGTCGATTTCAACCAGTTCGTCCGCGACCTGGAAGCAGAGTCGGCCCGACGTGGCATGACCAATGTGAAGGCGAACCGGATTGTCAGGGCGACCACCAATGCACAACGCCTTGGTGCACCCATCGACAGCAACACCAACGCTATCACCGAGGGACCTTCTGCCGGCTGGTCCTTGATCTACTGCAAAGGTCCGGAGGGCGAACAGCTGGAGTTTGTCCAGGTGCGCGGGCATGCGAAACAAGTGTTCGATGGGGCCTACGAGGCTCGGCGCAAGGCTCTCGGCAACTGACTTTCCCATTCTGCGACCGGGGACTTCGATGAAAATTTTCGCGTCGTCAGTTCTGCTTGCGCTTTCGCTGACGTGTATTTCGCCGAGCCATGCCGAACCCCAGACGCTGGTGGTCGGGCAGATAAATCTCGGTTTCTACACGGCCAGTGCGGCGGTGGTGAAAGAGGTACTAGGTCGGCTCGGCCATCATCTGCAAGTAGTCGAGGGCAATCACCCCGATATGTACGGCCGCTTGGGACAAGGCGAAGTTGATCTGTTGATCGCCTCCTGGCTCCCTCATGCCCACGGCCAATTGCAGGCACCGATCGCCGATCGACTGGTGGAGGCTTCCACGCTCTACGAGGATGCGCGCCTGTACTGGGCGGTCCCGGCTCACGTGCCGGTCGAGACGGTGCGCTCGATCGATGACCTGAAAAAACCTGAAGTGCTCGCACGCATGGATCCGCTCATCGTCGGCGTGGGGCCGGGTTCAGGCTTGATGAATGGTTCCGAGCGGGTCATGCGCAGCTACAGCCTGCAAGCGGCGGGATACAACCTGAAGGTTGCGCCCGCCCCCGAGTGGTCGCAGCGGTTGGCCGATGCCTCTGCCAATGGCCGCTGGATGGTGATGCCCTTGTGGCAGCCGCAATACCTGAATGCGCTGTATCCGGTCCGGATACTGGAAGACCCGCAGCAGATCTTCGGTGTGGATCGCGCCGTGGTAGTGGTCCGCAAAGAGGTTTGGCAACAACTGCCCGAGCGCTCGCGGGAGGTAATCGGGCGCATTCATCTGGGAATCGCGCAGGCCACCGAGCTGGAGCGCCGAATGATGGTCGAGGGCATTCCCGCCGAAGACGTTGCCCGCGACTGGATGGCCGCCAATCCGGCCACCGTCGAGGGCTGGTTCCAAGAGCAATGATGGTGCTCGAAAGCGTCCCCTGGCCCCCTACAGCAGGGCCCTGTTCAAACAGGAGAGATTGCGATGAAAATGCTGAGTATCCACCTCCCGGCCTCAGTCCTGGCGGCGTTCATCCTGGTCACTATGGCAAATGCCCAGCAACCTGAGGTTGGCGAGGTTGAGGTGGTTGCCGAACTCGACATCACCCCCGGCAATGTCACAGCCTCGAAGGATGGACGAATGTTCGCCAGCGTTCATGGCATGCGCCGTGGCCCCGTCCAGCTGGTGGAGATTACCGGATTCAATAGCTACGCCGCTTTTCCGAATGAGAGCTGGAATGCCAAGCCGGGTAGCGGACCGGATGTGATGAACACGCCCCACGGCGTGGTCATCGACAGCCGCGATCGGCTCTGGGTGGTCGATCACGGCAACTGGATGGATAAACCCCAGCCTGCGAAGCTGGTGGCGTTCGACATCAATACGCGACAAATGGTCAACCGTTACGACTTCAGTGCCCAGGTTGCACCTGCGGGCCAGATCCTCCAGGACCTGGCCGTCGATGGCGAGCGAGACTTTGTCTACGTCGCAGACTGTGGCCCGGATCCCGCCATCGTCAGCGTCGATATCAAACAAGGCATGGCGCGCCGTTTTAGCGGCCATCCGTCGCTGGCCGCAGAGAACGTTGAGCTGGTAGTGGAAGGCAAGCCTCTGCTGTTCCCCGGCGAAGGTGGAAAAATGGCTCCCGCTCGCGTTGGGGTCAATCCCATCACGCTGTCGGCTGATGGCGAGACCCTTTACTTCGGCCCGATGAATGGCACCAGTTGGTATTCCGTGCCGGCGAAGCTGTTTCGTGAGGGCGCTCCGGATGCGCAGATCGCCGCCGCGATCACCCGGGTGGGCTCGAAACCGATTTCCGATGGCGCGGCAACCGATGCCGAGGGCAACCATTTCATCACCAATCTGCCGGACAACGGGATCGACGTGCTGACGCGCACCGGCGAGCTGAAACCGCTGGTCCGCGACGAACGTTTCCTGTGGCCCGACAACGCTCATTTCGGCCCGGACTCCTGACTCTACGTTGCCGTTAACCAGCTTCATCGCAACCCCATCTTCACCGGTGCGGGGGATACCGGCAAACCGCCCTACCTGATCGTGCGGATCTGGACCGGTACAGAGGGTCAACCGGGACGCTGATGGTTGCACAAGCCCTGTCCCGTGTTCGCGAGACCGGCTCTCTTTGCGCGATTGGTGCCAGGCCGGCATCATTTTCCGAGCCCGGCACCCTCTACTCCATCGCCCGGAGTACGTCGGCCAAAACCCTGAGTTCACGGGTTTCGAAGCCTTCGGTGAAACGAAAGTAGACCTCCTCCAGATCTCTCCTGGCTTCGCTGCTTTTTCCGTCTTCTACTCTCGTTCTCGAAACGACCTGCGCGACCCTCAACTCCCAGGTCAGCGCAGATTGTTGTTTTGCACACTCCAATGCCCGCCACAGCAGATCGTCTATTTGCTTTCTGTCGACCGGTGACAGGCTCATCATCACCTCAGCCTTCGTTCGCAACAGGTCCGGCAGATTGAAGTGACCACTCGTTTTATCGGCCAGCTCGATCGCTTCCTCGATCGAGGCCAGCGCATCCACAGGCTCCCCACACTTGAGCTGCGCTTGAGCAAGCGCCTGAAGTGCGTCCGTCCTCACGACGCTCATTTTGGGTGGCGGCAGCAGCTCCAGGCATTTACACAGGTCGTCAGCAGCGGTCCGAAACCGCCCTCGCTGGAGCAACAGCAAACCATTGAGGAAAAAAATAACCGGTTTACGTACCGCCACCTTGTAGTCCTGGGCGACATTCTGCAGTTCCTGGATCAGGTCTGCGGCCCTGTCCAGCAGGCCATTGCTCAGCAAAATCGGGAAGCACAGCGTCACGCATAGATAGAGCGAGTCCGGATTTTGCCTGCTCTCGGCAATGGCACTGGTCGCCAGTTGCAACGCCTGCACCGGCATGCCTCGAATCCACTTCACGCGCGCCTTGCCAAGCCTGGCAACCACGTATTCCTTGGTCTCGAAGTAATGCAATGGACGCACTTCGTGTCGAGCAAGCAGCTCAAAGCTTGCCGTATAGCTTTCGTCGGCTTCCAACTGATGCCCCAAAAAATGCAGCGAATTGCCCTCCATCCATCGTGCGAGAATGGCCTCGGCAGGGTCGCCCTGGGTCTTGGCAATGCTCGCGTAACGTTTGCTGACAGACAGTGACTCCTTGAATCTGCCGTTTGCCATCATCGCCAGATGCAACCCCGCCAGGAAATGGAACATGGACCGGACATCACCCAATTGCACCGAAAGCTCCAGCCCGCGCTCTACCACAGGTGTCATGACGCCGTCGTAGTCACCGCCGGAGTAGTACGTGATGGCCGTAGAATCCAGTAGCTCGAGTTCCGTTTTCGTCGAACGAAACTGCTCAGGCAGTCTGCTCAACGCCCGTTCGCAACAGCGCTTGCACTCCCTGAGCAACCCGAACTCCAGTAACAAGGGCGCCGCCATGCAACTGAGCTCAACCGCCAGCGCCAAGTCGCCTGACTCCGAAAATGCCCACTCGATGGCCGCTCGGACGTTACCCATTTCCAACGGCCGCAACAGCTCGCTCGCGAGACCGGACTCGACACTCGCTTCCTTGATTTTTCTGAGTTCGCCCGCGTAGTAGAGCGCATGGAGACGGGCATAATCATTGCGATGTTCGAGCCCGACGAAGCGCGAGGCGGCGTAGGCCCGGGTAGTCTCGAACAATCTGAACTGCGGCACTGGGTGTGTTGGCGCGATGGCGACCAGCGACTTGCTCACCAGATTACTGACGGCCTCCCCTACCTGATACCCATCGATTTCTTCGTCCTTGGCCACCGCAATGGCGGCGTCCAGCGGGAAATTCCCCCAGAACACCGAGAGCCGATAGAGAACCTGCCGATGCTGCTCGATCAGTAGATTGTGGCTCCAGTCGATCATGGTTTCGACGGTCTGTTGCCGAGGGCAGGCGTCCCGGCGGCCCTCCCAGTGCAAGGTGAGCTGGTGCGCGACCATGTCAGCGATACCCTTTACACCATAGGTCGCCACCCGACTGGCAACCAAGCCGATAGCATGGGGATTTCCATCCAGCTGGCGGCACAGCGCGGCGACGGTGGGTGCATCATCGTCATTCAAAGGGTTCCTGACGCCTCCCTCTCTTGCGCGCTCCATGAACAACTGGATGGCCGGCCAGTAAAGCGCCTGCCTTGCCGTCAGGTGTTGCGCACCGGGTGGCGAAGTCAGGGGCCGCAGCAGGTAAACGGATTCGTCGTTGACCCGCAGCGCTTCCCGGCTGGTATTCAAGAAAGACACACTTGTGGTGCCGTCGACAATTTGCTGGCAAAGCAGCGCAACAGCGCCGATCAGATGCTCGCAATTGTCGAAAATGATCAGAGCCTTGTTCGCCGAGAGAACGTCCAGCAGCCCAGGGAAGAGTTCGGTGCCTGGAGGGCTGTAGCCGATAGTCGCCGCTAGCGCTTCGGCGACCATTTCACCTCGCTCAAGGGAGCTCAGGTCTACGAAATGGACCGCCTCACCGAATTCGCCGAGAAGACCATGGGCGACCAGCACGGCCAGGGTTGTCTTGCCAGCGCCCGCGGCGCCGACGACGCTGACCAGTCGTCGCTTCAAAACCATCCGGGACAGTTCAGTCACACAACTGTCCCGACCCACTGCAGATTTCAATGGCGCCGGTAGACTCGGCGACGCGTGGGTGACGTTGCTCGCAGTCAATGGAGGCAGGATCGCAGAGTTCAGACCGCTCCCGGATACCTGCGGCGCAGTTGAATCCGGGGACTGGATTCGCTCGACCGCAGAAACGAAGCAGTACCCGCGCCTCGTCACGCTTGCGATGTATCGTGTGTCGCTCTGATCACACTCCAGGGCGCGACGGATATTGGCGACCTGCACACGCACATTTGATTCTTCGACAACCAGCCCCGGCCAGGCGAGCGTCATCAGTTCCTGATTTGTCAGCACCTTGCCATTGCTTTGAACCAGCGCAGTGAGGATGTCGAAGGCCCGACTGCCCAGGAGCACCTCCACGCCACTTTTCTGAAGGACGCGCATACCTGGGTAGAGGCAGAACGGCCCGAAAGAGTACACATCGTTCATAGTCTGTGCTCCTCGGTAGGAAGGAGAAGGTGAAGGATGGCAGGTATACAAGCGATTTCAGGACACTGGATACGCTCGGGGCCACCCTTTCAGGATTAAGAACCCCACGAGACTTGATTGATATAGCAGGCCAATCACAGCATCTTTGATTGCTCTTCACAGCTAGCTGGCATCGAATATGCTGCGGTTGCGCATATCCGCCGAGCATGGTTCAAGTCACCTTCCATGGGTGCTGACGCCACTTCTCCTGGAAGAACTCGATGAACACTCGAATGCGCGGGCTGAGGTGTTTTCGGTCCGAATACAACAGATAAACCGGCTCAATGATTCCGGATTTGAACTCTTCCAGCAGCGGCACCAGGGTTCCGGCCTTTACGTCCAGGCCGATGTGAAAATCGGCCAACTTGACCACACCGGCGCCGGACAGCGCCATGTCCCGTAGAAGATCACCCTGAGTGAATGACGCACTGGGCGTTACGGGCACGGAAACACCCTCGCCTTCCTGAACAAACGACCATTTGTTCCACGGGCTGACAAAGCTGAAATGGAAGCAACGGTGGTTCAGCAGGTCAGCCGGAACCGTGGGGACACCGTGCTCGGCCAAGTAGTCGGGCGAAGCCACGATCAGCCACTCACATTCCCCGATTCGCTTGGCAATACGTGAAGAACTGGGCAATACGCCGCTGTGAATAGCGATATCGAGCCCCTGTTCAAAATGGTCGACAAACTGCGCGCCCAACTGCAGCTCAACATCCAGGGACGGATACAAGTCCAGGAATTCAGGCAGCCAGGGCACGATCTGGTGCTTGGCAAACGTGGTCATGGTATGGATTCGAAGGGTTCCACTGACCCTTGAAGGCAAAGCTTCAGCCAGGGAGTCAGCCTCGTTCATCGCCTCAACGACTGCCTTGGCACTGCGCAGGTAGGCCGCGCCCTCCTCGGTCAGCGTAAGAACCCGCGAGCCTCTTTGAAAGAGCCGGACTTGCAGCCTGTTCTCCAGACGCGTGATCAATTTGCTCACAGCCGAGGGCGTAATGTTGTGGACCCGAGCCGCCGCCGAGAAGCTTCCACACTCGGTTGACCAGATAAATGCGAGCAGCTGTGTGTAGTTGTCCATTTCCGGTCCTGGCGTAAGGGGTTGAGTGTCCCGCGTCCGCATCGATTACAGGAAAACGCGCCGAAGCGCGTTTTCCTGACCGTGTCGCTTACCTGATGAACTGTTCAATATAGTCGTCCGGCAAGCCCAGAGACTTGTAATGCGCGCGGGCGCTTTCCAGCTTGGTGAAGACATCTTCATAACCGACCGCTACGCCCAGAGGATCGACATAGGTGTAGCCGCCCTGAACATGGAACCAGGTGATCATTTCCTCGACGTCTTCCGGCACGAACAGGGTGTGGGTCTCCCCCGGAGGCTCATACGCAAATGAGCCTTCCTCGGCAATCCAGTCATGTTCCAGATAGAACCAGCGCCCCTTGAGCACGATCGCATGCACGCCACCGGTGTGGCGGTGACGGGAAAGCACACCGGACTGCCGCACCCGCAAAAGATTGATGTAGTAGCCGCCCGAGGTATTGAGCAGCAGCGGCTTGAACGACACGGTTTTGGTGACCGGCACCCACAACTCATCATCTTCCAGCCATTGCGTCATGACACCGGGGTGAACCATATCCGGGGTCATGAACGGGACTTGCGGCAACTGGTAGGCAATCGCCAATTCATCAGGTTTGACGGGGGTATTCATGTGTGGCCTCTCGGTTTTTTTTTATGCATTCACAGGGCGAGAACTGCGCCCGGACTTCGACTGAGAGAAAGGTTATGAGAGTGCTGATTCGATGAAAATAGCTACATTTGCACATCAGGTGTGACGCTGGGGCATAGCGAAAATCAGTGCCTGCCGGGGCGGTTACGGGGGCACGCCGACCAATGAAAATGCCCGCAAAAGCGGGCATTTTCGGCTGGGTGTTCGCGGCTACGCGGCCGGCAATCGGCTACTCACACACGAGGGTCGGCGTAGAAGTCGATGATCGCCGGCAGCACCAGCTCAGGCGCCTCCAATGTCGGGCTATGCCCTATCTTGCTCAGCCGCATCAGTTTCGAATTCGGCAGCTCTCGTTTCATCTCATCGGACCACGCGGGAGGTCGCGGCATGTCTTCCTCACCGTTGATGATCAGCACCGGGATCTTGATCGATGACAGCAGTTCTACCGAGCTTTCACGGTGCATGACGCCTTTCATCGCCGGACGCAGTGATTTCGGCAACACCTCGATCCGATCGCGCCAGTAAGCCACCAGCGCCTGTTTATCGGGGTTGTTGCGCGTGGTCTTGCCGAACATCACTTCCATGGTCATGTCGAGAATATCTCCGACGAAACCTCGCTCCCCCGCGTCGACTACCCATTGCGCGAATCGGGCGCCTTGCTCGGGCGGCTCACCGCACGCCGAAGAGCCCGCGACGACCAATGAACGGAAAAGCTCCTGGCGCCTGGCAATCAGCCGGAACGCAACATCGCCGCCCATGGACTGGGCCATGACGTTGATCGAATCGAGCTCCATTCTTTCGATCAACGCCTCGATGTCGTCGGCACACTTGTCCATGGTGATGATATCGACATCATCCAGGGCGCTTTTGCCCTGCCCTCTGAAATCGGGCCGGATGACCCGAAACTTGCCGGCTGCGGCCTGGACCAGACCCTCAAACATTGTCCCGTCGAGAAAACAGGAGTGCAGGCACAGAACGATTGGCAGATTGGCTTCACCCGTGTCTTCAACCCACAGTGTCGTGCCATTGACCTGAATGTGTTTACCGTGCGAATTGGCGACTTCTAGCATGTTGATTCTCCTGACATTGGACATCCCCGCGAGGGAATTTTTTATAGGTTGCAGGTGCGGCGTTCCAGCCGGATTGGCGACCTCAATGGGCCATGTTGCAGGACGCTTTGGACACCAGCGCCCGATCGTGTTTGAGGAACCACCCTGTGGTTTCGCGCGTAAAGAACGCCGTGACGAATGCAGCGACGATCATCAGCCCGGAAATGAAATACAGAGCGTAGTTGTAGCCAGCCACCTGATCGAAACCGCCGCCGGCACCAATGAACATGCCGATCACGAACGGCCCGAAACCGCCGGCGTAGATACCCACGTTGACAATCGACCCGGCAATGCCGGAGGTGCCGGGCTTGGCCGAATCGAAGGCAATCGCGTACAGCAACGTGTAGGGCGCGTTCATCGCAAACCCGGCAAACAACTGGATGCAGACCAGCCAGGTCAAACTCAATGAGGTGAACTGGAAGAGGTACATGCCAACCGCCAGCCAAGCGAAAACGATCATCAGGCAAAGCTTGCGACCCATCCGGTCGGAGATCCAACCCCAGACGATTTGCCCGATGCCACCGGTGATGGTGAACAGTACGGAGTACGCCGCCGCCTCGGCGAAGTTGTAATGCGCCACGAACGCCAGGTACTGGGGCAACCAGAAGCTGATGCCGAAGTAGCCAACGATAGCCAGCATAGAGACGAGTGCGATGGTGCTGATGTTCGGATTGCGCATCGCCGACCGAAAGGCGCCCTCAGGTGCAACCACCGTCCCGTGAGCCGCGCTCAACGCTGGAACGGTTTCGCCGACCTCACGCACATGCTCGACGAACGAGTCATATCTTTTCTTGGTGCAAAACCACCAGTAAACAGAAAAGATAATGATCATGGGCACCGGGAACAGCAGAAACGCCAGGCGCCAGTTTTCCGGACCGTAGGCGTTCAACAAGGCACTGATCGCCAGACCGCCGATCAACGTGCCCCACGGATAGCCCGTGTGATGTAGCCCCAACGCAAACCCGCGCCGCTCACGGGACCACCACTCGGATAATGACGTGACCTCGATCGCCTCCCCCGCACCGCCGAAGGCATGGGAAATCACCTGCAATGCCACGAGCATGCCCAGTGAAGCGGTGAGGAAATTGAACCCTGTCAAAAAGGTAAACAGCGTGTAGGCAATGACGATCGGCAGATGGCGATACTTCCTCATCCAGCCTTGCCCGCCCTTGTCCGCCCAGATCATGCAAGGCACAGCGATCAACGAGGTGGCAATCGTGATGAACGCCGCGAGCAAACCCGTCAGCTCCGCGCTGGTTTTGAATTCGCTGGTGATCGAGGGCAACACCATGAAGAACATCTGACGTGAATTGGCGTCCATGGCGTAGACCAGCCACAGCAACGCCATGGCGCCCCACGAAGCGGTTCCGGCTCCCTTGGAAACCCGCGTGAACGAGGGAATAACACCAGCTTTATCTTGAGCGAGTCCCATAGGATCATCTCCCGCCGAGTTTTATTTTTATTTTCCCCGGCAGTTGAGCAACACAGAGTTGTTTCAACGTCGGGTTTGCGGGTGGCGCTTGACGCTGGAGGCCACCGTTTGAAGATTAAAAGCTCGACGGGATTTGATTGATATAGCTGGAAAATCACACCTGCTTTGCCTTACAGGCACAGGAGAAATGGCATTCGGGATGTGCCCGGCCATTAACGCCAGACGATGCTGTCGACCACTGAACCGCTTACAATCACGCCTTTCCACTGCATTCAGAAAGGCAACAAGGCTATGGCGCTCGACCCTCCCACGATGTTGACCCTCTCGATTGCCCTCGCAGCGGCGGCTGCGCTGTACCTGGTGATCGAGTGGCGCAGCATTCGTGAACCGTCGCTGCTGTTCTGGAGCGCAGGCTTTGCGACGATTACCGTGGGTTCAACGCTCGCCCTGTTGCGCGGGATCGGTCTGTTGCTGGTGGGCATCTGGTTCGCCAACGGCCTGCTGGTGTTGGCCCACTGGTTCTTCCTGGTGGGTGTCGCGCGCTTCACCCAGGCGCGCCTGTCCCGTGCCTGGTATCTGATTTTTGTCGCCTGGCTGGCATTGCTGTTGCTGCCGGACGAACCTTCGTGGTCAAAGATCATGCTGCTGGCTAACTCGCTGTTGGTCGCCCTGTTGTCGCTGCGGGCCAGTTTCCTGCTGCGGCCCCACGGCAAGTCGCTGAGCGTGGGGGCGGTTCAGCTGCGTTACGTGCTGCTGGTCCATGGGCTTTTCTATCTCGCCAAATCGATAACGGCTGTGGTTCCAGGAACGCTGATCGACCTCGCGGCCTTTCGTGGCGAGATCATTCAGATCTCCCTGGTCGAAGGCGTGATGGCGATCATGCTGATCGCGCTGTCGATGACCGGGACCGAGCGCTATCGACGGGAGAAACAGATCGCCCGGCTGGCCGAACGCGATCCGCTGACCGCCCTGTACAACCGCCGCGCCCTCGAAGTGCGGGCACCGCGCCTGCTGAGTGAAGTATCGAGCGCTCGACCGGGCGCACTGCTACTGATCGATATCGACAACTTCAAACCGGTCAACGACCTGTACGGCCATACCGCAGGCGACCGGTTGCTGGTGTCGCTGAGCGAGATGATCCGCTCGGTATTGCCCGAAGACGCGCTTGCCGCGCGGTTGGGCGGCGACGAGTTCGTCATCCTGCTGAGCAACGCGTCGAAGGAGCGAATCGTGCAGATGGGCAACGCATTGCGTGATCAGTTCCACAGCGCCGCCGCGCAGACATTCACCACGCCTGAAGCGGTGACCCTGAGCATCGGCGCCAACTTGTTCGACCATCCGCCGGCCAGCCTGGCGACATTGATCGAGCAAGGCGACGCCGCGCTCTATGAATCCAAGCGTGGCGGGCGAAACAGTATCCGTCTGGTCGACCGTACCGTGGCGAGCGGCGAGCCCGCACGCTAATTCAGGATGCTGCCCCTTCCCCCATCACATCCTCCGCCCAACTGATCGCCGCCACGACGGTGGGGAAACCGATCGTACTGGTCAGTGAAATCAGGGTGTGTCGGATCTGCTCCGGCGTAGCACCCGCCTCCAGTGCCCGGCGGGTATGGCTGTGCACCGCGCCTTCGGAGTGGATGGCCGCAGCAGCGCCGAGCTGGATCAGCTGGACGATTTGCTCGTCCAGCGGCCCCGCGTGACGCACCGCCGTCCCTAATGCCTCCACGGCATCCAGGTAATCCGGATAGTGCTGCTTGAGATTTTCGTAGGTCGAGTGCGCTCTCTTCTTTGCCATTTTGATTCCTCCGAAAACCGGATGCGGGCCTGCGCCGACGGGCGTATTCCCAGCGATGTTTACCCCGTTTCACAAGGCTTCGCTCCGTGAAAACTTGCGAAAACCGACAGTAGGCTAAGCTTAGTGCAGCTTATTGCCCACGATGCTCGCGGCGGCAGTTGTTGGATTTTTCTGGAGAGCGTCTGCAACAGCTATCTCAGACAGACCCAAACAATTTGCGCAGGATTGCCGTAATGACCGAGCCTTTTCTCAGTTTTGACCAACTCAAGCGTGCTGCCACCTCTGGCGAAATCGACACCGTCCTGGTGTGCATGGTCGACATGCAGGGACGGCTGGTGGGCAAGCGATTCCAGGTCGAGTTTTTCATCGACAGCGGTCATGAAGAAACCCACTGCTGCAATTACCTGCTGGCCGACGACATCGACATGGAGCCGGTGCCAGGTTACGCCGCGGCCAGTTGGAGCAAAGGCTACGGCGATTTTGTACTCAAGCCCGACATGAGCACCCTGCGCAAGGTGCCGTGGCTGGAATGCACAGCGCTGGTGCTGTGCGATGTGCTCGATCATCACCATCGGCAAGACTTGCCCCACAGCCCCCGGGCGATCCTGAAAAGACAGGTCGAGCGCCTGCGTCAGCGCGGCTATACCGGCATGTTCGCCTCGGAACTGGAGTTCTACCTGTTCGACGAAAGCTACGAGGCCATTCACAGGCGCAACTACCATAAGCCGAAAACCGCCGGGCACTACATCGAGGACTACAACATCCTGCAGACCACCCGCGAAGAGCCGGTGCTGCGGGCGATTCGCAAGCATCTGCAGGCCTGCGGGATTCCGGTGGAAAACTCCAAGGGCGAATGGGGGCCGGGGCAGGAAGAAATCAACATCCGTTACGCCGACGCCATGACCATGGCCGACCATCACGTCATCATCAAGCACGCCTGCAAAGAGATCGCGCAACTACAGGGCAAGGCGATCACCTTCATGGCCAAGTGGCGCTATGACGCCGCCGGGTCCAGCAGCCATATTCACAATTCGCTGTGGGACAAGAACGCCAAGAAGCCGCTGTTCTACGATGCCAAGGCCGAGTTCGGCATGTCCAAGCTAATGCGTGCATGGGTCGCCGGGCAGCTCAAATACGCCAATGACATCACCTGCTTTCTCGCGCCCTACATCAACTCCTACAAACGTTTTCAGGCCGGCACCTTCGCACCGACCCGTGCGGTGTGGAGCCGCGACAACCGCACAGCCGGTTTCCGTTTGTGCGCCGAGAGCAGCAAATCCATCCGCATCGAATGCCGCATAGGCGGTGCCGATCTCAACCCCTACCTGGCCTTCGCCGCGCTGATCGCGGCAGGGCTGGCCGGCGTCGACGAAAAACTCGAGCTCACCCCGCCCTTCGAAGGCGATGCCTATCTCGACGAGCAATTGCCGGAAGTTTCCAAGACCCTGCGCGACGCCAGTGCCGCGCTCCAGGGTTCGAGCATGTTGCGTGAGGCGTTCGGTGATGAAGTGATCGACCACTACGTGCACACCGCCGAATGGGAACAGAAAGAGTACGACCGGCGGATCACCGACTGGGAATTGCAACGCGGCTTCGAACGCTATTGAGGCGATCATGACAGCAACGATTCAACTCATCTCGCCGGTCGATGGCCGAATCTACGCCGAACGTCAGTGTGCCGATATCGCGCAGATCGAACAGGCACTGGCAGCCGCCGCACACGCCCAGGCGCAATGGAAGCGCCGGCCACTGAATGAACGCGCGGCTTTTTGCAGCGCCGCCGTGGACGCGATGCTGGCCATGAAAGCTGAAATCGTCCCGGAACTGGCCTGGCAAATGGGCCGTCCGGTGCGTTTCGGCGCGGGTGAATTGCGCGGTTTCGAAGAGCGGGCGCGATACATGATCGGCATCGCGCACGACGCGCTGACCGCACTTGAACCCACGCCCATCGCCGGCTTTCGACGGCAGATCAAACGTGAACCGCTGGGCACGGTGCTGGTAGTCGCGCCGTGGAATTACCCCTACCTGACCGCGGTCAACACGATAATCCCGGCGCTGATGGCCGGCAACAGCGTGATCCTCAAACACGCTTCGCAAACGCTGCTGGTGGGCGAGCGTTTCGCCGAAGCCATGCGCCGCGCCAATTTGCCCGAAGGGCTGTTCCAGAATCTGCTGCTCGACCATGTGTCGACCGGGGCAGTCATTGCCTCCGGGCGCGTGCAGCAAGTGAACTTCACCGGCTCTGTAGAGGCCGGCAAAGTCATGGAAAACGCCGCCAGCGCAAGATTTCTCGGCCTGGGCCTGGAGCTTGGCGGCAAAGACCCGGCTTACGTGCGCGCAGATGCCAACCTTGCGCATTCGGTAGAGAATCTGGTGGACGGCAGTTTCTTCAATTCCGGGCAGAGCTGCTGCGCGGTCGAACGCATCTACGTCGACCGGAAAATCTATCCGGAGTTTGTCGAGCGCTTCGCCGAACTGACCCGCCAGTATGTGCTGGGCAATCCGCTGGACGAAGCCACCACCCTCGGTCCGCTGGTGACGCCGGGCGCGGCGTTTTTCGTCCGTGCGCAGATCGCCGAAGCCGTGGCCCAAGGCGCGACGGCGCTGATCGATCCGCAGGCCTTTGCCGCCGACGTGCCGGGCAGCGCCTACCTCGCGCCGCAGGTGTTGGTCGACGTCACCCATCAAATGTCGGTCATGCGCGATGAAAGCTTTGGTCCGGTGGTCGGCATCATGCCGGTGAACAGCGACGACGAAGCCATCGCCTTGATGAACGACAGTGAATTCGGGCTCAGCGCATCGATCTGGACCCAGGATCTCGCCGCCGCCGAACACCTGGGCAACGAGATTGAAACCGGCACCGTGTTCATGAACCGCTGCGATTACCTCGACCCGGCGCTTGCCTGGACCGGGGTGAAAAACAGCGGCCGCGGCGTCACGCTGTCGCGCCTGGGCTACGACAACCTGACCCGCGCCAAATCCTTTCATCTGCGCCACGAGATCTGAGCCATGAGCCTGACTGGAAACTGGAACTACCCCACCAGCATTCGCTTCGGTGTCGGCCGCATCACCGAACTGGCCGAGGTCTGTCGCAGCCAGGGTATCCAGCGACCGCTGTTGGTCACCGACAGTGGCCTGGGACGGGCACCGATCACCACGGCAGCGCTGGACTCGTTACGCGACGCAGGTTTGGCCGCTGCACTGTTTTGCGACCTCAAGCCGAATCCGGTCGAAGCCAACCTGGCCGGCGGGCTCGATGCCTGGCGCGCGGGCAACCACGATGGCGTGGTCGCTTTCGGCGGCGGCAGTGGCCTGGACATGGGCAAGCTGATTGCGTTCATGAGCGGCCAGACTCGCCCGGTCTGGGATTTCGAAGACATCGGTGACTACTGGACCCGCGCCGATGAAAGCCGCATCGCCCCGATCATCGCGGTGCCGACTACGGCGGGCACAGGCTCTGAAGTGGGCCGTGCGGCGGTGATCATCGACGACCGCACTCACACTAAACGGATTATTTTCCACCCGAAAATGATGCCGCGGGTGGTCATCAGCGACCCGGCCCTGACCGTCGGCATGCCCGCCAAAGTCACCGCCGGCACGGGCATGGATGCGTTGTCGCATTGCCTGGAATCCTATTGCGCCCCCGGTTTCCATCCCATGGCCGATGGCATCGCGGTTGAAGGCATGCGCCTGGTGAGTAGTGCCTTGGTGCGCGCCGTGCACACGCCTTCCGACCTCGATGCGCGCGGGCAAATGCTCGCGGCGGCGGCGATGGGCGCCACCGCTTTTCAGAAAGGCCTGGGCGGCATGCATGCCCTCGCACACCCGATTGGCGCGCTGTACGACACCCATCACGGCATGACCAACGCGACCCTGATGCCCTACGTCCTGAAATTCAATCGCCCGGCCATCGAAGAACGCATCACGCGCCTGGCGGCCTACTTGCACCTGCCCTCCCCAGGCTTCGACAGTTTCATGGCTTTCGTTCTCAAATTGCGCAAAGACGTTGCCGTGCCGCACACGCTGTTCGAGTTGGGCGTGGACGACAAACAAGCCGACCTGATTGCGGACATGGCGGTTGTCGACCCCTCGGCGGGTGGCAATCCGTTGCCGTTGACCAAGGCTGGCGTGGCGGAAATTTTCGACGCGGCTTTCCACGGCCGGCTCTAGAGCAGTCGACGGTCCATGGTCGAAACGGCAACACGCAGCATGGACGTGTTTTACCGGTGGCAAACGGAGCAGTACGACAAGGGGTTGAAGGCCAGCCCATCCGGAGATCCGGATGGATGCGTATCAAAACCTGAAGGGGCACACAACAATGAACCCAGCAAGCCAGCCCGGCACCGACGCGCCGCATGACGATGACGTCAAGGTGCTGCACAGCATGGGCTATGCCCAGCAGCTCTCGCGCCGAATGGGCGTTTTCTCCAACTTTGCGATTTCCTTTTCGATCATCTGCATCCTTTCCGGTGGCATCAACTCACTGGCCCAGGGCACTTCGGGTGCAGGCGGTGCCGCGATCGGCATCGGCTGGCCGATCGGTTGCCTGATTTCCGGGGTGTTCGCCCTGGCCATGGCGCAGATTTCGTCGGCCTATCCCACCGCTGGCGGTCTGTATCACTGGGGCTCGATTCTCGGCAACCGCTTCACCGGTTGGCTCACGGCCTGGTTCAACCTGCTGGGGCTGGTGACAGTGCTCGGTGCGATCAACGTCGGCACCTATTACTTTTTTTTCGGCGCTTTCGGCCCGGCACTGGGCATGGAGGACACCACCACGACACGGGTGATTTTCCTGGCCATTCTCACCGGAGTCCAGGCCTTGTGTAATCACCTGGGCATCGGCCTGACCGCCAAACTCACTGATTTTTCCGGCTACCTGATTTTCGCCACCGCACTGGCGCTGACCGTCGTCTGCCTGATCTCGGCACCCAGTTATGAGTTCTCGCGGCTGGTGACCTTCGGCAACTATTCCGGCGAGGCTGGCGGCAGCGTCTGGCCACAGGTGTCCAACGGCTGGATCTTCATGCTCGGCCTGCTGCTGCCGATCTACACCATCACCGGCTACGACGCCTCCGCGCATACTTCCGAAGAGACCCGCAACGCGGCGATGTCGGTGCCCCGGGGCATGGTGATGTCGGTGATCTGGTCGTTGCTGTTCGGCTGGGTGATGCTCAGCGCCTTCGTGTTGATGTTGCCGAGCATGGACGAAGCGGCCACCCATGGCTGGAGTGTATTTTTCTGGGCCATGGATACGCAGGTGAACCCTACGTTGAAACTTGCGCTTTACGTGGCGATTTTTATCTCGCAAGTGCTCTGCGGACTGGCCACGGTGACTTCGGTTTCCCGCATGATCTTCGCCTTCTCCCGCGATGGCGGCCTGCCGTGCTCCAAGGCACTGGCCTCGGTTTCGCCGACCTTTCGCAGCCCGGTGGCGGCCATCTGGACCGGCGCCACGCTGGCGGTGTTGTTCGTCTGGGGTTCGTCGGTGATCTCGATCGGCGAGACGCCGGTCTACACCATCGTGGTCTCCTGCACGGTGATCTTCCTGTTCTTCTCCTTCGTCATTCCCATCGTGCTGGGCCTATTTGCCTACGGCACCTCGAAGTGGCCGACCATGGGCCCGTGGAACATGGGGCGTTTCTGGTACACGGTGTTCGCCCTGCTCTCGGTCCTGTCGATGGTGATCATTTTCATCATCGGCATCCAGCCGCCGAACGAGTGGGCGCTGTACATCACCATCGGTTTCCTGGTGCTGACGGCCATCGTCTGGTTCGGCTTTGAAGCGCGACGCTTCCAGGGGCCACCGGTGGGCGACATGATCGTCAAGCGTCAGGCTGCCATTGCGGCGGCTGAGGCGGCCTTGAACAAAACCGGAAGTTGACTCGGATAACCTTGAAAGTCGGTCACTGAGCCTGTGCGATACGGCTCAGTGATCGTCATCCTCTCAGAATTTTTCCGGAATGCGCCTGAGCGGATAATCCGGCTCGCGATAGCCGCCGGGCTTCTGCCGCTTGGGCAGCACTACCTTTTCACGCGGCACATCTTTGTACGGAATGCGGCCGAGCAAATCGGAAATGATGTTGAGACGGGCCCGTCGTTTATCGTTGGAGTTGGCCACCAGCCACGGTCCGTGATCGGTGTCGGTCGCCTCGAACATGTCGTCGCGGGCGCGGGAATAGTCGTACCAGCGGCTGTATGACTTGAGGTCCATGGGCGTCAGCTTCCAGATTTTGCGTCCATCCTTGATCCGCGCTTCCAGTCGACGGGTCTGCTCATCAGGGCTGACTTCCAGCCAGTACTTGAGCAGGATCACGCCCGAGTCGACGATTGCGCGCTCCACATGGGGCACTGACTTGAGGAACGTGACCACCTGCTCTTTGCTGCAGAACCCCATCACGCGCTCGACACCCGCGCGGTTGTACCAACTGCGGTCGAAGATCACCACTTCGCCGGCGGCAGGCAAGTGCGGCAGGTAACGCTGCACGTACATCTGGCTCTTCTCGCGTTCAGTCGGTGCTGGCAACGCCACCACCCGAAACACGCGCGGGCTGACGCGTTCGGTGATCGCCTTGATCGTCCCGCCCTTGCCGGCGCCATCGCGACCCTCGAAGACGATACAGATCTTGATGCCTTCCTTTTTCACCCACTCCTGCAACTTGACCAGCTCGACGTGCAGTCGGCGCAACTGTTCAAGGTAGTCTTTGTTCGACAGCTTCAAGCTGCCAGTGGGATTAACTTTGGAGGCGCTCTTTTTATCCTTTGCCATGGCCCATTCCTCACCGATTGGCACCGACGATTAACTGGATGAGTCTAGTCCATCCTCACCCGCCAAGAGCGATGATCGCGGTGATCAATACCGCGCCGGTCACCGCCAGCGCGACCCCGCCTTGCCAGGGTTTTCCGCCGGCGTATCGCGCCAGTATCCAGCCGGAAATGAACAGCACCCCGAGCCCGACCAGGTTCGATAGACGCACGGCCAACCCTGTGTCGTCGAGCAACAGGAATGGCACCACGAGCGGGAATGTCGAGAGCACGACCAACAGGAAAACCCCGAACGCGCCGATGAAATCGTCCCAACCCAGGCGCGGCTGTACCGATGTGCCGGCAAACGCGACCAGGCGTCGACGCAGCGCCTCCAGTTCCTCGGTACCGGCGGCTGCCGAGAGGCGCGGCGGCAGTGCCTCGGCAATCAGCGCCTGTCCCGCCGCGTCCGTCCCGCTGCGCAAACTGGCCAGCAATGAGCGATTGCGCGTGCGCTCGATCAGGGTTCGCAACAAATACATAACCGCATCGGCGAGCCCCCAGGCGAGGTTGCAGCCGAGCGCGGCGTACATCATCGTGCGTTCCGCTTCCTGACCTCCCGTGGCAACGCTGATGGTGCCGGTGAACGTCATCGCCATGAGCAGACCGAAGATCACTTCCGTCACCCGATCGACAGGATCGAGCACACGTGCGCGCTTTTGCAGTTCAGTGCCTTGCATGCGTCCCACCTCGCGGTTCCGTACTCGCGTGATACCCGGTTTATCAGCTGCACTTCATTGTAGATTCAAAAAAATCTGACGCTGGTGTGGTGGGCTGCGAGTTAATCAGCAGGCGATTGGAAGAGCCCCTATAATCGCGCCAATTCGTCTACCCTCACAGTGCGCCGGGCAGCATTGAGCTTGCACGCGCGCATCGACAATCTTGCGCAAACGAAACGGAGAACTTCCATGCTCAAGCGTACCCTGGCACTCGCCATCGGCTTGACCCTGTCTGCCTGCACCTTGCTCGCACAGGCTGCGGACACCCTGAAAGTCAGCGCCATTCCCGATGAGGCGCCGACCGAACTGCTGCGCAAGTTCAAGCCGCTGGGCGCCTACCTTGAGCAGCAATTGGGCATGAAGGTCGAGTTCGTGCCGGTGAGCGACTACCCGGCCGTGGTCGAGGCGCTGGCCACCGACCGCATTGATATGGCCTGGCTGGGTGGTTTCACTTTCGTGCAGGCTCGCCTGAAAACCGGCAATGCGATTCCGCTGGTACAGCGTGAGCAGGATGCGCAGTTCACCAGCAAATTCATCACCGCTGACCCGAACGTCAAATCCCTCGCCGACCTCAAGGGCAAGACCTTTGCCTTCGGTTCTGTGTCCTCGACGTCGGGCAGCCTGATGCCGCGCTACTTCATGCTCAAGGATGGCATCAAGCCGGAAACCTGGTTCAGCCGCGTCGGTTACTCCGGCGCCCACGACGCCACCGTCGCCTGGGTTCAGGCCGGCAAGGTCGATGCCGGTGTGCTGAACGCCAGCGTCTGGGAAAAACTGGTCGCCGCCGGCAAGGTCGATACCAATAAGGTCAAGGTGTTCGCCACCACGCCGGCCTACTTCGACTACAACTGGACCGTGCGTGGAACGCTCGACCCGGCGCTGGCCAACAAGATCAAGGCAGCCTTCCTGGCGCTCGATCCGGCCAAGCCTGCGGACAAGGAGATTCTTGATCTGCAAGCCGCCAGCCGCTTCATCGAAACCAAGCCTGAAAACTACAAGGGCATCGAGGAAGCCGCGCGCGCTGCCGACCTGCTCAAATGACATTGCAACTGAAACGGGTCAGCATCACCCACGCCAATGGCGTGCACGCATTGCGTGATGTTGACCTGCACATTGCTGCCGGCGAGCGGGTCGCCATCATCGGCCCGTCCGGTGCGGGCAAGTCGAGTTTGCTCAATGTGCTGGTTACCGCACTGCGCCCGAGCAGCGGTGATCTGCAATTGCTTGGCGAAAAAGCCTGGCAGCTGTCGGCCCGCCAGCGTCAGCGCCTGCGCGCGCGGATCGGTCTGGTGCATCAGTCGCCGCCGCTGCCGCCACGCCAGCGTGTGATCACGGCGGTGCTGGCCGGCAAGCTTGGCCAGTGGAGTCTGGGCCGGAGCCTGCTGAACCTGCTGCATCCGGTGGACATTCCCGGTGCGCGTGCAGCGCTGGCCCGACTGGATCTGGGCGATAAATTGTTCGCGCAATGCCAGCAGCTGTCCGGCGGTCAGCTTCAACGCGTTGGCGTGGCCCGCGTGCTGTATCAGGCACCCGAAGTGTTGCTGGCCGATGAGCCGGTGTCGGCGATGGACCCGGTACTGGCCGAGCACACGCTGGCGGTCCTGTGCCGTCATGCCCAGGAACATAACGTCACGCTGGTGGCCAGCCTGCATGCGGTGGACCTGGCGCTGGCGCATTTTCCGCGCATCATCGGCCTGCGTGACGGGCAGATCCTGTTCGACCTGCCGGCCGGCGAAGTCGACCGCGAGCTGCTCGACAAGCTTTACGCCAACGAGCAATTGCAGTCTCCACCCGTGCCTTCGCCGCCCTTGGTTGTGCAGATCCCCCGATGCTGACGCGCGACTCCCGAGACCCGGCCACCCGCCCGCGCCTGCTGCTGAGCCTGTTGGCCATTGCCCTGTTGTGGCCGGGCATCCACTTCAGTGAACTGGACCTTGGTGTGCTGCTGGCGAGCGACAGCCAGAGCGAAATCGGCCGTTTCGTCTCGACCTTCTGGCCGCCCGCCTATGGCGAAGAATTCCTCCCGCTGCTGTGGCAAGCCACCTTGCAAACCCTGGCCATCGCCACGGCCGGCATGACCCTGGCGCTGTTGTTGGCGGTGCCCGCCAGCTTGCTCGCCAGCCGTGCGCTGTCGCTGTCTGCTGCTTCCCGTGCCGGTCGCCCCGGCTACTGGGGCCGACTGCTGCGCTGGCCAGTACGCGGTTTATTGATCTTCCTGCGCAGCGTGCCGGAAATCGTCTGGGCCTTACTATTCGTGCGCGCCGTCGGCCTCGGTCCGACGGCTGGGGTGCTGGCGATTGCCATTACCTACAGCGGCATGCTCGGCAAGGTCTACGCGGAGATTTTCGAGTCGGTCGACCAGCGTCCGGCCCACGCGCTGATGCAAGCGGGCAGCGGACGGCTCGCAGCGTTTTGCTACGGAATCCTGCCCAATGTCGCGGCCGAATTGCTGTCGTACACGGTGTATCGCTGGGAATGCGCGATCCGCGCTTCGGTGGTGATGGGCTTTGTCGGCGCGGGCGGCCTGGGCCAGCAAATGGATCTGTCGCTGCGCATGTTTGCCGGCGGCGAAGTGGCCAGTCTGTTGCTGACGTTCCTGGTGCTGGTGCTGTTCGCCGATCAACTCAGCCGTCTGCTGCGCTGGAGGCTGGCATGAATCGCCTGATCAATCTGGCGCTGCTGCTGTGCATCGGTGCTGCGGTGGTCGCGTCCTTCAGCTACTTGGGCATCGACCTCGGCGCGCTGGGCGATAACAATAACCTGAAGCAGATGGGCGCTTATGCGCAGCGCTTTCTCAGCCCGGACCTGAGCGCGGGCCATTTGCAGGCCATCGCCCATGGTGCGGTGGAGACCATTGCCATGTCTGCCCTGGGCACCCTGCTCGCAGCGGTGTTCGGTCTGATATTGGCGCTGCCGGCGGCGGGTCGATTCGGCTGGCCGTTCAAAAGTGCCTCGCGCCTGATACTCAATGCCCTGCGCGCGATTCCGGAACTGGTGTGGGCGGCGCTGATGGTGCTGGCCGCCGGGCTCGGCCCGAATGCCGGCACCCTGGCGTTGGCCCTGCACACCACCGGCGTGCTCGGCCGACTGTTCGCCGAAGCACTGGAAAACACCCCGCCCGAACCTGCCGAAGCCATCCGCCTGCAAGGCGGCAATGCGGTGTGGGCGTTCTGTTACGGCACCCTGCCCAACCTGTTGCCGCAACTGCTGGCCTACATCCTGTACCGCTGGGAAAACAATATCCGCATGGCCAGCGTGCTCGGTTTCGTCGGTGCTGGCGGCTTGGGGCAGATGCTGTATGTCAGCCTCAGCCTGTTCCAGGAAGCCCAGGCCAGCACGGTCATCCTGGCCATGCTGGTGCTGGTGTTCGCCGTCGATTCGCTGAGCAGCTGGAGTCGTCAACGCTGGGTCAAGGCCTGACCTCAGGCTTCGCTGATCTGGTTGACGCTGGTGATTTGCCGGTTCCAGATCATCTCGTAATGGGCGGTCTGAATAATCGACAGCACAGGCCTTGGGGTCATCAATGCCCAGCAATGGCTGCCCTGTCGGCGCACGGAGTGGTAGCGCAGACCGGGGCACCGCGCCTTCCTGATGGCCGTGCCGAAACGATGGGAATCGGCGTAATCGTCGGGGTCGTAGATCGGATCGGTGATGGCAATGGTCGTCGCGTCTTTCATCGCCTTGTCCACGAAAGAACAGGACAGCCCACGGAAGACAAAGCGCTCATAGTTGAGGTTGTGCACCTTCGACCAATACAGCGTTTGATGATGCTGCACTTCGGCCAACGCCGTTTCCAGGGTGTCGGCCAGGTACAACACGCCAAAACTGCCATCGCTGAAGCGCGAGCCCGCCGGGTTGACATGGGTAAACGGCGCGGTCGCGTAAGAGCAACCGGGAATGCCGAACGGGATCTCGCTGCGGGCGATCAGTTCAAGGTGCCCTAGTTCGTTCTTCAAGCGCGGATTGGTCAGCGCCTGGATCTCGTACAACACCTCGAACTCGTCCGCATCGGCCACGTCATCAAACATCGCGATCGGCGGAAACTTGGAATTGACCAACCGGTAAGCCTGCAACGGCTCACCGGCAAACACCGGCAGCTGATTGACCTTCACCATTGCGCGCCCCGCAGCGCATCGATCCGCCGAAATGTTTCGTACAGGGCAATCATGTCGCCCTGAGACATGATCTCCAGCGGAGTCCGTCCATTGAAAAACTCGTTGTCGTTGGCCATCGACGGGAAGCCGTAGACGTTTTCCGGGTTATCGAAAATCAGGCGCAACGTGGCGTGGATGTTCAGCACGAAGCTGATGCGCTGCATCTGATCGGCATCCAGCGCCACCGCCCACTCGGGATCGCGTTGGCGGGCGCGGGTGTAGGTGCTGCGGGAAATGCGCAGGATGCGACAAGCCTGCTCGCTGGACGCCGCCCATTTCTCAAGGATGCCGACGGCTGCGCGCAGGCCGGTGACGCACTGGTTCTTGGTGAATGTTTGTGCCTGTAGGGCGAGTGACATGTCCTGTTCCCCGTTATGACTCTATAGATTCAAACATAGACATTATGAATCTATAGATCAAGATGACGACGACCAGTGGCGCAGGCCCGTTTCCTGACTACATGCCATGCTGACTATGGGTGATTTCTTCGCCCTCACTCAGCAGAGGTCATGAAGATGAAACTCATGTTTGCGGTCGTCTTCAGCCTCCTGTTTTACGTATCCATCCCGGCAAATACAGCGTCCGCCGACGACAGCATCCGCCCCTTCAAGATCGCGGTGGCGCAACAGGATCTGCTCGACCTGCGCCAACGCATCTCGGCCACCCGCTGGCCCGACAGGGAAACCGTCGGCGACACCTCCCAAGGCGCGCAACTGGCACAGATGCAGGCGTTGATGCGCCATTGGGCCACTGACTACGACTGGCGCAAGGCCGAGGCGCAGCTCAACGCATGGCCGCAGTTCGTGACGACCATTGACGGCGTCGACATCCATTTCATCTGGGTGCGCTCCCCCGCTCCCAAAGCCCTGCCGATGATCATGACCCACGGCTGGCCGGGTTCGGTGTTCGAGTTCGTCCAGGTCATCGGCCCACTCTCCGATCCGGTCGCCCATGGCGGCAAGGCTGAAGATGCCTTCGACCTGGTGATTCCGTCCATTCCCGGCTACGGCTTTTCCGGCAAACCGAGGGGCACCGGTTGGGATCCGGATCGCCTTGCGCAGGTCTGGGCGCAGTTGATGCGGCGTCTCGGCTACCAACAATACGTCGCGCAAGGCGGCGACTGGGGCGGCCCCATCACCGGCGCGATGGCGCGGCAGGCGCCGCCGGGGTTGCGCGGCATTCATCTCAATTTGCCGGCGACGATCCCGCCCGAGGCAGGTGCCGCGCTGGCCGTCGCCGGCCCCGCACCGGCGGATTTCACCCCGCAGGAACGCGCGACTTACGATGCCGTTGCCAAACTGATCAAGCAGGGAAACCTGGCCTACAGCGCGATGATGGCCGCCCGCCCCCAAACGATTGGCTACGGCGTGACGGATTCCCCGGTCGCCCTCGCCGCATTCCTGTTGGTACATCCGGGGTTTTCCCTATGGACGTATGGCGCAGACCCGCAGCAGTTGCCGACCCGCGATCAAGTGCTGGACGACATCACGCTGTATTGGCTGACCAACAGCGGCGCATCTTCGAGCCGCTTGTACTGGGAAAACAAAGGCCGCAGCCCGCTGTCATCCACTGCCCAGAAGACCAGCGAAATCTCGCTGCCGGTGGCGATTACCGTATTTCCGCAAGACGTCTATTGCCCGCCGGAGAGCTGGGCCCGGCGCGCCTACCGCAATCTGGTCTACTTCCGCCAGGCGGAAAAAGGTGGCCACTTTGCAGCCTGGGAACAGCCGCAGCTGTTCACCGAGGAATTGCGCACGGCGTTTCGTTCGATGCGTTGAGGGCTTACTCGGACACCGCGACTTGATTACGCCCACGGGCCTTGGCGCGATACAGCGCCTTGTCGGCGTTGCTCATCAAACTGTGCAAATCCTTTTCACTGGATTCCATGGACGCCACCCCGATGCTGGCGGTTATGCAGTGCACAGGCCCGGTCATCAGGCCGGAAATGGAGTGGACGAGTTCTTCGGCGATGTTTTGCGCGGCTTCAAGCGAGGTGTCCGGCAGCAACACGGCAAACTCCTCGCCACCCAGTCGACCGTAGACGTCGGTTTCGCGAAATGACCGGCAGATGACCACGCCCATCTGACGCAGCACTTGATCACCGACCTGATGCCCGTAGGTGTCGTTGATGTGTTTGAAATGATCCATGTCCAGCATCACCGCACATAGCGGCAACTGATAATTCTGGCAATGGTTATACAGGCGCTGGGCCTGCTCGAAAAACGCCCGGCGATTCTTCAGGCCGGTCAGTTCGTCAGTCTGTGCGGCGCGAGTGGAAATGCTGTGGGCCAGCTCCATTTCACGGGTCAGGCGGAAGGCCGTTTCCAGCGCATCGGAGAGTTTGCGGGTGGCGCTGCACACGAATGAGGCAAACACCAGAACGGCCATGGCCATGCCGACTTGCAGGGTCGACGGCTGGAACAACAGCCAGAAGGTACACGGCAGCAACACCAGCGCGATGGACACCACGGTCATGTAGCGATAAGCCGAATAGCACGACACCGCGCTCACGGACATGCCTACGGTAAACAGCATCACCAGCGCCTGGGCAAGCAAATCGTCGGCCGGCATGACCGCCAGCGCGCCACCACCCCAGATGGCGGCGGACAGCACCAGCGTTCCGAAATAGATGCGTTCCCAGCGTTGCGGTGTGCGCGCCTCGTCCGGGCTGTGGAAATAGGCCACGAACATCAGGATGCGCAACAACGTCGAGCCCGTCAGCAGGGCGACCCACCAGGCAATGACGCCATGATCAAAACGCTCCCAGCACAGCCAGCACAGCATGACCAGTGCAAGGAAACTGCCAAAAACCGCTGAAACCGATTGCCGAAACAACTGATGCAACCGGTCGGTGCGCACCTGCTGGGCGATGAAGCTTTCCTGCTCGAGCCGAAATCCGGGGCCATCCATTGAGTTCGCCTGATAATGCTGAGGTGAATGGAGCTATTGTGGCACATTGCTCATGGCCACGTGCTCCGCTGAGAGATTGCGCCTATCAGCAACTAATACTCCGACTATTAGCTGACTTCCCAATAGGGGTCTAGCCTTATCTAGCGCCGGCGCTTTCTGGCCGGTTCAGACCTGATGAGGAGATAAGAATGAGTCAGAAACTGACAGGGCGTACCGTGAGTCCCTGTGTTGGCAATTCCCTTGCCACTCTCGAGAATACCCACGCGACCACAACGATCAATTGATCGATATGCCGGTCCCGCAGCCTGTGTCATGGATCTCACTCACCGTTGTCCCGAGCCCGCACCGGGCCGAACCGCTGAATGAACTCGACCAAAGGTAGCTCACACATGGCAACTGAATCGAAATGCCCGTTCCACCAGGCCGCCGGTGGTGGCACAACAAACCGCGACTGGTGGCCTAACCAGCTTAATCTGAAAATCCTGCACCAGCACTCGTCCCTGTCCGACCCCATGGACGAGGGCTTCAACTATGCCGAAGCGTTCAAGGCCCTGGATTTTGCAGCGGTCAAACGCGACCTGACGGCTCTGATGACCGACTCCCAAGACTGGTGGCCCGCCGACTTCGGCCACTATGGCCCGCTCTTCGTGCGCATGGCCTGGCACTCCGCCGGCACCTACCGTACCGGTGACGGTCGAGGTGGCGCCGGGTCCGGGCAGCAACGCTTTGCCCCTCTAAACAGTTGGCCGGACAACGTCAGCCTCGACAAGGCTCGGCGGCTGCTGTGGCCGATCAAGCAAAAGTACGGCCGCAACATTTCCTGGGCCGACCTGATCGTGCTCACCGGCAACGTTGCGCTGGAGTCCATGGGCTTCAAGACCTTTGGCTTCTCCGGTGGCCGTCCGGATGTCTGGGAACCGGACGAGGACGTGTACTGGGGTTCGGAAAGCAAATGGCTGGCCGGTGACACCCGCTACGGCAAAAACGATGAACCGATGCAGAAACCCGGCGAAGGCCCACTGGTTGCCGAGCCTGGGGAAAACGAGGACACCCGCGTCGAGCCCGGCCGCAATCTTGAAAACCCGCTGGCCGCCGTGCAAATGGGCCTGATCTATGTGAACCCGGAAGGCCCGGAAGCCAATCCGGACCCGGTCGCTGCCGGCCTGGACATTCGCGAAACCTTTGGCCGCATGGCCATGAACGACGAAGAAACCGTGGCACTGATCGCCGGTGGCCACGCCTTCGGCAAAACCCACGGCGCAGGCCCTGCGGACAATGTCGGGGCCGAGCCCGAAGCGGCCGGTCTTGAAGAACAGGGTCTTGGCTGGCGAAACAAATTCGGCACCGGTAAAGGCGCCGACACCATCACCAGCGGCCTGGAAGTCACCTGGACCACGACGCCGACCAAATGGAGCAACAACTTCCTGGAAAACGTGTTCGGTTTCGAGTGGGAGCTGACCAAAAGTCCGGCGGGCGCCCACCAATGGAAGCCAAAAAACGGTGCTGGCGCCGGTATCATTCCGGATGCTCACGATCCGTCGAAACGTCGTGATCCAACCATGCTGACCACCGACCTGGCGCTGCGCTTCGACCCGATCTACGAGCCGATTTCGCGGCGCTTCCTGGAGAACCCGGAGCAACTCGCCGATGCCTTCGCCCGCGCCTGGTACAAACTGATCCACCGCGACATGGGCCCGCTCTCGCGTTACCTCGGCCCGGAAATGCCCAACGAAGTGTTGCTGTGGCAAGACCCGATTCCAGCGGTCGATCATGCGCTGATCAACGACAGTGATGTCGCCGCGCTGAAGAGCAAACTGGTGGCTTCCGGCTTGTCGGTTTCGCAGCTTGTGTCGACAGCCTGGGCGGCGGCTTCGACTTTCCGTGGTTCCGACAAACGCGGCGGTGCCAATGGTGGGCGTCTGCGTCTGGCCCCACAGAAATTCTGGCAATCCAACCAGCCAGAGCAACTGGGCAACGTGCTAACCAAACTCGAAGGCATTCAGAAGGAGTTCAATGCGGGCGGCAAGAAAGTCTCGCTGGCGGACCTGATCGTGCTGGCCGGTTGTGCCGGCGTCGAGCAGGCCGCGAAAAATGCCGGGCAAACCGTCACGGTGCCTTTCACGCCAGGGCGGATGGACGCCAGTCAGGAGCAGACGGATGTCGAATCTTTCGGCTTCCTTGAACCTATCGCTGACGGCTTCCGCAACTACCTCAAGGGCCGCTACACCGTTCCGGCGGAAAAACTGCTGATCGACAAGGCACAACTGCTGACCCTCACCGCACCGGAAATGACCGCGCTGATTGGTGGTCTGCGCGTGCTCAACACCAACGTCGGCAAAACCGCCCACGGTGTGTTCACGAGCCGGCCGGAAGCGCTGACCAACGACTTCTTCACCAACCTGCTGGACATGGGCGTCGAATGGAAACCCGTGACCGAGGCCAATGAAGAATTCACCGGTCGCGACCGCAAGACCGGCCTGCAGAAGTGGACCGCGACGCGCGTTGATCTGGTCTTCGGCTCCAACTCGCAGCTGCGGGCACTGGCCGAAGTCTATGCCAGCGCCGGTGGACAGGAGAAGTTAGTGAAGGACTTCGTGGCGGCGTGGACCAAGGTCATGAACCTGGACCGTTTTGACCTGAAGTGAGATAGCGACGTGTAGGTTGGCCACTTCGACGATGAACGCGCCGGGGTGGCCATTTTTTTGAAAACGGGCAGCGCAATGTTGCCCTTGCCGCTTCGATTGTCGCTCATTTACAATTGCTAATAATTCTCACTAGCAAAAATTACGATGCGATGAGCAACTCTCTGTCCGCCACTGACCAGCAGCATGTGCAATGCGTCGAAGCCCTGTATGTCGGCCACCAAGGCTGGTTGTACGCCTGGTTGCAGCGAAAACTGGGGAACCGGGTGGATGCGGCGGATCTGCTGCACGACACTTTCATGCGCATTCTGGCGGCCAAACCGCTCCCGAACATTGCCGAGCCACGGGCCTATCTGACCTGTGTCGCCAAAGGCATCCTGGTGAACTGGTACCAGCGTCAGGCGCTGGAGCGCGCTTACTTGTTGGCTCTGGCGCAAATGCCGGAGTCACTGGCGCCCTCCCCTGAGTTGCGCTTTCTGATTCTGGAAACCCTGCACGAGGTCGACGCCCTGCTCGATACCCTGCCGCCACTGGTCAAGCGTGCGTTCCTGCTGTCGCAGATCGGTGCGATGAAATACCAGGACATCGCCGAACAACTCGACATCTCGCTCATTACCGTCAAACGCTACATGAAACATGCCTTTTTGCAGTGCCTGACGTTGATGCCCGAATGAGCCGCCCTTCAATGGTCAGCCCGGCCGTGCTGGATGAAGCCGCCGAGTGGCTGATGCGCCTGACGGAAGGCTCGCTCAACGAGCAAGAACGCGCGCAATGGCAAGCATGGCGAGCCAGCAGCGCCGAATGTGAATACGCCTGGCAGCGTGCCGAAAGTTTGCTGGGCAAACTCGGCGGGCTGCCGCCGGAACTGGCGATGCCGGCGCTGGATCGCCCGGCCAACCCACAACGCCGGGCAATGCTCGCTCGTCTGGCGGCGCTGTTGGCAATCGCGCCCGCCACTTGGCTCGGCTGGCAAGTGAACCAGCGTCAGAGCTGGACCGCCGACTATCACTCGCCGATTGGCGAACGCCGCCAACTGACGCTTGCCGATGGCAGTCAACTGACCCTCAACACCGACACTGCCATCGATGTGGTGTTCGATCAGATGCAGCGCCTGATCCGGGTGCGCAAAGGCGAAATCCTGGTGCAGACCGCGCCGGACATTCAGGTGCCTTCCCGACCGTTCCGGGTGTCGACCGAGCAAGGCATCATGCAGGCCTTGGGCACCCGTTTCAGCGTTCGCGAAGACGCCGACACCACACGGCTGGCGGTACTCGACGGCCGTGTGCAGATCGAACTCTATCAACGGCTGCAGGCCACGCCGATGATCCTCAGCGCCGGCCAACAAACCGAATTTTCAGCCTCCGCGATCGGGCCGGTGACCCATGCCGACAGCGCGCTGACGGCCTGGACCCAAGGCATGCTGGTGGCGGACGGTATGTCGCTTGGTGAATTTGCAAAGGAACTGGCGCGCTACCGCCATGGCCTCGTGCGCTGCGATCCGGCCGTTGCCCGAATCCGCATTTCCGGGGCTTTCCCGCTGGACGACAGCCGTCGTGCGCTGAGCATGCTTGCCCTGACGTATCCGGTAAAAGTGACGACGCACTTCGGTGGGTATTGGGTGACCCTGTCACCGGCCTGACCTGCTCGAAAAAATATTTGCAAAGAGGTGATACTTTTTTCGCGCTGGGCTGGCAAGGGAAGACACACCCCGTTTCTCTTGCCGACAGGATCACTTCTCACATGCCCGTTGAACGCGCTTTACGCCTCACGCCGCCCTTTCGCCATGCGATCTTCAGCTTGATGATCGGCGGCGCCTGCACCCAGGTGTGGGCAGCACAACCGTCATCCATTACCGATACGCGCAGCTATCAGATCCCGGCAGGCCCGCTGGGGCAAACCCTGTCGCGCTTCGCCGCCGACAGCCGCATCGCCTTGTCATTCGATCCGGCCCTCACCGATGGCCTGCAAAGTCCCGGATTGTCCGGCTCCTATTCGGCGCTTGACGCACTGACCCGGCTGTTGAACGGCACCGGCCTGGAAATGACCCAACGCGCCGACGCCAGCTACACCCTCGTGCGCTCGGCCAACACCGGCGCCCTGCAACTGGGCGCGACCTCGATCACCAGCCAGCTGTTGGGCGTCACCACCGAAGACACCCACTCCTACACCACCAACGAAGTCAGCATCGGCAAGGGCAACATCAAGCTCAAGGACATCCCGCAGTCGGTGTCGGTGGTCACGCGCCAGCGCATGGACGACCAGAACATGAACAGCCTGCAAGACGCCATGCGCCAGGTCACCGGGGTCACGATCAAGACCTACAACTCCGGTTCCAGCCTCAATGACGTCTATATGCGCGGCTTCCTCGTGGATCAGGTGCAGGTCGACGGCGTCTCGCAACCCACCGGCCAGGGCGACATGGCCACCGCGTTCGATCTGGCGATGTACGACCGGGTCGAAGTGTTGCGCGGTCCATCGGGCCTGTATCAAGGGGCCGGCGAACCCGGCGGGACGATCAACGTGGTGCGCAAGCGCGCCCTCAATACCTTCGCCCTCGGCGGCGAACTGGCCGCCGGTTCGTATGACCACTACCGATCCTCGGTGGACGTCACCGGGCCGCTGAACGATGCGGGCACCGTGCGCGGGCGTTTCATTACTGCTTACGAGAACAACAAATCCTTCGTCGACTACGCCCAGAATGAACGCCCGATGGTCTACGGTCGCCTGGAATTCGACCTCGATCCGTCCACCACCCTGTCGGTCGGCGGCGCTTACCAGCAAAACCATTCCACTCCGGCTTTCGGTTTGCCGGCCTACGCCAACGGCAAGTTGCTGGACGTGCCGCGCTCAACCTTCGTCGATGCCAAGTGGAACGAACTGAACGAGAAAGTCTGGGAAACCTTCGCCGAAGTCGATCACGCCCTCGACAACGGTGGCCAGTTCAAGACCACCCTCACCTACCGCGATGCCGAAACACCCAAGCGTAACTTCACCTGGGCCGACGGCGCGGTCGATCCCGAAACCGGCGACAGCTGGGCCGTGGCGTACAACTACTACACGCACATCAAAACCATCGGCGCCGACAGTTTCGTCACCACGCCATTCGAAGCCCTTGGTCGCAGCCATGAATTCACCGTGGGCGCCGAATACCAGCACCTCGACAAAGACTTCACCTACGGCGGTGGCGACTATTTCCCGATCAACGTCTTCGATCCGGGCAGCATCGACATCCCGAAGCAGGATTACGTGAAGAACAACGGCAACTGGTCCAAATCCGATCAATACGGCCTCTACACCCGCGCCAAAATCAATGTCACCGACTGGCTCGACGTGATCGGCGGTAGCCGCGTGACCTGGTACGAAAGCGATGCAAAAAACGCCAACGCCTTCTTCAACAACTTCGGCAGCGCCCACACCAGCATCAACCGCAAGGTCGTGCCGTACGGCGCAATCATCGGCAAGCTGACCCCGGAACTGTCGGCCTACGCCAGCTACACCGGCGTGTTCAAACCGCAAAGCGAACTGGGTTCCGACAACACGCCCATCGGCCCACGTGAAGGCGAGCAGTATGAAATCGGCCTCAAGCGCGAATTCTTCGACGGGCGCCTGAACGCCAGCGTCGCGGTGTTCCGCATCTACGATGAAAACCGCGCCGAATACGACAACGCCACCGCCGCCTACAAGGCACAGGGCAAGGCCCGCAGCCAGGGCTGGGAAACCGAGTTGAGCGGCAACCTGTCCGACAACTGGAGCATCGTCACCGGCTACGCCTTCACCTCCACCGAGTACCTGAAGTCCGACGATGGCAATGAAGGCAAGACCTTCAGCACCATCACGCCCAAGCACAACTTCAACCTGTGGACCAAGTACGAATTCACCGACGGCCCGCTCAAGGACTTCAGCGTTGGCGGCGGCGTGCGCGTGGTCAGCGACACCTATTACCAGCGTGAAGTCAAATTCGAACAGAGCGGCTACGGCATCGCCACGGCCCAGGTCGGCTACAAGATCAACGACAACCTGTCGACGACCCTGACCGCCAACAACCTGTTTGATCGCAAGTATTACGACCGCGTCGATGCCTCCTGGGGCACCAATTTCTACGGCGACCCGCGCACGCTGACGCTGGCGGTGCGGGCGCAGTATTGATTGGGGTTTGAGCGGTTTCTACTCAGGCGGATCGATCTGATCCAGCACCCGGTTCGCCGTTGTACGGGCATACTGGATCGGTGTCCGGCGGGTTTGGCGTAACGTTGAACATAGTGAAACTCCTGGCTGGAATGAAGGAGCCAACAAGCAGCGTCCGACAATGTTTAAAACCCGCTAAACGCTCCAGCTGTTGGAGCGAGCCTGCTCGCGAAAATCGCAACGTCACGCCAACCCTTCTGCCAGTAGCGCCTTTTGCACCGACGGCCGCTGAAGCACCCGGCTGTACCACGCCTGAAGGTTTTTCAGCCCGTCGAAATGAATGCCTGCTTTGTAGTAAGACGTCAGCCAATCCGCTTGGCCCCAACCCGTAAGGGCAAACAGGTAAGCATCGGCGACAGTGAAGGTGTCGCCGAGCAAAAAATGGCGGCCTTCGAGTTGTTTATCTACCCACGCATAACGCGCCTCCAGTTTCGGCTTGGCCGTGTCCAGGTACTTGCCGGCCAGCCCGGCATAGAGCAGTGGAATAAACCCTTTATGAATTTCCGACGTCAGAAAACTCAGCCACTCTTGCAATCGATAGCGGTCCAGCGTGCCATTGGGCGGAGCCAATCCCGACTCGGGCTTCTGGTCAGCCAGGTACTGCACAATCGCAGGGCCTTCCCGAAAGCGGGTGCCATCGTCCAGTTCAAGAATTGGCACGTAACCCAGGGGATTCACATCGTAATAATCAATGGTGCCGTACACCGTGTGTGCGCGGTGATCGACCTTGAGCAACGCGACATCAAGCCCCAGTTCATTGATCACGATATGGGGGGAAAGAGAGCAACTGCCAGGGATGTAGTAAAGCTTCACGCGCGATCTCCTAATGGGGTCTGCTGCATCACTTCCGTCCGAAAAGTGCTGAAGGACCATCTTAGGGACGTGGTATATAAATAGAAGAAGGCACTTTTTTATCATCTAGGTACATAAAATATACCTGCCATGCCCTGAGGAAAGTTTCATGAAAAAGAACGTGACGGGCTGTTCCGTGGAAGAAGCCATGCGCCTGCTCGGTGGTCGATGGCGTCTGCTGCTGGTGTCGTATCTCCTCGACGGCCCCAAGCGTTTCAACGAACTGCGCCGCGACGTCCCGGGCATCTCGCAACGAATGTTGACCCTCGACCTGCGCGCACTTGAGGAAGTCGGTTTGGTGAAACGCACGGTTTACCCGACAGTTCCGGTCAAAGTGGAGTATGAGCTGACCGACGAAGGTGACCGATTGAGACCCGTCGTCAGCGTGATGCGGGACTTTGGGTTGTGGCTCAAGCAAAGCGGAAAGCTCCAGATGCCGCTGGAGGAAGTGAGTCAGGCTTGAGTAGTGTCGAACGTCATTTACAGCCCGGAAAAAAGTGCAACCGGTCGCGTCAGGCAACAATCGGCCAGAAGCAACCAGTGGACGGAGGGATAGCAAATGAGTAGCTATGCTTGATCTACTGCTGGAGCTGATTGAGCAGACACAGGCTTTCCGTCGATGGTATATCAACCCCTCAAGTGGTCATCCCACTGGGGATCAATTTAGAGTTATGCCCAAAGAGGAGTTCGCCATGACCGTAGTCGATCGCCTCAGGTATTTGCGCGTCGTACTAGTATTGGCTGGCCTCGCGTGCCTTGCTCTCTACCCACTTATGTTGTTCTGGCCGTCCGGCTGGGCCTGGCACGTCAGTCACTCGGACTACCCGATGATGATCGTTGGCATCTACGCCACACTTGGCGTGTTCTTGATCCTGGCCGCACGTGATCCATTAGCCAACCTGAGCCTAATCTGGTTCACCGTGTGGTCCAGCGCCGTACACGCAGCAATCATGGCCGTCCAGGCGGTCACCCAGCCGGGGCAAATGGGACACTTGGCAGGTGACGTGCCAGCGCTCTTCATCGTGGCGGTTGCCTTGGCGCTCTTGACGCCCTGCTCGCAATTGGCCGTTCGGCCCCGGACACACAATGGGGCCTAAGCGCAGGTTTGACTGTCACTACTGTCCGGTTTGGGTCGATAGCGACCTGTCGGGGTAACTTGATAGCCCGCCAGGCTCTACTACCGTGGATACAAGTTTGCTTTCCAACGCAGGAGCGCAACGCATGTCCAGAATCCTCTTTTCGATGGTCGCCAGCCTGGTCCTGTGCACCAGCCAAGCGATGGCGGACACCCTCAAGATCAGCGTGATTGGCGCCGGTAATGTCGGCGGCACGCTTGGCACGCTATGGGCAAAGGCCGGGCACTCGGTGATGTTTTCATCGCGCCACCCGGAGGAACTGACGGACCTGGTCAAGACCGCCGGCCCCAACGCCCAGGCGGGTTCTGTCGGTGATGCCGCTGTATGGGGCGATGTGATCGTGTTGAGTGTTCCCTACGGCGCGATGCCGGTACTGTCCGAACAACTGAAGGGCAAGCTGGACGGCAAGATGGTGTTCAGCACCAGCAACCCATTCAGCGCACGAGACGCAGACGTTGGGCGCAAGGCGCTGGTTCTGGGAGTAGCCCTCGCAGACCAGCAATATCTGCCAGGAGTGCACCTGGCGCGAGCGTTCAACGCCATCGGCTACGCCTCCATGAAAGACCAGGCTGGCAACGACAAGGCGATTCCCCTTTTCGCCGACGACGCCCAGGCCCGGGAAATGGGGGCGCGGTTGGTGCGCGACGCCGGATTCACGCCGGTGATTTTCCCGCTGGCGCGAGCCAATGAAGGCTTGCCGGGCGGCCCCCTCAGCGGCGTTTGGACCGAGGCGGAACTCAAGCGGAAGGTGGGCCTTTAGGGAATATCACCGGAGTATTGAGTCATTGCGCTCGGAGATTGGAGGCGGTACTTCGTGACAGGCGGGTATCCCGTTTTCTGCCACTCGTGAAGGGCAAGAATCAACCAGAAGAAGACCTTCCGAGTAGTGAGCACATATCAGGTCCGCTTTCTTTCTCTGGTCTCGTTTTTGCCACCGGTTTTCAAGTTGCCCACCGAACACCACCGATAGGATCAGGCAATATTCAAATCCAATCCGGCATAGTCCTCCACCACTCCCCGCTCTAGCATGGCCTCACCTTATATCTTCAGGAGTGCGCCCCATGAGTGCAGAAAAAACCCTCTTTATCACCGGCGTCAGCAGCGGCTTTGGCCTGGCCCTGGCCAAGGAAGCGTTCGCCCAGGGCCATCGAGTGATCGGCACTGTTCGCAGCGAATCCTCGCTGGCAACCTTCGAGGCGCTCTCGCCTGAGCGGGCCCATGGCGTGGTGCTGGACGTTACACATTTCGATGCCATCGACGCGGTGGTCGCCGCTGTTGAGGACCGGCACGGCCCGGTGGATGTACTGGTCAACAACGCGGGTTATGGCCACGAGGGGATTTTCGAGGAGTCGTCGTTGGCAGAGATGCGTCGCCAATTCGACGTCAATGTATTTGGCGCGGTGGCGATGACCAAGGCGTTTGTGCCGTACTTTCGCCAGCGGCGGGCGGGGCATATCCTCAACATTACTTCAATGGGCGGCTATATCACCATGCCGGGCATTGCCTATTACTGCGGCAGCAAATTTGCACTGGAGGGCATTTCTGACACGTTGAGCAAGGAACTTGCCCCCTTCAATATTTTTGTCACGGCCGTTGCACCGGGGTCGTTTCGCACGGATTGGGCGGGCCGTTCTATGCAGCGTACACCGCGCAGCATCAGTGACTACGATGCGAGCTTCGACCCGGTGCGCAAAGCCCGTGAGGAAAAAAGTGGCCATCAACTTGGCGACCCACAGAAAGCTGCACGCGCCATGCTGACAATCATCGCCAGCCCCACCCCGCCCGCTCACCTCCTGTTGGGCAGCGACGCCCTGGCCTTGGTGCGTGACAAGCTGCACCGGACGGCGGAGAGTATTGAGCAATGGGAAGCGCTTAGCTGTTCTACGGATGGCTGAGCATCAATGTGGAGATTGTGCGGTCGATGCCCAAACCCAAGGACCCGAGCACAGCGCGAATGGTGCAGTTGATGGGCCAGCTTGCGCCGCTGGAGGGTTACAACCTGAGCCCGCTGGATGATGTGCGTTTTCTGCGTTCCAACCGGCCGCTGACGCGCACGCCGGTGTTGTATGAACCGGGCATCGTCATCCTCTGTCAGGGGCGCAAACGCGGCTATCTGGGTGATGACGTTTACGTCTATGACGCCCAGCATTATCTGGTGGTGTCGGTGCCGGTGCCCTTTACGATGGAGACCGAGGCCAGCGAGGCGGAGCCAATGTTGGCGGTGTACCTGCGTCTGGATTTCACCCTGGCCGGTGAGCTGATTCAGCAGGTGGATGAGCTATGGCATTTCAGCGCGGCTCAGCCTATGGGCATGTACGCCTCGCCCATGGACGAACCGCTGCGCCAGTCGACCTTGCGTTTTCTGGAGGTCATGGGCGACCGCACCGACGCGCAAATCCTCGGCCCGGCGATGCTGCGCGAACTCTACTACCGCATCCTCACTGGCGAACAAGGCGGCACCCTGCGCGCGGCCATCGCCCAGCAGGGCCAGTTCGGCAAGGTGACGCGCGCCATTCACAAGATCCACAGCTGTTACCACGAGTCTCTGGATGTAGAAGCCCTGGCCCGGGAAGCGCAGATGAGCGTGCCCAACTTTCATCTACACTTTCGCAAAGTGACCGATTCCTCGCCTATGCAGTACCTCAAGTCGACACGGTTGCATCAGGCGCGATTACTGATGCTGCGTAACGACCTGACAGCCGCCAAATCAGCATTTCTGGTGGGCTATGAAAGTGCGTCGCAATTTAGCCGCGACTTCAAACGCCTCTTCGGCCGCACACCGTTAGCGGAAGTGGCGTGGATGAAGCGGGCCTATGCGTTGCCAGCACCGACAACCCCGTCGCCCTTCGTGTCATCACACTGATCTTCCATCAATGGAGCAGGGTCGATACCACTGACATCTCTGCCAAAGGAGTCACCGCATGTCAAAGCTATATCCCAGTATCGATCCTCAGGGGTTGATCGAGTACTCCGTGGTCTACACCGACCGCTCGCTCAACCACATGTCGCAGTCATTTCAAGCCGTGATGAAGAACATTTCCACGACGCTGAAACAGGTCTACAACGCCCAGGCTGTTGCGGTGGTCCCGGGCAGCGGCACATTCGGCATGGAAGCGGTGGCGCGACAGTTTGCCACCGACCAGCAATGCCTGGTGATACGCAATGGCTGGTTCAGTTATCGCTGGAGCCAGATCCTTGAGATGGGTAACATCCCGGCCGCCACCACGGTGCTCAAAGCCCGACCGGTCGAAACGGGTCGCCAGGCTGCCTACGCCCCACCCCCTCTGGACGAAGTGCTGGCAGCCATTGCGGCTTCGAGGCCGCAGATCGTCTTCGCTCCCCACGTCGAAACCTCATCAGGGATTATCCTGCCCGACGAGTACCTGCGGGCCGTCGGCGATGCCGTGCATGCGGTGGGTGGCCTGTTTGTGCTGGACTGCATCGCCTCAGGCACGATTTGGGTTGATATGCAGAAATGTGCAGTCGACCTGCTGATCAGCGCACCGCAGAAAGGCTGGAGCGCCTCCCCTTGCTGCGCCCTGGTGATGTTCAGTGCTTTGGCCCTCGAGCGCATCGAGCAGACGCAGAGCAGCAGCTTCGCCTGCGATTTGAAAAAGTGGCTTCAAATCATGCAGGCCTACGAACAGGGCGGACATGCCTACCATGCGACCATGCCCAGCGATTCCCTCGCGCGGTTTAATGAAGTGATGAAAGAGACGCAAGCCTACGGTTTCGACAAGGTCCGCGACGAACAACAGGCGCTGGGCGATCGGGTACGCGCCATGTTGACCGGCAAGGGCATCAAAAGCGTGGCCGCCGCCGGCTTTCAGGCTCCTGGCGTCGTGGTGAGCTACACCGATGATGCCGACATCAAGAGCGGCAAGAAATTTGCCAGCCACGGCCTGCAGATCGCCGCCGGAGTGCCGTTGCAATGCGACGAGCCGGCCGATTTCCAGACCTTCCGCATCGGGCTGTTCGGACTCGAAAAGCTGCACAATATCGAGCGCACAGTCAGCACCCTCGAACAGGCACTGGACGAGGTGATGGTTAACTAAGCCATCATCTCGGCGATATCACTGTCGCATTCAAACGCGACAGTGATATCGCCAGAAAATAGTCAGGAGGAGTTGCAATGACAACAATCGATGTGAAATCCCGATTCGAAGCAAAGCTTCTTCGTCCGGCAAAGACGGGTAATGATACGTCGTGGGCGTTCGTGGTTCTGCCAAGAGACGCGAGTGAACCGCTTCCGAGGCGAGGAAGGACGACAGTTGAAGGCACAATCAATGGGCACCCTTTCCAGGTAACCCTTGAGCCCGATGGTCAGCTGAGCCATTGGTTGCAGGTCAGTAACGAGTTGCTGGAAGCCGCAGGCGCGGCCGTTGGGGATATCGTTACCATCGAACTGGCCCCGGTGAAGAAGGAACCCGAGCCTGACATCCCGGCAGATTTTGAGGAAGCACTGGCAGCCTCTCCTGAGGCTCGTAAAGTCTGGAACAATACGACGACCATCGCCCGAGTGGACTGGATACACTGGATGACGTCAGCCAAGCAACTCAAGACGCGCGCAAAACGGATTGGTGATGCCTGCGATATGCTTGCATCCGGCAAAAAGCAGGTTTGCTGTTTCGACCAGTCCGGCTTCTACAGCAAGGCCTTCCGTGCGCCCGAGGCTTGTTAGACAGTTGCGTTGAGGTTGAGTGTGACGGCGGAGCTCCTAGCTCCCATCCGGATTTCCAGGCCAACTATACTTTTTTTCTCACTGTCGATCGGGTCACACCGAGAGAGGCGGCCGCTGCGGTTAAGCTCCCAGGCTACAACGTGTAGACAAATGCAACGATCTCACCAAATCTGCTGGCTTCCCCGTGTAGCTTTACTCCAGGGCATGCATCGAGTGTATGCGGAGCATGAGGCCCCCACGGTCACCTGTTCATTTATCTATAGGACTGAATCATGATCCTAAAGCGCATAGGCTCGCAGCCATCGATAAAAGCCCCTGAAGCGTACTTCACGGGCACCGTCCGTATGGACCCACTCAACTCCCCTCCTGAACCCGCCCGAGCGTCCATCGTCAGCGTCACCTTTGAACCCGGTGCTCGAAGCGCCTGGCATACCCATCCGCTGGGCCAGACGCTGATTGTCACCGCAGGCTGTGGCTGGACGCAGTGTGAAGGCGAACCGATCGTAGAAATTCGTGCCGGCGATGTCATCTGGTGCCCACCGGGCCACAAACACTGGCACGGAGCAAGCGCAACCACCGCCATGACCCACATTGGCGTCCAGGAAGCATTGGACGGTGTGAGTGTCGTCTGGATGGAAAAAGTCACCGACGAGGAATATAACGTCGGCCCGCCTGGCGAATGATTTGACGCCATTCATGACAGCGTCGTTTTACATACTGTCAGAGGATCACTGTGTGTTGCCCCACCTGCGACGTACGAACCCGCAACCGCGGCGTCACAAAATCGAAGAACGCGCGCAGCTTCAACGGCAGCGGCGTTTGCCCTTTGTGCACGAGGTTGATCGGCAAGGGCGCTGATTCAAACTCATCGAGCACAATACTTAGTTCATTGTCTCGTACCGAGTCTGCGACCTGGTAGGACAGCACACGGATCACGCCAACCCCAAGAATCGCCGCTGCGATAGCCGCTTCAGCGGTATTGACGGTAAACCGTGAATGCACGGGCACGGACAGCTCTGACTTGCCAGCGCCAAACACCCAGGCGCGCATGGACGCGAGGACTTCAAAGGTGATGCAGTCATGCCCGGCGAGATCTTGTGGTGTGGTTGGCACGCCATGGGTTGCCAGGTAGGCCGAACTCGCGCAGACAACACGGCGCACTGTTCCGACTTCCGTGGCCATGAGCATACTGTCCGGCAGTTCGCCAATTCGCACTGCGACATCAGCGTGTTCGTCCATCAGATGCACGACGCGATCGGTCAACACCAGGTTGATGTCGATCTCCGGGTAGTGCGCCAGAAATTCCGCCACAACTGGCACCACGTGCAAGCGCCCGAACACGACCGGGGCGGTGACCACCAGTTCGCCTTTAGGGCTGGCGTATTCACCCGTTGCTGCGCGTTCGGCTTCGCCAATGTCTTCGAGAATGCGTCTGCAGGCCGCCACGTAGGAGTCGCCGGCTTCGGTTAACGAAAGCTGTCGCGTCGTCCGATGCAACAGGCGTGTGTGCAGATGTGCTTCCAGTTCCGCCACCTTCCGGCTGACGGTTGTCAGGGGCATGCCCAGGCGGCGCGCCGCCGCTGACAGACTGCCCGCATCAACGACGGCGATGAGGATAGACATGGATTCAAGACGGTTCATCAGACTCTACCAAATTTTGGAAGGATGCTTCCCAATCCTATGGGATTCTCTTGATAAATACGAGTAGGTAAGGTTCAACCCTGACCTCCCGCCTGTGGCGTCCCGCTGCACAAATTGGGGAGATTGAAAGGAGAGTCCCGTGAGCGGCCTGCCCAATATATCTGCTAGTTCACCTGCGCCCGCGGTAGCGTCGCGCGGCAAGATCATCATGATGGCGATCATCGCTGGCGCGATGATCACCAACATCTACGCCACTCAACCGATCCTGCCGTTGATCTCGTCGGATCTGGGGATCGGCCTGACGACGGTCGATCTCGTCGCCGGCGCAGCGCTGCTTGGCTTCGCATTCGGGCTAGCCTTTCTGTTGCCGCTGGGTGACCGTTTTGATCGGCGCAAGCTAGTGCTTGGGCAGATTGCGGTCGCTTTTTTATTCGGCCTCGCGGCGGCGTTTGCGCCTGGCATCTGGGCGCTCATCGCTGCGTCTTTTGGCCTTGGCGTCGTCAGTTGCGTGCCCCAGCAACTCGTGCCCTTCGCCGCGGTGATGTCGCGGCCGCAAGAGCGCGGGCGCTCGGTCGGCACCGTGGTCAGCGGCATCATGGTTGGCATCCTGCTTGGTCGCACAATCAGCGGCGTGGTTGGGGAAGCCTGGGGATGGCGCGCGGTCTACGGCGTGGAAGCAGCGTTCATGATCCCAGTGTTTATAGCTGCGGCGATGCTCCTGCCGCGGGGGGTGCCTACCACCACCCTGTCCTACGGAAAACTGCTCGCGTCGCTCTGGCCACTGGCGCGCGACAATCGCTCGATCCGCGAATCAATGATGGTCCAGGCGCTGTTGTGGGCATGTTTTAACGCCTTTTGGGTCAACCTTGCTGCGCTCCTGAGCGATGGTCCTTGGCACCTTGGCAGTGCGTGGGCAGGCGGCTTCGGCATCATCGGAGCAGCCGGTGCGCTTGCAGCTTCACTGGGTGGTCGCGCCACTGACCGGCTGGGCTCGCGGACTGTGATTGGGGCCAGCATCGGCATCGTTACCCTGGCTTTCCTGCTCCTCGCTGGGGCGCAGTCCTCGATTATTTTCCTGGTGATCGGCGTTATTGTTCTCGATATCGGCGTGCAGTCAGGACTTGTGTCCAACCAGACTCGCGCCTTCGCAGTCGATCCAAAAGCACAGGGCCGCATCAACAGCCTCTATATGACCGCCACCTTCCTCGGCGGCGCGCTAGGCGTGACCATCAGCGGCTGGCTGATGACCCGTTACGGCTGGCCGGGCATCGTGATCTTCGGTATTGCGCTAGGGCTGATTGCATTGGCCATCCACTGGCTCGGTGCGCCGCGCCGTCAGGCAAGCGCGGACGTCGGCGTGCGATAAGGAAAATCAGATTACCGATACCCGTAGGAACAGGGTTTGTACGCGAGCCGCTCCTATGGGCTTGGTCGGCTTATACCTTCTTGCTGCATAACACCCACAAACGCGTTGTCCTGAATGTCGAGGTATGGGCTTCTCCCCCGCGCCTCGATTTCTTATAACGCTTATCCGGAATCTGCCCATGCTAGGCCTTGTGCGCGTTGCTTTGAGACGGCCGTATACCTTTGTCGTGCTCGCCATCCTGATCCTCATCGTCGGGCCTCTGGCGGCCCTGCGGACACCTACGGATATTTTTCCGGAAATCCGCATTCCGGTGATTGCGGTCATCTGGCAATACACCGGGCTGTCACCGGATCAGATGGCGGGCCGCATTACCTCGCCGTTCCAGCGAGTACTGACCACCACGGTCAGCGACATTCGCCATCTCGAAGCGCAGTCGTTCAATGGCTATGGCATCGTCAAGGTGTTTTTCCAGCCGGGAGTGAACATCGCCACGGCTAATGCGCAACTGACCTCGGTGTCGCAGTTCATGTTGCGTAATCTGCCGCCGGGCACGGTGCCACCGTTGATCCTCAGTTACAGCGCCTCGACAGTGCCCATTGTGCAACTGGCCCTGTCGGGCAAGAACCTCAGCGAGCAGAAGCTGGGCGACCTGGGCCTGAACAGCGTGCGCCTGCCATTGACCACGGTGCCCGGCGCGTCAGTGCCATTTCCGTACGGCGGCAAGTCTCGACAAGTGCAGATTGATCTCGACCCCGCTCAGATGCAGGCGCGAGGGCTGTCGGCGCAGGACGTCGCCACGGCGCTGGCGCAGCAGAACCAGATCACTCCCGTGGGCACGCAGAAGATCGGTAGCTACGAATACACCCTGCAATTGAACAACTCGCCCGTGGCCTTCAAGGACCTGGAAGACCTGCCGATCAAGACCGCCAATGGCACCACGGTGTTGATTCGCGACATCGGCACGGTCAAGGACGGCAACCCGCCGCAGACCAACATCGTCAATGTCAACGGCAGCCGTTCGGTGCTGATTCCGGTGTTCAAGACCGGTTCGGCCTCGACCCTCGGGGTGATCGCCGGGATCAAGAGCAAGCTTTCCGACGTCAAGGCGCAGTTCCCGGAAAACCTCAGCATCGAACCGATCGGCGACCAGTCGCTGTTCGTCCGCGCGGCGATCAGTGGCGTGGCCCGGGAAGGGTTGATTGCGGCCGGTTTGACCAGCCTGATGATTCTGCTGTTCCTCGGCAGCTGGCGTTCGACGGTGATCATCGCGGTGTCGATCCCCCTGGCAATCCTGGCCTCGATCACCGCGCTCTCAGCCTTGGGTGAAACCCTCAACATCATGACCCTGGGGGGGGCTGGCGCTGGCCGTCGGGATCCTGGTGGACGATGCCACGGTGACCATCGAAAACATCAATTGGCACCTGGAACAGGGCAAATCCGTCGAGGACGCGATCATGGACGGCGCCACGCAGATCGTGACCCCGGCGTTCGTCTCGCTGCTGTGTATCTGCATCGTGTTCGTGCCGATGTTCTTCCTCGAAGGGGTGGCGCGTTTCCTGTTCGTGCCGATGGCCCTGGCGGTGATCTTCGCCATGATCGCTTCGTTCATCCTGTCGCGGACCCTGGTACCGACCATGGCCAACTACTTGCTCAAACCCCACGTGCCGGGTGAAGGCAGCACACGCAGTCGCAATCCGCTGGCGCTTTTCCAGCGTGGGTTCGAGGTGCGTTTCGAGCGCATCCGCCAGAGCTATCACGGCCTGCTGCAGGTGGCGCTGGAGCATCGCAAGATCGTGCTGGTCACGGTGTTCGGCTTCATCTTCGTGTCCTTTGCGCTGGTGCCGTCACTGGGTCGAAACTTCTTCCCGGCGGTGGATTCCGGGCAGATCCTGATGCACGTTCGCACCCCGGTCGGCACGCGCCTGGAGACCACCAACCGCACCATCGCACAGGTCGAAGAAGCGATTCGCCGGATCATCCCGGCCGAGGAGCTCAATGCCCTGGTGGACAACATCGGCCAGCCCATCAGCGGCATCAACATGGCCTACAACAACACCGGCACCATCGGCGCCCAGGACGGCGATGTGCAGATCAGCCTCAAGGAAGGCCACGGGCCGACCGCCGACTACGTCCGCCATTTGCGCGAACAACTGCCACGGCAGTTCCCCGAGGTGGTGTTTTCGTTCCCGCCGGCGGACATCGTCGGGCAGATCCTCAATTTCGGCACCCCGGCGCCGATCGATCTGGAAATCATCGGCGGCAACCTGCCGGCCAACTACGCCTACGCCGACAGCCTGTTGCGGGAGATTCGTCGGGTCCCTGGCGTTGTCGATGCGCGGATCCAGCAGTCGCAGCAATTGCCGACCTTCAACATCAACGTTGACCGTACCCGGGCGCAACTGGTGGGGATCAGCGAGCGCGATGTGACCAATAGCCTGGTGGTCAACCTGGCCGGTTCCAGCCAGGTGGCGCCGACGTTCTGGCTCAACACCGCCAACGGCGTGTCGTACCCGATCGTGCTGCAGACGCCGCAGTCGAGCCTCGACACGCTGGCGGCGCTGCGCAACCTGCCGCTTTCATCGACCACTACCGCAGCGGGCAGCAACGGGCAGATCCTCGGCGGGTTGGCTACCGTGGAGCGGACTCGCAGCCATTCGGTGGTGACGCAGTCGGACATCCAGCCGATGGTGCAAATCCTGACCTCGATCCAGGGCCGTGACCTGGGCGGTGTCGCCGCCGATATCCAGAAGATTCTCGCCGCCCACGCCAATGACCTGCCGAAGGGTTCTAAGGTGGCGCTGCAAGGACAGATCACCACGATGAACAGTGCGTTCAGCGGCATGCTGTTCGGCCTGCTCGGCGCGGTGGTGCTGATCTACCTGTTGATCGTGGTCAACTTCCAGTCCTGGAGCGACCCGTTCGTGATCATCACCGCGCTGCCGGCGGCGCTGGCCGGCATCGTCTGGATCCTGTTCGTCACCCACACACCGTTGTCGGTACCGGCCCTGACCGGGGCAATCATGTGCATGGGGGTGGCCACCGCCAACGCGATCCTGGTGGTGAGTTTCTGCCGCGAACGCCTGGCCGAACATGGCGATCCGGTGCTGGCGGCGCTGGAAGCCGGGTTCAGCCGTTTCCGTCCGGTACTGATGACCGCGATCTCAATGATCATCGGCATGTCGCCCATGGCGATGAGCCTGGGTGAAGGCGGCGAGCAGAACGCGCCGCTGGGCCGTGCCGTGATCGGCGGGCTGAGCTTTGCCACCGCCGCGACCCTGTTCCTGGTGCCGCTCATTTTCAGTCTTGTCCACGCGCGCCAGGGTCATGCCCGCGTTCAGACCACTGCTATTGAAGGGTTTTGACATGCATACCGACACTGCTCCATCTCATCCTCGCAAAAGCCGCGCTCGCGTTGGCCTTTTGTTGACGCTGATTGTCCTGATCGCCATCGTTGCGTTCGGCATGACCGGGCGCGCCAGTGAGTCCGCGGCCTTGCAGACCTGGACCGAAAAACAGGCGCTGCCCAATGTCCTGTTGGTCAAGGCACTGGCCGTGCCCCAGGCGCCTGCACTGGTATTGCCCGGACGCCTGGAAGCCTGGTCGCGGGCGGCGATCTTTGCCAGGGTCGGCGGTTACCTGAAGTCGTGGAAAGCCGACATCGGTACCCGGGTCAAGACCGGGCAGCTACTCGCTGAAATCGATACCCCGGAACTGGACCAGCAGCTGTTGCAGGCCCGCGCCGACCTGGCCACCGCCAAAGCCAATGCAACCCTGGCCGGCACCAGTGCCAAGCGCTGGCAGGCAATGCTGGCGTCGGACTCGGTTTCGAAACAGGAAGTCGACGAGCGCAACGGCGATCTGGCGGCGAAACAGGCACAGGTGATGGCGGCCCAGGCCAACGTTGAACGACTGACCGCGACCAAGGGTTTTCAGCGCCTGGTCGCGCCGTTTGACGGGGTGGTCACCGCACGCAGCACCGATGTCGGCGCGCTGATCAACGCTGGCAACAGCAGTGGCGGACAGGAGTTGTTCGCCGTGTCCGAGGTCAGTCGCCTGCGGGTCTATGTGCAGGTGCCGCAGTCCTATGCGGCGCAGATCAAACTCGGCAGCAGCGCGCAAATCAGCGTGCCGGAATACCCGAAGGAAGTGTTCCTGGCCACGGTCATCGCGTCCGCCGATTCGGTGAGTGCGGCGTCCGGTACCACGCTGGTGCAACTGCAAGTCGATAACCAGCCCGGCCGCCTGCTGCCAGGGGCTTACACCAGCGTGCGCTTTGCACTGCCGGCGCAAGCCGATGCGCTGCGGATTCCCGCCAGCGCCTTGCAATACGACGATCGTGGCCTGCGGGTCGCGACTCTGGATGCCCAGGATCGCGTGTTGTTCAAGACCGTGACCATCGCCCGGGATTTCGGTGACAGCGTTGAAATCGGCAGCGGACTCAGCGCGACCGACCGGATCATCGACACGCCACCCGATGCCTTGAGCGACCAGGACGCCGTGCAGATCTCATCGGCCAGCGCCGAGGGCAATCCCCATGGTTAAGCACAGCCTGCTGTTCGCCGCGCTGTTGGCCATCGGCGCCTGCTCGTTGGCGCCGCACTATGAAACGCCGCCCGTGCCGACGCCGGAGCAATTCAAGACCCGTGGCATCTGGAGCACCGCCACCCCCAGCGATCACATCAACCGCGACGGCTGGTGGCAGGTCTACAAGGACCCGCAATTGGACGCCCTGCAACAGCAATTGCTGGCCAACAACCCGAACCTCAGTGCCGCGCTCGCCCACTATCAGCAGGCGCAGGCCTATGTCAGCCAGGTCAGCTCCGCTGAGTTGCCAACGGTCAAAGGCATAGGCAGCGCCCAACGCAATCGCCAGTCCGATACCCGACCGCTGCGTGCCAGCAGCACCGGGGACGTTTACAACGCCGGTACGCTGGGCCTGCAGGTGGACTATGAAATCGATCTATGGGGACGCGTACGCGATTCGGTGGCCGCTGGCACCGATGAAGAGCAGGCATCGCGCGCCGATCTGGCCTCGGTACGCCTGAGCCTGCAGGCGCAACTGGCTGACAACTACATCCGCCTGTGCGGGCTGGATCAGCAAACGAGGCTGCTCAGCGAAACCAGCGCGGCGTTCTCCCGGGCATTGGAACTGACCCAGGGTCTACATGACGGTGGCATTGTGTCCGGGCTGGATGTCTCTCGTGCCAACGCACAACTGTCATCGGCAAAATCCCTGCTCAAACAGAATCAGGTGCAGCGCGCTTTACTGGAGCATGCGATCGCCGCGTTGGTGGGAACCTCGGCGTCGACCTTCAGTCTTGAACAACGGGCCGCCACGCTGCTGGTGCCAATGGTGCCCCCCGGGGTTCCGTCGGCGTTGTTGCAACGCCGTCCAGACATCGCCGCGGCCGAGCGGCGTGTGGAGGCAGCCAATGCGCGCATCGGCGTGGCGCGCAGTGCCTGGTTTCCGGCACTGACGTTAAGCGCTCAAGGGGGTTACCAGAGCAATGAATTCGCCAATCTCCTGAGCGCACCCAACCTGTTTTGGGCCATCGGCCCGTCGTTGGCCGTTACGCTGTTGGACGGTGGTCTGCGTAAGGCACAAATCGATTCGGCCACGGCCGCTACCGCCGAAGCGGCGGGTAAATACCGTGCCCAGGTCCTGGCCGCGTTCGAGCAGGTGGAAAACAACCTGTCGATCATCGACGGCCTGGGCTCGGCGCTGGACGATCAGCGCGCGGCGGCAGAGGCTGCGCAGTTCACGGAAAACCTGTCGATGGCCCGTTACAAACAGGGTGCGGTCCGTTACCTCGATGTCGTGGTGGCGCAGACCGCTTCGTTGCAGACCCAGCGCAACGTGCTCGACTTGCAGACGCAACAGTTGGCGGCGAGCGTCGCCCTGATCAAGGCATTGGGTGGTGGCTGGGACACTCAGGAGCTGTCAGCCAAGTGATGTCCGGCTCATCTAGTTCAGGCTGGATTTCCACTCTATCGAGAATGCAAAGACACTTGGTATCGGGCTGATAATGTAGAAGTCGGCCAGCGCGAGTTCATCGTCCAGGATCCCGATGGCTATCTCGTAAGATTGGTAGAACGTTTGGGTGAGCGACCGGTTTGTTCAAACTGAGCACTGGCTGGAGGCGAGCGTCCGCTTCGGGCCATATGCGCTCATTCGCTACAACGCCCATGGTCGGCTAAACCTCTCAATCAAAGCGTTTTTTCAAAGTAGACGCGATCGAATCCATCCTCCGAACGCCGCTCGACTTCCACATAACCCAGTCGTGGATAAATAGACAGATTGTCGGTCATCTTCACATTCGTGTAGAGATGAACGCTGCCAAGGCCCAAGCGCAACGCTTGGGCCTCGCAAAATTGAACGAGTGACTTGCCGATACCTTTCCCACGCCCGGCTTCAGACACGGCCACGTTTTCGAGAAACATATGCTGATCCACCGGAAAGAAGACTATGAAGCCTCGCAGTTCTTCTTGTTCTCCAGTGGATAGGTAAACGTAGCCTGCCGCAATCTGTGCCCTGAAATCCGCCAGCATCGGTGCAGGCTTTTGTCCTATCACGCAAACATACTGGGCATACGCTTGCTCGGCACAAGCGCGCAGAGCGACCTCATCGTCTGCAACTGCCTGGCGGATCATGTGTCGTTCGCTCATGGCAAATCCTGATGAAAAAACTATGTGATTCTGGCTTGGAATAAACGTAACCGTAGAAGTACCGCAAGCATGCCCATCGACACGGCGCGGCCAACGTTATACCAAAGATTGCGTCCTGCATCCTTGGCCTGCCCCGCAAGTATCTCGAAACCACAGATGAATGGCGCATTGGGCGCTGGAACAAAGCCGAATGAGGGATGAGCTTGTCAAACCCAGGAAATGGCAGTCACTCATAATCCTGACCGTGATGATATTTGGTCTGAGCTACGGCTTGAGCGCTCCTTTGATCGCCATAAAGTTGACCGCCGCGGGTTTCAGCGAGCTGTATGTTGGAATCAACGCGGCGATGCAGGCAGTCGGGTCTTTGCCGTTGCACCTTTATTGCCATGCTATGCCGGCGTTTCAGTCCAAAAATGCTGTTGGCTCTGTCGCTGGGGCCACGGTCTTTTTGCTGGCCTTGTTTCCCTTTACACCAATCGAAGGCTGGTTTTCCTTGCGCCTTTGCCTGGGGGTGAGCATACCCGGGCGCGTGACCTTGGTTGCCCGCTTGCTGATGTGGGTATCGGCCTATTACGTGACGGGGATCATTTCGCTCGACTTCGACGACCCTCTCCCAAGTCCCCATTTTATGGTTCCCGTCGGGCGTAGCGGTCGCGGCCTTTCTTTGCTCCAAGCGTTCGCAGATTGGTATCGCTGACGTGATCGTCGAGGCTCTCGGGAAGTAAGGTGCTTTGACCTCGATGTTCACCTTGAATAAAGCGCTTCACGAGGCGATCCTCCTTTGGAACCCGAATGCTGGATACTACTTTGAAGATAGTGAAATCTGCTCGCTTTGATGATGTCGACCATGATCTTGGATATGAATACCGTGGTTATAACTACGACATACAGAACGAAGAGGATATGTTTCTGGTCAGAATTTACGATGACGAAAACGGACAGGCAACGGTAGTGCATCCGACTTCGATGTCTAAAAACGGTAACCTCAGGAAGCTTGTTGAGTTCTTACAATCCGAGCTAGGAGTGTCCAGGGTCTCTCTCTACAAGGGAGATTTGGGGAGCTACGCCGAGATCGATCTTGATAGCTTGGCATTCTGCTCCGCCTGAAGTCGGCTGTGAGAGAGTACCAGGCGTTTTTACACACTCTGGACCAATAGCGGACGCTCTCCCAAGGGCTGTTTTTGACTTTGTTTGCAACCAGTCGACATGCTCCTAACATGGCCATCGTCACCAGCCGTGCGGTTGCCCACGTCTGGCGCGCTGGTATCACCGCAACTCTAGGAATAACCCTGGCCGATGTGCTGATGACCGTCATTGTGAGCACGGGTCTTGGTGCGCTGGTAATGAGTTGGGCTCCTGCATTTGACCTGCTGCGGTGGGCAGGCACTTGCACCAGTCGCTTTCTGCATCACTTGCCCGTGGTCGACGGCGATCAATTGATCGGGTGCTGTCCATTGGCGATATCGTCAAGGCCGTGATTGCCGAGCAGGACCAACTGATCGAGCAACTGGAGCAGTACATTCGCGGTCACTTATCACGCCTTCATATCTTTCAATGCCGTCATGAGTTCGCTGTAAAACCACCTCAGCGCGGTGGACTGATCGCTGCGTGCATGCCAGTGCAGGTTCACATGGAACGACGGGACCTTGAACGGTAGCTCCAGCACCTTCAATGGACCGGTCACCGGGTGGCGGCAAAAGCTTTTGGCAATGTGCGACGGCAACACCGTCAGCAGCTGTGTGCCGGGAAGGATGCCCGGCAGCACGGAAAAGTGCGGCAGGCGCAGGCGCACGCGGCGTTTGATGTTCAGGGTCTTGAGCACCTGCGCGACCATGTTGTGCCCCGATGTGCTGTTGACCAGTACATGAGGCTCAGCAACGAATTGCTCCATGCTCAGTGAATCCCCCACCCTCGGATGATCCGCCGCCAGCAGGCACACATAGTGCTCAAGCAACACCGGATGGTGGGTGATGCCCGCCCCCACCAGCACCCGACTGCAGATCAACGCATCGACATGCCCCTCGTTGAGCCATTGCGTCGCCAGTTCAACGTTCAGCGAGATCACCTCCAGCTCGATATGTGGCGCCACCCGGTTTAAATGCGCCAGAACCCTGGGCAGGAAATCCACCTCCCCCATGTCCGACAGCGCCAGGCGAAAGTTGCGCGTGGAACTGGCGGGATCGAATTTGCGGGCCTGGGCGATCGCAGAATCAACGTTCTGCGCCACCTCCTTGAAGCTCGCGTACAGCGCGTTGGCCAACCGCGTGGGCTGCATGCCGTTGCGATTGCGGATGAACAGCGGGTCATCGAACTGCTCGCGTAATTTGCCCAGCGCGTAGCTGATGGAAGGCTGCGTGACGTGCAGGCGTTCAGCGGTCGCAGTGACGCTGCCGGTCTCGTGCAGGGCCACGAACATGGGGATCAGGTTCAAATCAAAGGTGCTCATCAGCCAGTCCCGACCTCTATAAAGACCATCTATGTTGCAATCATCAAATATTGATTGGTTGCATGAAAGGATAATTTCTAGACTGGGCCGACCATGCCTACGGGTTGCCGGCGCCGTATGCCTGGTTCGAGCGCAGATGCGTGAAATACAACAACAAGAGAAATTCCTATGGCTACTCATGATGCACTAGAAGTCGCTGAAACCGCGCCTATGAACCGCTTCCACTTCGGGTTGCTGTTCTGGTGTTCCTTCATCATGTTGTTCGATGGATATGACTTGGTCATCTACGGTTCAGTGGTGCCTCACCTCATGGAACAGTGGCAGTTGCCAGCGGTGCAGGCCGGATGGATGGGCAGCGCGGCGCTGTTCGGGATGATGTTTGGTGCCCTGACGCTGGGGCCGCTTGCCGACCGGTTCGGCCGTCGACGGGTGATTCTGGTGGCCATTGCGCTGGGCAGTCTCACGGCTTTTGCCAACGCCTTTGCCTGGGACGCCTGGAGTTTTGCGGTGCTGCGCTTCATCACCGGGATCGGCCTGGGTGGCACCATTCCCAACATCGTCGCGCTGATCAATGACATGGCGCCCAAGGCCCGACGCAACATCATGACCACGGTGATGCTTGGCTGCTACTCGCTGGGTGCACTGCTGTCGGCACTGGTGGCGCTGCTGGTGCTGTCGCGTTTCGGTTGGGAATCGACCTTCATCATCGCCGGGTTGCCGCTGTTGACGCTGCCGTGGATGTACCGCTTCCTGCCCGAATCCCTGCCTTACCTGTTGGTACGCGACAAGGTGGCGGCGACGGCGTTGTTGCGTCGGATTAAGCCTGGGCTCGATATCGACAAACTGCGCTGGCCGTCCCTGGATACCCCGCGGGTTTCCGCGCCTGTTTCCGGCCTGTTCACTGAGGGCCGCGCCCTCCGCACCTTGATGCTGTGGGTTGGCTTCGGCATGTGTCTGCTGATGGTTTATGGCCTCAATACCTGGCTGCCGAAGATCATGGTGGCGGGTGGTTATCCTCTGGTGTCGGGCCTGATGTTTCTGATCACCATGAACCTGGGCTCGATCATCGGCGCATTGGGCGGCGGCTGGCTGGCGGATCGCTGGGGCACCAAGCCGACACTGATGATGTGCCTGACACTGGCGGTGGTGTCGCTGATCATTCTGGGGATCAAGCCCGGCCCGGTGTTGTTGAACATCATGCTGATGCTGGCCGGCGCCGCGACCATCGGCAGCCTGTCGGTAATCCACGCGTTTGCCGCGCAGCAATACCCCACCGACATTCGCGCCACGGGCATCAGTTGGTGCTCCGCCGTTGGACGCATGGGCGGCATTGCCGGCCCGGCTCTGGGTGGTCTGATGCTGAGCCTGAACCTGTCGCTGCAACTGAACTTCATCCTCTGCGCCGTCCCCGGCATGATCGCCCTGCTGGCCGTCGCGGCCGTCACCCAACGCCGCGCCAGAGAGCCCGCTGTGGCACAGTTGCATGACATGAACGCCTGACACACCCCGCCACATCGCTTGATCGCCAATGCCCGCCGAGTGCTCACTCGGCGGGCATTGTCATTCCCCCTCCCTTTCACGGCGACCATCTGTGGATGCTGTGTAGGAGCTGCCGAGAGAAAGCAGGCTGCGATCTTTTCGAGGCCACTTGAGTCTCAGCAAAAGATCATAAAGATCGCAGCCTGCGGCAGCTCCTACAGTGATTTGGGCACATCCCATGGACAGTGTTCATCTGGCACACCTTCCTCGCGGCAAAAAAAAGCGCCGGGCCATGGTTCCAGTGAGACCGGAACCAGACACCCGACGCAAATACCAAAACCGATTACACGATGCCCTAGAACAGCACAGCCACCCGCACAAACCCGGTGTAGTCGAACTTGTACCCCCCCCTCACCTCAAGGTCGCGGTTGAGCTCGGTATAGAGCTGCACATTCTTCCTCACCCAATACCCGACACCCGCGCGGGCACGCAAGTAGTCGGTACGGCGGCCGGTCTCGATGCCCTCAACGCTGGACTCTCCACCCCAGGTGCGCGCCACACCGACCGAGGTCGTCACCTTATTGTCGAAGGTGTAGCTCAGCCACGGCTGGAAGTTATAGGTAGGGTCCTGCTTGAGTGTGCGGTTGGCGGCGCCGTAGTGGTCGTTGTCGCCATACCAGGTTACGTCCTGATTAAGCTCCAGCCGCCACGGCCCCCAGCTTTCTGCGTACCCGAGCGAGAGCGCGTGGGCATAGCGATTGTTGCCCATGTTCAACGAATGGTTGTTTTCGTAGGTACCGGTAGGAAGCGCCATGAACCCGGTGATCGAGAAGTAGCGTTTGAGCTTGGGGTCGTCGATGACCCAAGCCGTCACAGCCATGTAGGAGTCGCCCAGACCACTTTCATGGCGAATTTTGGTGCCGTTGAATTTCAGGTCCTGGCTGCCGAACGGTAAGCCGAACTGAAGTTGCACCCGGTGCTCGGCCACTTCGAACATGTGGAACAGGCGCACCAGCCCGGTTTTGGTCTTCAGCTCAGTGCCCTTGCTGACGGCCTTGCCCTGCACCGGTTGAAACTCATCGGCCTTGCCGCCACCCAGGTACAGCATGGCCAGATTACTGCCGGTGGGGATTGGCACATAGGCGCCTGGCGAAGCATCAACCGCATTGGCACCACCGCAATACAGACTCAATGCGGAAGTGGAAACTACAAACGTGGCGCGCAGGGAAGCCCTGCGCGCATATTGATAAGCGCTCATCTGGATACCTATTTGTTTTTATTAAAATTGGCTTTCAGCTTTGCTGGTGTGGCTGCTGGTGTTGTTTTAACTCAACTCCTCCCATAGGGCTGGCAAGAACATTTCATGAACCAGGACGCGTGTTTGTCCACGACTGAACACTGAACGCCTGGCCCATAACGGATAGGCCGCTCGGCTGCTGGCATTACAGGCATCGCGATAACGACACACTTCTATTTCGCTGCGCTTATATGGCTTTTCGCCAAACAACAGACTGCCCAGTGGAACATTGCCCAGTTGAAGTAACGTTGAATCACTCTCTTCAACATCACGATGATTGATCACCGATCTTGCATATACCCACGGCCGACCGAAGCCGGTCAGGTAGACTTCGCGAATCCAGCCCAGGACCCCGGGTTGCAACCCCAGGACCCGGCATTCTTCCGGCAGGATCGGCCCCACTGCTTCGCGCAGGGGAATCACTTCGAACTCATCGTCGGACAGCGCCCTGAGCCGCCCCGTCAGTGAACTGCGGTCAAACAACCAGTCCCGGTGTATCGCGGCCATCGACTCACGCCAATGGCCGAAAGCACTCCACTTCAGTTGCGGTTGCGAAAACCGGTATACCACCTCCATTCAACTGGCCTGTGCCGGGAAGTCATAGGAAATGCGCCCGGCAGGCAGGAAGAAGAACGCAATCAACGCGCCGCCTTTCACCTCTGGAAAGTGATGGCTGCCGGGCGACGGCGCCGTCCAACCCGCACCCTGCCAGCCCCGTGGCCCGGCCAGTACTGCGCCTTCATCCAGCGGGATCACCATGTTCAATTCACCGTAGGGGTGCTGGTGATAGTCGCCGCGGAAGGTGCGTTGATCGTTATCCAGCTCGTAACCCTTGCTGTCCATGTAGACGGTGGTGATGCTGAAGTAGAAGGTTTCCGCACAGGGCTCGCACAAGCGACTGCGACGATAATTCGGGCCGCTGATTTCACTGTTGGCCGCCCAGCCTTGTGCCACGCCTTCAATCACCAGGTCGGCAATTCGCTGGTAAGTTTCACTGTCCGGCCCATAAGTATCGTTAAGCCACTGTTCAAGATTATTACTCGCGGTTTTATCTTTGACCTTAGCCAGAAACTCAATGCAGAGATTGATCAACTCATCACGTTTATTCATTTATCAGACGCTCACTGTTTTAAGGTTTTTTACACTCTCCCATACTTGCATTCGGGCAAAAAGCGAACTTTCTGCAGTGTCTCAATGCATGACATTCAACACTGGTGAGCATTGATACTCGCTTGCAAATGCTTGATTTATGGACTCAAATTATTAACCAAATCGCGCCCTCCGGAATGCCCGCCATGATTACATTCGATAAACTGGATCTGAATCTGATTAGGGTCTTCGACGCCGTCATGGAAGAGCGCAGCGTACTGCGTGCCAGCCAGCGCCTGCACCTGAGTCAGTCCGCTGTCAGTCATGCGCTGTCCCGTTTACGCGAGGGCCTTGCCCAGGAGATTTTCGTCCGCACCGGCAAAGGCATGACCCCTACCAGCTATGCGATAGAAATCAGCGGCCCGTTGCGCGCGGCGCTGCACAGCATGAGCCAGACCCTGGCACAGGCCGCCTCTACCTTCTTGCCGCAGACCGTGTGCCGATCCTTTGTGATCGCCGCCAACGACTACGTGTCGGCCACGCTGCTGCCGCAACTCAACCGCCAGTTATCGACCGCGGCCCCGGGCATCGACCTGTCGATCACCCCGGCGACCCGCCTGGACCTAGCCGAGCAGATCGACCTCGGCCGGATCGATGTGGCCATCGGCACCTTTCGCAGCGCCCCGGAGCGGTTTCGCAGCAAACCCGTACTGTCACAGGACGAAGTGTTCATCTGCAGCGGCGGGCATCCGATCGGCGACAACGCGCTGCATCTCGAAGATCTGGTGAAGTATCCGCTGGCCGTGGTGTCCCTGGGCGGCGAAGGCGAAGGAATGCTCAGTGGCTACATACTTGAACGAGGCCTGGCGCGGCAGGCGCAGATGTACGATCGCAATGCCCTGGAGAATGCATTGACGGAGGCGGGATTGTCGGTGAGAAGCCAGATCGTGCTGCCACATTTCCTGGCGTTGCCGATGCTGCTCGAAGGCAGTGAATTGCTGGCGATCGTACCGCGTCCGCTGGCGCGGACATTCGCCAGGACCCTGGGCTTCTTGATCAAGCCATCGCCCTACCCCGTCGCCCGCCAGCAGTTGGACATGATCTGGCACAGCAGCAATGACAATGATCCGGCGCAACGCTGGCTGCATGGCCAGATCAGTGCGGCGGCAGAAGAAATCTCTCGTTTGCAGGACTGAGCAAGTCCGTTCGTGGCAACGTCCTTGCTCAGTGCCAAGTCAGGCTGCGCGCAGCGCGCCGGAGAACCTCACCAACGCCGCACCGATGGCCTTCACTTCGCTCTCCACCTGCGGATTGCTCAACTGGTCGTTCTCGCCGAAGGCCTGGTGTGCGACGCCCAGGGTGAAGGTTTGCGGGATCAGCATCGCGCCAAGCTTTTCCAGCACGCCACGCATGGCCAGCATCGAACGAATGCCGCCCATGGGGCCAGGCGATGCCGAGATCACTGCTGATGCCTTGTTGGCGAACAGCGCCAGGCCGGAGACTTTTTCAGTCGTCGGACGGCTCATCCAGTCGATGGCGTTTTTCAACAAGGCCGTGTAGCCACCGTTGTAGTCCGGCGAGGCCACCAGCAACGCATCGTGCTCGCTAAACAGTTTCTGCAGGCTCAGGGCATGGGCAGGAACGCCCTGCTCCTTCTCGAGCTCGCTGTCGAAAAACGGCAGCGGATAATCGCTCAACGAAACCACGGTCACTTCAGCGCCTGCGGCCAATGCGCCCTGCACGGCGACGTTCAGAAGTTTTTGATTCAACGAACCCTTGCGGGCACTGCCCGATAGGGCCAGAACTCGTACTGCCATTTTGATGTACACCTCGTGCTGCCGTGTGGGGGACGCCGGGAAGTCGATACAGCGTGGCGTCCCGAAAAATGGACTACTGATCGAAGCCCAGGAAGTGAGTGAAGGCGTGGGACGACTCTCGCGGCATGCGCAGGGCGTTCACCGGCGCGCTTTCATCGGCGTAGCCCAAGGACATGCCGCAGACGATTTCCTGGCCGCAGTCCAGGCGCAGAAAGTCTTTGATCAACGCCTGGAATCGTGCGAACGACACCTGCGGGCAGGTCGATAGGCCACGGGACCGCGCCGTCAGCATCAGGGTTTGCAGGAACAGGCCGTAGTCGAGCCAGCTGTATTTCTTCAGGTTCGCATCGATGGTGAAGATCAGCCCCACCGGCGCGCCGAAGAACTCGAAATTCAGGCCGCTGACACGAGCGCGACCGTCGCTGTCGCACTTGTCGATTTGATGCAGGCCGTAGAACAGGGCGCCGAAATTTTCCTGGCGATCGCGGTACTTCTGCGCCAGGTCATCCGGCAGATGCAACAGCGGGTCGGCGAACGGGTCGGCGTGGGCCGTGGCCAGCAAGGCGCTGAACGCGCGCTTGGGCGCGCCGGTCACCACATGGACCGACCACGGCTGGGTGTTGGAATTACTGGGGGCTAAACGAGCGACATCGATGACTTCATTGATCAACTTCCTCGAAACGGGCGTCGGTAAAAAAGCCCGCACAGCCCTGCGCGAGGCAACCACAGCATCAAAATCATCAACGAACGAACTCATACCAAACTCCACAGCTGCAACGGTCTTGTAATTAGTCCGAAGAGTTTTACATGGCGTTTGGCCAAAGAGCAGTGAAGTGTTTGCAGCTTGGAAATGCAGGATGTGCAACTGTGCCGAACGCGGTGCCGCCTACCTCGAATAGGCCACCAACGTGTCGGCCAGTTCCAGTGTCTTGCCATCGTCCGAGGGCAACCGCAGCGTGGCGACCGGACGTCCGCGTGCCCTGTCGACCAGGGTCGCGACGGGTCCCTCGCCCTCGGCGAACAGATTGCGTTCGCCCCACTGGCGCAGGGCGACCATGACATGGAACAGGTCTTTGCCCAGATCGGTGAGCACGTATTCCTGATAGTTGCTGCCGTCGGATGCTGGCTGCACTTCGAGAATGTCCCGGGTGACCAAGCCCTTGAGCCTGACCGAGAGAATGTTCTTGGGGATCGCCAGGCTCTTCTGGAATTCGTTGAAGCGGGTGATGCCGTCGAACGCGTCACGCATGATCAACAGCGTCCACCAATCGCCGATGGTGTCCAGGGCCCTGGCAATCGCGCAGGGTGAGTCTTCGAGACTTTTTCGTTTCACGGGTCTGCCTGTCAGTTTGGCAACGCTCGAAATGGCGTCGCTGGGAGATGAAAAATGGGTCTCATGATAAAACTGACCAGTGGCCCATGCAATCAATCCCCGCTCTACGGCGGGCGACTCCTTCACTTCGGTACTCGCAGCTGAAATATCCCTGCGGCTATCTGGTTGCATTATTGAACCAGTAAATCTAGGATCAATCCGGTCTCATTACGAGACCAGATACGTGCACCTGTGGTCGCACGTCACCCTACCGCTCTACAGGAATCCATAAAGATGCCCAGCACTCACAACCGCCTGACGATCTCCAAAGTTTCCCCTGGCTATTGGCGCGTGATCATCGGCAACCCGCCGATCAACCTCTATGACCCTGAGATGTTTGCCGAACTGCGGGTACTGATGGACCGCATCGAGCAAGACGACGACCTGAAGGTCGTGGTGTTCGAGAGTTCGAACCCTGACTACTTCGTTGCCCACTACGACCTGGTGCGTGGCGAGGTGATTCCGGACATGCCGGGGTCGGCGAAATTTGCGGAATGGCCAGCCTTCGTCACCCGCCTGGCCCAGTCCCGGGTCGTCAGTATCGCCAAGCTTCGCGGCCGTGCCCGTGGTCATGGCAGTGAATTGGCCCTGGCCTGCGACATGCGCTTTGCCAGCCGTGAAAAAGCCGTGCTGGCCCAGGTCGAAGTCAGCGTGGGCGTGGTGCCTGGAGGCGGCGCGACGGAGTGGCTGTCGGCCCTGGCCGGTCGTTCCCGAGCCCTGGAAATCATCACCGGCTCGAACGACTTCGATGCCGACACCGCCGAGAAATACGGCTGGGTCAACCGCTCGATGCCCGACGCCGAGCTCGATGCATTCGTCGACAACCTGGCCCAGCGCATCGCCAGCTTCAGCAAAGACGCGCTGGAACTGGCCAAGAAAACCGTGAACGCCCGCGCTGGCGTGCCCACCGAGGCTGATCGCTGGGGCTCCAACCAGGCGTTCATCGGCACCACCTCTTGGCCCGACACCCAACGCCTGATCGCCAAGGCGCTGGACCAGGGTCTGCAGCAGGAAGGTGATTACGAGTATCGCCTTGGGCACCACGTGGCGAAGCTTAATCAGCAGTAACCCCCGGATCTGCCTGACGTATAGGTGAGCATCGCGGTTTGCAGGGCGGTGCTCCCGATTCCAAACAAGTCCAACAACTAAGGAAATCATCATGCATGCCATCGTTACCGACACTGCCGACAAACACCCTTCCACGCATCACCGTGGCAAGGATGACCGGCCCTATGTCACGCTGATTGAGGGTCTTGAATTCAAACTGCTCCAGGTAAACGCCGACACCGGTTTGTGGGTGGTACAAACCCGCTTCGCCCCAGGCCTGACCATTCCCCGGCATAAACACACGGGCGATGTCTACGCGGTCACCTTTTCCGGCAGTTGGAAGTATCTGGAGTACCCGGAGGTCAACACCGCTGGTTCATATCTCTACGAACCTGCCGGCTCTATGCACACCTTGCATGTGCCGGCGAGCAACAGCGAACCGACCGAAGTCTGGTTCGCCATTAATGGCGCCAACCTGAATATGGATGAACACGACAACGTCGAAAGCATCTGGGATACGCCGTTCATCACCGCGCTCTACCTTGAAGAATGTCGCAAGGCGGGGGTTGCCGGTTCCGGATGTGATCGGGCTGTCGGCATAGGCAGTCTCCACGAATACTCCTATCGGAACGGTGTAGGAGCTGTCGAGTGAAACGAGGCTGCGATCTTTTGATGTTTAAAAGCCAGATCAAAAGATCGCAACCTTCGGCAGCTCCAGAGGAACTGCGTACAACGTTCACTGTTCTCGATATTGACTATGCGCAAGGGTGTTTTCTCATCCCGACGCTCCGGCTCCACAGCGGACCCATCTTCTCACCACGCTCTGGAGCCTCATCATGAAAAGCATCATCGGTATCGGTTTCGCCCTTTCGGTCCTTGACGCCACGTCGGCCATCGCCGCACCCCACGCCACCTAAGCAGTCGTTGCAACAAACCGATCCATACGCCCCACCTTCAATACCGTTGCCACCGCCAACGCAAGCACCAGCGCCCCGAGCCACATCGAGCTGTGCAGTCCCATGGTATTGACGGCTGCGCCGCCCATCAGTGAGCCCAGTCCGATGGACAACTGGAATACGCTGGTATTGACCGCCTGCGCGGCTTCGGGGTCACTTCGGGTGGCGTTGTACAGCCACAATTGCGTGCCGACCGGCGCCATACCCCAGGAGATCGCCCAGACGATCAGGCTGAGGGTGACGATGACCACATGACTGGCGAACGCCGCCATGCAGATCAGCGCAATCAGGAAAATGACCACGGTCGTGACCACCGTCAATTGCAGGTTTCTGCCAGCGAAAGATCCACCCAGAAAATTACCAGCCACTGCCCCTACGCCATAGATGAACAACAATGTACTCAGCACATTGGTATCGACCCCGGTGACCTGCTCAAGATACGGCGTGACGAAGGTGTACCCGCAATACTGCCCGGCGACGATGAAGATCACCGCCAGGAAAATACCCCTGACCTTCGCCGACTTCAGCAGGCCGAAAAAATTGCTCAGCTTGATGCCGTGGTCGATGTGGATTTTCGGCAGCGCGACCAGTTGAATCAGCAACACCACCACAGCCAGCACACTGGCGGCCATGAACGCGATGCGCCAATCATAATGCGCGCCGATGTAGGAGCCTGCCGGGACGCTCACCACCGAGCCGATGGAGATGCCGGCAAACACGATCGACGAGGCGGCATGCACTTTCTCGTCCGGCACCAGCCGCGCCGCCGCCGTGATCGAAATCGCCCAGAAACCACCGACGCCCACCCCCAGGATGACCCGCGCGATCAGCAGCGTTTCGAAGTTCCTGGCCAGGGCGGACATGACGCTGGAGATGACCAGCAAAACCGTCAGCGCCAACAGCACCAGGCGCCGGTCGGTTTTGCCGATCGACATTGCGGTGATGGGTGCCGCGAGAAACCCCAGCAGCGCGGTGGCCGTGACCGCAAGGCCCGCCGTGCCCTCGGAGATCCCCAGATCCCGGCTAATGCCCGGCAACAATCCCACCGGGAGAAACTCCGTAACCACCAGGGCGAACGCGCCGAGCGCGATGGCCAGTACGCCGAACCACGAATAGGGGGTGACGCCTTCACTGTCTAACGTGCTTGAAACCATGAGTCTTACCTATGTCTTTTTGAGCGGCCACGGCGAGGCCGGGGACCCTGCCCCTGCCGTCGGCTAAACCAAGCGTGTGGTGAATTCAGAAGTGTTCTTTGAACGGTCTTAAATCGAGTTCCTGCGTCCATGCCGTCAACGGCTGCCGATGCAGGTGCCAATAGTTTTCGGCGATCGCATCGACGTCCAGCAGACCGTCCTCGCCGCGCTGGGCGACCACCTCAGGCCTGAGCACCCGCAGGCGCTCGCCATTGATCCCGCCGTCGACCACCACATGCGCAACGTGGATGCCCTGCGGTCCGAACTCCCGGGCCATGCTCTGACTGAGCATCCGCAGCCCCGATTTCGCCGCGGCGAAATGGCCGAAACCGGACCTGCCCCGCAGACTGCCCGATGCCCCCGTGAACAGGAGGGTGCCGGCGCCCCTGGGGACCAAATAACGCGCAGCCTCGCGACCGACCAGAAAGCCTGCATAACAACCGATGCGCCAGAACGCCTCGAACTGCGACGCGCTCAATTCGCGCAGGGGAATATGCGCGTTATTACCCGCGTTAAAGACCACCACGCTGGGCGCTTCACGACCGGCCACCGGCCGCATCGCATACTCGAAAAGGCGCAGCACTTCGCGCTCTTCCGTTGCGTCGCAGACCACTGCCTCTGAGCTGCCGCCTCGTTGTTTGATGGTATTCACCACCGCGTCGAGTTTCGCCCCCGTGCGGCCGACGGACAGGACATGAAAGCCTTCACGGGCAAAACGCCGACTAATCGCCGCGCCCAGTCCCTGCTCAGAACCCACCCCGACTATCAATGCTGTTGGCTGCTGCATAGCGAACCTCCTTCCCATGCAAGTGGTTTATTTATGAAACCACAACAGTTGTATCAACATCGGTTCTATAATGCAACCAGTCAGCACGATGATCAGGAATGAAAAAACAGCCCTACGCAGCAACAAGCCGAGGGTTTACTCGGCAGTCAGATGGTTGAACTCACTGAGGAATTCATCGGAGGCAATCTCATCCGCCAACTGGCGCAGCAACGCCGCCGACGACGGCCCCAGCACGGTTTCGACCCGTTCGTTGGCAGCCTGCCACAGCACCAGCGCTTCGGCCAGAAGCTGGTCGCCCTTGGGGGTGAGCACGCAATGTTTGGTCCGCTTGTCCAGCGCGTCTTGCTGCAACTCGACAATGCCGTCGCGCACCAAGGGTTTCATGGCATGGGAGATAGCAGACATCTGGATCGCCAGCAGCCCTGCCAACTCCTGCAAGGTAGGCCCGTTATGCCCGTCGGCGCTCGGAAAGCGGCTGATCTGGGCGAGCATTCCGATTTGCGTGGCCTTCAGGGAAATGGGCGCGAGCGCTTCGTCGTACAGGTTGCCAAGGCGCCTGGCGGCGCGGCGCAACGCGGTATTGGTGCACGCTACTTCGCCCAGCAGGTCGAGGTCGGAGGCGTCGCCGGTATGTCGGGGGGAGGTTTTTGAGTTCTTCATCCCCCTAGAATGATTGAGGGCAAAACCATTGACAAGCGGAACGTCCCGGCATCTATACTTGAGCCCTCAATCATATTGATTGAGTACTCATGCATCGGAGATGCCCATGTCCACAAATGACGCTCAGAAAATTGCCCTCATCACCGGCGCTTCTTCCGGAATCGGCGCGGTGTATGCCGATCGGCTGGCTGCCCGTGGCTACGACTTGATCCTCGTGGCGCGACGCCAGGATCGCCTCGATGCCCTGGCCGAAAAAATTTCAGCCCGCCATGTCCGGCTGGTCAAGACGATTCGTGCAGACCTGGTTAACCCGGACGATCTGGCCCAGGTGGAGAAGATCCTCGCCACCAACCCGGCGATACGCGTGCTGGTGAACAACGCCGGCCTCGCCAGGCTGCACCCGATCGCGGAGTCATCGGTCGACGATTCCATGACCCAGATCGCCCTCAACATCACCGCCCTGACCCGCCTGACCCATGCGGCGCTGCCGGCCATGCTCAGCCGCAACAAAGGGGTGATCATCAACGTCGCATCGGTTCTGGCACTGCACTCGCTGCCGGTGAGTTCCGTCTACAGCGGCTCCAAGAGTTTCGTGCTGGCGTTCAGTCGTGGCTTGCAGGCTGAACTGGCGGAAACAGGCGTCAAGGTCCAGGTAGTCCTACCCGCCTCCACCGCCACGGAAATCTGGGATGAGTCCGGCATCCCGCTGTCTGCACTGCGCAAAGAAGCCGTCATGACCACGGAAAACCTGGTCGACGCGGCGCTGGCCGGGTTTGATCAAGGCGAAAGCATCACCTGGCCGTCGGTGGCGGACTTTTCGCTGTGGGACAAATTCGACGCGGCCCGGGCAGAACTGTTCGGCGCGACCCAGACCGGTATTCCCGCACCGCGCTATAAGGTGTCTTGAACACCTACCCCGTCACACGGTACGCCACAAACCTGTAGGAGCCGAGCTTGCTCGCGATGAGACGGCGCGCTTCAATGTATTCAACAGAATCCTGGTTTGATGTCAGTGCCACAATCTCAGAGCGCTCTATCCATTGAGCCCGAAAAGCAGCACGGCCTTGGTCTAGCTGACCGCCACAGTAAAAGGCGGTCATCTCGGCACAGCGGATGAAGGTTAAGCAGCACGGCTTGAGTGGCTTCTTCTGGCCGATCTTAGCCCTTGTCGACAGGCAGCTATGGGTCGATTTCAGCCAATCGTAGAAGGCAGAAATCGGCCAAAAGTGATCGATCGTCGGTAAATGTTTTTTTCCGATTGCTGCCTGTCCCGAAGGACTAATCCTGACAGCCCATTCAGGCATTACCAAACCGATGCAAAGCAAGCGGCAATAGTTCTGATGGCCAGTTTTTCCGTTCAGCAACGCCCTCCAGGCAAAGCGTCAGATCACTCTCCACCCAACAGATAAATACGCCGCCTTTTCGTAACCGTGGATGACTGAACGGTTTGCAGATTTCCTGTATCGGCGGTACCGCGCCCGAGGGCTGAATACACTTGAGGATTGAAAAGAATCCGGCGGTGGTGATAGCCCGCTCCTGCACCCTGTAGTGATCAGCGTTGACCGCCGGAACCGGATTACCTGTGTTGCTCGCGTCGAACAGATGCTCCAGCGCGAACAACTCAACTTCATCGAGCTGCATATATTCCTCTTGTTTGGTTAAGAACCCCCTGAAACCATAGTTCCAGAGGGCCTCTGCTAACTAAACACCCTCAATTACCGCACACTTCAAACTTGAAATACTTCTCCTGCAGACGCTTGCAGGTGCCATTGGCGTGAACCGCAGCAATCGCCGAATTGAGCTGATCCAGCAGCGCTTTATCACCCTTGCGCACCGCAATGCCGTTGCCGTTGCCGTCGCCAAAGTATTTCGGGTCATCGAAGTCAGGCCCAACCACCGCAAAACCTTTACCGGAGTCGGTATTGAGGAAGCCTTCGTAGATATTCACGACATCGGCCAGCCCGGCGTCCAGCCGCCCCGCCACCAGATCCAGAAACAACTGGCCCTGAGAGCCGTAACGCACAACATCGACCCCGGCTGGGGCCAGTACCTCGGAGGCAAAACGATCGTTGGTGGTGCCTTGCTGGACACCGACCTTTTTCCCCTTGAGATCGACCAGAGGATTATTGATGACCGATCCCGACTTCATGACCAGGTTGGCCGGCATGCTTCGATAGTATTGCTGGGTGAAATCCACGGACTTCAAGCGTTCCGAGGTAATCAACATCGAAGAAAGAATGGCATCTATCTTTCTAACTTTGAGTGAAGGGATCAGCCCGTCGAACTCCTGATCGACCCACACACATTTGACTTTCATCTGCTCACAGATTGCATTGCCGATATCAAAATCAAAACCCGCCGTACCGCCATCGGCTGTCTTGTAGGAGAACGGTGGATAGCTCGGTTCTATCCCGATGCGCACTGTTCTGGACTCTTCCGAAACTGCCAGCGTCGACGTCAGGGCGAGCGCGAAGAGTCCGATCAACTTGATCATACTCATGATGGATATTCCTGTTTTTTATTGGACTTAGGGAAAGTAAGCAGATGCAGTTGCGTCAGTTTTAAATCGATGACTCACTTGCGATGACGGTAAGCGCCGCCATGACCCCATGAAGCACCCAGCACGTTCAGGATCATTCTTCCGGCGGTGATGCAGGTGATGGCATTGCTGGCATCGAAGCTGGGCGCCACTTCCACCACATCCATCCCCACCACGGTGCAATCGCGCGAAACGGCCCGCAACAGCGGTGCTATCTGGTCGAAACGCAGGCCGCCCGGTGACGGTGCCAGCACACCTGGCATGCCGGAAGGGTCAAGCCCGTCGGCGTCGACGGTGATATAGACCGCAGCGCCTTTGGGGATCGTGGCCAATACCGGCTCGATGCCGCCCGCGTGAACCTGTTCTGCGGTGAAGATCCGCGATCCGTAGGCCTGTGCCGCGGCGAACTCTTCGCGTCGGGCGCTACCGGTACCGCGCATACCGATTTGGGTCATTCCGGAAATCCACGGCTTCTCGGCAGCCCAGCGCAGCGGGCTGCTGTAGCCGCGACGCACGCCATTGACCTCAGCCCGCCAGTCCAGATGTGCGTCGATGTGCAGGATGTGTACAGGGGTCTGCAGTACCGCCAGGGCATCCAGCGCCGGAATGGTCACTCCATGATCGCCCCCCAGGATGAACACCTGCGCCCCATCGCCCCACAGGCTGGCCAGCAATTCGGTGACCTGTGCGGCGTGTTCGTCGTAGCTTCCGTTGGCCCAGGGCATGTTGCCGTAGTCGACGCAGTGAGGCGGCAGCACGCTGGACAATTCGGCGCCCAAATCGAAATCCCAATGTTCCTGCCCATCGCAGAACTGACCGGATTGCCAGCGAATGGCGTCCGGGGCGCGGGCCTGGTCATTGGGATGTGGGTTGCCGGGGTAAGGCTCGCTGTGCGGCAGCCCGAGCAGCGCCACTTGGGTTGGCTGTGCCCTCGGATTGGTTGCGATGGACCAATTCAAAAAGGGCCGAACCGGGGCGTGGGTGGTGTGCGTATTCATGGTCTAAGACTCCTGTAGAAGCCGTGGCGCGTTGGCCCGGCCCATTGAGTAGACTCAACGCCGCAGGTATCCTCAAGCTAAATAAATTAGCCTATCTTTAAAAAAACTAAACCAGAGGCACCATGCTCGACACCCGTGATTTGATGACATTCCTGGCCGTCATCGAGGAAGAAAGCTTCGAGGCTGCCGCCCGAGTGCTGCATGTCACGCCGGGGGCGGTATCCCATCGGATCAAGCAATTGGAAGAGAGTGTCGGCACGCTGCTCGTCAAGCGCTTGCTGCCGACCCAAGTCACGCCAGCAGGGGAAGTTGTGCTGCGCCTGGCGCAACAGGTTCGGATGCTGCAAATGGACGCCCGCCAGGAATTGAGCGAGGCCAACAATACGGTCAGTACCCGGCTGACGATTGCCTTGAACGATGACTCACTGTCCGCCTGGTTCCTGCCGGCCATCCTGCCGGTGATCAAGGCCCATGACGTGTCGCTGGACCTGCGCATGGGCGATCACGAACACACCAATCAACTGTTGCGTGACGGCACCGCCATTGCCGCGATCACCACCGATCCCAAGCCTGTTAGAGGCTGCGAGATCAAGGCGATCGGGGCCATGCGCTACAAGGCCGTCGCGACCCGCGCGTTCCAGGAAGAGTACTTTGCCGAGGGTTTTACCCCGCAGGCTCTGGAGCGTGCGCCGACCATTCTGTTTGATCGGCAAGACACCATGAGCGAGCGTTTTTGCCAGCAACAGTTCGGCCAGTCATTGCAAATGCCGGTGCACTACATACCCAGTTCGCGAGGCTTGATCGAAGCGGCGATGATGGGATTGGGCTGGTGCATGGCCCCGGAAAAACTGATTCGCGAAGCCTGTGAAAGTGGCCATCTGATCGAATTGGCCCCAGAGCATACGCTGGACATCCAGTTGTTCTGGCAGGCGTTCAAGCTCAATACCCAACTGCTGAAAGAGCTCACCAAAAGCATCAGCATTCCCGTCGATGCCTGATGGGGAACTGATCAGGTACTGGAGCCGAGCCATTCGATGAACTCATCCACTTCGGGGCGGCCCCGGCTGCTGTCATTGCACACGCAGTAGTAGTTATGCAGGGCCGGAACGCTCAGCGTGAAAGGCTGAACCAGGCGGCCGTCATCCAGGTCTCTGGCCGACACGAGTTCATCGCTGAGGGCGACGCCAAAGCCGTCGATAGCGCCCTGAAGCACCATGCCAAAATCGTCGAAATGGACACTCGAGTATTCACGCTCATGACAACGGGCTTCGGTCAGCCAGCGCCGCCACTGCGCCCCGTCGTCTTCATGCAACAGGCGATGATGGGCAAGGTCGGACAGTTGACGAATGGCCCTGTCGCCACGCAACAACTGAGGGCTGCACACCGGCGTCATGCGAATACCGTGCAGCAAGCGCCACCAGAAACCGGCACCGGGCGGCGTTCCATAGGTCACGGCAACATCCGCACGACGCCAGTCAACCAGACCGTAGCTGACCTCGCTGATGACATTGAGCTTGATGTGACGGTTCTCATCCATAAAGGTAAACAGCCGCGTCGCCAGCCAGGAAAGACCATAGGCCCCCGGAATGGAGAGGGTCAGCGGCTTGACCTCATCAGGCCTGACGGTGGCGTTGCGCAGGACCGAAACCGCCCCGCCGATTTCCCTGATCGCGCTGGCCACGTGTTTCTGCAACACCCTGCCGCTGTCGGTCAGCACCAATTGCCGCCCCTGTTTGACCAACAGTTCCACGCCCAGGCTGGCTTGAAGCGCTTTCAACTGCTGGCTCACTGCGCCGGAGGTGACATGCAGCTCATCCGCCGCCGCACTGATGTTGCCCAGCCGCGCAACGCACTCGAACACCTTGAAACTGTGGAGGGGTGGCAAGCTCATTGGTGACGGCCCAGGTTAGTCGATCGTGATGGTTCGGCTGGTAATAACTGATCCCGTAGACCCCGTCAATGAAAGGCCCGCGCCGTCTTCGGCCAATGTTTAGTTTTTCTAACGATAAACACTTTAGTACTTATCGATTGATTGGCGACCTCGTATTGGTTTTGACTGAGCGCTCCACCACGAGGAAGTTTCACCCATGAAAATCAATAATAAAAAAATAGCCTTTGCCCTCACGCTGGCTGCGGCCTTTGTTTTAAACGCTAACGCCGAAGACGCTCCCAAAGAGAAGTCCAATTTCGTCGTGCATAAACTAAGCGACAACCTTTACGCCATTGGCGAACCGACTTACTACCAAGCCAATTACTCTTATCTGATTATCGGCAATGATAAGGCCTTGATGCTTGATGCTGGCGCCGAGCAAAAAGAAGACATCACCAAAATCGTCAAGAGCATCACACAAAAACCGCTGTCCGTGCTGCCCTCGCACCTGCATTTCGACCACATTGCCGGCCTGCACAACTTCGACAGCATCTATCTGCTGGATACCGAATTCACGCGCAAATTCAAGCAGGACGATGGGCTCTACCACGTGCCGGAGTCCGTGTACCTAGGGGATTTCGATAAGTTTGTGCTCGAACCGTTCAAGGTGTCCCGCCTGGTCAAGCCCAATGAAGTGATCGACCTGGGTGGCGTGAAACTGAAGCTGCTCAGCATGCCTGGCCACACCCAGGATGAAGTGGCGCTTTATGATGAAAAGAATAACGTGCTGTTGTCAGGCGACCATCTTTATCCATCGTCGCTGTTTGTGGGCAACATGGAAGATTACGTGGCCTCGGTTTCGGCAACGCTGAATGTCATTAATAAAGACACTGCCATTTATGGCGCTCACGCGGGCTCAGATCCTAATCTGGTTCCGAAGATGACCTATGAGGAGATTGTGCTGATTCGCGACAAGTTGAAAGCGGCTGAGAATAAAACTGTTAAACCTGATCCATTCCCCGGTTCTGATTTGGTCAAGAGCACTAATCTTTATAACGTTGATAAAGAGGTGAGTATTCTTTCGGATATTGAATTCAAGGATGGCAGGAAGTATGGCTACTGATTGGCAACGCAGGCATTCGGGCTTGAACCTGTGCTTGCGACCCTGATGTGAAAAAGCATCCCCAATAGGAGCTACCCAGTGCAACGAGGCTGCGATCTTTAAAAGCAAGATCATAAGATCGCAGCCTGAGGGGAGCACGATTGAAGGTGGGAGCGAGCCTGCTCGCGATGGCCAAAAACGATACCGCTCGAAATCTGACACCCCGCAACACCGGATATCAGAGCAAGCCGCTCCGGTCTTACGGACTGACGGGATGAACAGTGCTGAATAGATAGCCCTGCTATTGATCCCGTCCCGACATTCGATCAGGGGCAGAGCGCAATCCCGACTGCATGACTGGAGCAGCCTCAACCGCTTCGACAAAGTTGCCCTCTGTGATAGTTGTCTTCGTTCGCTGATTGCGAGAGTCATAAGCCTGTCGACGTTCAATCCAGCGACGCAGTGCCAACAGTAACGCACTGACAAACCCGTACATCACCGTGACAATAAACGCCGATTGCAACAACGACTGCGGCGCGAAGCTCGATATCTGCTGTGAACGTCGCAACAGTTCTTCGTACGGAATGATGTACCCCAGAGACGTGTCCTGGACGATCGCCAGAACGGCACTGACCAGCGTTGGCAACATCAGCTTTAGCGCCTGTGGCAATACCACCCACATCATCGCTTGGTGATCGCGCATCCCAATGGAAAGCGCGGCCTCCTTCTGCCCGCGCCCCAACGAAAGAATGCCCGCACGTACAACCTCCGCTGTCATCGCGCTGTGATGCAGCACCATGCCGAAAATCAGGTAGCCCAGTGCCGACCAGTGCAACCCGATCGAAGGCAGCAGGATGACGGTAAACAGAATCAGCAACAGCAGCGGTACCGCGCGAAAACAACCGATGTAGCCCGCCGCCAGGGTGCGCACCCAAAATCGGTTCGACAACCGCGCCATCGCCAGAGGTACGGCAAGGCTGAAGGCGAGTACCGTACTGATCACCGCAGCCAGCAAGGTCGCCATCAGTCCGTCAAACAGAAACTTCAAGGTGCCCGGGTGCAGGAAGATTTTCCAGCGATGGGCATCGAACTGACCACTCACCTCCAGACGATGCCCGACCGCGTACATAAAGCAGAACAACAGGACCACCCCAACCACCGAGATGATCCGGTTCCGCCGCCTTGCAACAGGACCCGGCGGTTCGTAGAGCAGATTGTCCGCGCTCATCGCAGCACCGCCATTTTTTGCTCAAGGACGCGGAAGATCAGGCCCGCGGGAAGGGTCAACAGGAAATAGGCCGCCATCGCACCGAGGAACGTCGGCACGGCCAAGGCGGTGTCGAAGTTGATTTTTTGCGCGGTGTAGGTGATGTCGGCGACACCGATCGCAGCACCGATAGCGGACGCCTTGATCTGAATGATGAACAGATTGCCCAGCGGGGCGATCACCGACTGCACCGCTTGCGGCAAAACCACCTCGCCCAGTATCTGGTCAAACCGCATGCCGATACTGCGGGCTGCTTCGATCTGCCCGATGGGCACGGTGTTGATGCCCGACCGCACCACCTCGCAGATCCAGGCCGCGCTGTACAGCCCGAGGACCAGGACCGTCGAGGTGAACAGCGAGTACATGAAGCCCAGCTTCGGCAAGCCGAACGTGAACAACAGCAATAACGCCAGCAGCGGCATCATCCGCATGAGTTCTACGTAACTGCTGGCAAACCAGCGAAAGGGTGGCCATGGGCTCACCCTCATGATCGCCAGAAGCAGTCCGAGAACGATCGCAATGGCAAAGGACAGCAGGGTCAGCTGCACGCTGACTGCAATGCCCCCCAGGAAGCGTTCGATATAAGACATCAGGCTCACCTCTGCCTCTCTTTACTGTTCGATCACTGGCACCTGAGGCGCACCGAGTCCGTCTTGCAGATCCTTGCCGTACATTTCCTTCCACTGACCATTCTCGATGGAAGCGCTCAGTTGGCTGTTGAGCCAGTCACGCCAGGTCGTATCCTCCTTGATGACGGCAATGCCGTACGGCTCTTCGGTGAACGGCGTGCCGACCACGCGCATTTTTCCGGGTTGACGCATGGACTCACCGACCAGCGTCGCACCGTCGTCGACGTATGCGTCGAAGCGCTTGTCGATCAGCCCCTCGACGCACGCCGAGGCATCGCTGAACGTCACGATCTTGGCCGCAGGCGCCAATGGCTTAAGGTTGCGCTCTACGGTGGTGCCACTTAGAACGCAGACCGTCTTGCCATCCAGGTCGGCGGTCTTTTTGATCGAATCGTCATCCGCGCGGACCAGAGAATCCTGGCCGGCGAGGTAGTACGGGCCCGCAAAGCCAATGACCTTTTTGCGCTCGTCGGTCACGGTCATGGTCGCGATGACCATGTCGACGCGTTTGTTTTCGACCAGCGGAATGCGGTTTTCCGGTGTGGTGCTGACCCATTCGATATTGTCTTCGGAACCGGTGAGCTTTTTCGCCAGCATTCGGGCCAGGTCAGCCTCGAAACCTTCAACCTCCCCCGTCATGGGATTGCGCGACGAAAACATCAGGGTATTGAGCGAGCTGCCAACGACTAGCTTGCCGCGCTTCTGGACCTTGGCCATGGTCGAATCGGCCGGGAACTGCTCAACGGTAGAGGCCGACGCGGTCGAGGCGAACATGCAGGTAGCCAGGAGGGAGACGCCGAGGGAAGCGATTCGATTTAAGCGCATGGTTGTTTTCTCTTGTTCTTGTGATGTTGTTGAGTGGATCAGTGTGCAAGGACCTTGGACAAAAACTCGCGGGCGCGCTCCGAGCGAGGGGCGCTGAAAAATGTCTCGGGCGGAGCGCTTTCGACGATCCGACCGGCGTCCATGAAAATGATGCGATCGGCGGCGGAGCGTGCGAAGCCCATTTCATGGGTGACGACCACCATGGTCATCCCGGTGCGGGCCAGATCGACCATGACCTTGAGCACCTCGTTGACCATTTCCGGATCAAGCGCCGAGGTCGGTTCGTCGAACAGCATCACGCTGGGTTTCATCGCCAGTGACCGGGCCAATGCCACACGCTGTTGCTGGCCGCCGGACAATTCAGCGGGATAGGACTTGCCCTTGTGTGCCAGGCCGACCTGATCAAGCAGTTGCAAGGCCCATGCGTCGGCATCCGCGCCGCGCATGCCGAGGACTTTTCGCGGGCCCATCGCGACGTTCTGCAACGCGGTGCGATGGGAAAACAGGTTGAAACTCTGGAAGACCATTCCGACCTTCGCGCGCATCTTGGCCAGCGCCCCACCCTCTTCCGGCAGGCGCTCGCCGTGCAGAAAGATATCGCCATCGGTGACGGTTTCCAGGCGGTTGATGCAACGGCACAGGGTCGATTTCCCAGAGCCCGATGGGCCGATGATCACCACCACCTCGCCAGGCTGCACCTCCAGGTCGACATCAAACAGCACTTGCTGACTGCCGAAAAACTTGTTGACGGCACGCAGTGAAATGGCAGGCGTTTGTTGAGTGAACGATTGAGCCGATTGCATGGTTTCTGGTCTGCCTCAAAAGATCTGACACGTGCCCGGCAGGCACCCCGAACTAGACGAACTTCAATTGCACCGTGGCTTTCAATTGACCGGCTCGCGAACCGTTGTAACTTCTCAACACCGGATCGGCCCAGGGCGCCAGCAGCGGATTGTCGCTGTCCTCATCCAGCACCCCCAGTTGTTTGAGCACGCCAATGGTCACCGCGAACACGCTGGCGAAATCGCCGTCACTGATCTTGACCGCCACGCCCAAGCCACGACTGCGGATACCGACCGTCTGCACGCCATCGGCACCGGTTTTCGCAACCCAGTCACCATTCGAAGACATCGTGATGCCCAAGTCGGCGCGACCGGTCCCCGAGACCATTTCCGGATGGCTGCGCATTGCATCGAACAGCCGCCGCAATACGGGATCGAGGCTGGCGTCACCACCACCCTCGGCACTGGCCAACCGCGCCCACAACAGGGCCAGGCGTGACAACGGCATGCCCAGGTTTGGCGCGTTGCAGCCGTCGATTCCGGTCCAGAGCTGATTCTCCGCAACCCCTGTCAACGCCGCGACTACCCGCTGGATGTCGCGCTGCAAGGCATGTTCGGGGGACAGATAGGTTTCGTTGGGCAAACCATGCAGGCGGCAATACGCGAGGAAACCGCTGTGCTTGCCGGAACAGTTGTGGTGGCGCTGATCGTAGCGAAAACCCTGGGGCGGCAGATTGTCCGCCGTGTAGAAATCGGGCAGATGGCAACCACACCCCAAGTCAGTGGACGCTCGCTGGATTTTTGCGAGCATGCCACTCACAGCATTCACGTGTACGGTTTCGCCCGAGTGACTGGCGCACATTATGGCCACTTGTTCATCGGAGAAGTCGAAGTGCTCGACCCCGCCATCCCGGACGAAGGGAATGGCCTGGAATGGCTTGAGCGTGGAGCGGGAAAACATCATCGAACCGGGGTCGCCGGCATAGGCCAGCAAACATCCTTCGTTATCAACGACAGCCACCGATCCCCAGTGGATGCGCTCCACATGTTCGTTTCGGGTAGCAATGGCCAATGGAACGTGTGCGGGAAAATCCATGGTGATCTCGATACTCCAAAGTTCGCTACAGGGATCTGTGTCCCTATCGCAAATACGTGGTCGGTTGGCTGAACGACGTGCGCACTTCGATCGAAAATGAGTCTATATTCAGTCAAATACTGATGGAATAACGCGAAACAGAATTCGGTTTTGCATCCCGCGCAAAGGCAACCACTTTCAACATGACGTCTGAAACGGCACGTATCGATCACCTGGGGGTCATGAGAGCACTGGTCAAAGTGGTCGAATTGGGCACCTTTTCCGCAGCGGCCCGGGAGATGCACGTCTCCCCTTCAACCCTGACCCGCATGATCACTACGCTGGAAAAATCCCTGGGCACGACCCTGCTGCACCGCACCACGCACATCGTCGCCCTCACGGAAGCGGGCCAAATCTATCACGCGCGGGCGTTGTCGATGATCGCGGATCTGGACGACACCTTGCGTGTCGTCAGCGACCTCAACCTGGCGCCTAGCGGCCCGCTGAAACTCGTATCGCCGGTGGCATTCGGCAGACGGTTCCTCGCACCGCTGATCGCGCCATTCCTCCAGATGTATCCGGGTATCCAAATGGATCTGCGGTTGACCGACAACCACAATGACATGATCGTAGGCGGCTTTGATCTCGATATTCACGAGGGCGAAAATCATCTGGCGAACCTGGTCGCCTATCCAATCTGCCGCAACGATTCATTGCTGTGTGCCACACCCGACTATCTAAGACGCAACGGCCCTCCAGCCACCCCCGCCGAACTCAGCTCACATAATTGCCTGATCTACCTGCACCCTGACAGCGACCCGCACTGGTACTTCACCAAGGATGACGTAAAGCACTCGATTTTCCCCAAGGGCAATCTGCAATCGGACAACTCGGAGCTGCTGCTTGAAGCCGTCTGTGGCGGCCTGGGTATTGCAGAATTTGAAATCTGGCTGGTGCGTGACCAGCTCTTGAGCGGTGAATTGCAAATCGTGTTGCCTGAATATCGGTTTATTAATTCACTGACCGGGAATCAAATCTACATGGCTTACCTTCCCAATCGACGTTACTCGACGAAAGTCAGGGTACTTCGCGATTTTCTTGAAGACCGACTCAAGGGCATAAGCGAACTGCCTCCTGAGCTTTTCAAGTGTCGGTCATGAGCAAGTGCTCACGGGAACGCGTGGTCCAGGACGCGCGGCGACCGTGTCTCGGTATCAGTTCTATTGATAAGTTCCGCCGGATGAGGCCCAGTGGTCGCCCACGCTGGCAACTCACCGAAAAAAATGGCAGATGACCGCGTAGGTTCGTTTTCCGCCCGTCGTGACAGGCGGGTATCGGCCAACAGCGGACACTCACCGAATTTCAGAGCGCCACGACTGGCCGTAATAGACCGACCGGACGGGAAGGAGCAACCTTTGAGGCGCCCCTTCCACAACTTCATTCCGACCTAAGATGTTTACGACAACCGATAATCGACCTGATGCCGCGCAATGCGTGAATTACCCAACTCCCCTTTCACCCGCAAATGTTCGGGGTGGGAAGCGTAGGCGTCCAGGGCTTCCTGGGTTTCAAACTCACTGTAGAGCACGACATCGCACGCATAGTCTATACGGCTGAAATCTACGCCTACTTCGATTTTCAGAAGCCCAGGTATCAGCCCGGCGAGCCCTTCGAAACGCTCCTTCAGGAACAGGCAGGCCTGTCTGTGCGCTTCAGGCGTTTCCCCTTCCAGTTTCCACATCACGATGTGCTTGATCATCGCGGACTCCCCACTTTGTCGGACATGCCTGCCATTTCAAACTTTGCTCTTCTGATAAACATCCACAAATACCGCCGCCAGCAACACAGCGCCCTTGATCATCTGCTGATAGTCGATGCCGATGCCCATGATCGACATGCCGTTGTTCAGCACACCCATGATGAAGGCACCGATCACCACGCCGACAACCTTGCCTACCCCACCAGACGCCGAGGCGCCGCCGATGAACACCGCAGCGATGACATCCAGCTCAAAGCCTGAGCCCCCACGTGGTGTAGCGCTGTTGAGTCGGGCCACGAAAATCAGCCCGGCCACCGCCGCGAGTACGCCCATGTTGACGAAAGCAAAGAAGGTCACACGCGACGTGTTGATCCCCGACAGCTTCGCAGCCTTGAGATTGCCGCCCACGGCGTAGATCCAGCGGCCAATCACAGTGCGGTTCATGATGAAGGTGTACACACCGATCAACACGCTCATGATCACCAGCACAGTGGGGATGCCGCGATAGGTCGAGAGCAGGTAGCAGAAGTACACGATGAGCGCCGTGATCACGCCATTTTTCAGTGCGAACAAAGCCATGGGGGCGGCGTTGCCACCGCTCTTGAGTGTACGTCTGCGACTACGGTATTCGACGATCCAGAACGCAGCTGCGACGGCGATGCCCACCAGCAAGGAAGTAATGCGCAGGTGTTCACTGGCAAAGATATCGGGAATAAAACCCGAGCTGATCGCAGAGAAGGCCGGTGGGAATGGACCTATCGACTGGCCTTGCGAGATGGCGATAGTCGCGCCTCGAAAGATCAGCATGCCTGCCAGGGTGACGATGAATGACGGCATGCCCCAGACCGCTACCCAGTAGCCTTGTGCGGCACCGATCAGCGCGCCAGTAGCGAGGCAAATGATGGTGACCGTGAAGAAATCCATCCGGTACTGGACCATAAGCACGGCGGCAATCGCACCGATCACTCCGACTACGGAACCCACCGACAAGTCGATGTGACCGCAGACAATCACCATCAACATGCCCAACGCCATGACCACGATGTAACTGTTTTGCAGCAACAGGTTGGTCAGGTTCAGCGGCTGCATCAGCGCCCCGCCGGTGGCCACCTGGAAGAACACCATGATGACGATCAACGACGCCAGAAGACCGTATTCGCGCGCGCCGCGCTTGAATGACGTGAGCGCTGATGGTTTGGATGCGAGAGGTACGCTGACTTCGTTCACTGGATCACCTCGTTTTTCATGATTGCGTGCATGATTTTTTCTTGCGATGCCTCGGCGATCGGAAACTCGCCGACAAAACGCCCTTCGTTCATCACATAGATGCGGTCACAAGTACCGAGCAGCTCCGGCATTTCCGAAGAAATCATCACGACACCCCTGCCCTCACTGACCACCTGATTGACCACGCCATAAATCTCGTACTTGGCCCCCACATCGATGCCACGGGTGGGCTCGTCGAGGATCAACACCTTGGGATCGGAGAACAGCCACTTGCCCAAAACCACCTTCTGCTGATTGCCCCCGGACAGCTTGTCCACCGACTGCAATACGTTGGGGGTTCGGATGCGCAGGCGTGCCTGATAGTCAACGGCCACTTTGGTTTCGGCCAGTTCGTTCATCACCCAGCGCTTTGAGACTGCGGCCAGGTTGGCCATGCTGGTGTTGCGAGTGATGCTCTCCCCCAACACCAGGCCGGCGCCCTTGCGGTCTTCGGTGGCGTAGGCCAGGCCTTGATCGATGGCCTTGCGCACGGTGCCAAGGTCAACTTCACGTCCTTCCAGGCGAGCCTTGCCGCGAATGTTGGTGCCGTAGGTGCGGCCAAACACACTCATGGCGAACTCGGTACGGCCAGAGCCCATCAGCCCGGCAATGCCCACCACTTCGCCACGGCGCACGTGGAAATTGATATTGCGTATGCGGTCGCGGCCCGGACGCTCGGGATCACCCACCGACCAGCCTTCGACCTCGAACAACGTTTCGCCGATCTCGCTGACACGCGACGGGTAACGATCCGACAACTCGCGACCGACCATGGAGCGGATAACCCGAGCTTCGTCGATCGGTTCGGCGCGGCAGTCGATCACGTCGACAGTGCTGCCGTCGCGAATCACCGTGATCTCGTCAGCCACACGGCCAATCTCGTTGAGCTTGTGCGAGATGATGATCGAGGTAATGCCACGTCCCTTGAGTTCGAGCATGAGCTTGAGCAAGGTATCGCTGTCTTTTTCGTTGAGGCTGGCGGTGGGCTCGTCAAGAATCAGCAGGCGCACGTCCTTGGCCAGCGCCTTTGCGATTTCCACCATCTGCTGCTGGCCGATGCCGAGTTTACCCACCAAGGTCTGGGGGCTTGCATCAAGGCCGACACGGGCGAGCAAATCACGGGCCCGCCGATGCGCCTGGTTCCAGTCGATGACGCCATGCCGAGCGATCTCGTTGCCGAGAAACAGGTTCTCGGTGATCGAGAGCATCGGCACCAGAGCCAGCTCCTGGTGAATGATACAAATGCCCAGCGCCTCGCTGTCACGCAATCCCTGGAAGGTTCTTGGCTTGCCGTCGAAGACGATTTCGCCGGTGAAGCTGCCATGAGGATAGACCCCACTGAGGATCTTCATCAGGGTCGATTTGCCGGCACCGTTCTCACCGCAGATCGCATGGATTTCGCCATCGCCGACCTTGAGGTTGACCCGGCTGAGCGCCTTCACCGGACCGAAGCACTTCTGGATATCACGCATGTCGAGAATTGTTGTTGTCATGTTCTCTCTCCTGCCCGCACGCACCGTACGCCGTTCGCCTTAGCGCAACTGTTCCGAGGTATAGAACTTGGTGTCGTCCACCAGAACTTTCTGCCAGTTGTTGCCGTCGACCAGTTGTGGCGTAAGCAGTTGGGTCGGCACGATCATCACGCCGTTGTCGTAAGACGTGGAGTCATTGACCACCACCGTCTTGCCGCTCAAGGTGGCGTCCATCATCTGCGCAGCGGCTTCAGCCAGTGCACGGGTGTCCTTGAAGATGGTCGAGGACTGATCGCCGCGAATGATCGACTTGATGCTGGCCACCTCGGCATCCTGTCCGGTGACAATCGGCATGGCCGCCTTGCCCGAGCCATAACCCACACCGCGCAATGAAGACACCACACCGGTTGCGATCTGGTCGTTCATCGCCAGCACGGCGTCCAGGTGCGCGGTTCCATAGAAGGCACTCAGCAGGTTATCCATGCGCGCCTGTGCCTGGGCGCCATCCCAGTTCGGGGTCGCTACCTTCTCCATCGCTTGTTGGCCGCTGCGGATCACCAACTTGCCGCTGTCGATGTATGGCTTGAGCTGCGACATCACCCCCGCGTACACCACGTGGGCATTGTTGTCGTCGGTGGAGCCGGCGAAGATTTCCAGGTTGAACGGCCCCTTGCCCTGCGCGAGTTGCAACTTGTCTACAATGGACTGGCCTTGCAGCACGCCGGTGCGGTAGTTGTCGAAGGTGACGTAGTAGTCGAAGTCCTTGGTGTTGCGGATCAAACGGTCATAGGAAATGACCTTGATGCCTTTTTCCTTGGCCTGCTTGAGCACATCAGCCATGGTCGTGCCGTCGATCGGCGCGACGATCAGTCCCTTGATGCCCTTGACCATCATGTTTTCAATTTGCGACAGCTGGGTCGGTGCTTCGTACTGGGCGTACTGCAGGTCAGTGTCGTAACCGAGCTTTTTCAAAGAATCGACGATGCTGCTGCCGTCCGAAACCCAGCGCGCCTCGGTTTTCGAGGGCATGGCAACCCCGATGGTGCCTTTGGTGCTGGTGGCGCTCTTGTCGCAGGCACTGACGGCCAGTCCCAACAGTAATGCGCCGGCAAGCTTGATGATCGTGTGCATGGTGACCTCTTCTTTTTGTTGTTGGCATTTCTCGGGATGCAGGCCCCCTTCCGACCCTGTAAACAGAGTCGGCCGGGGTATTCGCTAACGGGACTGCGTGTAGCCGATTACTTGGCCAGGATGACTTCCTGGCCGTTCAATTCAGCGGACTCGAACAGCGCTTCGAGAATCACGTTGATGTTGTGCGCCTGGGTGGCCGGCACAGTCGAAGGACTGCCGGTACGCAACGACTGGACGAAGGCTGCGGCTTCGCGGTCGAAATACACCGGGTTGCCGATCTCGGCGATTTCCGGGGAATAAACCGTTTTGCGCACGGCCCAGATCTCCGGGAAGCTGTTTTCGTTCCAGTGCGTCCAGCCTTGCTGATGGCCATTCTTGCCATCGTGGTACAGCTTGTACGACGCTGGCATCGGCGTGGAGTGCATCACCCCATGGGTGCCGTAGGCCGTGATGTCCCAACTTTCCGTCCAGGGCATCGGATCCCAGGACATGAAGTCGATGGTGATTAACTTGTCATCGTAGTTGAGCACTGCGCCCACGGCGTCTTCGCGCGCCGAGTCGCTCATCTGCCCGGCGAACTTAGTGATCCGCGCATTGACCGAGTTGGGCATGCCGAAGTGCAGCAGCAAACGATCGATGGTGTGGCAGCCAATCACGTAGAAGGCGCCACCGCGGTCGCCCGGTTGTTTCATGTGGTTGGTGTCGGCTTCATCGTGGGAGCAACCGGCATGGGCGCGCACTTGCAGGACCTTGCCGATTTCTCCGCTTTGCAGCACTTGCTGCATCTTTTCCACCGACGGCGCGTAGCGCCAGCAGTAGCCCACCTGGAACAACCCACCGGTGCGCTCAACCGCTTCGACGATACGCGTGGTATCGATGGTGCCGCGACCCGCCGGTTTTTCGCAAAGCACCGCCTTGCCAGCTTCCAGGGCTTCGATGGCCCAGTCGGCCATCAGGTAGCTTTTAGGGTGTACCAGTACGACGTGCACATTCGGGTCGGCGAGGATTTCTTCCTTGCTGCGCGCCTGCAAGCCCAGGGCATCGCAGAATGGCTCAAGCAAAGGGCTGTCGTCGTAAGCACCGAGGAACTGCGCGCCAGGTATGCGTTTGAACGCTTTGACGCGGCCCGACGTGTGCGGGTGAGTAATCCCCAGGCAGGCCACACCGATGGTGGCGCCACTCTCAAGCTTGTAGGACATGGTGTTCTCCTGATGTTCTTGTCCAAATTGGCGAATGACCGTTCAAGCTCACAGACGGACTGCGCGCCCGGTCTTGACCGACTCGACGGCGGCATCGGCCAGCTTCAGGGCCTTGAGACCGTCCTGTACGGTGGTCGGCATTGGGCTGCCTTTGACCAGTGCATCGATGTAGGCATCCAGTTCGGCCTTGTAGGCTTGCTGGTAGCGCTCAAGGAAGAAATTCAGCAGCGGTTCGCGAGCGTCGGTGACGTCCTGGCTCCAGCGCCGGATGGTGGTCGGGCGCAGGTTGTCCATTTGCAGCATGCCTTTGGAGCCAAACACCTCGATGCGCTGGTCGTAACCGTAGACCGCCTGACGGCAATTGTTGATGTGGCACTGTTTGCCCGACGCGGTTTGCATCTGCACCATCGCCGTGTCGTAGTCGTCGTACTTTTCCATCATCTGCGGGTCGATCAGACGGCTGCCGATGGCGGTCAGCTCCACCGGCTCCTCACCCAGCAGCCAGCGGCCGATGTCCAGGTCGTGGATGGTCATGTCGCGGAAGATGCCGCCGGAATGTTCAATATAGTCTTCCGGCGCCAGGCCCGGATCGCGGCTACTGATGATCACCTGACGCACTTCACCGATGTCACCGGCCTCGATCGCCGCGTGCATTTCGGCGAAGGTGGTCTCGAAGCGGCGGTTGAACGCCAGCATCACCCGACCGTTGAGGCGCTCCACTTCTTCGACGGCGGCCAGGCTCTTGGCCATGTCCAGGTCGATCGGTTTCTCGCACAACACCGCCTTGCCTTGGCGCACCGCGCGCAGCATCAGGCTGATGTGGGTGTGGGTCGGGGTGCCGATGACGATGGCCTGGACGTCGTCGCGATCGATCGCCGCTTCGCAATCGGTCATGGCGTCAGCGCCAAATTGCTCGGCCAGTTGCTGGGCAGCGTTGCCGAAAGGGTCAGCCACTGCCACCAGTTTTGCGAACGGACTGGCCGCGACATTGGCTGCGTGAATCTTGCCGATTCGGCCGGCGCCGAGAACTGCGATACCTACCATTGTCTCTCTCCTGAAAACTCTATTGTTCGTTGTTGTGTACGAGCAAAACTTGCGTGTTAGTCCGGCGCATCACTTCGGGAATTTGATCCCTTCGAATTGCGCGATGGTGGTTTCAAAGGTTCTCTTGGCCACCACATCCAGCGGCAGCTTGCGCAGTTCAGCGGAGATCAGTTCCACACCCCAAGGGCCGTCGTAGCCGACATTGACCACTTGCTGGATGAACTCCGGCACGTCCAGCTGGCCTTCGCCACAGCATTTGCGGTAGTGCGTGGAATCGTTGAACAGGGTTTCGACGATGGCGTGATTGGCGTCGTCCAGTTCGATGGACTTGATCAACTCCAGTGGGATCTTGGCGATTTCATCGAAGCTCATGCCGCCACGCGCCACGTGCCAGGTATCCACCAGAAGGCCGCCGTTGGGGCGCACACCTTCTGCCACGGCGATGGCGAGATCGATGGTATTCACGCTGGAAAACGGCAGGAATTCGATCACCACATTGGTGCCGAAAGGTTGGGCCCGATCGCACAACAGCGCGAAGGTGTCACGCATGCGGGCGATGTCGGGCGGCCCGTCTTCGAACAAACCGGCGGCTACCTTGAGGCTGCGCGCGCCGAGCTCGCCAGCGACTTCCAGCAGTTCGTCGCGGACTTTGTCCGACGCCGCTCGGCGTTCGCCATCCAGGTGCCAGTCCGTCAGGAACTCGACTTCCAGGTGCTTGATGCCGTTGTCCTGAAAGATATTGCGTACGGTGGAAATACCCAGCTTTTCAACGTTGTGCAGGATGTCGGCATGCACCAGCCCCATGCCGCGCCAGCCGGCTTTCGACGCCGCCTCCGCACGCGCTTGCAGGGAAAATGGGCTGATCTCGCTGGGAGCTCCGGGATAGGTGTCGCCAGCGAGGGTCCAGTAGGCAGCAAGCAGTTCAATATTTTTGTTTGGCATGACGATCACTTATGAGTGAGTGGTTTCAGGACGGTCGCTAACAGATGTTGATGATTCAGGCCTGGGTCAGGACAAAGTCCCAATTCACCGCCAGGAACGGCACCTGCAAGTCATAACGACTCGCCAGTAGCGGATCGGTTTGGGTGGTGAACTCGGCAATCAATTCCTTCTTCACGCCGAACACCGTGTCCTCGTGCAAGTACGGGCAATCGGGGGTGAAGATGTGGGTGATGACCTGGTCGTAACCTTCGGCGGTCACAATGAAATGCAAATGCGCGGCGCGGTTGGGATGCCGCCCCAGATCACCCAGCAACTTGCCTACCGGACCGTCGGCGGGAATCGGGTAGTGACGCGGCTTGACGGTACGGAATGCGTAATAGCCATCGGCATCGGTGGTGAACAGACCGCGCAGGTTGTAATCCGGTTGTACGCCTTTTTGCTGCACGTCGTAGAACCCGTCATCGTTGGTCTGCCAGATATCCAGGGTCGCGCCGGCGATCGGGTTGCCCGCGATATCGAGCACCCGACCGCTGACCAGCGTCGGCTCGCCCTTGCCGTCCAGGCAGATGTTCGCGCCATTCTCGTAGCGCGGTGCATCGGCTACGTAGAAAGGCCCAAGGATCGTGTTAGGCGTCGCGCCCTTGGGCCGCCGATGGTTGATCGCATCCACCAACATGGTCGCGCCCAGCACATCCGACAGCAGAATGTATTCCTGGCGCCAGTCAGTGCACATCTGCCCGGTCTGGGTCAGGAACTCGATAGCCTTGAACCACTCATCATGGGTCGGTTCGATTTCCTTGATGGCTGCATGCAGATGCCGGGTCAGCACCGACATGACCTCGACCAGCCGCGGGTTCGCGTCGACCGAATTACGGGCATTGACGATCTCGGCGGATTGTTCCTCTTCGAAAAGTCCGCCGATGGCGATGTCGGTATCCAGATGAGCAGTCATGAATTTTAATCCTTGTTTCATTGTTCTTGAAGGCCGGCAGGCTCTTGATATTTTGACTGCCGGCAGACGCTGGTCGTTCTCAATAAGCTTGAGCGTCGACAGCGCGCCATTTGCGGCCATTGAAACGTTGCTTCATTTGCTGCTCAATTTCTTCCAGGGTCAGGCCCTTGGTTTCCGGCAACCACAACGTGCAGAAGATGATCGAGCCAATGTTCACCACGGCGAACAGGAAGAAGGTCATGCCGCCCAGCACGCTCAGCAACACCGGGAAGACGAAGGCAACGATGGCGTTGAAAATCCAGAACACGCTCACCGAAATGCCATTCATCAAACCGCGTGCATGGGTCGGGAACAGTTCCGACATCAGCAGCCAGTAAACCGGGCCGATGCACATCTGCATGAAGAACAGGAACACCAGCACGCCGGACAGTGCCAGGTAGCTTTGCAGCAGCGAGTGCGGCATGAAGTTGAGCACCACACCGAGGAAGATCTGCGCCAGTACGACGACCGTCAGCCCCAGCAACAACATCGAGCGACGGCCCATGCGGTTGATCACCCACATGCCAATCAACGTGGCGATCACCGAGACCACACCATTGCCGATGGTCGCGATAAGGGCGGCGTTGATGCCCATGCCGGTCTCTTTGAGAATCATCGGCGTGTAGTACATGAACGCGTTGACGCCGGTGAACTGGATGACGAAGCCAAGACCGATACCAATGGCGAGCAGCTTGAGCAGCCAGGGTTCGTTGAGCGTGGCGAGCACACTGGTCTGGCGCGCTTCGACTTTGCACTGGGAGATGATTTCCTTCAGCTCGCGGTCCGCTTCATGCTGCGTATCACGGATGCCGGCTAGTACTGTCTTGGCTTCTGCAACGCGGCCTTTGCTGACCAGCCAGCGCGGCGAGGTGGGGACGAAATGCATGCCGACATAAAGCAGCGCCGCCGGGATCAAGGCGATGGCCAGCATGTAGCGCCAGATCGTCGGGCTGTCGAACAGGTGCGCCAACCCGGCACTGGCGACGTAAGCCAGGCATTGCCCTGAAACAATCATCAGTTCGCTCTGGCACACCAGTCGGCCGCGATGTTTGGGGGCTGCCAGTTCTGCAATCAATACGGGAACGGTGGAAGATGCACCGCCAACGGCGATGCCGAGAATGAAACGCGTAACGACCATGGACCACATATCCGGCGCCAGCGCGGTACCCAGGGCGCCCAATGCAAACAGCAGGGCCAGCGCCTTGAGCACGCCGAGACGACCATAACGGTCGGACAGTTGCCCGGCGAACAGCGCACCTACGGCGCCGCCAAAGATCAACGAGGACGCGACCAGACCTTCCGAGACCGGGGTCAGACCGAGGCCGCCCTGGCTGGCATCCAGTGACATGAAGGGCAGCGCTCCGGAAATGACACCTGTGTCATACCCGAATCCCAATGACCCCATGGTAGTGATGGCTGCAATTCGCCAGAGAATCTTCGACGAAGCACCGACAGTTTGACTGTTAGACATGAGGTCAACCTTTATTGAAGTTATGTGTGCTCTCAGTGGAATCGAGACTACTGCCATTGAATCGGAAAACAAACGCCCTAACGGCAAATGTGTTTTCCACTAGATGGAAAACTGAGAATTCCGGCAGTTAAGTCGCGCGAACGCGCGACTTGGGGGGATGGAGCGGAACGCAGTATCAGCGCGTCCAGAAGCGCTCATATTCATGCTCGGCAAAGTCCGCGAGCAGAAAATCGATGAACACGCGCAGCTTGGTAGGCATGTAGCGTCGGCTCTGGAACGCCATGTTGATCGTCAATCGCGGCAGGTCCCAGTCATCCAGAACCGGGATCAGGCGCCCCGCCACCAGATCGGCGTTTATGATGTACTTGGGCTGCACCAGGATGCCGCCACCGGCCAGGGCCGCTGCCCGGACGATCTGCCCATCGTTGGTTTCCAGCATGGGTTCGACCTTGATCGCGACCTCTTCGTCGTCTTTGGTGAAACGCATGACCCGGGGCTGGTTGGCATGGCTGTAGATCAGTACGTCATGTTTAGCCAGATCTTCGATGGTCTTCGGCGTGCCCATGCGTTGCAGGTAACCCGGTGAAGCGGCCAGCACCCTGCGCGTTTCGGCCAGGCGGCGAATGGTGATGTTGGAGTCAGGCTCGTATTCCTTGGTCCTGATCGCCAGGTCTATTTCGCTGTCGATGATGTCGAAATAGCGATTCTCGCCCAGGAGCTTGACGTTGATGTGCGGGTATTTCTTGCGAAACGCCGGTATCAGCGGCGCGATATGCAGCATGCAAAACGAAATGGACGAGGTGATCGTCAAGGTGCCGACCGGCTGTACCAGTGATTCGGTCAGCGAAGCCTCGGCTTCCTTCAACTCACCGAGCAGGCTTTTGCAACTGGTATAGAACTGATGACCGGAATGGGTCAGCGCAAGACGACGTGTATTACGATCGATCAACCGGACGTTGAGTCGTTGCTCCAGTGCTACCAGGTGTCGACTGGCGGCGGCGTTCGATAAGCCGAGCAGTTCTGCCGCCTTGCTCAAGGTACCCACTTCCGCCGTCGTGACGAAAAGCTCCAGTTCGGTTAACCGATCCATTGAGTGCTCCGCTTTTACTTTTTCATATATGAAATAAAGATTTTCTTTATCAGTCTTTTTTTGCGTTGTCCGGAACTATAACGTGCAGCGCTATAGCCTGAACAGAGCCGTTGGCGGCACACCCGCGACAGGCAGACAGGGCACAAAAAAACCAAAAAATCCCGGAGTCACGATGCGTAATCTGGACGAAGCCTCCATCACTCAAGCCGTACTGGCGCGCAACAGTGGCACCACGGATGCGCGCCTTTGCGAAATCATGACCAGCCTCGTGCAACATCTGCACGCCTTTGCCCGCGACACCAAACTGACCGAACAGGAATGGCAGCGTGGCATGGACTTTCTCGCCCAAGCGGGCCAAATGAGTTCAGCGGATCGTCAGGAGTTCGTGTTGCTTTCCCATACTTTGGGGCTGTCGACACTGGTGCTGGCACAGAACGACAAGAACCCCAAGGGTTGCACCGAGCCGACAACCTTTGATGTGTTGCAGGCAAAGAACGCCAGAATCTTCGATCTGGGCGCTGACATCAGCGCGGGCCTTGCCGGGCCCAAGTGTCATGTGCGCGGCGTGATTCGCGATGTCAGAGGCAACGTCGTTCCAGGCGCCACCTTGCAGATCTGCATGGCCGGCGGCAGCGGTGCCGATAACTGCAACCAGGCGCTGATTCAAGCCGATCAGGCGGGTGAGTACCATTTCTGGACCGTCGTGCCCGACTGTCAGCCCATCCTCGACGACGGTCCGGTTGGCCAGATGCTTGCGTCGCTCAACCGCCACCCATGGCGCCCCGCGCACCTGCAATTCACCATCAGTGCTCCCGGTTATCAACGCCTGACCACCCAGGTATTTCGTGAAGGCGACCCGTATCTGGATTCCGATGCGGTATTCGGCGTGCGCTCTTCATTAATTACCGAGTGGACTGCCCACGAACCCGGGCTGACTCCCGACGGCACATTCAGCAGCGATGCCTTCCATACCCTCGCCTTCGATTTTGTCCTGACCAAACATTGAATCGCACAGCGAGGAAATCATGCTCGACGAACCTTCCATTACCGCGGTCATCAGTGCACTTGAAGAAGAACGTTACCTGGCCATGCGCCAAGGTGACTTGCAAACCTTCGAACGCCTGTCTCATCCCGAGTTGATCTATATCCACTCCAATGGGGTCAAGGACAGTCTGGACAGCTACCTGAACAAATGCCGCGAAGGCCTCTACGTTTATCACCGCATTGATTATCGGCTTGAGGAAGTTCGCTTGTCAGGGAATACCGCCCTCGCCTTCGGAAAAATGTCAGCCGACATCACGTCCCACGGCATCGACAAAACCATTCACAACCGCACGCTGACGGTCTGGCTCAAGACCGGCCTGCAATGGCAATTGTTCGCCTATCAACCCACGCCTATGGCAAAGCCTTCAGCGCTCTAACCGCCCCCGGAGAATCGCCCCATGTCCACCCTACCCTTCATCTATAACGGTCAGCCGTCGCGCGTCATTTTCGGCAAGGGCTCGCTGCAACAACTGGAAGCGGAAATCGATCGGTTGGGCGCCAAACGGGCACTGGTGCTCTGCACCCCGGAACAACGCTCCCAGGCTGAGCACATCGCGCATTTGCTGGGCAATCGCGCCGCCGATATTTTCGACAAGGCCGTCATGCATGTGCCCATCGAAACCGCCCGGCAAGCCCGTGAAGTGGCGAACAAACTGGGCGCCGATTGTGCCATCGCCATCGGCGGTGGTTCGACCACTGGCCTGGGCAAGGCGATTGCCATGGACTCGGGCCTGCCGATCCTGGCAATTCCCACCACCTACGCTGGTTCCGAAATGACACCTGTTTACGGTCTGACCGAAAACGGTCTCAAACGCACCGGCAAGGACCCGCGCGTCCTGCCAAAAACCGTGATCTACGACCCTGAGCTCAGCGTCAGCCTGCCCCTGGACATGTCCATCACCAGCGGCATGAACGCCATCGCTCACGCGGCCGAAGGCCTGTATGCCCAGGATGGCAACCCGGTGATGTCGCTGATGGCCGAAGAAGGGATTCGCGCTCTGGCCGAAGGCATGAAAAAGATCAGCCAAAACCCGGCTGATCTCGACGCGCGTGGTGATTGCCTCTACGGCGCCTGGCTATGTGGCACGGTATTGGGCAACGTCGGTATGGCACTGCATCACAAGCTATGCCACACCCTGGGCGGCAGCTTCAATCTGCCCCATGCACAAACCCACACCATCGTGCTGCCCCACGCCATTGCGTACAACCAGCCTGCCGCGCCTGCATTGTCACGCATCAATCGAGCACTGGGCGTCGACGATTGCAGCCCCGCCGCCGCATTGTTCGATCTTTCCAGCTCCTTGGGCGCACCGACCCGACTCAAGGATCTTGGCCTGACCGAGGCGGATCTGGATCGCGCCACCGACATCGCTTTGTCCAACCCATACTGGAACCCGAGACCCATCGATGCGCAGGCAATCCGCCAGTTGCTTCAGGACGCCTATGACGGCGTTCGTCCACAGTAGACCGAATTAGTAAGACAAAGTCAGATCGAGTGCTTTGTGCACTCGGTTTGCACTCAAACGGACATCCCTCGATAGCTTGCCAAGGATCACCCACCAAAATGTAGCTGATGGAAAAGCGTCCTTCTGAGTCGGATCATCACAAACGACGCTCTACCGTGTCTTAAAGCGCCCACTATGAAAGGCCGCAATCGGCCAAAAGCAGACAGTCGAAAATGTCTGGGTGTCGCTTTAGCTATGCCCGCATATGAACTGCCTGGCAATACCTGGAAAGCGGTTGACATCTCAGCGGCGCTATTTGAATTGCCGCTTATACTCACCGAGCAGCCTGGGTTTGCCATCCATGTCGAATTCTCCTCGAACAGTGTCGCGTTCGGAGTGACATCTTCGGGCAAGACAAGGATTCACAGGAAGACTATGCGCGCGATGAGTCATCAGGTCGCGAACACCGCGCCCCTTCACATCGCCTAACCAGTGGTTAGTTGATCGACACACTATCCGATTCAAGGAATGGAGAAGCAGGTTTATGAAAAGCCCACTACCGAGAGCCGTTGGCTGTGCGATGTTATGGCTCGCCTCTTTTACATCCACCCTCACCCACGCAACGGACATCACTCCCGCCGAAACGAAAACCATCGCCGAGGAAGGCTACATTTACGGTCTGCCCATCGTGATGAACTACGCGATCATGTATGACTACGCGGTGGACAAGAACTCCAGCCAGTTCAAGGCGCCGTTCAACCAGATCCATAGCCTGCATCACGTCGCTACCTACCAGGACACGGCCATCATCTCGCCGAACAGCGACACTCCCTATTCCCTGATGTTCATGGACGTGCGAAGCGAGCCAGTCGTGCTCTCGGTGCCGGCGGTAGAGAAACCGCGCTACTACTCGGTGCAACTCATCGACGGCAATACTTACAACTTCGGTTACATCGGTAACCGTACCACCGGCAATGAAGCCGGCGATTACATGGTGGTCGGCCCCGAATGGAAAGGCGCGACTCCGCCGGGTATCAAGAAGGTGTTTCATTCCCGTACGCAACTGCCCTTCGCGATTTATCGAACCCAGCTGTTCAATCCAACTGATATGTCGAACGTCGAAAAGATCCAATCCGGCTACAAAGCACAACCGCTTTCCGCCTACCTCAAGCAACCCGCACCACCTGCCGCGCCGCCGATTGATTTCCCGAAGATCGACAAAGACCTGGTGAAGACTGACTTCTTCAAGTACCTGAGCTTTGCCTTGCAGTTCGATCCCGCCGCACCGAATGAAGTGGCGATCCGCGAGAGACTTGCCCGAATCGGGGTAGGGAAGGACTTTAACTTCCAGGCTCTATCGGCCGAGCAGAAGTCCGCCATCGTTCAGGGCATGCAGGCTGGGCATGCGAAGGTCGAGGATGGGATCAAGAATCTCGGCACGAAGATCAACGGCTGGAACATTGCCGGTGCCGGTGGCAACAGTGCCTTTTATAACGGTGACTGGCTGAAGCGCGCTGCCGTCGCGCAAGCGGGCATCTACGCCAACGATGCCGATGAGGCCACGTATCCAATAACCAGTACCTTACCCGATGGCGAGCGACTCGACGGCAGCAAGCACAACTACACGATCACCTTTCCTGCCGGGCAACTCCCGCCAGTCAATGCCTTCTGGTCGGTGACGATGTACGACGGCAAGTCGCAACTGTTGATCAAGAATCCGATCAATCGCTACCTCATCAACGCGCCGATGCTACCCGATATGAAGAAGAACGCCGACGGCTCGCTGACGCTGTACATCCAGAAGGATTCACCCGGCGCAGACAAGGAAAGCAACTGGCTGCCCGCACCAAATGATCTGATCTACATGGTGATGCGCCTGTATTGGCCGAAGACGGAAACACCTTCCATCCTGCCTCCTGGCAAAGGGACATGGAGTCCACCGCAGATCGTCAAAGTTACATGACGCGCTGACAACTGTATCCAGCGGACGGCCCTGGTGAGCCGCCGCTGGCCAGGGCATCAGATTTGTTACAGCCATTCAAAGACTGGCCAATAAGCGCACTGGGAGTCGGTGATAGCCAAGCTTCAAACCGCGTCGACTTCACCCCTAGGTTTCTTACGTTCGCGACCGTTTAATGGGTCGCTTTCTGCCTCTCGCGATGGCAGAAAACGGCCAGGAGCGGCAGTGAACGAATCGTTGCGAGCAGCCCATCGACTGCTCAAGGTCGCGCGCTCGCTGGCGGACCTTTAACTAGGCGACGGGATCAGCTACGAACATTTGGCCGAGGGGCTGCAATATCGGCCGACAATGCTCCAGCCGGTGTCACCCCTTGGTCAGATCAACCAGCGGCGTCTGCCGCACCTCAGTCTCCCGCCCATCCTGAATCTCGCTCACCTGCTTCAAGGCCTTATCCACCGCCGCCGTATCCGCCAACAAGCTGTAGCTGATGCGGAACTGCTTGTGTTCCTTGGGCCCAATTGTCGGTACCAGGTTCAGTGGCCGCTGATAACGGCGGTTGTAGGAAAAACTTGTCCCCGGCTCCAGCCCCGTGACATAGCCCTGGCCTTGGGTATCGGTGTTTTTCCACAGGGAAAACACGGGCAGTGTCTGGGTATTGAAGCCGACCGAAACGCCCAGGCTGCCGGCCTTGTTATGCAACACGGTCAACGTATCGCCCTTGGCATCGGCATACGGCACCACGTTGTAAACCGTTTCGTCGTAGTCCCTGGTCGGTGCGCGGTAGGTTTGCCAGTCGGGCAGATCGCCCTTGGCCTTGTCGTTGAACGGCGACACCTGTTTCACCGGCGCGGCGAAACGAGCGCCCTGCTCCAGGAACGGGGTGCTGAAGTTGCTGTGATACAGCGCCTGGTATTCCTTCGGATAGTCGCCGTTGTTGGTCAGGGTGTCGTTGAGGGCGAAGACGACGCTGCCGGGTTCGGTGACCAGTTCGGTCGCGACCGAGAAGTCAACCTTCTTGAACGCCTGCTCTTTCAGTTCGCCGCGCAGGGTGATGGCGTACGGTGGTTTTTCATCGATATGCAGGGTGACGTTGTTCGCAGGAATGTTGGCGGCCCGACCGTGCAGGGTCAGCAGTTCGCCGTTGTCGACGCCGGGGTGGCCGACCCATTCGTATCCGCAGCGGGTGACCAGCTCATTGAAACCTTCCAACCAGCCCAGACCACCGCGGCCATTGAGTTCGATGAAGGACGGATTGACCACTTCCTTGACCGGCGAATCCCAGCCCATGCGCACATTGCCGACCGAGGCCTGCAAGACGTTCATTCCGCGTGTCGGCACTACCGAGAGTTTCATCGTGCCGTTATCGATGTCGACGATGCTGACGCCCTCCTGCCGACCGCCGTGCAAGGTGCGCAGGGTAACGCTGAAGGGTTTGTCGGTTTTTATTCCGAGTTGCTGGCTGGTGATCTGCCAGTTCTGGGCGGCCTTGTCGGTGTCGAGCAGAACGTAATCCCAGGCCATGGCGTGGGAGGCAGCGGACAGTGCGCTGAGGGCAACAAAAAGTTTGAGCGGGGTCATGGCGGCAGCCTTTCTTGGAGTTGTGCCGTTTTTATAAACTTGATGAAACGTTTCAGCAAGCTAAAAAGCGACCCAATGCCGACGAGGTTGGCAGCGTGCAGCGAGCGCAGGGCAAACACGGTAATGTCGTTGATGGCCCAAAGCAGACCTTCGTGAATGTCCGCTTTGGGTCGGTTGCCGCCTCCCGGCGAGCGACGACTGCGTCCTCGGACGCAGCCTCGCAGGCTCGACAGCTGCTATGTGGTATGGCGAGAGTTCGGGGGCTATGGGGCGGAAAACTTCAGCACAACGCTCTGGGTATAAGTTTTGCCCGGGTCCAGTCGCGTTGAAGGGAAGTTCGGCTGATTCGGCGAATCCGGGTAATGCTGAGTCTCCAGCGTGAACGCGCCCCAATGCGGATAAATCTTGCCGGCCTTGCCCTTGACCGTGCCGTCGAGGAAGTTGCCGGTGTAGAACTGCACGCCCGGTTCGCTGGTGTAGAGCTGCAAGCGACGGCCCGATTGCGGGTCGCTGACATCAGCGGCGAGCTTGCTCACGTCGCCCTTGGCGTCCAGCACCCAGTTGAAGTCAAAACCGCCCTGTTTCGGTTCAGCGAATTTCAGCTGCGGGTGATCAGCCTTGATATTTTTGCCGATGGCGGTGGGTTGGGTGAAGTCCATCGGTGTGTTGGCGACCGGTGCCAGTTCACCGGTGGGGATCAACGTGGCATTAACCGGCGTGTACTGCGACGCGTACAGGGTGGCGACCTGTTTCAGCACATCACCATTACCGGCGCCGGCGAGGTTGAAATAGCTGTGGTTGGTCAGGTTCAGCACCGTCGGTTTATCGGTCGATGCCTTGTAGTCGATCCGCAGTTCGTTGTTCTCGGTCAGGCTGTACGTGACCTCGGTTTTCAGGTTGCCAGGAAAGCCCATTTCACCGTCAACTGACAGGTAAGTCAGGGTCACGCCGACCGAATCCTTGCTTTTGGTCGGTTGCGCTTTCCACACGTGTTTGTCGAAACCCAGCGGCCCGCCGTGCAGCGAGTTCGGGCCGTCGTTTTTCGGCACTTGATAGTGTCTTCCGTCCAGTTCGAACGTACCGTTGGCCAGGCGATTGCCGTAGCGGCCGATGGTCGCGCCAAAGTACGCGGTACCACTTTGATAACCCTGAACGTCATCGAAGCCGAGCACGATATCTTCGGACTTGCCGTCCTTTCCCGGCACCTTCAATGACTGCAGAACCCCGCCATAGGTAATGACTGTGGCTTGCAGGCCATGGCTGTTGCGCAATATGTATTGTTCGACGGGCGTGCCGTCATTGGTCTTGCCGAACGCTTTGTGTTCGGCAGACAGGCCGGCAGCCTGGGCGGAGAGAGTGGCGATCATCAGGGACAGTCCGAGGCCGGATAGCAAGTGTCGGGATTGAAGCATGGTTGACCTTCCTTTGTTGTTTTTAATAATTAGTCATACTAAATACTCAACAAGAGAAGATTTATAGCGGCTTGCTGGAGAATATCCAACAAAAAAGCATGACTTTTTTGCCTCGCCTGTAGCGCTGCCTTGCCTCGCCGGGTCGGAAAAAACCTCGCTGCGTAGGTGGGCCTGTCGCATCCAAGCCTCCAGAACCGTTCGGGTTTGTTCAGTGATTTCAAATTGCACTGGGTGCTGGGTTTTCTGCTGCTGCGAATCCCCGTTTGAGCTGTTGTTGTGGCCTGCCATTTAATGAGGGCGTGCAGAAGCGTGCCCGTTGCTCCGTTCCTTCGGGGGTCGACACATGTACGTGGGTTTCGTGCGCATGACCGGACTGTGGTCTGGCACGGTCGGCAGTCCAGGCTGAAGTGGACATGTGTTGATAGATCCATGAACACCGGGATCTTGGTGGGCGAAACATGTCGCCTTGTGCCAGGAGGGGCCAATCCAGCTTGCGCTACTGCTGCCACTGATAATCGCGCCTAAATTTGCCAAAGAGCTGCTGCTGACCATACCGCTAAGTCGAGCATCAACAGGTGCTTGTGATCCTGAAGGGTGTTCAGGTCAATTCATCGCTGTTCATTCCATTAAGTTGGAGTTCACCGTTATGAAACTAGCCCGTATCGTAAGCGCCACTCTCGCCTTTAGCATGCTGCTGGGCGGCACCACTATGGCTGGTCAAGCTCTGGCTGCCGACACTGCCAGCCCCCCCAAATCTGCCAGCTCCTCCCCCAACCAGTTTCTCATTGAAAAGATCAGCCCCGAATACTGGCGAGTGCAGATCAACAACCCGCCTTTCAACATATATGGCCCGGATTCTACCTTCCAGTTCGAGAAGGTGATTAGCGCGATCGAAAGCGACAGCAAACTCAAGGTGGTGGTCTTTGAAAGCAAGCTGCCTGGTTTTTTCCTAACCCACTACGACTTTGCGGAGCCTCTGCAGCGGACCCTGGAAATGCCCAACGGGAAGACCGGCCTGCCGCCCCTTCCGGACATGTTGGTACGCCTGAGCAAGTCCCCAGTGGTTTCCATCGCGATGATCAACGGCCGCGCCTCCGGCGTGGGCAGCGAACTGGCGCTGGCCAGCGATATGCGTTTTGCCAGCGACAAGGCAGTGCTTTCCCAATTTGAAATTGGCGCCGGCTTTGTCCCAGGCGGAGGCCCGATGGCGCGCCTGCCACGCCTTATCGGCCGCGGCCGTGCATTAGAGGTCTTGCTGAGCGGTAACGATATCGACGGCAAGCTGGCCGAGCGTTATGGTTACGTTAACCGCAGCTTCCCCGAAGGCGAACTGAACAGCTTCGTCGATGCTCTGGCCCGCCGCATCGCCACCTTCGACAAGCAGTCTCTGGGCGAGATCAAGGAGCTGGTGAATGTAGCTTCCCTCCCTTCAAACGAAGACATCGGCAAGGAATGGCCCGCTTTTCTCAACTCTGTTCGACGCCCTGCCGCCCAACACCATATCGGCCGCCTTATGGAACTAGGCCTGCAACAAAAAGCTGATGTGGAAATTAACCTGCCCAAGTATACCGGCCAGGTCAGTGCCGAGAAAAACTGAGGCGCGGATAACAGCAACAGTGCTGATTTTACCGGGGCTGGGCCAGGCTTAGCCCTTTACTCAAGTTGCCGATTTCAGTTTTGGAAGCCAGCCGGCGCATTGCTCCTGCTTAAAAGGCGTGGGCTTTGAGGCTTGCCTCTGGGCATTCCCTCAGGCCCCTCTGGAGAAGCCATCTCGCTACCCAAGTTCCTTTGAACCGCATCAAGTCGACAAGGCAACCCGTCCTATCCCGGCAAACTCAACTTCCACTTGCACCCCGGCCGACACCCAGTAGATACCGGTCCAGCTGCCACTAGCCACCAGGTCACCGGCTCGCAAGGGCCTGCCCAGTGCCGCAGCGTGACGCGCCAGCCACGGCAGCGAACTCAGCGGCTCACCGAATGGATGGCTGCCAACGCCAACGAACTCAGGTTCTCCGGCCACCCGCAACGCCACCTGCTGTCTTGACCAATCCGGCATTTCCGCCAGCGTTTGCGGTGTACCCAGTATTAGCGCGCGGTTGAGTTGCTGGTCGGCCAGCCGAAGCAGTGGCGCGGCCTGATCGCCCTGAAGCCAACGCGTGCCACACAGTTCGATGCCCGGCATCCACACATCGACCGCCGCACAGGCCATGGCCAGATCGGTGTGCTGGTCGAGGTCGCGCGACAGGCGCACGATCAGTTCTCCCTCGATCCCGAAACCGAAGGCATCGCCCGGCGGAACCTGCCATCCCGACGGGTGCACTGCAATTGCCGGCACCCCGGCGGCGCTGATCAGTCCTCCCGGAGCACCGCCCAGTTTCCAGGCCGATGGCGGCCCGGAGGCGAACCAGCCGAGGGCATCCGCTACCTGGTGCTGGACGGCATAGGCTTCGGCTTCGCTAGCCAGTTCCAAAGTTGGCAACGGTTGTTGGCGCCCCTCACGCCAACCACGAATCAGGCTGGCGGCCACCTGCGTGATCGCACTCACAAATCCAACTCGGTCTTACGTCGGCGCAGTTGTGCGGGCGCCGGGCGTTCGCACGGCAGAAAGCGGCCGCGACCAGCCTCACCGCGCGGCTCGCCGTCCCAGACCACCTCACCGCGAGACAAGGTCATGGCCGGCCAGGCGCTCAGGGTCATGCCGGCGTAAGGTGTGTAATCGACGTTGTGGTGCAGCATTTCGTTGTTCAGGTGAACCGGCTCACCTTCGTTCCAGATCACCAGGTCGGCATCAGCACCAATAGCGATGCTGCCCTTGCGCGGATACAACCCATACATCTTGGCGGCATTAGTGGAGGTCAGCGCAACAAAGCTCTGCGGGGTGATGCGCCCACTGCGCACGCCTTCGGACCAGAGCAGTGCCATGCGGGTTTCCCAACCACTAGAAATGGGGGGTGTAGGTCGGCCAGCGGTTTTGCCAACGTCCACCCTCCCCGGTGACCCTTTTCTGAGCGCACATACCCCTTGTCCCTGAACAGTGCCATGGTCCGCCGGACCACCACCGGATTGGATGACTGCCAGAAGGTTTGAAAGTCCGCCGCGCTCTGCAAAAGGTAATCCCAATACCGACTGGAATGAGCATGCAATACGCTGCGGTGTGGTGCTGCTGGTATTCCATCACTATGACGATCAGGCGGGCGGGTATTCGGTCAATCGTGCGCTCAAGGATAGCAAGGGAATGCTCCAGGCCTTTGAGCGCGCACTGGCAGATCACAACGCCTTGTATGGAGATGCGCCAAAACTGGAACTGGCCTTCGGAAAAACTGAAGTAAGCCTGCCTGCCAAATGCCACACAGGAACTGCAGAGCGTCTTCACGTTCGCAACTTGTAGCGACTGGCGCAGCCGGACGCAGGCAGCGCCAGATGCTACACGTTGCGTGTCCGGCCTGCTGATCGCCACTACATGAAGCTGTAGGTGTAATTGAAGATCAACCGAGTCTGGTCCTGATCGGCAATACCCGTGTCGCTGCCCCGATAAACACCGTGACGCAACGTCGCACCAAAGCCCTTCAACGCACCTGACTGGATGACATAGTCAATGCGCATGTCGCGCTCCCATTCGGATTGATCGGCGGCACCTGTCAGGCTCTTGATATCCCGACCTTGAAGATAGGCAATCGACGTCTTCAGGCCAGGCACGCCCAGCCCCGCGAAGTCATAGCTGTACTGGCCGAATGTAGTGTTTTCGCCCGCGCGGGCGAATTGGTTGATCATGCTGTCAGTGAACAGGTAGAAGGCTGCACCGGCCGCGCCTTCGTTGGGCAGGCTGCCCTGATTGGCCCAGACGAAACCGCCGTCGTCGCTGACCCGTTGGTGTCCGAGCATCAGCGAGTTGCCACCCAGGGTGTAGGTGAACATGGCGCTCCAGGTGGTGTTGTCGATTTCACCTGGATGCTTTGCATAGCCGCCGTTGTTATTGAATCGGTAACCGGGATCACCATTGGCGCCGTCGCTGCTGCTTTTGAAGTAGCGCAGATCGGTCTTGAATGACTGTCCCGCGCCCAGCGGCAGCACATGGATCAGGCCACCGAAATGCTGCTGGTAGTAGTCCTCGAGGTTGGCGTAGTAGTACTGCAACATCAGGTTCGGGGTGACCTTCCAGTCGCCGCCGGCAAAGCGGAACTGGTTGCTTTCTTCGGTTGCCCCGGCCACCGCCAGGCCTGTGTGGTTGCTCGAAGCCCGGCCCGTGACGTGTTCGATCTGCCCCGCCACCACCGTGAGGTTGTTGATTTCCTTTGAGGTCAGGATGCCGCCCTCGAAGGTTTGCGGCAGCAAGCGGCTGTCGGTCGGCACCAGAATCGGCAGGTTCGGGCTCAGCCCGCCGCCATAATGAAATTCTGTCTGCGAGAAACGTACCTTCCCATTCACCGCCGCACGGCTCCACGAACTCACCGCCGAGCCATCGGTATCGCTGGGGATGAAGCTGTTGTTGTTCGGGTGGTGACCTTTGCCGCCATCCAGCGGCACACCCAACAGTGCTTGCGCATCCAGACCAAAACCGACGGTGCCGTCGGTAAACCCGGACAGGTAATCGAGGCGAAAGCCCTGGGCCGTTTCTCGTTGATCGGCGCCACCGTCGCGGTTGTCGTTGTTGTAGTAGAACGTCCGGGCGCTGATCGAGGCTTTGCTGTCCTCAAGAAAGGCCCCGTGGGCCGGTTGCCACAGCGCCACGCTGATGGCGACGCTAGCCCATTTCAGGCTTGTGGATCGAGTGACTCTGGTCATGTGTACCTCTATTATTTTTATGGGTGTTCCGGGTGTACGGCTCAAATTGCAGGCGCGACGATGCCTTCTTCGTGCTCGGCCACGCAGGCGCAAAGAATGAAAACGTGTTGTTATGTTTGCTTTCGGGGTGATCAGTCGATCAGCGGATTAAGCCCACTGCGTGCCACCCGACTGTGCAGTTCACGCCCCAGTGCGGCTTCGCACTGCGCGGAAATGGTCAGCATCCGTTGCAGGTCGATACCCGTGTTCACGCCCATCGATTCCAGCAGGTTGACCCAGTCTTCAGTACTCACATTGCCGGTGAACCCGGAGCCGTATTTGACCTTCGCCGGATGGCCACCGACCCCGCCGAACGCGCAGTCGAAATAGCGGGTGCCCGCTTCCAGGGCGGCCAGGTAATTGACCAGCCCGGTGGCGCGGGTGTCGTGGAAATGCGCGATCGGGGTGACTTCAGGCATGGTGCTCAACACACTGCCAAACAACCGCCGTACGCTGTGTGGCGTGGCGACGCCCGTGGTGTCGCCGAGGGTGACGTGGGTCACGCCGAGCCGGGCGAACGCTTCGACATCCGCCAGCACCTGACTCTCGTCGACATGACCTTCAAACGGGCAACCGAATGCCACGGACACGGTGCCGATCAATCTGAATCGACCTTTCGCCGCGTCGACCATCGCCGCGATGTTGGCCCATTGCTCGGCGCGACTGCGCTTGAGGTTGGTCTGCGAATGAGATTCGGAGGCCGATACCAACAGGCTGATTTCGTTGGCGCCGAAGCCCGCATCCAGATCGGTGATGGCCCGTTCCACTGCCCGCACGTTGGCGCAGGTCGCCTTGTAGAAAACGCCCTCAAGCCGTGGCAGGTCCGCCAGAAGCTCACTGGCATCGGCGAATTGCGGGATGACCGCCGGGTTGGAATACGAGGTCGCCTCCACGCGGGTAAAACCGGCATGGGCGAATTGCTCGATCAGCTCGCGCTTGCGCGGCATCGGGATGATCGCACTTTCGTGCTGCAAACCGTCGCGCGCGAAACACTCGCAAAGTACGACATCAGTCATGGCGTCTCCAGGTTGTAGATGATTGGCATCGTCAATTATGTTGCTTACCGCTAACATGCTGCTTTTGCTATGGCAGATACCGTCTTTCAAGTTTTATTGCCTGTTAATGAAGGCTGAGTCTCTGCCAACTTAGTTGACAATGTCAATTTATTTAACTGAGGAAAGGTGCATGCCGAAAACCACCAATACAAGCAATGGCGATCCCTCCCGAAAGCTGGGTGAGCCTCAGGATTTGCGCGACTTGATGTCGTTCCAGTTGCGTCAGTTGAGCAACCTCTACACCAAGAACACCGCCAGCGTTTACCTGCGAAAATTCTCGCTGACCATGAACGAGTGGCGGGTCATTGCGCTGATCAACACCGCCGGCGAGTTGTCCCTCAACCGGTTGGCAGCCCAGGCGCAATTCGACAAGGGCCTCACCAGCCGTATCGTGGTCAAACTCAATGAGCGGGGCTTCGTCGAGCGCCAACCGGACCCCAGCGATGCACGGGGCATCGCACTGTCGCTGACCGACCAGGGCAAGGCACTGGTCGATCAGGTGTTCCCGGAAGCCGTGCAGCTCAACAAACAACTGCAATCGTGCCTGACCAAAAGCGAGCGAGAGCTGTTGGCCGTGGCACTGCAAAAGCTGACCCATCAGGCCCGCGCGATGCTCGACCAGGAGCGGGAAAACGACTGGAGCGAATGACGCGCCGTCAGCCCAATCCGAACTCCTTGATGGCGTGCTCGCGCAAGCGGTTCTTCTGGACCTTGCTCGAGCCGGTCATGCCGATGCTTTCAAAGCCCTCGACCACGCTGAGGTAGCGCGGCACCTTGAAGTTGGCGCAGCACTGTTTGCAGAACGCGATCAACTCGGCGGTTTCGGCGTGCTGGCCACTGCGCAGGGTCACGTAGGCGGCCGGCACTTCGCCCAGTCGCGGGTCGGGCACGCCGACCACCTGGGCCAGTTCCACGCTTGGGTGTTTGAGCAGCACCTGCTCGACTTCCAGCGGCGAAACGTTCTCCCCGCCCACCCGGAACATGTCCTTGAGCCGGCCAATGAAACGCAAGCGGCCATCGACGCCCATCTCCCCCAGATCACCGGTATGCAGCCAGCCTGAGCGCAGGGTCTGGGCGGTTTGTTCTGGCAGTTTGTAGTAGCCCTTCATCAGGCTCCAGCCTTTGGCGCAGATCTCGCCGACTTCACCGGGCGGCAAGGTTGCGCCGGTGTGCGGATCGCGGATTTCGATGCTGATTCCTGCGTGGGGTAGCATGTAGCCGTCGATGCGCTGCGCCAACGGCTCGCTGGTGGCCGACACCACGAGGTTGGGCGCCGCTTCGGACAAACCGTAGGCGTTGCAGATTTCCGTGGCGCCCATCAACTCGACCACGTCGCGCAGGATGTGCGGACTGGCGGCAGCCCATCCCCCTCGCAAATGAAGCTTTGAAGCATCAAAGCCTGGGTCGGCGAGCATCATCAAAAACATTGTGTCGTTGCCCGAGGTCAGTGTGCAGCGCTCCTCGGCCATGATCGACAGCGCCTGACCCGGATCGAAAGTCTGGGCGGTCACCAGGCAGGCGCCTTCGACCAGCGCGACCAGCAACGACATGGTGCTGCCGGACACGTGGTAGAACGGTCGCGGGCTGAAATAGCGATCATCGGCACGCACGCCGATGCGCCCCGCCACCGACTTGGCGACTCCCAGCATCGCCGCGTGACTGAGCATGACGCCCTTGGGGTAACTGGTGGTGCCGGACGTCAGTTGAATCAGCAGCGTGTCGTCGGCCTGCACCCGATTTCGTGCCGCCTCGAGCTCGGCATCATCGATGGCCACGCCGGCACCGAGGAAATCGCCCTGGCTGCGGGCTCCGGCCGGGACCTGCTCGCCATCGACGATCAGGTTGTGCAGCAGCGGCAATACATTGCCCGGCAGAACGCTGTCGATGGCCGGCTCGATCTCCCGGAGCATGCCGACGAAGTCGATCTTGCCGAGGAACCGATCGACGCAAAACAGCGCACGAATATCTTCGTGACCCAGGCCATAGCTGAGTTCTTCGGTGCGAAACCGGGTGTTGAGCGGCACTGTCACCAGGCCCAGGGATGCCGCTGCATACCAGTGCACCGCCCAACTGACCGAGTTGGCCCGCAGCAGGCCTATGTGGTCACCGTGCTTCAAGCCCAACGCCAGCATGGCCCGAGCGACATTGTCCGCACTCTCGACCAGTTGTCTGTAGGTCAGACGGCCGTCTTCCGCCGCCAGGGCTTCGGCATGGGGACGTTGTTGGGCAACACCACACAGCACCGCCCACAGCGGAATACGAACGGGGGATTGGACGTCACTCACTGGCGGTATCCTTTTTGAAGGTGGTCATGGCGGCTTTCCAGACGCCGGCATTGAGATTTTCTTCGATCGCCAGAATTTCCCGGGCCAAGGCGCCGTGACGGCTATCGTCCAAGCCATGGTCCAGGGTGTGTTTGGCGCTGCGCATAGCGTGGGGCGGCCCGGCGGCAATCTCTTGCGCCAGCCGGTCGCTGAATTCACGCAACTCACCGGAGGCCACGACGCGATTGAGCAGGCCGATGCGCTGCGCCTCGTGCGCATCAACGACGCGCCCGGTGAACATCAGTTCCTTGGCCAGGCGCCGACCGACGATGCGCGGCAGACGTTGAGTGGCGCCCACGGTGCCCCAGCGCGCTTCGGGGTAGCGAAAACTGGCGCGATCACTGGCGATAGCGAAGTCGCAGGCACTGGCGATTTCGCAACCGGAGCCGATGGCGGCGCCATCGAGCACCGCGAAGATCGGAATCGGCAGATCCTCGATGGCCGCATACAGGGCGAATGCGCGCAGACGCCGGGCGCGGATCTGGTCATCGTCCATGCCCTCGCGTTCTTTCAAATCGGCGCCGGCACAGAACACCGGACCTTCTGCGCGAATCACCGCAACGTGCACAGCCGGGTTGTCGCGGATAGTCAACAAGGCGCGATGAAGATCGCGGCACAAGGCGCTGTTCAAGGCGTTGCGGGCTTCGGGTCGATCAAGCACCAGCTCGGCAATGTGCTGCTCTCTATCGATGTTCAGACGTACAGTGGAATAGGTGTTCATACTCAAATCGCCCCCCCGGCCCGCAAGCCATCGATCTGTTGTGCGGAGTAACCCAGTTCGGTCAGCACCGTATCGTTGTGCTCACCCAGCAATGGCGGGCGGCTGAGTGTCGGGTTGTCGAAGCCGGTGAAGTGAAACGGCAAGCGAATCGCCGGGAAACTGCCGGTTTGCGGATGGTCGAAACGATCGAATACGCCCCGGGCTTGCAGGTGCGGATCGACCATCACCTCGTCCAGCGTCTTGAGCGGTCCGGCCGGTACGCCGAACGCATCACAGGCTGCACACAATTGGTCGCGGGTCAGCCCCTCGCAGGCTTGCGTCAACGCCTGCATGACTTCGTCGCGGTGCAAGACGCGACCACTGTTTTCCCGCAGCCTCGGGTCTTCGGCCAGTGCGTCCAGACCGAGCAGTTTGCACAGAGGTTTCCAATGCTGATCGGCGCCGGTGATGTGCACGAAACCGCCGTCGGCACAGCGGAAACTGGCCGAGGGCACACGGCCCGGGTGTTCGGTGCCCATGCGCGTCGGCAGCTCGGCATGGGTAAAGAAGCGCGCCGCGGCCAGTGACAGCAGCGGGATCTGGCCATCGAGCATGGAGAAGTCCAGATAGGCACCCTCCCCGCGCCCTCTGGCACCTTGCAGCATGGCCAGGGTCCCCAGGGCGATCCACAGACCCGAGGTCATGTCCGCCACCGGCACACCAGGCTTGACCGGTTCACCCTCGCGAGCACCAGTCATGCTCATCAGGCCGCTCATGGCCTGGAACACCGTGTCGTAGCCTTTGCGTTTGGCGTAGGGGCCGGTCTGGCCGAAACCGGTACAGGAGACGTACACCAGTTCGCGGTTGACCTTTTGCAGGCTCGGCCAATCCAGGCCGTAACGGGCCAGGGTGCCGGTGGGAAAATTCTCCAGCACCACATCGGCGTCGGCCACCAGCTTGCGCACGATGTCCTGGCCCTCTACCGAGCGTAGATTGACGCTGATCGATTCCTTGCTGCGATTGAAGGCGTAGTAATAGGCGCTGCGCTCCACGCTAGAATCGTCGTTTTGCGCAACGCTGTCGGCGAACGGCTCGTAACCCCGGGTTTCGTCACCCGTGTCCGGTTGCTCAACCTTGATCACCCGCGCGCCCAACTCCGCCAGGATCATCCCGGCCAGCGGACAGGCGAGTACCCGCGCCATCTCGATTACGGTAATTCCCTCAAGCGGCTTCATGCCGGCGTCTCCTGGCCTTGGCGAAAGGCACGCATCCGCGCATTGAGTGCCTTGCCGCGCTGCAATCCTTCGCTGAAGGGCAACTCGGCCACTTCATGGAAAATCCGTTTGGTGGCGCGCATCGCTTGCACCGGATAACTGGCCAGCGTCGCGGCGAGCTGGTGGGCTTCATCCAGCAACTGACCGGCAGGCACGACGCGGTTGATCAGACCGAGTGCCAACGCTTCATCGGCCGCCACGGTGCGACCGCTTGCCACCAGTTCAAAGGCAGCCTTGCGCCCTACGTGCTCGACCAGTCCGGCCATGACAATCGCGGCGACGATGCCGTGCTTGACCTCCGGGTAACCGAATCGTGCTTCCGGGGTTGCCAGCGCCAAGTCGCAGGACAGCACCAGGCCGCTGCCGCCGCCCATGGCGTAGCCGTTTACCGCGGCAATCAGCGGTTTGCTCAGGCATTTGCCCAGCCCCTGCAGTTCAGTGGTCAACGCGGCACGCTGTTCGACCAGCGCCTGGTTGTCCGGGGTGAGAATGGCGAACTCCCGGGTATCGGCCCCCGCGCAGAAGCCGCGACCGGCACCGGTCAGAATGATCGCGCGGACGGAATCATCGGCGTCGGCGGCTTTCAAGGCATCGATCAGGGCCTGGGTCAGGGCGAAGTTCAGGGCATTGAGTTTGTCGGGACGATTGAGCGTCAGCACCAGCACGCCAGCATCGAATTCGCTGAGGATCAGGGTTTCGGTTGTCATTGTTATTCTCCAATCAAGACTGCATGTCACGCAGACGTTTCAATGCCTGTTCGGTTTCTTGCACCAATTTCGCCATGATGCTGGCGGCTGGTTGTATCTCGTTGATCAACCCCGCGCATTGGCCGGCCTCGACCTTGCCGTTGGCCGTGTCGCCTTCGAGGCTGGCTTGCTTGAGGGTGGCCGAGGCCAGCAGCGCCTCATAGGATGCTGGATTGCTGATGTGCTGGCCGTCGTGTTCAGCGGCCAGTACGCGATCGGTGAAGTCGTTGCGCACGCTGCGCACCGGCAGCTTTCCGCGGCCCACCAGCAGGGTGTCGTCGATGCCGGCGGCCAGCACTTTGCGTTTGTATTCGGGATGCAGGCGCGCCTCTTCGCTGAGGATGAAGCGCGTACCCAGTTGCACCGCATCGGCGCCCAGCGCCAGTAGCGCCGCAATGCCGTAGCCGTCGGCAACACCCCCGCCGGCGACCACCGGGCAGTCCACGTGTTGCAGCACGCTCCGGACGTTGACCAGCGTGCTCACCTCATTGGCGGGTGGGTGGCCGCCGGCCTCGCAGCCGACTACCACCAGCGCATCGACGCCGGCCGCCGCGGCCTTTTGCGCATGCTCGACAAACGCCACCACGTGCATCCAGGTCGCGCCATAAGCATGAAAGCGCTGCACATGCGGCCTGGGCGAGCCCTGGCTGGCGATGATCACCGGCACTCGCTCACGTTCCAGCAGGTCGAGTATTTCGGCGGCGCCCTTGCGGTACAGCGGGATGTTGACGGCGAAGGGTTTGTCGGTGAGTGTCCGGATTTCGGCGAGGGTCTGCGCCAGGTCTTCCAGGCGCATGGGGCCAGCAGCAATCACCCCCAACCCACCTGCGTTGGAGACGGCCGCAGGCAGGGCGGCACAACTGGAGGCCCAACTCATGCCCGCTTGTATGATTGGATACTGGATCCCGAGCAGGCGGGTCAAAGGGGTCTTCAACGACATCGGTCACGCCTCGTCTTGTTTTAATTTACGTTGACAATATCAACTACATAGTTGACCTTGTCAATCATATGGCGAGCCTGCAATTGGCAGGCAAATCGTATAAGCGCATTGACTCGCAAGCTGCATGACGGACGGACTCAGCAGGCCCGCCTGCGATCTTCAGGCAACTGCCCGGCATCGGCTTCACCTAACAAAAACAAGACAGGAGTTCCCATGCAATCTTCCTCGTCCCCGGGCCACGACCCGGCGGTTTATCGGCGCATCAGCTGGCGGATCATGCCGCTGCTGTTGCTGTGCTACATCGTCAATTACATAGACCGGGTCAACATTGGCATTGCCAAGCTGCAGTTCAGCAACGACCTGGGTTTCAGCGCAGCGGTGTTCGGGCTGGGCGCCGGCCTGTTTTTCGTCGGGTTCCTGCTGTTCGAAGTGCCGAGCAACCTGCTACTGGCCCGCATCGGTGCGCGCAAGACGCTGCTGCGAATCATGCTGCTGTGGGGGCTGGTGTCGACACTGACCATGTTCGTGCAGACGCCGTGGCAGTTCTACACTTTGCGCGTGCTGCTGGGAGTGGCAGAAGCCGGGTTCTTCCCGGGGATCATTCTGTACCTCTCCTACTGGTATCCTGCCAGCCGACGCGGGCGCATTACCTCGCTGTTTTTCGTCGGCGTGCCCATCGCCGGACTGATCGGTTCCCCCCTTTCCGGCTGGATCATGAGCTTCTTTTCCGGGTACATGGGACTCAAGGGCTGGCAGTGGATGTTCCTGCTCGAAGGCCTGCCAGCGATGATCCTGGGCGTGGTGGCTTTCGTATGGCTGGATGACAAACCGGCGGATGCGAAATGGCTCACCGACCAGCAAAAACAACAGGTCGAGAGGGACTTGCAGCTTGAACAGCAGGCTCATGCACCGTCAAGCCATCAGAGTTCGCTGCGCCTGGCCTTGCAGGAGCCGAAGCTGCTGGTGCTGGGGGTGATCTCGCTGTGCAGTTATGTGCTGGCCAACACCATCGCGTTTTTCTCCCCGACCATCATCCACAACAGTGGCATCACCGACGTCATGCACGTCGGCTTCCTGGCCGCGATACCGGCGCTGGTGGGCATTGCCGCCATGCTCTGGGTAGGCCGCCATTCCGACCGCTCCGGCGAGCGTCGCTGGCACTACGCCCTGCCACTGTTCGCCGCCGCCCTGAGCCTGGCCCTGCTGCGCACGGCAGAAGGCAATCCGCTGTTCTCGATCCTGCTGCTGAGCATCGCATCAGCCGGGCATTTCGCGAGCCTGTCAGTGTTCTGGTCGATCCCGCCCGAAGTACTTTCCCGCGGCGCCGCAGCCGCCGGGATCGCCATTGTCAGCAGCATCGGCGCACTGGGCGGCGCGATTGGTCCTTCCCTGCTGGGATACATCACCACGGCCACCGGTGACCTGGGGATGGCCCTGCGAGTGGCGGCGGCCATCGTGGCCATGGGCGGGGTGATCATGTTGCTGCTGTTCCGGCGCAATCATCGGCCACATTTGCAGGCGGCGGGTCAGGAGACCTGATCACTCTGCGAATGTTGCAAGGTGATGAGTGAGGGCCGATAGCTGCTTTCGAATGAGGGCAGTTATTGGCCGATTTCTGTCTGTCGCCAACGGCAGCTGTCGGCCCAGAGTGTGTAAAAACGCCTTCGCGAACACTTGCTATGATTTCTGAGGATTTCATCGCAGGGATCGCCCATGAAGCGCTTCATCCAAGGTGAACATCGAGGCCAAGGCACCTTACTTTCCGAGAGCCTCGACGACTACGTCAGCGATACCAACCCGGTGCGCGTAGTCGACGTCTTTGTCGATGAACTCGACCTGGTCTCCTTGGGTTTTGACGGTGCTATCCCAGCCGACACAGGCCGGCCTGCTTACCACCCAGCGATCCTGCTGAATATCTACATTTACGGCTATCTCAACCGCATCCATTCGAGGAATGGAAGAAATCGAATCGAGTATCAACCGTTACCTGACGGTACTCGATGCTGCCGATCGGCAAGAACCCACAGCTTTCGAGACCAGTACCGGGCGGCTGAAAGAGAAAATCGCCAAGCTCAAAAATGAGGGATGAGGAATTACTCTTCAAGTGATGCGAGGACTTCGCTTTAGTCGAGGCGCCCAATTGCTTAGGATGGCACATGCCCTATCACATTATCTTGCTCGTACTTTTCGCAGCGCTCTTGCATGCCAGTTGGAATGCCGCATTGCGCGGTGGCACCGACAGACTTTGGTCGATGACGATCATGTGCGTGGCGGTAGCCATTGCCAGCATCGCAACAGCCTTGTTTTTGGAAGCTCCGGCCCAAGCCAGCTGGTTCTACGCAGCGCTTTCAGCGGTGCTGCACGTTGGCTACAACCTGTTCCTGGTGCGCAGCTATAAGGTTGGAGACCTTGGACAAACTTACCCTATCTCACGGGGCTCCTCGCCTGTCCTCATTACCCTCGCCGCTTCGCTTTTTGCCGGAGAAACGGTTGGGCCAGTGGCGATGATCGGCATTTTACTGGTCTCAGGCGGCATCATCTCGCTGGCCTTCAGGGGACGCAAGCTTGCCGTTCCCAGTCTGCCTTACGCCCTGGGAACCGGTTGTTTCATTGCGGCTTATAGCGTGACGGATGGCATTGGCGTCCGCCTGTCCGGCGCGCCGATGGCATACACGGTATGGATGTGCGCCTTGTGGGGCATCTTGATGCCTTTGGTGTATGTCGGTGTGCGCGACGCGAAAAGTTTATGTTCCTTGCGACCGGGGTTCATGTCGGCCTTCATTGGAGGTCTGGTTTCACTTCTGGCCTATGGCATCGTCATCTACGCCATGTCCGCCGCGCCCATGGGAGCGGTGTCGGCGTTGCGCGAAACCAGCGTGTTGTTCGCGGCATTGATCGGATATTTTTTCTTGGGCGAAACACTGACTGTCCGAAAAGTATTGGCATGCGCGGTGATTGCTGTCGGCACGATCATCATTGGCTGACGGCAAGGGCGCAAAGCCGAGGTCAGCTTGGGGTCTGTTACCACCCTTCGCGACAGGCAACTGCCGGCCAGGAGCGGTCGTTCACCCATAATGACTTGCCTTAAACATATGGATATCCGTATATTTGATTATCCATATGTAAAAGAACCCTAGCATGATCACGCCACCGGAAGTATTCAAAAGCTTGGCCGACGAAACTCGCGCCCGCGCCACTTTGCTGATCGCCAACCAGGGCGAGCTTTGCGTCTGCGAACTGATGTGCGCCCTCGATGACAGCCAACCAAAGATCAGTCGTCACCTCGCCCAACTGCGCAGCAGCGGCCTGTTGCTGGATCGTCGCCAGGGGCAGTGGGTTTACTACCGTCTCAATCCGGATCTTCCCGCCTGGGTGCACGAGATGCTGCAAGTGACGTTGCAGGCCAACGCTATTTGGCTGCAAAACAACGCTTCGCGCCTTCAGAATATGGACGGACGCCCTGTCCGCGATGTTGCCTGTTGCTGACCCCCTGAACGAGTAAGACTTCAATGCTGGTCGCTGTCGCTGTTTTCGTGCTCACCCTCATTCTGGTCATCTGGCAACCCAAAGGACTGGGCGTAGGCTGGAGCGCCGCTATCGGTGCGCTCATCGCTCTCTCGGTGGGTGCAGTGTCGTTGCAGGACATCCCCACTGTGTGGGCCATCGTCTGGAACGCAACCGCCACGTTCATCGCTGTAATCGTCATCAGTCTATTGTTGGATGAAGCGGGGTTCTTCGAATGGGCCGCCCTGCATGTGGCACGCTGGGCCAATGGCAGCGGCTACCGGTTGTTCGCTTTCTGCGTGCTGCTGGGTGCGGCTGTCTCTGCGCTATTTGCCAATGACGGTGCGGCGCTGATCCTCACGCCAATAGTCATGTCCATGTTGGTGGCGTTGCGCTTCTCCCCGGCTGCGACCCTGGCCTTTGTGATGGCCGCCGGCTTCATCGCCGACACCGCCAGCCTGCCGCTGGTGGTGTCCAATCTCGTGAACATCGTATCCGCCGACTACTTCGGGCTGGGTTTTGCTGAGTACGCCTCGGTGATGGTGCCTGTAAGCCTGGCCAGCGTCGCCGCCACTTTGCTGATGCTCTTTGTGTACTTCCGAAGGGATTTGCCGAAACGCTATGCCATTGATGCGCTGAAGAAACCCGAAACGGCGATTCACGACCGCGCCACTTTTGTCGTTGGCTGGTGGACATTGGTTTTGTTGCTGGTTGGCCTCTTCGCCTTGGAGCCATTGGGCATTCCCATCAGCGCGGTCGCTACCGCTTGCGCCGCGATCCTCTTCGCGGTCGCCGCCAGAGGCCACAGGATCTCCACTCGCCGCGTGTTGCGCGAAGCCCCGTGGCAGGTGGTGGTCTTCTCCCTGGGCATGTACCTAGTGGTTTACGGCCTGAAGAACGCCGGGATGACGGATGCTCTCACCCACGTACTCGAGCGGCTGGCCGATCAGGGTCTATGGAGCGCCGCCATCGGCACCGGCCTGTTGTCCGCGTTGCTGTCGTCGGTGATGAACAACATGCCTAGCGTGCTGATCGGCGCGCTGTCCATTCAAGCCAGCGGCGCCGAGGGCCTGGTTCGCGAGGCGATGATCTACGCCAACGTCATCGGTTGCGACCTCGGCCCAAAAATCACCCCCATCGGCAGCCTTGCCACGTTGCTGTGGCTGCATGTGCTGGAACGCAAAGGCATGCGCATCACCTGGGGTTATTACTTCAGGGTTGGCATCCTGCTGACCCTTCCGGTTCTGTTGATCACCCTCTCGGCGCTGGCACTGCGCCTGAGCCTTTGATGTCCGCGAAAGCGGCAGGAGTACCTATGCGCGTCCTGTTCATGTGCACGGCCAACAGTTGCCGCAGCATCCTTTCAGAAGCCATGTTCAACCACCTGGCGCCGCAGGGATTTGAAGCGGTAAGTTCCGGGAGCTTTCCCAATGGGCAAGTGCTGCCGCGCAGCCTGACCACGTTGCAACAGGCCGGCATTTGCGTCGAAGGTTTGAGCAGCAAGGGCAATGATGCCTTCGAGGTCAACCTGCCGGACATCGTCATTACCGTGTGCGACAAGGCAGCCGGCGAAAGCTGCCCGGTATATTTCGGCCCGGCGCTGAAATCCCATTGGGGTCTGGAAGATCCCTCCGACGTGGTGGGTGACGAAGCCGTGGTTGACGCGGCTTTCCGCGCCACGCTGGCGCGCATCGAGCAACGCTGTAAAGCCTTCCTCGCGCTTCCTTTCAACAGTCTTAGCCGTGATGAACTCAAACGCGAGCTGGATCGAATCGGTGCTTTCTGAGCCGGAGGATGTATGTCAGAGCAACTGCCTAACCTTGACCTTTCTTTGTTCGACGACGTGCAGATCACGCCTCGCCCGGCCGAGCACAAGCCACGCATCCTGTTGTTGTACGGATCGACCCGCGAACGCTCGTTCAGCCGACTGTTGGTCGAAGAAGCCGCGCGCCTGCTAGAGCACTTTGGCGCAGAAACCCGCATCTTCAATCCTTGCGGGTTACCACTGCCCGACGATGTCCCTGTGGATCATCCCAAGGTGCAGGAACTGCGTGAGCTGGTGCTGTGGTCGGAAGGTCAGGTCTGGTGCTCGCCGGAACGCCATGGCGCCATGTCCGCCGTGTTCAAGGCGCAGATCGACTGGATACCCTTGGCACTCGGCGCACTTCGCCCCACACAGGGCAAGACACTGGCGGTGATGCAGGTCTGTGGTGGATCGCAGTCCTTCAACGTGGTCAATCAGCTGCGTGTACTGGGGCGCTGGATGCGCATGTTCACCATCCCCAATCAGTCTTCGGTGCCGAAGGCTTACATGGAGTTCGATGAAGCCGGCCGAATGAAGCCCTCGGCGTTCTACGATCGGGTAGTGGACGTGATGGAAGAACTGGTGAAGTTCACCCTCCTGCTGCGTGACCGTCAGGATTTTCTAGTGGATCGCTATTCGGAACGCAAGGAAAGTGCCGAACAGCTCATGGCGCGCGTGAACCAGCGATCAATCTGAGGCCAGCATGTCTATCGAAATCAGAGTGGCACAGGTTCAAGATGCCTCGGCCATCCAGGCTATCTATGCTCTGGTTGTAACCGATACTGCGATCTCCTTCGAAGAGGTGCCGCCCACTGCCGAAGAGATACAGCAGCGCATCGTAGCAACGCTACGGTCTTACCCGTACCTGGTAGCGGTACGAGAAGGCCAGGTGGTCGGCTACGCCTATGCCAGCCAGCACCGCGCTCGCTCCGCGTACCGCTGGGCGGTCGATGTCACGGTCTACATCGCTGAGAGCGAACGTCGCACCGGCGTGGGTCGCAGCCTGTATGAACAGCCTGCCCATAACAGTCGTTCAAATCTTTTCCTTAACTCACAAATTGCCCCGCGGTGCCTTCTGCATCACAGGCCTCTCAATGATTGCGACACCTAAATCAGATAAGTGCGCAGCAGGTTAACTCTGCGGTCTATAGCCTGCTGTAAACGAACACGATGCGCTTCCCAAACGTCGAAGTCGACAGAGGCAGAGCGCATCAGGGTCAACATCGCCAAGGTGGCAGCAGTGTATTCCGCATTCGCATCAAGCATATTGAGCTTGCGCTGTTCTTCCTTTGTCATCTCCATACGTCTGAGTGCAAGTACTGCGTCGTCGGTAATCACTGGTCCCAGAGTCAACTGCGGACGATGGGGCGCGCAGAAGGGCTCGCTCTCTACGAGAATCGTCCGTGCACGCTGAAGCCCCCAACTCAGTGCGCTATTTAGCCTCTCTGAAGATGGTCGGTCATGGAACTCCTCGCGCATCGGGGCGCCATTTTCGTGATAGATACCGACAAAAATTTGCACTTGTTTGTTGTGCGTAACGCGTGATTGTATTTCCACGCGCCGCCCATCCCTGAGCCGTTCTTCATGGATCCTTGTAGGGAATTGTTTGTTCACCCAAAGCCAGAACTGCGGTCCTCTACGACGCATGCACTGCCCTCCTCGACTTGGCGTTCGAGTAAGGCACAGGCACTGTGGAACTTCCACGCCATTAGTCGGCAAGCTCGGCTGGCGATACCGGGATGAACGCCTTCCTGGCGATTAGTAGCTCCGCCAAGGTGACCATCCGTTGAAACTGCTATTCGCAAAAGACAACCAACGACAGCTGGTTTATCGGATGACCGAATGTAGAACAACAACGCTCAATGCCCATCCGAATGCAAGAATCCCCATTCCGAATGTGACGCCAAGAAGCAGAGGATGTTTCCACAAGGTTCTAACTCCCTTACTCATAAAAACTCAATAAGTGCGCTAGAGCAATAACCAAGCCACTGTGATATTTGGGTCTCGATCCACAGCGCAGCCGCGTAATGGCCCATTTTTTGTCGATAGGATTTCATCGCCCTTAACCAAAATGCCCACACTTGGGGATTGCTTCCCCTAACTTAGGTGCTTGGGCCGCAAAAATGGTGAAGGCTAGGTGATTCAATAAGGATATCGAAGCTGTCTTTAGCGGTCAGATCGATAAACTTAAAATAGACAAGTGCGCCTCCCCAGCCGCTCAGGGACGAGCTGATTGGACTGCGACTGGCGAGGCGAACCTCTAAACATTAGCTCAACCGAAGCGTTTGTCTAACGCCCTGGCCGGGCACAAATCCTTGTGATTCCTACTTATCCTTCGAGGATGAGGCCATAGGGCTATCAAGTATCCACAAGATTCTCCGATGTGCCTCGCGTTCGCGCTTAACTGCGGCCCTCCACTCGTCTCCAAAGGCCTTCCCTGCTCTGACGAAGCTCATAACGTCCTCGGTCGCAGCCGTCAGTTCCGTCCGAGCGTATGCGAAGTCCTCTTCGAATTTTCGCTGGTCATTTTTGCTCTCGGCGTGGCTATGGTGACTCTAGTTCGTGCCCCGGCGAGTCATCTCGATGTTTATTCAGTAGATGATCCTTACTTTCATGCTCATCATCTTCATTTTTGGCACGGGGGAGGCCGTCGTTCTCATGAGCCTGTTCGGTGGATGAAACGTTTTCGGTTCTGCTGTCTGGCAGTGATCTTTTGCAGTATGGCACCCTCCACATTGTCTGCATCCTGAACACTTGCGCAGCGTCCGCTCTAGGCCGGGTGCCGCCCCTCCCAGTCAGGCAGAAATCGGCCAATAGCTGCCTTTCGTCACCAGCCGAAATCGCCCCAAAGCTGTCTATCGAATGTCAAAAGGCCAACCAAAAATTGCGCATTGGTAACAGTTGCCTACGCTTTCCAATTGCTGTCCCGAGCAATGGGACTTTTCCAGTTCCATGGGAGTTTCGACTTTGATCAGCCAATGGCGCTGCTTGATCAATGTTGTATCTGAATTTTTGCAAGGAGCGATTTTCGATGAATGTACTGGCACCCACTGCTTTCCTGTTGAGCTTACTGGCAACGAGTATTCATGTTGCGCAGGCCGACGAAAAAACGCCCCTGCTCAGCCTGGACGCGGCCCGAAAACTTGAGTCGACGCTGGTCAACGAAAAGAACGTTACTGTGAGCCCAGAAAACTTCGCTTTCGCCGTGCTGGATGAGTCCATGCAAAATGAAGTGAAGCTCGGAGCGACCAACAAATTTTACAATCACCGGAAACCGATGGAGCTCGATAAGCAGCCAGCCGTATTGATGAACCGCGATACTTTGTATTCATTCGCCATTATTGACGCGTCGCACGGTGCCACCATCCATGTGCCCAAAGGCGACGGACGTTACACCTCGGTTCACCTAATGCAGCATGATCATGTCACCGACACCGTCTATTACGGTGGCGGTGAATACGTTATCGATCCCAAGACCGTCACCAACTTCGTCGTGGTCAATATCCGTACTCAAGTGAATCCGAATGACCCTGCAGATGTTGCCAAGGCCAATGCCATCCAAGATGAGTACAAGGTTAGCTTTCCGTCCGGTTACACACCAAAAGCCTTCAAGGCTATTGATTGGAATCAGGAGCAGCTCAAGCAAATCAAAGCGCACTACGTGAAGACTGCCGATACCCGTGGTGTAAGCAAAACCATGGGGGCTCGCGGCTTTATCTCTCAAGATGACATCAATGTGGGGGCTGCCGTAGCTACCGGACTATTGCCCGACCAACACGCCTGGTATTCCTTCAAGTCGTACAAGGTCAAGAAAGATATCTGCTATGCCGCGACTTACCCGATACCGGGCATGACCAATCCGCAATTGGGCTTCTATTCCATGACGATGTACGGCGACGATCTGTACCTTCACACCGAGGAAGGCTCCAGCCTTTCGAACCATGAGATCGTGCCCGACAAGGATGCCAAGACGTTCACCCTGCACTTTGGCAATCCACAAACCTGCGGCAAGGATGCTAAAAACCTGCTGATCGCACCGACTGACAACTGGACGCTGGCGTTCCGGGTCTACATGCCGGATAAGTCCGTGCAGAACAATGAGTACAAATTGCCTGAGCCAAAACCTGTCACTCATTGATCACTGAACCCAAGGAAGAAGAGATATGGGGACTGACACGCATTACTGGAGTGCGGGAGCGACGCTATTCGTCACTCTTTGGTTCGTGCCAGGCGCTCAAGCAGAGGACTCGGCGGAGCTGGCGAAGAAGGCGCTTAACCCGGTCGCGGCCATGTACAGCCTGCCGGTGCAGTACAACTGGGATCAAAAAATGGGGCCAACCGGTGACGGCATGCACAGCGTCACCAATATCCAGCCCGTGCTGCCGTTTACCCTTAACGATGACTGGAACCTGATTTCCCGCACCATCTTGCCAGTCATCGATCAGCACGGTTTGGCGCCGAATGGGGCGGCGGACAAATCCGGCGTTGGCGATATCACGCAGAGCTTTTTCTTCTCGCCCAAACAACCCACGGAAACTGGCTGGATACTCGGGGTCGGCCCGGCGATATTGATACCTACGGGAAGTGATGAATTGCTCGGCAGCGAGCAATGGGGGATAGGCCCGACAGCGGTGGCCCTTAAACAGGAAAATGGCTGGACGCACGGCATCCTGGCGAACCACATCTGGGGCTTGGACGGCAGCCCACCGGACGACAAGGACAAGGTCAATCAGACGTTCCTGCAACCCTTCCTTTCCTACACCACCAGCACCCTGACGACCTGGGGCGTAAACACCGAATCAACCTACAACTGGCAATCACGCGAATGGTCAGTGCCGGTCAATCTGACCGTTACGCAATTGCTGAAAATCGGCGGCCAGCCACTGACGGTGCAAGCGGGGCCACGTTACTGGCTCGACAGCCCTGACGACGGCCCACAAGGTTGGGGTTTTCGTTTTGCCGTGACCCTGTTATTTCCGCGCTGAGCCAACTCGCTCAAGCGTCTGCTTTTGGTCGATTTTTGCCAGTGCTCACCGGCAGCTGTGGGTCGTCTGCCGCCCTTCGCGACAGGCAGAAATCAGCCAATAGCACACGTTGGATTAAATTTAATCTGACATATTGCGGACGGTTGTCTGCCTTGCTCAAATCTGCCTTCTATCAAGCCGGGTTTCGCGATGTGAAAAAGGCCATCACTGCGGCGAGTACCAACAAGATAGAGCTTGCGAGAAATGTCATGCGGTAGCCGCTCCCGTCGAACAGCAGTCCGCCGAGGGTAGAGCCCAGCGCGATGGATAGCTGAATGACTGCGACCATCAGGCCGCCACCGGCTTCAGCATCCTTGGGCAACGCCTTGGCCAACCACGACCACCACCCCACAGGTGCCGCCGTCGCGATCAGGCCCCACAGCCCCAGCAATACAAATGCTGCCACGACACCGCCGCCAAGGACAATCAAGGAAAGTGCAATCGCGGCCATCAAGAGTGGAATGCAGACCAGGACGCGGTACATGCCGGTTTTCAGGAAAGTGCCGATCAGGGTGGTTCCGACAAAACCTGCTACGCCGATGGCCAGCAAGATCATCGACAACAGGGAGACATCTACACCCGTGACGGTCTCCAGGAACGGGCGCAGATAGGTGAACAATACAAACTGCCCCATGAAGAAAGTGCCCACACTCAACATGCCAAAACGGATCAATGGGCGCTTGAACAATCGAAAGACATTGCCAGCGTCCGGTTTTCGCGGTGCCGTCTTCATGCTTGGCAGGCTGATCCATTGCCAGATCAACGCGATGATCGCGACCGGAATCAGGCAGAAAAAAGCACCCCGCCAACCGATGACACTCCCCAGATAGCTTCCCAATGGGGCGGCCACAACGGTTGCCAAGGCATTGCCGCCGTTAAAGATTGCCAGAGCCTTGGGCACGCTACGTTCCGGTACCAGGCGCATGGCCATTGCCGCCGACATCGACCAGAACCCGCCGATCACCACGCCGATCAGCGCACGACCAATCATGTACACCGTGTAGTTTGGCGCCAGACCCACCACCAGCCCCGACACGCACATAATCCCGGTCAGTAGCAGCAACAGCGTCTTGCGATCCATTGAGCCCGCAAGCCTGGAAATCGTAAGGCTTGTCAGCACCGCGAAGGCGCCCGAGATGGCGATCCCATACCCGGCCAGTCCTTCGCTGATACGTAGATCCGAAGCAATCGGCGTGAGCAAACTGACAGGCATGAACTCGGAAGCGATCAGCGCGAATACGCACAGTGTCATCGCAAAGATGCCACTCCAGTAAGCCGGCAGTTCCCCAGTCCTCGGCATGCCAAGGGCATCACCTGTCGGGGTGTCGAATACTTGAGCCGTCATGCAAAAACCTCTCATCAAATACTGTAGGCCGAAGCACTGGTCTTTTAGCCAACCGCCGTCAGGTGCCGGGTAAAAAAGGCGGTGAGTTTGGTCCAGGGAGTCAAGTTCACGCGGTCGTACAGATCCACGTGACCCGCACCGGGAACCCAGGCCAGTTCCTTGGGTTCGGCGGCGCGTTGGTAGGCGTCCTCGCTGAACTCTCTGGAGTGCGCCTGATCGCCAGCGATGAACAGCAGCGGACGCGGGGAAATCGTTTCGATATCGTTGAATGGATAGAAATTCACGAACCTGACTTCACTGGTCAAGGCGCGGTTTTGCGTCAGCTCCAATGTTCTGCCATGAGGGATATGGATGCCGCGTGACGTAGGGTAGAAGTCCCAGAATTCACGAGTCACTGGGCCTGCATCTTTACCAAGCTGCACCGCCTGCGACAGAAAGGACGCCCAGAGCCGCAATGCTGACGCCGGTGGCCTTTACGAATTGGCGCCGATCAAACCCTGGAGGCGTCAAGGTGTCTGTAGCGTTAAGGAGATTTACAGGTGTCTCGCTCATCATCAGTACTCCGTTCCAGATAGGTGACAGAGCTTGACGGATTCAAGACAACCTGATTAGTAGCCATAATCTTCATGTAGTTTTGAGAAAAACTCAGCAATGGCCAATACCAAAGTCAACGATCTCCAAGCTTTTCTGGCGGTGGCGCGCGATCAAAGCTTTACCAAAGCCGCCGCCAAACTGGGCGTTACGCCTTCTGCGCTAAGTCATACGATCCGGGCTCTTGAACAAAGATTGGGCATACGCCTGCTGGCCCGCACGACACGCAATGTGTCGCCGACAGAGGCGGGAGAAAGATTGATGCGCTCGATCGCCCCGCTTTTTGATCAGATCGCTGTTGAGCTTGAAGCCTTGAGCGAATTGCGGGACAAGCCTAGTGGCACGATTCGTATTTCCTGCACTGACGATCAGATTGAGTTGTGCATTCGGCCGATGCTTGCAGGCTTCTTGAAGAACTACCCGGATATCACACTGGAGTTCTACGTCGATTATGGATTCACCAACGTGGTCGAGGAACGTTTCGATGCCGGCATTCGCATGGGCGAATCGATCAGCAAGGACATGATTGCGGTTCGCATAGGACCGGATTGGCGATTGGCGGTAGTGGGCTCTGCGGCGTATTTCGAACGCAAACCGGCACCAGCGACGCCCCACGAGTTGACTGCCCATGACTGCGTCAATATTCGACACAGGCCATCAGGGGCGATTTACGCCTGGGAGTTTGAACGAGATGGCCAGGCGTTTACGGTCAAGGCAGATGGGCAACTGGTTTTCAACAGCATCATGCATGTTCTCAATGCCGCCGTTGATGGCATTGGTCTGGCCTACGTACCAGAGGAATTGGTCGCTCCGTATCTGGCCGACGGCCGACTCAAAGAAGTCCTGGCCGACTGGTGTCCTGTGTTTCAGGGTTACCACTTGTATTACCCCAACAGACGCCAGGCTTCTCCTGCCTTTTCTGCATTGATTGAGGCGCTGAAATACAGACGCTGAGCTTAATGGCTGTTCCGTCTCCGCCCTTCCAGCAGATCGCCGCATACGATCACGAACGCGGCCGATTTACACGACGCATGCGTATCCACACCACACCGACCAGCAGCAATGGCACGCCCAGGCTGAGCCACGACAGCAGGTCATAGAACTCATCGCCGATCAGTGCCGAAAACAGCCCGAGAAAGCTCAGCAGAGCCAACAACAGCGGCCAGCGAAATATCATCCATAGGCCGCGCCTCATGCCCTGCCCTCTATTCCCACGCCACTGGCATTAAGCTCGGCAAGGCGCTTATCCAACGGAACCTTGCGTCGGCCCAGCCAGAGGTACAGGCCGCTCCCCAGGACGACGATGGTAATCACGTCGAGCAGTGCCCAGATGATCTTCAGAGGCAAGCCACCATAGTCGCCAAAGTGCAGGGGTTGCGAGAGCAGCAAGGTTTTCACGTACAAGGGCATCTCGCGCATGTCGGTCAGTTCACTCGTTCGCGCGTCCACCAGCGCCGGCTTGAGCAGGCGCGCGGTGAGTGGCGTGGTACCGCGCATGAACACCGCGTAATGATGCTGGCTGCTGAACTGAGTACCGGGAAATGCAACGAAGCTTGGCTCCATGTCCGGCGCCGCGTTTCGAGCGGATTCCAGCGCCCTGTGCAATGAGCCGAGGCGTTCCAGCGGCGGTGCGTCTTTGTAGGGTGCGGTCATCTCCGCCAACTGGCCCGTCTGCCACATCCCCTGTATGGGCAGCGCCAGGGTGTTGATCACGCCGGTAATGCCAACCACCAATATCCAGGCCAGCGTGACGATGCCGAGCACATTATGCAGGTCCAGCCATTTCAGTCGTCGACTACGTCCGCTGCGCACGGTGGCGAAGTCCAGCTTGCGCATGAACGGCGTGTACACCACGACGCCGGAAACCAGCGACGCAACCAGCAGTAGCCCCATGAAACCGAGGAACAGATAACCGGGGAGACCGAGGAACAAATCGGTATGCAAGCGCAGCATCAGGTTCATGAAACCATCATCCGGCGGCTCCGGCGGGAACAGCTCGCCGGTGCGCGTATCGAACGGCTGAGAGTGACCGTCAAGCGGCGGAGGCACCAGGCTCGTTGCAGTGATCACCACACCTAGCGGGTCTTGCGGGTCGAAACCGACGAAGCGCACGACTTCACCTGGCCGTGCTGCCAAGGCACTGGCGATAACCTTGTCGTAGTCGATTCGCGGCGCTGCGGCAGTCCGCGAACGCAGTTCCGGGTGGGGTTCGAAGGAATGCTCGATCTCTTCATGAAAGATCAGCGGTAATCCCGTCAGGCACAGCAACAACAAAAAAAGGGTGGCGATCAGGCTGGTCCATTTGTGCAGCAGATACCAATTGCGCAAGGCTCGGGCGGTCATGTTCGGTACTTTTCCCTATAGATCCACGCTTGCCGAGAGTTGCTGGCACCGCCAGCGACCAGGTACAAAAAACTGTACCTGGCCAGCCACGGTTTACCAGTTATAACTTACGGTGCCGTAGACAGTGCGTTGCTGTCCGTACTGGCAGCCAACGTTGCTGAAACAACCGGCCACGTACTCTTCGTCGAACAGGTTCGTGGCGTTCAACGACACCTCTACGCCCTCCAGCGAAGCATCGACCTTGCCGAGTTGATAGCTGACCAGAGCGTCGATCACGGAATAGCTGTCCACTTTGAAACTGTTGGCCGAATCGCCGAATGTGCTGCCCACGTAACGGGCGCCTGCACCCAGACGCAAGCCAGCCAGCGAGCCACTCTGGACGATGTAATCACCCCACAACGACGCCATGTGCTCGGGTACCCGGAACGGTGTATTGCCCTTGTTGCCGGTTTCCGATTGAGTGACTTCGACATCGTTCCAGGTGTAACTGCCGATCAGGTTGAAACCCTGGGTGATTTCGGTCTTGGCCTCAAGCTCCACACCCTTGGAACGAACCTCACCTTCCTGGCGGGAGAAGCCGTTGACGTTCTCCGTGGCGTTTTGTTTGGTGAGGTCGAACCAGGCAATGGTGTAGAGGCTGTTGGACCCTGGCGGCTCGTACTTGAGGCCCACTTCGTATTGTTTGCCGATTTCCGGATCAAGTTGCGAGTTATCAGCGGTGACGCCCATCACCGGCAAAAACGATTCGCTGTAGCTGGCATAGGGCGCCAGGCCATTGTCGAAGAGGTAGACAATACCGGCGCGACCGCTGAACTTCTCATCCTTCTGGGTTTGCGGATCGCGATCGTCCTTCTGGTTGCTGGCCCAATCGTAACGACCACCGAGGAGGAACACCCACTTGTCGACCTTCAACTGATCCTGCAGGTAAACACCGGTTTGCGACATTTTCTGTTCGTAGCTGTTGGCGCTGAACGGGAAGAAGGTCAGTGGCTGCCCGTTGACCGGATTGAACACGTCGAAGCTTTCCAGGATGAAATTCAGCGACTGATCCTGATTGAATTTGCCGTTGTTGTAGTCGACGCCGGTCAACAGCGTGTGGTCAAGCGGGCCCGTGGCGAAGTTGGCCTGAATCTGGTTGTCCATGGTGAACAGATGGCCGTCGCCCTTGCGTTGATCGTTGTAGCGCGAGTACTGGTCGCCCGCTGGCCCGAACAAGGCAATCTCGGAGCTGGCCTGGCGATAGTCGCTGTAACGTACGTTCTGCCGCGCCGTCCAGACTTCATCGAATTGATGCTCGAATACGTAGCCCAAAGACGTCTTTTCGTTGGTCATGAAGTCATAGGCGCTGTCACCCACGTAGGTGTCGCGGTCCAGGCGACCGCGCGGGTCGCGAAACACAGTGCCGTCGGCCGGCAGCGGGTTGGCGAAGTTGCCGGTCTGCTTCTGGTACTCGCCCAGGAACGTCAGCTCGGTGTTGTCGCTGGGGCGGTAGCTGATGGCTGGGGCGATGTACTGACGACGGTTGGTAATGTGATCGGTCTGGGCATCGGCTTCCCGGAACAGGCCGGTCAGGCGATAACTCCAGATGCCCTCCTCGTCCAGCGCATCCCCCAGGTCAAAGGCGCCCTGCTGGTAATTCTGGTTGCCCATTTGCAACTGCACTTCATGCAGTGGCTCGATCGTCGGGCGCTTTGTCACCAGATTGATCTGTCCGCCCGGGTCGGAGGCTCCGTAAAGGACCGAGCTGGCACCGCGCAGCACTTCAATTCGTTCCAAACCATAAGGTTCGGGGGCGTCCCAGCCGAGAAACTCGGGCAGGAAGGTGCGCGTTCCATCACGCAACATGCGCCCGGTGCCCTGCTGAAAACCGCGAATGGTCAACTGGTCGGTCACAAACTGAGGACCGGCGATTTCGGCATTGACGCCCGGCGTATAACGCAGGGCCTGGCCGATGGTCTTGGGCTGCTGGGCTTCCATTTGCTCACGGGTGACCACGGAAACCGAGTATGGCGTTTCAACCAGAGGTGTGTCGGTCTTGGTGCCAGCAGAAGCGCGCTTGGCGACATAGCCGTCGTCGGCGCTCACGGAGCTATACGCCTGACCAACGACGCTGGTGACAGGCAAAGTCATCGCCGAGTCATCCCGGCTTCCCTGCAAGGTCACATGATTGCCTTCGATCTGGTAGGCAATCCTGGCCCCTCCCAACAACTGACGCAGCGCTGCCTCAGGCTCCATCTCTCCGGCGACGTCACGACTACGAATACCGGACACGGTGTCCTGACTGTAGATGATCTGCAGATTGGTCTGCCTGGCCAGATCGGAAAGCGCCGACGACAGCGCCTGCGAAGGGATGTTGACTTGGACCGGGTCGGCCATCGCCGGCGCAGCTGTCACCAGCGTGAGGCCAAGAGTGGCGGCGGCGATGCAGCGGCGCAGACGCAGGGCGGGTCGATTCAGTGGATAGGCGCTCATAATGCTTCCGGTAGCTTGATTGTCAGGGCATGCCGGATCGACGAATGAGCGTGTGATTTGTTCAGAAAATCACAAAAAAGAAATCCAGAGGACAGGTTTCAGCGCTTGATTAGCAGGGTCGCTTGATCGCTGTGACGTAACTTGACTGGCAATACCTTCGGCAGCGCGCTGACCAGTTGACCAAGGTCGGCGGTGTCATAGGTGCCACCGAAGCGCAGGTCGCCGACATCGCTGCTCGCCAGCTTCAACGGTACGTCAAGGTAGCGGTTGATCAGGGGCAGCGCCTCGCGCAGGCTGACATCATCGAGCATCAGCTTGCCATTGCGCCAGGCAGCGGCCCGGGATGGATCGATGCGGGCCAACTGCAACATGCGGTCAGGGCCAAATGCCGCTTGCATTCCGGCCGTGAGCACCGTCCCCTGATTGTTGTCATCGCCGCCATCGCGCGACGCCAGCACCGAACCCTGGGTGACGGTTACCGTGGTGAGTTCTTGGCCGGTCCAGACATTGAAATGGGTACCGGTGACTCTGATACTCGCGTTATCGGCACGGATCACGAACGGCTTTTCAAGATCGTGCTGCACATCGAAAAACGCCTCGCCATTACGCAGATGTACCTGGCGTTGATCGCGGAAACCGAGATAGACAAGGCTGGTGCGCTGATTGAGTTGCACCTGGCTTTGATCAGGCAGCAGCACCTGTCGACGAACTTCCTGCGCCATGAAGTAGCGAACACTGCCCGGCAACATGCCCGCTGACCAACCTGTACCCCAAGCGGCACCGACGACCGCCAGCACCACTGCCGCGCGCGCCATCCAGGACAACGGCTGGCTCCAGCGCGAGCGCCCCGACCTGTCGACATCGACGCTGGCGGGTAGCTGCTCGCTGACCTGCCAGATGCGACACATGTTCGTGTATTCCACCGCATGGGACGGGTCAGCATCATGCCAGCGCCGGAACTCGGCACGATCTGCATCCGTGCACTCGCCGAAATGCAGTCGCACGCACCAGTCGGCAGCAATTTCACCAGTAGATTTCTGCGGGCAGGGAAGATTGGTCATCATGGCGGGTAGAAGAAAAATTTCGGCAAGCTTACTCCATGTCCCGTGGTTTTGGTTCAGTTCCAGCACACCGCTGAAATCACCTTCGGCTTGACGGGAACATTATTGCAAATAATTCTTAATAAGAATAAATTCACGACCCTCGCTGACAGATTCATAAAATAATTCAGGTGCATCATGCAAAAGCCCAATACGGCGGGGAGCGGGTCCCAATTGCTTGAAGTGTTCTTTGAGCGGCGTCAGCGCTTGATTGGACTCGCGGCGCGAATCACCGGATGCCGCAGCCATGCCGAAGACATTGTCCATGAAGCCTTTCTCAAAGTGGGTGAAGCCGACGCCAGCGGGCCGATCCGGTCCCAAGCTTCGTACCTCACTCGTGTAGTGCGCAATCTGTCGATCGACCATTACCGTCGCCGCCAATTTGAAGAACGCTGGATCGTCCAGGACGATGACAGCAGCGAGATGTCCGGCCCACAGACGGAAACGCCGGAAGCACTGGTGTCGGATCAACAGGTGCTGGAAAGGGTTTCCGGAGCTTTGTCGGATTTGCCAGAACGCACTCGCTATGCGTTCGAAATGTGCCGAATTCACGGCATGAAACAGAATGAAATCGCAAAGATCCTCGGTGTTTCTCCTTCACTGGTCCACGCCATGATCAGCGAGGCCCTGCTCCACTGTCGGCAGAAAGCGCTTTGATGCTTTGACCCGCTTAATTTCATCCGCGCCGAGGTATCATTTCGCCAGTTGCGCATATCGAGGGTGACCAGCGGAGTGTTCACAATCGCGCAGCCTCAGACGACTGCGCTGGCCGACTCACAACAAACAAACCGAAATACCGAACAGGACCCTGCACGTCCACTCGTGCAGTAAATGGAGCTTTTTGATGGCTGTATGGCGCTTTACCACCGCATTACTGGCACTCACCTTGGCCGGATGCTCTACCAACAACGAACCCAAACCCATCTCGCGGATGCCCGAAGCCGAATACGCACAACTGATGCAGGCGCAGGCAACAGCAGGCGTTGGGTCTATCTCGGGAAAGCTGTACTTCACGGACCGCCGAGGCCGGATACTCTATGGCGACAACAGCAATATGCTGCTGTGGCCAGCAACGCCCTACACAGAAAAGCGGCAACAGGCCGAACGGGAAGGTATTCGATTGCCGGATCGGTTTGACCCCCGAATTGATCCGCTCACCCGTCGCACACACAGCAACAGCTCAGGCGAATTCCAGTTTGACGCAATACCGGCAGGTGCTTATTTCATCTGGAGCGTAGTCGACATGAATTCGCTGGTAAGACGAATCGTTGTCGAAGAAGGTCAGCAGACCGTGGTGTTTCTCACTAACGATTGACCAAGGCATGCCCTGCCGGATCGCAACTTCACCACAAGGAAATAAAGGATGTACAAGTGGATATTGGCGCTTGCCGCCATGCTAACGCTGGGCGGCTGCGTCACCGCTTCCAACATGATTGATCGAGCCGATGAACATAAGCCCATCGATCCCCAAAAAGCGATTGTTGTCGGTTTTGTTTCCGAGGGGTTTCTCACTCAGCCGCACGGACTGAATGTATTGCTCAAATATCATGATCCGGCCTCCCAGGCGAAAGCGACCCGCATCGCACTTACAACACTGGACCAGAACAACGAAATTCGTGGCACCTCACATATCATGGGCAACAGCTTCGTTTACGAAGTACCAGCCGGCACTTATGAAGTCACCCACTGGTACTACCGTTTTTTTGACGGGTTCAGTGCCGATCAGAAAACGCCACTACTCTTCAGCGTCAAGCCTGGGGACGCCGTCTATATTGGCAACTTCCACGCAAACTCGCTGACGATGTGCCTTTCCAATCGAGACGACTTTGCAAAGGCCGTTGTCGATATAAAAAAGGCCCACCCATTCCTGGCCAACGTCGCGATAACGAACCTGTCCCATGACCTGCAATTTCCAGGCTGGCCCAATACAAAAGCCACCGATGTGTTTGGAAAAGGCTTGTGCAAGGTGAAATCGCCGGATGATGTGGTTTCGTCCGCCGCCAACTGAAGTTAGCCCGGCGGGCTCTACTACAGTGGATATAAGTTTGCTTTCCAACGCAGGAGCACAACGAATGTCCAGAATCCTCTTTTTGATGCTCGCCAGCCTGGTTCTGTGCACCAGCCAGGCGATGGCGGACACCCTCAAGATCAGCGTGATTGGCGCCGGTAATGTCGGCGGCACGCTTGGCACACTATGGGCAAAGGCCGGGCACTCGGTGATGTTTTCATCGCGCCACCCCGAGGAACTGACGGAACTGGTCAAGACCGCCGGCCCCAACGCCCAGGCGGGTTCTGTCGGTGATGCCGCTGTATGGGGCGATGTGATCGTGTTGAGTGTTCCCTACGGCGCGATGCCGGTACTGTCCGAACAACTGAAGGGCAAGCTGGACGGCAAGGTGGTGTTCAGCACCAGCAACCCCTTCAGCGGACGAGACGCAGACGTTGGGCGCAAGGCGCTGGATCTGGGAGTAGCCCTGGCAGACCAGCAATATCTGCCAGGGGTGCACCTGGTGCGAGCGTTCAACGCCATCGGCTATGCCGCCATGAAAGACCAGTCTGGCAAAGACAAGGCGATTCCCCTTTTTGCCGACGACGCCCAGGCCCGGGAAATGGGAGCGCGGCTGGTGCGCGACGCCGGATTTACGCCGGTGGTGTTCCCGCTGACGCGAGCCAATGAAGGCTTGCCGGGCGGCCCCCTCAGCGGCGTTTGGACCGAGGCTGAACTTGAGCGGAAGTTGGGCCTTTAGGGCAAATAGTGAGACTCAGACAGGTATGGGATATCTTGCCGACCTCGAAACCGACTTGTATCCATGGAGGAAAAATTGCGGATTTACATTACAGGTGCTTCGTGTGCGGGCGTGACTACTGTGGGTCAAAACATCGCAACTCTGCTCGGTGTACAACAGGTCGATGTCGATGATTATTTCTGGATACCCACTAACCCTCCTTTTACAACCAAGCGGCCTCCCAGTGAGCGCGTGTCATTGATCCAGCAAAAGTTCGGTGACGACGATTGGGTGCTGACCGGCTCTTGTATGGGCTGGGGAGAAGCGCTGATTACCCATGTCGATTTGATTGTGTTCGTTGTCACACCAACGCCCGTTCGCCTTAAACGGCTGGCCGCGCGTGAAAAGGAGCGCTTTGGAGATCGGATAGCACCGGGTGGTGACATGCATGAGATACACGTGGCCTTTCGGGAATGGGCTTCGCAGTATGACGATCCGAACTTTTCAGGACGCAACCGGGCGTGGCACGAGGCGTGGCTATCAGAGCAGACCGTTCCGGTCCTACGGATTGACGGGATCAACAGTGCTGAAAAGATGGCTGCGGATGTCATTCATGCGTTGCCACACGTATCGCAATAGCTCGAAACCTTGACGATCGAGGCACGATTCTCAACGCGCTTTAGCAATGTCTATATTGGGTCGGTTGCTGCCGGTCGCGTCAGGCAGAAAACGGCCAATAGGGGTCATCCATTGTTTACGAAATCAGGGGTGATTCAGATACAGCTTTGTAACGCGGCCAAGTGTTTTTTTGATATCCAGAGAGACGTCGCAGCGTAATATTTAGCCACCGAACCAGATGTTTCTGGCTGGATGTCGACAAAATACGCGGAGCCACTCGTTGCTACGGTGTAGCCGCTTTTGCTGCCCGATTCCTGGGTTGCCCCATCCCGTCCTTCAAAAACGAACAGGCTTTGCCACTCGCGCTGAACGCAATCCGCGATGACCTTGTCGGTTTTTTTTGAATGCAAAACCTCGCGAGGGGCTTCCTGACGCATCTCGTTCATGGTTGGAGTTGCACATCCTGCCAAAGACAGTAAAGCCAACACCCATATCGCTAATTTCATAGGTTCCGTCCAAGTTGGTGGGAAATCCAATCAAGAAAGGCTGAATGTTCTACTGGAGTGACGGCAGCGCGTTCGCACACTGCCATCCTCCAGGAACGATTGGTTTGCCGCAGAGCTACCTGCGACATGATTGGCTTTCGTTACGGCGTCACGATGTTGAACCAGAAATCGAAGTTGTCCATGTAGGACACCAGCTCCTCCAGCTTCCCTTGCTCTCCATCGATTTTGATATCCCCTGAGGCCAGTGCGTCTTTCAACGTGGTCTCTTTCAACACGATCTTGTTCAGCGTGTCGCGGCTCAGGGTCACCTTCGCATCCGCATCTTTTGCTTCAACGCCTTCGGTATGGTTAAGCACGCCATTCTCCATTTCCACCGAGTATTTCTGTTTGAGGTCGGTGAAATCGAAGTTGAGCGACAATCGCTTGCCTTCGGCTTTTGGCCCATTCAAGCGCATGGCCAGGAAGTCAAAGAACAAGTCCAGATCCATCGCCCGCACCGTATCCGGGCTGGCGGTATCTGGTGTCGGCAGCTTCATCACACCTTCGCGCAACTCCTTGGCGCCGGTGAGATAGAAGTTACGCCATGGCCCACTTTCGGCCTGGTAGCCCAATTGCTCCAGGGCATCGGCCTGCATGTTCTTGGCCGCCTGGTTGCCTGGATTGGCGAACACCACATGATTAACGACTTCGGCGACCCAGCGGAACTCACCCTTATCGAAATACTCCTTGGCTTTCTTGAGGACCGCCTCTTCGCCGCCCATCATCTCGACGTAATGCTTGCCGCCTTCCTCTGGTGGCAGTTCGTTCAACTGCGCCGGATTACCGGTAAACCAGCCCAGATACAACACGTAGGTAGCTTTGACGTTGTGGTTCACCGAACCGTAGTAGCCACGGTTGGAGAATTTGTTGGCGATTGCCTTGGGCAGTTTGAACTGCTCGGCGATCTCGACCATGGTGTAACCCTTGTTGATCATCCGCAGGGTTTCGTCGTTGATGTAGCGGTACATGTCACGCTGGGAAGACAACTGCTCGCGTACCTCCTTGTTACCCCAGACTGGCCAGTGGTGCATGGCATACATCACTTGGACATCGTCGCCCCACAGCTTGAGTGCCTCGTTGAGGTATTTTGACCACGGCAACGGTTCACGGATCTTCGCGCCGCGCAACGAGTAAGTGTTGTGCAGGGTGTGGGTGGAGTCTTCGGCGGTGTTGAGCGCTTTCTTCTCCTTGATGTAATAGAGCATCTCAGCGGGCGCTTCACTGCCAGGGGCGTATAGGAACTGGTACGTCAGGCCGTCAATGACATGGGTTTCGCCGGTCGCCTTGATGATGTCGGTCGGCGGGATCAGCGTCACCGTGCCCGCCGATGTCGTGGTGCCCAGACCGGCACCCAATTGACCGGTCGGAGCCGGAGGCAACAGGTTGCCGTACATGTAGCTGGCGCGACGACTCATGGCGGTCCCGGCCATGACGTTTTCGGCTACCGCATGCTCGATGAATCCAAGCGGGGCGTAAATCTTCACCTTGCCGGCTTTCACATCCTCTTCGTTCACCACACCACGTACACCACCGTAGTGGTCAACATGGCTGTGGGTGTAAATCACCGCCACGACCGGCTTTTTCGGTCGATGCTGGTAATAAAGATCGAGTGCAGCCTTGGCGGTTTCGGCAGAAATCAGCGGGTCGAACACGGTGATGCCATCCTTGCCCTCGACGATGGTCATATTCGACAGGTCGTAGTTGCGAACCTGATAGATACCGTCAGTCACCTCGAACAAGCCGGAAATGTTGATCAGCTGGGACTGCCGCCACAGACTGGGGTTGGTAGTATCCGGAGCCTCTTCGCCTTCTTTGATAAACGCGTATTTGGCCGGGTCCCAGATTACATTGCCCGAGGTGCCCTTAATGACTGTCGATGGCAGGGGAGCAATAAATCCTTTGTGAGCCAGCTCAAAGGACGTCTTGTCGTTGAACGGCAGCTCCTTGAGCAGCGCATTGTTAGCGGCTTTGGTGGCTTCCGATGCAGGCTTTGGTTTCTCGGTCTCTGCGGCGATAGCTTGGGTGGCTACTGCAATTGAAGCTACCAAGGAACAGATGACCCCTGTCGTTTTGAGGGTGCGCCACTCGCCACGAAGCAAACTCTTACTTGGCGCCTTCATACTGAATTTCATCTTCCAAGCTCCTTTTAGTCGAAATGCGCTACACCAAAGCCGTAGCAGCAGGCTCAAATAAAAGTAGTTCCTGATGAAAATAAGTCGAGAAATCCAGATCCCATTCGGATCGATGGGATTGTTTTAGGCAAAATCGAACCGCGCGAGACTGATCACAAATACCAGTTTTTTGGCGGACGCCCAAGAGCTGCCCAACGGCAGTTTTGCGTTGGAAACAGTCCTTCTGCTTAGACAGAATTTAGTTGTATTGCATCGACCGGTTGAATCCACAGTCGTTGGCTGCCCTCTAAAACAGGCAGCCATGGGTCTGAGCAGCCCTCCCCGACTGACAACGATCGAACCCCGCACACCCTTCACACTCACACCTGATCCATAGCCTCGACCACGCCCTGATCCTCACCCAGGAACCCGCCACTCTGATGCTGCCAAAGCCGCGCATAGATGCCGTTCTTCGCGAGCAGTTCGGTGTGGGTGCCCTGTTCGATGATGCGTCCGTCATCCATGACAACCAGTCGATCCATCGCCGCAATCGTGGACAGCCGATGGGCGATGGCGATCACGGTTTTACCCTCCATCATTTCATCAAGGCTTTCCTGAATAGCCACTTCGACTTCCGAATCCAGAGCGCTGGTCGCCTCGTCAAGCAGCAGAATCGGGGCGTTCTTGAGCATCACTCGGGCAATCGCGACGCGCTGGCGCTGGCCGCCCGACAGCTTGATGCCGCGCTCACCGACCAGGGTGTCGTAGCCGGTGTGGCCTTGCCGGTCGCTCAGTTGGCTGATGAATTCATGGGCCTGGGCACTGGCCGCGGCGCTGCGGATTTGTGCGTCGGTCGCATCGGGACGGCCGTAGGCGATGTTGTCGCGAATGGAACGGTGCAACAGGGAAGTGTCCTGGGTGACCATGCCGATGGCACCACGCAGGCTGTCTTGTGTCACTTTTGCGATGTCTTGCCCGTCGATGCGAATCTGCCCGCTGTCGACATCATAGAATCGCAGCAGCAGGTTGATCAGCGTGGATTTGCCTGCGCCTGAACGGCCAACCAGGCCGATTTTTTCGCCCGCGCGAATGTTCAGGCTCAGGCCATCGAGCACCTGGCGTTCGCCACTGTAGTTGAAGCTCACCTTATCGAAAGTCACAGCGCCGCCGGAGGTCACCAGCACGCCCGCGTCCGGTGCATCTTGCACCTTGGGGCCGCGGGTAAACGTCGCCATGCCATCCTGCACGGTGCCGATGCTCTCGAACAGCGAGGTCATTTGCCACATGATCCAGTGCGACATGCCATTGATACGCAACGCCATGGCGGTGATTGCCGCCACGGCACCAGCGCCGACCTCGCCCTGATGCCATAACCACAGCGCATAACCGCCGGCGGCCATGATCAACGCCACCACCAATGCCTGGTTGACGATCTCGAACTGGCTGACCAGGCGCATCTGACGAAAGCCGGTTTGCTTGAAATCCTCCATCGCTGCTCGCGCGAAGTGCGCTTCGCGATTGGAGTGGGAGAACAGCTTCACCGTCGTGATATTGGTGTAGGCGTCCGAGATACGCCCGGTCATCAGCGACCGCGCATTGGCTTGTTCCTGGCCGACTTTCCCCAAGCGCGGCACGAAGTACATCATGGCCAGCCCGAACAGCACGACCCAGGCAACGAAAGGCAGCATCAGCTTCAGTGCGAAGCCGCCGGCCAATGCGATGATCGCGATGAAATACACCCCGATCCCGGGGGCGATCTCGATCAGGGTGAATAGCACGTCGCGCACCGCTAGCGCAGTCTGCATTACCTTGGTGGTGACCCGGCCGGAAAACTCATCGGAAAAAAACGAAAGGCTTTGCCGCAGCATCAGGCGATGGAAATCCCAGCGCAGTCGCAACGGTAAGTTAATCGCCAATATCTGGTGCTGCACCATGGTGCGCAACGCCACCAGCCCGACACTGGTCACCATGACGATGCCCATGCCCCACAACACGCGGGTTTCCTGCGCAGCCGCCTCGCCACCAGCCTGCCAGGTCGAGAGCAGATCCACGACCTGCCCGAGGAAGGAAAAAAGCCAGGCTTCGTAAATCGACACAGCGGCACTGAGCAACGTAAGCGCAAGGATGTAACCGCGGGCGCCCCGCGTACAGGCCCACAGGAATCGAGCCAGGCCGTTGGGTGGCGGTGGCACCTCGTCGGGCGGGAAAGGGTCGAGTCTTCGTTCAAACGCACGAAGCATGGTGTTCTCCAAAACGATCAAGTTGAGGGGATTCTGCCAGCGTTGGAAAATGACAGCTAAGCTTCTTTCTAATTTCGGGCGTATTGAGCAGATTGCGTTTTGCTTGGTAAGGCCTTCGCAATCGTCTCGGAGGGGAGCCAATGAAACGCTATGCAATGCTCATCGCGATCTCTTTGCTGACCACGGCTTGTCAGAGCACAAATGACGGCATCACCCGACTCGACAATTGTGTCTGCTATAAATCGCCCGAGAATAAGCATTTACAAGCATCGCAAATAGCCTGGAAAGACCCCGATACGCTGCAGAAACAGTTCTCGCATTGCGTTTGCCGAGCCTTGATTGACCTGAAGGAGTTCGATGACCCAGGTAAACTTTTCGTGCCCGGGACGCAAATAAAATGAGTGTCGGATCAAGCTATGCCATGGCCCCATCAGCGAAGGTCGACTGTTACCCCTGACTTCAGGGCCGTAGAAGCGCTTCATGAATTTCGATTGAAGGAACAGCTCCCTCCCCTCGCCGACTATCGAGCCAACGCCTGGTTTTGCTCACATCGAATATTTGACCTTGCTCCATCAGCATCATGAGGAGCTCATCCGACACGCGATAACGACCACATTCCGGACAATCCCGCTCTTCCCAGGGGCCGTGACATTGAATGCGCTGCGCAGTACCGACACATATAAGACAATTCATCGCGATCACCATAGCCGGGAGTGTGTCAGACGGTCGCGAGCTAATCGTGATCGTGTTTGAAGTCACCGCCGAGCGTGTTGAGAAACGGGTGATGGGTCGACAGGAAACCCCAGGCAGAGTTCGATGGCGTGTCGCTTACAGTACAAACAGGTCGCATCCACCGCTCAACGACGCCCCGTCTGTAATTATCACGACCGGATCTTGTCAACCGTTCGAGTGACTTGGGAGGTGAACGTCTTGGCTTATCTTGATTGGGTTCAATGGCCCGCTATGGTGGTGACAGTGCTCGCTGCATGGCTGATCGGGTCTCAACGTCCAGGCCGGAGAATGACAGGTTTCATCAGCTTTATTATCAGCAACGTTTTGTGGGTGATCTGGGGCGTACACGCCGAAGCCTACGCGCTGATCGCCCTGCAGTTTTGCCTGTGCGCCATGAACCTTCGCGGGTTCAGAAAGAACCTGGATAGCCAGTGATGCTTTTCCAAACGAGGAGCGCTCATACCGCATTTGGCACCTTGCAGGTCGTCTGCCATAGGGACATTTTTCCACTGCTATGCTGATTGCATCTGTTTCTGCACTAGAGACGATCATCATGTCAGCACAAGGCAGGCATTCCCCGTTCAGGTTCAAGGTAATGGCCTACCCGGCTGGAATTTTCCTTGTCACTTGGGCTGCCATAAAGCTGCTCGACACTCACTTCGACCTGACGTTGTCAGCAGATACCACGGGCTGGCTACTGCGTTTTTGGGATTGGCTCTTGCTGGAAACGCCAATGCCGAATTGGTCACTGATGATTATCGCGATTTTACTCAGCACTATGTCTGTAGCGATTTATTACGCCCGCATCACTGATGGAACTTACGGCGAGTTACACGAGATAGAGCGGAAAGTTTACAAAAAAAACAACCCTCAATTTCCAAAGCTGACAGATAACCAAACGCTGCTGATGGAAGCATTGGCCTATCATGCGAACTTCAGAAAAGTTGCAAACCTGGACTCGATTTGCAAGCTTGTCTCACTCAGCACATTGGAAGTTGAAGCCGGTCTGAAGCAACTCCAGGCGAAACGTCTTGTGGAGCAAAAAGTGACAAGGGGCACATTCGGCGCCACCACTTTTGAACTTACCTTGACAGGTAAGGATTACGCATTAGAGAGACTTCAACTAACGTAGGATAGCTGCGGGCTTCACGATGAGCGCATTGGCTGTCGACCGGCAGGGCCGGAGGAGGCAATTTGAAACCATTTCCGCTCAGACCTGGCGCCTCTTTGGACATGTTTCTTCAAGCGTGTCTGCCTCGCCGAGACGCGGTTCCGCCAACCTTGACGGAAAAAGCCATCATCCCGGGCATCCCTGATGCTCGCTACAGGCTGGACCATGACCAGACCCCTTTCATTGAGGATGCGGTTCAGTCCAACAAACGTGAGAGCCTGTTGCTCGCCGACTCCGGAAAGCCGAACGATGTCCTGCCGCTGGCACACATGCTGGCAGTTTCCGGCGGTGGAGATGCAGGCGCATTCGCAGCGGGGCTGATTGCCGGATGGACTACGCATGGGACCCGCCCCATTTTCAAGGTCGTCACAGGCATTAGCGCGGGCGCCCTCGTCGCCCCGTTTGCCTACCTGGGGTCTGAATATGACGGCGTGATTCGTTACGTCTCCAACGCAATCGGTCCAAAAGACATTTTTCATTCGCGAAACGTGTTAACGCGTTTTGCCAGCGACGGGATAGCGGACAGCAAGCCACTGTCGCGGCTCATCGCAAAATACGTCACGGCAGAGATTCTTGCGACGATTGCGCTGGAATATTCCAAAGGACGAATTCTGCTGATCGGCACCACTGACCTTGATTCAGGGCGGCCAGTCACCTGGAACATGGGCGCTATTGCCGCAAGCCAAGCACCGGGAGCGCTCGAACTCTTTCGCAGCATCATGCTCGCTTCCATGAGTATTCCCGGTGCAGTCTCGCCGGTCATGATCGATGTGGAGGTTGACGGCAAACAGTTTCAGGAAATGCACGTGGACGGCGGGGTCATCACGCAAGTGTTTCTATACCCACCCAACACTGTGATGGCGCTGAGCAAAGCCGTCGGAGCCCCTTTGCGACTCGACCGCCATTTCTATGTCATTCGTAACGGGACACTGGAGCCACAGTGGTCCGGGACCAAACGCCGTACATTGAGCATCGGCGGTCGCGCCATCAGCGCATTGATTCAAACTCAGGGGATCAGTGACCTGGAGCGAATTTACCGTATGGCGCAGCAGGATGGAGCGGATTTCAATCTTGCGTACATTGACTCCGACTTCAACTTTCCGCACCTGCGGAAATTCGATGGCGAGTACATGAAGCGTCTATTCGATTACGCCTTTCAACTTAGCGTAAAGGGCTATCCTTGGCATAAATCGCCGTACTCGGAAAACACCAAACGATAAAAACCCGCTAAAAGATTGAGGCAATCTGGCGCACCGGCGTCATTGAATCAACTACTCCGCGTTTCTGGCCGCCCTGCCCGCTCATGTTCAGGAGACTCTCAATCTGGAACGCTAGATTCCAGAATTAATGAATACAGCCCCAGATGGGTTCGCTTGCCTGTACTTTCACAAATCCGCTTTATAAAAAGGAATTTTACCGGTGTCCGAACATCGCATTCGCCCCCTCGCCCTCTGCATCTTTCATCATCTTGGCAAGATTTTGGTCAATCAGTTTCACGATACCGAGGAACAACGAATCCTCTATCGCCCCATCGGCGGCGGCATCGAATTTGGCGAGAGAAGTGCCGATGCGATAGTCAGGGAGGTGCAGGAAGAGTTGGGTTTGCCGATTCATGGCGTTCGCCTGCTGGGTACTCTGGAAAGCCTCTTCACCTACGCCGGCAAGCCAGGGCACGAAATCGTCCAGATCTATGACGCGACATTCGACGACGTGCTTGTCTACGAAAAAAACGAGATAGAAGGTCAGGAAAGCAACGGGGCGGTTTTCCATGCCAAATGGTGCGACAGCACGAACTTCAGCCCCGCCTCCCCTTTGGTGCCTGAAGGCCTGCTCGACCTGCTCAAGTCCCTTTCGCTGCTGAAGTAAGCCACAGGGTGAATGGGCCGATTGATGGAAACCTCGGCACTGGTGACCGGCGGCTTTCACCGAGCAAGGTACCGTTATGCCCCGATCAGGCGGGCACGACAGTGCTGCATCCCTTTGGCGATCTGCTTTTCGATGGTGCGCTCCTTGATATCCAACTGCATAGCGATCTCACGCAGGGTGAATCCTTCGCAACGGGAGAGCAGAAACACAGCTCGGTATTTTTCCGGCAGGCCTTGAGTTCCTCGTAGTGGATCTCAACCAGTTGGGTCAAAGAAGGATGTTTACAGGAGGCCATTAGTGAGAATGATCAGGTCCAGGGAATGTGCCGGACGCTGTCACATATGATAAATGTTCTCAAATAGGTATAAAACCCATTCCTCAATGATTAACGCATGCGTATGATAGTTATTCTCAAATAACACCAATTCATATGTGAGTTCGCATGTCCGCCCCAATCTTCCTGTGTGCAGAAAACACCGTTGCCCCGCGTTCGTCCCTGGCACTCCGGCCTCTGGCTCTCGCAGTACACATGCTTGCGGCCGGTATCACCGTCGCGGCTCCGTCCTTGCAGGCGGCGGAAGCAACTGAGCAGACGACTGAAAGCGCTTTGACCTTGAACCCCATCGCAATCACCGAGACTGCCAACGCAGAGCAAGTCGGGGTTACCGAGGGCACTAACTCTTACACGACGGATGCTGCGCGCACGGCCACGCCGTTGACCATGTCGCTGCGCGAAACACCGCAGTCCGTCAGCGTCGTCACCCAACAGCGCATTCAAGACCAGGATCTGAAAACCATCCTCGACGTGGTCAACAACGCCACCGGTGTGTCGGTCAATCGCTATGAAACCAGCCGTGCCCAGTTCAACGCCCGCGGCTTTGAACTCAACTCGCTGATGATCGATGGCGTACCGACCATCTATGAGCAGCCATGGAGTTCGGGTGAGATTTTCAGCAGTCTGGCCATGTATGACCGAGTTGAAGTGGTGCGCGGCGCCAACGGTTTGATGACCGGCGCGGGTGACCCTTCCGCGTCCCTCAACATGGTGCGCAAGCGCGCCAACAGCAAGGAACTGAAGGGTTCGGTGGAGCTGAGCGCCGGTACTTGGGACACCTATGGCGTGGAGACCGATGTGTCCACGGCGCTGAACGAGGAAGGCACGATTCGTGCGCGCTTTGTCGGGGAGACCAATGAGGGCGACACCTGGATCGACATGAACTCGAACAAGCGCCAGACCCTTTACGGCACCATGGACATCGACCTGACGCCCGACACCACCTTGTGGTTCGGCTTGAGTCACCAGGAAAGCAATGCCGAATCTCCAATGTGGGGTGGCCTGCCGGTCTGGTATGCCGATGGCAGCCGCACTCACTGGAGCCGCTCGAAGACAACGTCTGCTGACTGGAGCAAGTGGGACACCACTTACAAAACCTACTTCGTCAACCTCGACCACACGTTTGCCAACGACTGGCAAGTGCACCTCAGCTACAACCGTGGCGAGCGAACCGGCGACTCTTCCCTGCTGTATCTCTCCGGCAATCCCGGGCAGAACGGCAGCTCTGGCATGTTCTCGTTCCCGGCGACCTACAAGACCGAGACTACCCAGGACGACTACGGCATCCGCTTCAATGGCCCGTTCACGTTCCTGGGCCGCGAGCACGAAGTGGCCTTCGGTTACGTGGACAGCAAACAGAAGTTCGACGCCGATGCACTCAATGCGCAAACCGGGTTTGACGGTGTTGCCGACTTCGACAGTTACAACGGCCACTTCCCCGAGCCGATCTGGGGCCCGCGGACTGACTACGGCTACAGCGAGACCCGGCAGAAAGGGCTTTACGCAGCCACCCGCCTGAGCGTGACCGACGATTTGAAAGTGATTCTCGGCGCCCGTGAAAGCTGGTACGAGAAGACCGCCGATGACGTGTTCTCGGAAGTGAGCAAGACCGATGTCGATCACGAGCTGACGCCTTATGCCGGCGTGGTCTACGACCTCACCGACAACCTCTCGGCCTATGCCAGCTATACGGAAATTTTCCTGCCTCAGTCGGTACGCGACCGCAATGGCCAGGAACTCGACCCGATTGTTGGCGAGAGCACGGAATTGGGCCTCAAGGGTGAATACTTCGGCGGCCGCTTGAACGCTTCCGCGGCGATCTTCCAGATCAAACAGGATAATCTGGGCAAGAACACCGGCGAGCTGATCGACCCTACGAACCCCGTCGGCGGCTTCGCCTACGAGGCCACCAAAGGCGCGACCAGCAAGGGCTTTGAGCTTGAAGTGTCCGGTGAAATCGCCACCGACTGGAATGCCACCATCGGCTACACCCAGTTCAAGGCTGAAGACGCCCATGGCGACGACGTCAACACCCTGTACCCGACCAAGTTGCTGCGCACCTTCACCACCTACCGTCTACCAGGTGTTTTCAACAAGCTGACCATTGGCGGCGGGGTTAACTGGCAGGACTCGATCTACACCTACGCCACCAACCCGGCCGGCAACTCCGAGAAAATCCAGCAGGATGCCTATGCACTGGTCAACCTGATGGCTCGTTACGAGATCACCGAAAACCTCTCGGCCCAAGTGAACGCGGACAACATTACCGATGAGAAGTACTTCGACATCTTCGATGCCTACGGCGCGCTGACATACGGTGCACCACGCAGCATTACGGCTTCAGCGAAGTATCGTTTCTAAGACACAGCGCTGGGTGGCCAGGCTCTGTGCCTGGCCTTGCTCAACTCATCTCACAATATTTTCACAACCGTCGGCGTACGGTAGATCCCACTCCTTTTGTGATTCCCGGCCCGCACTCCCCATCGCGGGCTTTTTTTTGCCTGTACTAAAGCTTCATGCGACCAGCCAAAGCAGCAGGCCCGTTGATACAACCAGTGATGTCGTGCGCGTCGGGTCGGTCAGTTGGCTTCATGCAGTTGTCTGCTACCACCTTCGCGATGTTCATACGGATCGGCCACCCAGCCATTGATCGAGCCTGGGCCACATCCGCTTGATCGCGGCCGGCCCCGCTACCAGGCTGACATGCCCGCCCGGCAGCATCAGCTCTTCCTTGTCGCGCGAACCCACGCGGGCCACCAAAGGCTGCGCACAATCAGGCGGTACCAGGGAATCGTATTGCGCGATGATGTGCAGCAGCGAAGCCTCGATGTTCTTCAAATCGACCGCTTGACCACCGATGCGCAAGCCACCTTCGTACAGCGAATTCTTTAGCCCGAATTCTTGATGGATCTGCCGGAAATACCCGCCGGGAAGCGGCAAGGTTTCGTCATTGAAACGCGCCATCATGCGGTGTCCCCTGACGTAGTCGTCGCTCCACATGTTGGCCCAGAGCCGGGCCTGGCCGGCAATGCGGCCTGCGGGGCGATGCAATTCAATCGCCTTGATAATGGCCTCAGGCGGGACCAGACCCGTCGCATCAATCAAGCGTTCAGCCTTGAAGTGACGCTGTTTGGCCAGGGGCATCTTCGTCCAGTCGATGGGTGTCGTGAAACACACCAGGTTCTTCAACGGTCCTGCGGGATGCAGCGCGGCGTAAAGCGTCGCCAGCACACCGCCCATGCAGTAGCCAATCAGCGTGATGTCTTCCACGCCCGAGTCTTGCTGCACCCGGCGAATACAATCCGGAATGAAGTCGAGCACGTAGTGGTCAAGCTTCAGATGGGCCTCTTCCTGGCTCGGCGCATTCCAGTCCATGACATAGACGTCGTAGCCCTTTGCGAGCAGAAACTCGATCAGGCTCTGTCCCTTCGTCAGGTCGAAGATGGCCGCCTTGCTGGTCGTCGCCATGACAAACAGCAACGGCACGCGATAGATCTCGTCCGATGTCGCGTGATAGTGGTACAGGCACAAGGTCCCGCGACGGTGCACGAGGGTCTTGGGCGTCAAGCCCACCGCTGGCGGCGGCGTGCTCAGGTACTCGAGCCCCTTGAGGACACGCTGGACCATCATGCTGACCTCCGAACGGAGTCTGTCGGTCACCGACATGTCAGCGATCTTGTTGTCATGCGGCCGGCTCATCGTCACCTCCTGCCTTTCTTTTGCGCTTGGATGCCAGTTTGAGTGGCGTCGGGGGCACTTCAGCCAATGGGCGCCGCGTCCGTGGCGGTTGCGGTGCAATCGCCGGATGGGTGGGGGCTGGAAGCAATTGATCGAGCTTGTCCTCTACTCGCCGCAAAGCGGTGGCCAGGGCGTTGACTTCGGCGCGGCTGGGCAGGCCCATGCGCTTGTGCAAACGCTCCAGCGATGTCTGCGACAGGTGCTGCAACCCGAGCGCAACCTTCGAATACTGGTCGATCACAAGACCGACTTCTTTTGAATCGATGTTACGGGCGGCCAGGGCATTGACGCCGTTCTCAAACCGGGTGATGGCCTCGCGATACAATTTGAACGGATCCGGTAATGCCATGACGTAGTCCTCGATCAAGGTTTCACAGTGCAGTTTTTGTCTGTCGGCCAGGTTTGGCGCGCGGCCAGTCGGTCCAGGCCGGAAATGGCTCTTCGCCGAATGATGACGGTGGGCAAGAGCCAAGGCCTGATCAACAACCGGCAGGCACCGGCCGCTTTTGGCGATAGCAGCCGCAACAAAGCGATGCCCCACCGTTCGGTGACTACCCAAGTGGTCAAGGTGGCGGTTGCCAACTCGTCAGCGGTAGCGCGCAGGCGCGAATGCCTGCGTGGCCCCCTGTCGGCGATCTCGATCGTCCTGTCCGCAGCCGGTTGTCGGGCGAACGCCGTCGTCAGTGCATTGCCGATGCGCTGCAACGCATCGCGGCTGGCACTGTTGACCGAATCAAAATTGAGGAACCCGTGGAACTGGCCCCCGTAGTGCAACAGCTCCACCGGCACGTCGGCTGCTCGCAAGCGAGCGGCATAGTCCAGGCCGTCATCGCGGATCGGATCGAAACCGGCACTGACGACGATTGCCGGCGCCAGGCCGCGCAGGTCCGGGCTGCGGCGCGGGGAGTACCAGGGATCAAGCAGGTCCAGCGTATCGAGCGAAGGCGCCAGGGTTCGTTCGATCCATTGCATCGCATGATCGGTCAGCAACGCACGCCCGTAAGCGTTCTCCGCGTAGGAAGGGAATTTCTCCACCAGTTCGGTGGCCGGGTAAACCAGCACTTGCAGGCTCGGTAACGGGCCGCCGCGACGCAGACTTTCCTGGGCAACGGCAGCACAGAGATTGCCACCCGCCGAATCGCCGCCAATCGCCAGGCGAGTCGTATCGATACCCAACTGCGCGCCGTTTTTTGCCATCCACTCGAATGCCGCGAGGGCATCGGCACGGCCCGCAGACAGGTCGTGCTCCGGCGCCAGTCGGTAGCGCACGGCAATGACGATGCAGTTGGCGGCCAGCGCGATGCTGCGGCAGATGCCGTCAGCGGTGTCCAGATCGCCAATGATGAACCCACCGCCAAAAAACCACATGAACGCGGGCCGCAGTTGCTGCGCATTGTCAGGTTTGAAGATGCGCAGGGCGATGTCACCACCCGGCCCGTCGATCAGTTGCTCGGTCACGGAACCCACCGGCGGATTGCGCGCGAGTGCCAGCGCCGTCAATCGCCAGCCCAGGCGCAGTTTGGGCAGCGAATAGTCTTCTGCGCGGCGCAGACTCATGGAGAGATTGGCCAGGCGCAGGAACGCACGGGCCTCACGGTCGGGTTGATGTGCGCGCAACACGCGAGGCATACCGATAGCCGGTCGCTCAGGGTGCACCGTTGGTTTTTTTTGGTTTTTCATTGCCACTCCATTCGCAGGGAATCCGTATACCGCGCAGCAGCAATAGCTTACTGAGCGCCACGGCTGCGGGGGCTACCCTCAATGGGGGGTAAAGCAAACCAGCCATCGGTTAATGAAGTTGGAAAGCTCAATTGGAGTACAGCAACACAAGGACGAACGTGAAGAGTTCAGCGACGTCAACGACGACGGCGTTCGGTCCCTCCCGCAGGGTTTTTCAGTTATTTCTCGAACCTTTGAAATATCTACTATGGTTTATCACTGTGATCATGGGGCAATGGAAGTGCCGTGCCGAGGGTATCCAGAGAGACTTGAATGAGGTGAACAAGGAGGTTTAATGCACATCATTTGCGGCCGGACTTGCACCGAGCTTTCCCCCCACTTCATTCGCAGCGCCTTGCTTGTTGCCATTGCGAACGCTGTCACCCCGATGAATGCCCAGGCAGCCTGTGGTCCGCTGGCTGCCGGGGCCTACAACGTATCGCAGACATGCACGCCCGCAGCAACTGTCGATGCGTCGATCACCACTCAGCCCGGCACGACTATCACGACCACTGCCGGCTCTTCAGTGCTGAGTCGTGGCAACAACAGCAACTCAACGATCACGCTCAGTGGCACTTCCATCAATAGCACGCCACCTACGGCGGCCAACGCAGTGTTTTCCAATGTGATCGGTACCGGCAACGCGAGCCTGACCGTCAACGGTGGCACCAATACCGTCAACGTCGGGGGCAGCGGGCTGGATGCACTGGCGATCACCAATGCCGGCAGCGGGTTGTCGACGTTCTCGGTGACTTCAGGCACCACACTGAACATTCTCAATACCGTCGTCGGCAATGAACACGACGGGATCGATATCAGCGCCAGCGGCAGCGGTGGGATCAATCTGACACATGAGGGTAACGGTCAGATCACCCTCCTCGGTGGTAATGGCATCTGGACCAAGGCCACAGGCAGTGGCGACACCCAGGTCAATGTCGGTGCCGGGGTCAGTATTCTGATCAACAATGACGATGCACTGTCCGCCGGTCCTCCCATACTCGACGATACCTTGCCCACCGCCGGCATCGGCAACCATGCCGGGGTTCATACTCGCGCGGTCAATGGCAACACCACCGTAACGAGTGCCGCCAACATCCAGGGGATCGGCATGAATGCGTTCGGTATTTTTACCGAGGGTGGTGCCGGGAACACTCTTCTGAACAATAGCGGAACGATCAATACCAACGGACTAAGCGGCTCCGGCATACGCGCCTTCTCAACCGTGGGCAGCATCACCATCGTCAACAACGGCGCAATTGCTACAACCGGTGGCGCCGGCCACGGCATCTATGCCAACGACAACGTCGGCGCGACCGGTTCGATCAGCATCGAAAACAACGCAGTGCTCAATGTTGGCAGCACGGCCAATGATGCCGGTTCACGAGCCATCTATATCATCAAGCGCGGCACAGGTGATGCCACCGTTACCGGCAATGGCAACATCACCGTGCTCGGCGGGCTGAACACCACTCGGGCCTACGGCATCATCATCAGTGCCGAGGGCGGCAATGTTCTGGTGGATTACGGAGGCGATATCTCCGCCAGCGGTTTTGGTGCGGGCGGCATCCGGATCGACTCGACCGGTGGCAATGTCCGTGTCAATTACACCGGCAATCGCATTGAAACGCTTCACAGCAACGCCAACGGCATTTATGCCTCCACCCAATCGTTGACGGGCACAGTAGACGTCAATGCCGGCGGTACGATCATTACCCATTCCAATGCCGGTACAGGCGATGGTACCGGCATTGGCGCTTTCGGCATTCAGGCTTTGACCTTGGGGGGAGCGGTAAATGTTGCGTTCACCGGGCCGCTGATCGACGTCAATGGCCAGGGAGCCGCCATTCTTGCCGGCAATGCGTTCAACTCAGGCACCGGGCTAAGCGCGCTCAGTGTCAGCAATAGCGCACAGCTGATCGCCCGTGGCAATGAACAACGAGGAATCCGCACGCTCTCCACCAGTGGTCAGCAGACTATCGTCAACACTGGGGCAATCCAGACGCTTGGCGCGAGCAACAGCCAGGGGATTCTTGCCCAGGCATCGGGTGCAGCCAACGTTTCGGTCAGCAATTCGGGAGCGATCACCAGCCGGGGCGCAGGCTCTTCAGGGATCGATGCATTGACCCAGAGCGGAACGGCCAGCGTCAGCAACACCGCGACGATTCAGGGCGGCTGGGCAGACAGCAGCGGCATCGCCCTTGCCGGCGCAACGCAATCGTTGAGCAACTCAGGCGCAATCGGCGCCCTCAGTGATGCGGCGGTGCGCGCGGACGCTACCCTTCCGGGCACGGTTTTCAGCCTGATCAACACGGGGCAGATGACCGGCTCGGTCACCGCCACGAGCGCCACCAGCACCCTGTCCAACAGCGGCACCTGGACGCTGCGCAACTTTGCCGACAGCACCGGCAGCGGCAACCGCGACACCTGGGGGATCGCGGTCAGCAACCTGGGTTCGGCAACCGCCAACAGCATCGACAACAGCGGCCTCATTCGCCTGGCAGCGCAACCGGCGACCGGTGTCGTCAATTTCAATGCAGCCGGTGCCTATTTGCCCCTGGGCCAAGCGGCAAACACGCCAACTCCAGGTGGTGCTGTACAAGGTCAATTGCTCGGTGTGAACCGTTTCATCAACAGCGGCACACTTGACCTGTCCGGTGCAAGCAACACTGTTGGCAACGTCATGCTAATCAGCGGTGCGACTACAGCAGGCACTGATGGCGGTGGGGTTTTCGTTTCGAACGGCGGCAGCCTGCTGCTCAATTCCACCCTGAACGAAGGCGGTACAAACAGCCGCTCCGACATGCTGGTGGTGGACTCGACCGAAACAGGCAGCGGTGCCACGAGGATTGCAGTCACTAATAAAGGGGGACTGGGTGAGTTGACCCAAGGCAACGGCATTGCCGTCGTCGAACTGCTCGACAAGTCGGCGGCGGCGAGCGATCCGAACGCTTTTCGCCTCACTCGCCGGGTGGTTGCCGGACCATACGAGTATCGTTTGCAGCAAGGCGCCGAGGATGGCAGCGCCAAAGACACCTGGTTCCTGCGGTCGGATGCCCCAATACCGGATGACCCTCCTGACCCAACCCCCGCACGAATACCCAACTATCGACCGGAAGTCTCGCTGTACGGCGCGTTGCCAGCGCTGGCTCTGGTCTACGGCCGTACGCTGGTTGATACCCTGCACGAGCGCGTCGGCGAGGAGCGCCTCAACGCTGACGACCCGCTTCCTGCGCAAGACCAGACCACCTACGCCCCATCCATGGGATGGGGACGCGTGATCTACCGAAGCGGCAAGCAGGATGGGGATCAAAAAAACGCCTTGGGCAACACACCGGATTACAACTACGACCTGACTGCGTTTCAGGTGGGTACCGACCTGTATCGCAAGGTCGATGCGGATGGCAGTCATGATCAGGCCGGCCTATCCTTGTCGGCTGGCACCATCGACGCGGGCGTCAGCCACTACACCCGACGTGCCGCCGGCGAAGATACATTGCGCGCCTATGGCGTGGGAGCCTATTGGACACACTTCGGCCCGTCTGGCTGGTATCTGGACGGCGTAGTTCAGATCAATCGTTTCGACATCGAAGCCAAGCCTAACGATCTGTCCGGCCTGAAAACCCGAGGCTGGGGGTATACCGCTTCGCTGGAGAATGGCTACCCGTTTGAGATGGACAAGGACTGGTATGTCGAACCCCAATTGCAGGCAATCTACAGTTACGTTGACCTGGACAGCAGCGATGATGTCGGCGCCAATATCCGGTTCAAGGACGTGGAATCGCTTATTGGCCGGGCCGGCGTGCGCATCGCCAAAGACTGGGACACTGAAGGTGTCGACCAGCGCACACGGCGCACCAACGCATGGATCCGCCCCAGTGTCTGGCACGAATTCAAAGGGCAACCGAAAACCGAGTTCTCATCTCAATCGGGTTATATCCCGTTCGAGGCGGACATCCAGGGCACGTGGGGGGAAATCAATCTGGGAGTGGATTACCAAGCCAACCAGCGCACCACTTTCACCGCTTCGGCAGGCTATCGCCAGGGCTTCGACGGTGACAGCCATGGTTACGACGCCATGCTGGGTTTCAAAATCAACTTTTGAGGTTAATACCGCATGGCGCAAGATCCATAGCTGTTGCCACCGTAGGCTCATTTCAAAGTAAAACTGCCATCTACCCGTTGAATCCACAGTCCGACGTGCCAAACAGCAATCGCCCCACTGAAAAGCCCGCTGACGATTAACGTCCAGCGGGCTTTTTGATCACAGCGCCATGTCGGCCGACGCATTGTCCTTTACGGGTCGGGTCGCTTCTTTTTCAACATCCGGCGTGGCGACCTGGCTGATCGCCGGTGGCGGCATCAGTTCCAGCACCTTGGCGGTGTAGGCCCACTCCTGCGCCACTTTTTCCGGATCGTCATTGAGCTGGGTGCCGTAGCTTGGCAGGATCTGGTGGAGTTTCTCCTGCCATGCCGGCGTCGCGACTTTGTCTTTGAAGACCTTCTGCAGCAGGCTCACCATGATCGGGACGGCGGTCGACGCGCCGGGGGATGCACCCAGCAACCCGGCAATGGTGCCGTCCTGGGACGTGACAATCTCGGTGCCCAGTTTCAGGACGCCACCGGCCGCTTCGTCACGCTTGATCACCTGTACGCGCTGGCCTGCCTGCCACAGACGCCAATCCTCGGCTTTGGCGTTGGGAAAGTATTCCTTCAAGGCATTGATACGATCCGCGTCCGACAGCATCAGTTGACCCGCGAGGTACTGGACCAATGGATACTGCTTGATGCCAACGCGGGTCATCGGCCACGCATTGTCTGTGGTGGTGGTACTCAACAGGTCGAGATAAGAACCCTGCTTGAGAAACTTGGTGCTGAAGGTGGCGAACGGGCCAAACAGGATCAGGCGCTTGCCGTCGAGCACGCGGGTGTCCAGATGCGGAACCGACATCGGTGGCGCGCCCACTGAAGCCTGGCCATAGGCCTTGGCGAGATGGCGCTCGGTAATGGCCGGATTTTCCGTGACCAGGAATGAGCCGCCCACCGGAAAGCCTGCGTATTCCCTGGCCTCGGGAATCCCCGACTTCTGCAACAGTTTCAGCGCACCACCGCCCGCACCAATGAACAGGAACCGGGCGTCGGTGACGGTTTCGCTACCATCCTTGAGGTTTTTGTAGCTGACGCGCCAACTACCGTCGTTGTTATGGGTGATGTCCTGCACTTCGCTCGACAACTTCAGGGCAAAACCGGGAGAGGTTTGCAGGTAACCGACCAGTTGCCGGGTTACTTCGCCAAAATTCACGTCGGTGCCATTGGGGTTCCACGTGGCGGCGATTTTCTGCTTCGGATCACGCCCTTCTATCATCAGCGGAACCCATTTCTTGATGACAGCCGGGTCTTCGGAGTACTGCATGCCGCGGAACAACGGGCTGGCCTGCAACGCCTCATAACGCTTTTTCAGAAAGCGCACGTTGTCCTCGCCCCAGACGAAGCTCATGTGCGGCGTGGAATTGATAAACGAGCGCGGATTCTTCAACACGCCTTGCCTGACCTGCCAGGCCCAGAATTGCCGGGTCAGCTGGAAGCCTTCATTGACTTCAACAGCCTTGTTGATCGTGACTTTTCCGTTCTCGTCCTGCGGCGTGTAATTCAACTCGGCCAGAGCCGAATGGCCTGTACCCGCGTTGTTCCAGCCATTGGAGCTTTCCAGAGCGACACCGTCGAGACGCTCGACCATTTCCATGGAAAGCCCCGGCTCGAGCTCATGCAGCCAGACGCCCAAAGTCGCACTCATGATGCCGCCGCCGATCAGCAGTACATCGACTTTTTTGGCCTCTTCGGCCTGCGCATGCACAGCGCCAAATGACAGGGTTAAACCGGCAAGGACGTGTTTCAATTTTCTCATGTTCATCATGTGATTCTCTCGCGAATTCACGGTCATCCCTGCCGCTCGGTTGGCTCTCTCGTTGGTGGTAGGTGGGTAAAACCTGACGGGAAACTTCGAGATCAAGCATCACGTGAATCGGATTTGCCCCCACGCTCGACACCCCGATGAACATCAGGGTAACGAGGATCAAGCGACCCTGTGGGGGTGTTTACTTCTTTTTTGTGCCAAAGTGCATTTAATTACGGCCAACCCTGCCGTTAATCGTAAAACGCCTCGACCGAAACACGACTGCCAACAAAAAAACTGTCGGCAACCAGTCGCAGCGGCTGGAGGTCGAGGTCACTGGCCTGATCGCCGATCAGCTGTTGAAAGTGTCGATACACCGCCGCGTACTCGCCCTCTTCCGATACGGTCTGGCGCACGCCGTCGATGCTCAACAACGCGCCACCGTTGTCCAGTCGCAGGACGCCTTCGGCGCAGCGAATCTCGATGCTCCAGAGTTCGTCGTGACCATGGTCGAAATCGAATTCGGCGCGGACGTCGAGGTGGCGTGCGTCAGACATTTTGATGGAAGCGGCAATCGGTGACTGGCAGTTGCTCGGGACGCGCAGTTCGGCGGACTCGACAAACAGCGGCAGCGCCAGCAGATGGGTTGCAATCGACAAGGCATTGATGCCCGGATCGAAGACGCCCAGGCCGCCGGGTTGCCAGATCCACGCCTGGCCGGGGTGCCACTTGCGCACGTCTTCCTTCCAGTCGATCTGTACGCTTTGCACGGTGCGGCTGGCCAGCCAGTCGCGGGCAGCTTCGATGCCGGGCGCGTAGCGTGAATGCCAGGCGAACAGACCGCTGACGCCTTGCACCTCTGCCTGGCTCACCAACGCAATCGCTTCACCCAGGGTGGCGCACGGTGGTTTTTCTACCAGTACGTGTTTGCCCGCGGCGAGCGCTTGTTGCACCAAGGCGAATCGCCCTTGCGGCGGCGTGCAAAACGCAATCGCATCGACCTGCGGGCCGTTTTCGAGCAGCTCGCCAAGGGACTGAAAATTTTCCACCCCGGCGCAGGGCTGCCCTTGCGTGGCGACAGCCACCAACTGGAACGCGGGGTTGGCGTTGATCGCGGGAACGTGTTGATCCTGGGCAATCTTGCCGTAGCCCACCAGACCGAGACGGATCGGTTGCATCAATGACTCCTGATTTTTTGTTTTTGGTCAGCGAACTGGCGAGATTACGTTTGTATCGCGCGGAAGTCATTTTCGCTTTTCAATAGTCCGGAAATTCATCCCGATAACACGCCGGTGAACTGGAACCGCCGTATCGATCAATCTCATCCTCCAGCCACTGGGCGAGCAAGACGGCATGGTTTTGCAGTGGATCTTTGGCTGTGAAGACCAACGTCAGCGTCACCGTTTCGGCGGACGGCAAAAGCGCCCACCAATGCGCCGGCTGCGCGGTTAGCTCCAGACGATAGGCTGCGCTGTACCGGGTGAAATCCAGCGCCCCGGTATCGAAAGCGTTCTGTAGATCAACCGATGGCGCGACATCGGGTGACCAGTCATCCAAACGCAACGAATCCTTGGGGCAATCTTGCGGCCACAGGCGATCCACCAGAATGCGCCGCCCATCCTCAGGCGTGGCAGGCTCGCCGCTACTTTTGCACTGGATCATGACTGTTCACCCTCTCCACTCGCGCGGGCTGACCCCGGTCTTGCGGCGAAACGCCCTGGCCAGCGCCGATGGGCTTTCGTAGCCGACTTCTTCGGCGATCAGCGCAATCGGCTTGCCTTCGCGCAAGCGTTTCTGCGCCAGGCTGATGCGCCAGCTCACCAGATAATCCACCGGTGCCTGCCCCACTACTCGCTTGAAGTGTTCTGCGAAACTGGCGCGGGACATATTGGCCGCCGCTGATAATTCGGCCACGCTCCAAGGCTTGCCCGGTGCTTCGTGCATGAGGTTCAAGGGGCGTGCCAGGCGCGGATCGGCAAGGCCGGCCATCATGCCCGGCTGTTGATTGCGGCTGGTGAGGATGTGCCGCAACAACAGGATCACCACCAGTTCGAACAGCCGATCCATCACCGCTTCACGGCCACAGGTGCCCGCGAAAGCTTCGTCGAACAGCCATTGCAACGTGCTGGCCATGGTGGGGATTTCATCGAGTTTGAGTACCAGATACTCCGGCAATGCCGAAGCGAGTGCATTGCCTGAGCCGCCATCGAAACTCAGCGATGCGCACACCAGTTGCGTGGCGGACGCCTCTGAAGCGAACAAACGATGGCGATACGGCCGAGGGAAAAAGATCAGCGTCGGCTCGGTCAGTTGCAGCTCGCGCTCGTCACCCAGCTTCAGCGCGACCTCGCCGGCCTGCAGCAAGTGCACATGCCCGCACACCTGAGTGCCATCGAAGGCGGTCGTGCCGCAAAACGTGCCGCTGTGGAAGGTGCCGGCATTGACGCCGAAATGCGTAAGCAAGGTGGACAAGCGATCCATGGGTAGGCTCCCGGGAGCAGTTCTGGACGATCTGTCGCATATCGTCGACGATTTGCATCCAATTGACCAGAGCGAATCACTAGCATGGACTCCGTACCCAGCGCCTGTCGCGCTTGAATCCTCGGAGAGTCACCATGACCCGCATTGTCCCTGTCAGCCTCGAACACGCCACCGAAGCCACCCGCCCGTTACTGGAAGGCGTGCAGAAGAAAATCGGTTTCCTGCCCAACGTCTTCCGCGTGTTGGCTCTCGCCCCCGCCGTGCTGGCCTCGTACCTGCAGAACTCGGCGGCACTGGGCAAGACATCCTTGAGCGCTACGGAGAAGGAAGCGATCTTCCTCGCCACCTCGCAGGTCAACGGCTGCGATTACTGCCTGGCGGCGCACACGCTGTTTGCCGGCAAGGCCGGGCTCTCCAGCGAGGAAATCCTCAGCGCCCGTGAAGGACAACTCGACGCCTACGCCCTGCTGGCCAAACAGGTCACCGAAAGCCGCGGACACCTGAGCAGCGATCAGATCGCCGCCGCCCGCGCCGCCGGGATCAATGACGCGAAGATCATCGAAGTGATCGCCCACGTGGCCTCGCAGACGCTGACCAACTACCTGAACAACGTCGCCCTGACCGATATCGACTTCCCGGCCATCAACGCCTGATCAACCTCGCTGCGGAGAATACGAGCATGAACACTGTGACCCTTTACACCACTGACACCTGCCCTTACTGCCGCAGCGCCAAATCACTGCTGGCCAGCAAAGGCGTGAAAATGCACGAGATCAACATTCAGCGTGAGCCGGGCAAACTTGAGGAAATGCTTGAGCGCAGCGGCCGTCGCAGCGTGCCGCAGATTTTCATCGGCGACGCGCACATCGGCGGCTTTGATGACCTGGCAAAACTGGATCGCCAGGGTGGGTTGATGTCGATGCTGGCCTGAGCCTGTAGGAACGAGCCTGCCTGCTCGATTTCGTGAACAACGCCAAACCCTGTGGGAGCGGGCTTGCCCGCGAAGACGTCGGCACATTCAATATTGATGTGACTGAGCCGACGCTTTCGCGGGCAAGCCCGCTCCCACAGTTGTTGTGTACGCTCAGTCGTCTTCGTGCAACTTGATCCCACGCTTGTGCAGCAGGTACGGCACCAACAGCACCAGCAAGGTCAGGGCCATGAAAACCGCCGAGATCGGTTGGGTGAAAAACACCGTCCAGTCGCCTTCGCTGATGGACAAGGCGTTGCGCAGTTGCTTCTCGGCCATCGGTCCAAGCAGCATGCCAACGATCACCGGCGCGACGGGGAAGTCGAAGCGGCGCATCAACACCCCGGCCCATCCGATTGCCAGCATCAGCAGCAGGTCGAAGGAAGAGTGGCGCATGCCGTACACGCCGATGGTGGCGAACACCAGAATGCCGGCGTTCAGGTACGGTCGGGGAATTTGCAGCAGCTTGACCCACAAGCCCACTAACGGCAGGTTCAGCACCAGCAGGATGACGTTGCCGATGTAAAGCGAAGCCACCAGTGTCCAGACCAGATCGGCGGAGGTTTCGAACAGCATCGGCCCCGGTTGCAGGTTGTAGTTCTGAAACGCCGCCAACAGGATCGCCGCCGTGGCGGACGTTGGAATGCCGAGGGTCAGCAATGGCACCAGCGAGCCAGTCGCACTGGCGTTGTTGGCCGCTTCCGGGCCGGCCACACCTTCAATGGCGCCCTCGCCTTTGTTGGCCGAAAACTCTTTCGGATATTTGCTGAGTTTGCGCTCGGCGGAATAAGACAGGAACGTCGGAATCTCCGCACCACCGGCCGGAATCGAGCCAAACGGAAAGCCGATCAGCGTGCCCCGCAGCCAGGCCGGCACCGAGCGTTTCCAGTCAGCGCGAGTCATCCACAACGAGGTCAGGCGATGCCGCCCTTCTGCCTGTTCTGATTGATAAAGCAGGCTATACAAGGCTTCGCCGACCGCAAACAAGCCGACCGCCACCAGCACCACTTCGATGCCGTCTACCAGTTCGGGAACGCCCATGGTGTAACGGGCAATGCCCGAGGTCGAATCCAGGCCGATCAGGCCGATGGTCAGCCCGATCCCCAGCGAAGCAAAGCCGCGCAGCATTGACGCGCCGAGCACTGCCGACACCGTGGTAAACGACAGCACCAAAATCGCGAAATACTCGGCCGGGCCAAAATTCAGCGCCAGCCTGGCCACGATTGGCGCGAACAAGGTCAACAGAATCGTCGCGATGGTGCCGGCCACGAACGAGCCAATCGCTGCCGTCGCCAGCGCCGGTCCCGCCCGGCCATTGCGCGCCATGCGGTTGCCCTCCAGCGCCGTGACCATGGAGGACGATTCACCGGGGGTGTTGAGCAAAATCGAGGTCGTCGAACCGCCGAACTGCGCGCCGTAGTAGATCCCGGCGAACATGATCAGTGCGCCGGTGGGGTCGACCTTGGCAGTGATCGGCAGCAACAACGCCACCGTCAGCGCTGGCCCGATACCCGGCAAGACGCCAATGGCGGTGCCGAGCAGACAGCCGATGAAACCCCACATCAGATTGATCGGCGTCAGCGCTGCGGAAAACCCCATCGCCAGGCTTGCGAGAATGTCCAAGATGTCGATCTCCTTCGGCCCGAGTCAGATCCAGGCGTTGACCAGCGGCGGCAGGGAAACCCCCAGCCCGGCGTTGAACAGCCAGTAGATCGGCAGGGTCAAGGCAATGCCGATGGCCAGGTCGCGCAGCGGATGACGACTGCCGAAACCCCGGGCCGCACAGGCAAACAGCAAACCTGCGGCCAGCACAAAGCCGATCAGGTTGATCAGCAACGCCACGCCCACCAACCCGCCGGTCACCCAGGCCGCACCGGTTTTTCCGCCAGCAATGCCGGGATTGCCGCTGTCCAGTTCACGAAATCCGCCAGTGAACGCCTGATAACTCAGCAACACGCCCACCGCGCAGAGAAACCCCCCGACCACGTAGGGATAGACGTATGCCGGCAGAATCACGAAGCCCATCTCGGGCGGGAACCGAAAAGCACCCACCGCCAACACGGCGCTGAGGGCGATCAGGCCAATGCCGATCGCCAGTTGCACCGGCACGACTGCACGCGCGCCGGCCATTTCAGAGCAGTCCGACCTTGACCAGCATCGCGCGCAACCGCACGTGTTCTTCATCGACGAATTTGCCGAAGTCATCACCGGTCAGCACGCTTTCGGTCCAGGCATTGATACGGATGTTGTCCTGCCAGACCTTGCTTTTGCTGGCGGCCAGCACAGCATCGGTCACTTCTTTACGCTGCTCGGGCGTGAGATTCGCAGCGCCGTAGACACCACGCCAGTTGCCGATGACCACGTCGTAGCCACTTTCCTTGAGGGTGGGCGCGTCGATCTCCGGAACACGCTCAGGGGCACCGATGGCGAGCACGCGGATCTGGCCGTTCTTGATGTATTGACCCAGTTCGGCATAGCCACCCGTCAGCACTTTGATTTGCCCGCCCAGGGTCTGGGCCACGATTTCACCGCCACCGCCGGTGGCGATGTAATTGACCTTGTTGACTGGTACGTCCAGCTTGCCGGCCAGTTCGGCGATGCCGATGTGGTCGATCGAGCCCTTGGAGCCACCGCCCCAAGTGATGCTGGAGGGCTTGGCCTTGAAGTCCTTGATCAGGTCGTCGAGGGTCTTGTACGGAGATTCCTTGCGCACCGCGATCACGTTGTATTCGGTAAACAACCGCGCGATCGGCGTTACGTCCTTCAAGCTGATTTGCGGTTTGTTCTGTTCGATACCCGCGACCATGATCGCGCCGACCACCAGCAGCGCATTCGGATCGCCCTTGGTGCTGTTGGCAAACTGCGCCAGCCCCAGCGTGCCACCCGCGCCGCCCTTGTTTTCAAAGGTGACGGCCTTGGCGACATTGGCCTCGATCAGGGCCTTGCCCAACACTCGGGCGGTCTGGTCGTAGCCACCGCCCACGGAACCGGGGGCCATGAACTTGACGGTGTCCAGCGCCAGCGCAGGTGTGGTGAGTGCAGCAGCGACAAGGCCCACAGCCAGGCTATGACCGACGCGACGAAACAAAGCGGACATGGTGTATCTCCCTTTAGCATTGTTTTTATGGGTGCCGTTTGCGCGTCGATCAGAGTACGAATTCCTGCTCGATGAACATTGGCCTGCGCATAAGCGTAGGACAAAGTTGTATCTATGAGGATTTCATCGCGGGATCAGTTGACCGCGCACCGTCTCACTTGCGCACGGAGCCATTGCAGGCCTTCATCGGCATCGAATCGCGCGTGCCAGCAAGCAATCAGTTCGGGCTCGGGAAACTCAAGCGGAGGGGAATGGCAACTGAGGTTGAATACGTCGGCAAAGGTGCGAGCGATCGGGCTCGGCAAGTTGCAGATGTAGCCGGTTTGCGAGGCAATGACCGGCATCGCCATGAAGTTCTGCACCACCGCACCGATGCATCGGCTCAGGGACTTGGCCGCGAGTGTTCGGTCAATGATGTTGCCGCCGCGCTCGTGCATGCTGATGACTACGTGCGGCCGCTCCAGATAGAGATCCAGCGGAAAGCGCCCTTCAGGCAAACGCTCTCGCTGCCAGATCAGGGTGAGCAACTGGACGGTCGACAATTGCTCGAAGCGTACCCCCGCACCCAACGCTTCGGGGAGGTTGATCATCAGGTCGATGGCCCCACTTTCAAGCATCAATGACAAGGTCCCGGGCTCGGGCAAAGGCACGATTTCAATGACCACCCCCGGCGCGGCCACGGAAATATGCTGGAGCAGCCGGGGCAGAATCAGGAACTCGACGAAATCCCCTGCCGCAATGCGAAAGGTGCGCTGGGCGTTGGCCGGCGAAAACAGTTCCCCGCCCTGCAGCACCTGATCGATTTTCTCCAACGCCTCACGCACCGGGCCGATCAATTCGGTGGCCCGTGATGTCGGCAACAGCCCCGCACGACCGAGCACGAACAGTTCGTCGCCCAGTCGTTCACGCAAACGGCGCAACGCGTGGCTGACGGCTGACTGGCTCAGCGCCAGGCGTTCACTGGCGCGGGTGACGCTCTGGGTTTCCCAGAGTGTGATGAACACCACCAGCAGGTTCAGATCGAGGGTACGTATATTAATGTTGTGCATACATTGAATGGTACATATTCATTTTACTCATTGTAAGGCCTTTGATTTAGTGAACCCATCGTTCACCTGTCGGGAGACTCACAATGAATAAAAAAATCCCCCTGAGCATGGGCTGGTTCTGTCCAACACTGGGCGACACCACTGCGTTCGGTGACCCGAGCCAGGATATTCCGCGCTCGCTGGAGCATTTCGAACGCGTGGCCATCGCCGCCGAAAACGCCGGGTTCGACTACATGCTGCTTCCGGTCAGTGCGATCTGCTGGGACGCCTGGGTGGTTGCCTCTTACCTGGCGGCGCGTACCACACGCCTGAAAATGCTTGCGGCGCTCAAGCCCGGCTATATCCATCCGGTTACCCAGGCAAAGATGATCGCGACCTTCGATCAACTGTCCCAGGGCCGCATCTACCTCAATCTGATTGCCGGCGTCAGCGACAAAGACGCTTACGCTGAAGGCCAGTTTGTGGCCAAAGAAGATCGCTACGATCAGTTACTCGAAGAAGTCGAGCTGATGAAACGCCTGTGGACCGAGCAAGACGTGGAACACAACGGCAAGTATTTTCAGGTCCATGGTCCGAAAATCATGCCTGCCACGGTCCAGCAGCCGCATCCACCTTTCTTTCTCGGCGGTGGTTCCGACCAAGCGGCGGAAATTTCGGCCAAGCATTCGTCCGTGCACCTGTTCTGGGGCGATTACCCGGAACGCATTGCCGGGCAGATCATCGAGATGCGTGCCCGGGCAGCCAAATATGGCCGCGAAGACGAAATCCGATTCGCCATGCGCCTGCAAATCATCTGCCGCGAAAACGAAGAGGACGCCTGGGCTGCCGCCGAGGCACTCATCGCCGGGGCAGAAAACTCGGCACTCGCCGCAGCGGTACAGATGGCGGCAAAAAGTAATTCGGTCGCCAGCCAGCGCGCCGCCGAACTGTCGAAAACCGTCGGCCGCAAGATGACTCCGCACCTGTGGACGGGGATTACCGAAGTCCGTCCCGGCGCAGGCGTCGCGGTGGTGGGCAACCCTGAGCAAGTCGCCGCACAACTGATGGAGTTCGTCGAGGCCGGTTGCAGCGGCTTCTGCCTGTCGGGTTACCCGCATCACGAGGAAGCCGAGCGCTTTGGCCGTCTGGTCATGCCCCTGCTCTGCCCTTGAAACGCCCCTTCGTGCAAGAACAACAATAAATTCGCCCTGATCCGTCAGCGGCGATGGAGTACTGGTACATGAACAATTCGAACTTCGACCCGCGGCAGTTCCGCCAGGCGCTGGGCGCCTTCACCACCGGCGTGACCATTGTCACGACCCGAGGTCGGGACGGGCAGGACTACGGCATGACGGCCAACAGTTTCAACTCGGTGTCGATTGACCCGCCGATGGTGCTCTGGAGCCTGAACAAGGATTCGTCATCGGCCCAGGCGTTTACCGGTTCCGAACACTTTGCCGTGCACATCCTGGCCAACGATCAGGAAGATTTGTCCAACCGCTTCGCCAAGCGTGGCGTCGACAAATTCGCCGGGCTGTCGACCACTCGCGGTGCTGACGGCATCCCGTTGCTGGAAGGCTGTTCGGCGCGTTTCGAGTGCCGCACAACCTACCAGTACGAAGGTGGTGATCACATCATTCTGGTCGGGGAAGTGCTGGCCTTCGATCGCTTTGACAGCTCACCACTGGTGTTTCACGGCGGCGGTTATCGACGCCTGCTGGAGCCTGTCGTCGTGCAGGATCATAGCGTCTATGGCGACAACTGGCTGGGCTTCCTGCTGGGCCGCGCCTACTACCAGATGCAAATGCCGATTCGTCAGCAACTGAAGGCCATGGGCATGAGCGACCTCGATTTCGAGCTGCTGGGCATGCTCAGTTTCGGCGAAGGCAAAACCCTGACTGAGTTGCGCCGACTGTTCGAATTCGTCGGCAAGGACCTCACCCGACAACACCTGGATGTCTGGGTGCAAAAAGGTTTGCTCACCTTGGAAACGACCAATGATGAAGCGGCGCGAATTTACTTCACCGAGTCCGGACGGCAATTGACCATCGAGTGGCTGGCGTTCGCCAAGGCCGCCGAAATGACCGCAATGGAGTCACTCGATTACGAAGAAGCCCAGCAGCTCAAACTGCTGATCGGGCGCGTGATCCAGCAAACCGGCGAAACGCTGCCGCAGCACTGGCGCAAGGAAAATATCTGGCAGGACAACAATCTTTGGCAGCAACCCGGCTGAACCGCTGCCAGCCATGCGGCCTGGGGGCTTTGCTCCCAGGATCTGGATACAACAATAAGAACCAGCGCGTGTCATGAGGTATTGAAGTGATGTCGAGTACAACCGGTATCCGGAGCACTACCGTCGCCCCTGCGGCAGTGATCCTGCCTAATCGCGGACAGGCGTATTACACCGTCGGCGTCCTGCTGATTGCCTATATTTTTTCGATCATGGACCGGCAGATCCTGACCCTGCTGGTCGGCCCGATCCAGCAATCGTTGCAGGTCAACGACAGCTGGATGGGCGTGCTCCACGGTTTTACCTTCGCTGCTTTTTACTCACTGGTCGGCCTGCCCATCGCGCGGCTGATCGATCGCGGCAATCGGCGCTGGGTGATCACCGTCGGCATCGGTCTGTGGTGCATTGCCACCGCGGCCGGTGGTTTGGCCAGCGAGTTCTGGCACTTGTTGCTGGCGCGAATCGGCGTGGCGGTCGGTGAGGCCGTGCTGCTGCCGGGTGCGGTGTCTTTGATCAGTGATTTGTTCCCGGCGGAAAAACGCGGCCGCGCCCTCGGCGTGTTCGGCACTGGCGCATCATTCGGCGTGGGTGCCGGTCTGCTCGCCACCGGTTTGGTGCTGGGCTATTTCACCGAACACCCGCTGACCCTGCCTGGGTTGGGCTTGCTGCAACCTTGGCAGACCACGTTGATGTCGATCGGCTTGCCCGGCCTGCTGGTGTTGCTGTTGATGGCCGGCGTGCCCGAACCGCGTTCACGCAAAAACGCGATGGGCGTCAAACCGCAGGCCCGCACGGATGTACCGCTGCGTGAAGTACTGGCGTACCTGCGCGAGAACCGTCGCACCTTTGCTGCACTGTTCCTCGGCGCCGGCTGTTTCTATGCGGCGGTGTATGGCAGTGGCGGCTGGGTGCCGACTTATCTGGTGCGTGAATTTGGCTGGAGCTACGCCCGGGTCGGAGCCTTGATGGGCGCGATCATGTGCGTCTGTGGTCCGCTCGGCGTGGTCATCGCCAGTTGGCTGGGCGAGTACTGGCGCAATCGCGGGGTGAGCAACGGCAACCTGCGCGTCGCCCTGATCGCCTGCATCCTGCTGGCGCTGGTGAGTGTGCCGCTGTTGCTGGCGTCGAGCCTGGAACGAGCGATCCCGTTCCTGGTGTTGGCCACCCTCCTCTGGACCAGCCTGTTCGGCGTGGGTGCAGCCCTCATCGTCGAAGTGTCTCCGGCGCCCATGCGCGGCCAGTTCATGGCCATGTTCACCGGTGTCCTGAACCTGCTGGGCGCCGGTTGCGGCCCGGTCTTCATGGGGTTGCTGACCGACTACGTGTTCAAGGACCCGCACGCGATCAAGTACTCGATCCTCTATGTCTCCCTGATCGCCTGCGCCCTCGCCGCCCTGCTCTTTTGCAGCGCCTGGAGCAGTTTCCGGCACACCGCGCAAAACGCCCTGCAATGGGAAGCCAGGCGCGCGCTTCACCCTTGACCCTTTTCCTACCCCCCGAATGAGTAATTTTCCATGACCACCCTCAATGGCAGTTGCCTGTGCGGCAACATCCAGTATTCGACCCTCGCCGCCCCGCTGATGACCGCTGTCTGCCACTGCAGCGATTGCCAGAAACAATCGGGCAGCGCCTTTTCGATCAACGTGCTGGTACCCACCGACGGTTTCGAAGTCGCCGGCAAGACGTTGAGCAGTTTCTCCAGCAATGGTGGCAGCGGCCTGCCGGTGCGGCGGTTCTTCTGCAGCCATTGTGGCTCCGGACTGTATAGCGCGGTGACCACGATGCCCGGCCTGTTTGCGGTCAAGGCCGGCACGCTCAGCGACACCTCGGCACTCAACCCGGCCTTGCACCTGTGGTGTGCCTCAGCCCAACCGTGGGTGCCGATCGATCGCGACTTGACGTGCTACGAGCAAGCAGTCACCGACTAATCCCCCCGCCTGGCGTCCGGATCGACGTAGCTCCCCGCGCGTTGCTCCGGACGCTGTAGAGAAAATCAAGATGATCAAGAACGCGCCCCCTGCGTCGCACATCAGCACACCCGTCAGCGCGCCCCGGCAATGGCTTGGCCAGCTGCGGCAGATCGGTCCCGGTCTGCTGGTCAGCCTGGCGATCGCCATGGCCTCGGCCTTTATCGCTGATCACTACGGTGGCCCGACGTTGTTGTATGCCCTGTTATTCGGCATGGCCTGCCATTTTCTCAGCGAGCACAGCCGCTGCCTGCCGGGTATCGAGTTCGCCTCGCGGACGCTGTTGCGCATCGGCGTCGCGCTGTTGGGTGCGCGTATCACCCTGGAACAGATCGGCTCGCTTGGTTGGGAAACCGTACTGGCAGCCGTGTTTGCCGTGACGGCGACAATTGTTGTTGGCTGGCTCAGCGCTCGCCTGCTGGGCGTACGCGCCGACTTCGGCGTGTTGACCGGTGGCGCCGTGGCCATTTGCGGAGCGTCGGCCGCCCTGGCGATTTCCGCCGTACTGCCCAAACATGAGAACAGCGAGCGCGATACCTTGCTGACGGTGGTCAGTGTCACCGGCCTTTCGACCGTGGCCATGATCACCTATCCGATCCTCTGCAAACTGCTCGGCCTTTCTCCCGAACAAGCCGGGACCTTTCTCGGCGGCACCATCCATGACGTGGCGCAGGTCGTCGGCGCCGGCTACATGATCTCGCCGGCAACCGGCGACATCGCCACCGTGGTGAAGCTGCTGCGCGTGGCGCTGCTGGTTCCCGCCGTCGTGGTGATTGCCTGGTGTTTCCGCCGGCAACAGGGCCAGCAGACAGGCACGGGACGGCGGATGCCGCTGGTTCCGGGATTCCTGCTCGCCTTTGTTTGCCTGGTTGCGATCAACAGCAGTGGCGTCCTGCCGCTTTCGCTGTCGAGCGCCATGAGTGACACCTCACGTGTCTGCCTGGTGATCGCTATCGCGGCCTTGGGCTTGAAAACCTCACTGCAAAAACTCGCGACTGTGGGCTGGCGCCCGATCGCGTTGCTGGTTGGTGAAACGCTGTTCCTCGCAATGCTGGTAATCGGCCTGCTTTACCTGGGTCGCTGAACTGACCCTGCCCATCGAAAAACCTGAGAGCAACGACATGAAAACAACAAAAATACTTGTGCAAACCGGTGCCCTGGCGCTTTCCCTCCTGGCCACGGCTGTCATGGCCAAGGTTTCTCCCGAAGAGGCTGCGCAACTGGGCACCACGCTGACGCCGATGGGCGCCGTCAGAACCGCGAACGCCGCCGGCAGCATTCCCGCCTGGTCCGGAGGCCTGCCGACCAGCGCCGGGACAGTCGATGCCAAGGGCTTTTTGTCCGACCCGTTTGCCAACGAAAAGCCCCTGTTCACCATCACCGCCGCCAACGTCAATCAGTACAAGGACAAGCTCTCGGCAGGCCAATTGGCCTTGTTCGCGCGCTATCCCGACACCTACAAAATCCCGGTCTACCCGACTCACCGCACCGCCGCGGTGCCGGCAGACATCTACTCGGTGATCAAGGCCAGCGCCCTGAAGACCGAAGGCGTGGATGGCGGCAATGGCTTGACCGGTTTTGCCGATAGCCGTTACTACGCGTTCCCGGTGCCCAAGAGCGGTATCGAAGTGCTGTGGAATCACCTGACCCGTTATCGCGGCGGCAACCTCAAGCGCTGGGCAACCCGTGTCCAACCGCAAGCCGACGGCGCCTTCAGCATGGTCGAACTGGAAGACGAAATCTCTTACCCGCGTGAGCTTCCGGACCTGGACAAGGACAAGGCCGATAACGTGCTGTTCTACTTTATCCAGCGTGTGACAGGCCCGGCCCGCCTGGCCGGTAACGTGTTGCTGGTGCACGAAACCATCGACCAGGTAAAAGAGCCCCGCAACGCCTGGCTGTACAACGCCGGCCAGCGTCGCGTGCGCCGTGCGCCACAAGTGGCCTACGACGGCCCGGCCACCGCTGCCGACGGCCTGGCCACCACGGACAACTACGACATGTTCAACGGTGCGCCGGATCGATACACCTGGGAGCTGGTCGGGAAAAAGGAGCTGTACATCCCCTACAACAGCTACAAGCTCGACTCACCCAACCTCAAGTACGCCGACATCCTCAAGGCCGGTCATATCAATCAGGACCTGACCCGCTACGAATTACACCGCGTCTGGGAAGTGGTGGCCAAGGTCAAGCCAGGCGAGCGTCACATCTACGCGACACGCCACATGTACTTCGATGAAGACAGCTGGCAATTGGCGGAGGTGGACCATTACGACGGCCGCGGCCAACTGTGGCGCGTAGGCGAAGGGCATGCGCAGCAGTACTACCACAAGCAAGTGCCGGGCTATACCGCTGAAGTGCTCTACGACCTGCAGTCCGGCCGCTACTCGGTGCTGGGCCTGAAGAACGAAGAAAAGCGCAGCATTGAATTCGGCGCCGTGGCTTCGGCGAACAACTACACCCCGGCAGCGCTGCGTCAGGCGGGTGTGCGTTAATTTCGCCTATCAGGCAACGCACAAAACCCGGTGGGAGCGAGCTTGCTCGCGATGGCATCGGCACACTTAACATCGTGGTGGCTGATGCACCGCAATCGCGAGCAAGCTCGCTCCTACAGGGGTTGTGGTTGCCCTGTAGCAGAACAACTACATAGTCAGAAACATACTTTTGGTCTGGCCGCCCAGCCCTTGCGAATGTGCGGGCTATCCTGAAAAACATCGACTCAGGAGAACCCTGCCATGAACATCATGCTCAAGGGCATTGGCGTGTCATTGCTGCTGGTGGTCACGACGGCCTTCGCCCATCACGGCTGGAGCGAGTATGACTCCAGCAAGCCCTTGCAATTGAGCGGCACCATTGAAGAAGCCGGTTATTCCCATCCCCACGGCTTCGTCAACCTGAAAACGGCGGACAAAACCTGGAACGTGGTGCTCGCCCCGCCTTCGCGCATGGAAAATCGCGGGCTGTCGAAGGACATGCTGGCGGTCGGCACGCAAGCCACCGTGGTCGGTTACCAGAACCGCAGCAAACCCGATGAATTACGTGCAGAACGCATCACCATCGGCGACAAAACCACCGAGTTGCGCTGATGCAAACCGAACCGGGCTGGATGGACCGGCTGAACGATTCGCCGCTTGGAACAGCCATGCGCGGCGACTTGTGGCTGTACCCGCTGGTCGAGGTGGTGCACATACTCGGCTTCGTGATACTGGTTGGCTCAGTGGTGATGTTTGACCTGCGAGTACTCGGCGTGTCGCGCTCTATTCAGGTAACGGCCCTCGCCCGCCATCTCCTGCCATGGTCCGTGGCGGCCCTGCTGTTGATCGTCCCGGCCGGGCTGATGATGTTTTCCGCTCACCCACACGACTTTGCCTCCAATGACATTTTCATCCTCAAGCTGTGCCTGATCGCCACGGCGGGTCTGAACGCCGTGCTGTTCCATGTCGGCGTGTACCGCTCCGTCACGGCGTGGAACACCGATGCATCGGCACCCGGCGTAGCCAGGTTGCAGGCGCTGTTTTCCATCGGGATATGGGTCAGCGTGATCCTTTGCGGCCGTTTGCTGGCCTACACCTGAACGGTTCATTGCATTACAGACTTGTCATTGAGTTGTCAGCGTAGCCAGCACCCTCGCCTCATACAGTGAAGTCGTCAGTCACCCACAGCGGGTGACACGCCTTCCACTGATGATGACAAGGGTCGATACCATGAATCCATTGAGCAAACTCTGCCTGATCGCCGCCAGCCTGTTCGTGCTGGGCACCGGTTCCGCCATGGCCGCTTCGCCAATCGCACCGGTCAAGGCCAATAACGTCGTGCTGGTGCACGGTTCCTGGGCCGATGGCTCCAGTTGGTCGGACGTGATTTCCCGTTTGCAGGCTGCTGGTCTGCATGTCACCGCCGTGCAAAACCCACTGACCTCGGTGGCCGATGACGTCGCTGCCACCCAGCGTGTACTTGATCAGCAAGACGGCCCGATCGTACTGGTCGGCCACTCATACGCCGGCACCGTGGTCAGCGAGGCCGGGGTCAATCCGAAGGTCAGTTCGCTGGTGTATGTCGCCGCGCGGGCGCCGGATGCCGGGGAAGACTTCGTCGCCCTCTCGGCCAAGTATCCGACCATGCCCGTGCGTGCCGGCACTGAAGAACACGACGGTTTCGTCAGCCTCAAGCAAGACGCCTTCCTCAAATACTTCGCCAGCGACGTGCCACACGACAAGGCCATGCAACTTTTCGCCGTGCAGCAACCGATAGCCAAGACCCTGTTTGGTGAGCGCACCACCGCCGCGGCCTGGCACACCAAACCGTCGTGGTACGCCGTGTCGAGTCTTGACCAGACAATCAACCCTGACCTGGAACGCTTCCTCGCCAAGCGCATGGGCGCGACCACTATCGAGTTGCCGTCGAGTCATCTGTCGCTGGTATCGCATTCCAAGGAAATCGCTGACCTGATCCTTGAAGCCTCCGGTCGCCAACCGTAATCCGACACCGGTTTATTACAACTTTGTCATCAAGCTGTTGGCTGGCTGTTCGGATCACCTGGTTAACCTGTACTTACTGCCAGGCCCACCCGCCGACAGCCATCTCAACCCTGAATAGAGAGCCCCATCATGAAAATGTATATCCTCGGTTTCGCCGCCCTCCTCGCTACCGGCTCGGCCTTTGCCGATACCCAAAGCACCGCCCCGGTGATCCACGACAAGGACGCGGCCTTCGTCCACCTCGATATCGCCAAAGTCACCGGCGAAACCGACATTTCGCAACAATGCGGCATCATCCCCGCCCAACTGAACTACCTCGACCATCAGGGTCGCCAGCATGAGCTGGATTACCTGGTCCAGGGCAGCGGTTGCACCAATGAGCATTGATCGTCATCCCTGCGTACCCGCAGATGAACGGGCTACACTGGCGGCATCGGCATGCCGCTGTAGCCCGCGTTTGCGGCGCTGAATTTTGTTGACCCTGAACCAGGCACAACTCCATGAACATTCTTGTCGTCGAAGATGAACCCAAGGCCGGTAATTACCTGCTTAACGGCTTGCAGGAACTCGGTTACACCGTGAGCCTGGCCCGCGATGGCGTCGATGGCTTGCACCTGGCCCTGGAGCACGATTTCGATGTGATCGTGCTCGACGTGATGATGCCGAAAATGGATGGCTGGGAAGTCCTGCGCCGCCTGCGCAAGGAAGCCGACACCCCGGTGCTGTTCCTCACCGCCCGCGATGACATCGCCGACCGCATCAAGGGCCTGGAACTGGGCGCCGACGATTACCTGATCAAGCCGTTTTCCTTCGCCGAACTGGTCGCCCGCCTGCGCACCCTGACCCGCCGCGGCCCCACCCGTGAAGAAGAACAGTTGCAGATCGAGGACCTGCAAATCGACGTGCTCAAGCGCCGCGTCACCCGCGCCGGCACGCGCATCACCCTGACCAACAAGGAATTCGCCCTGCTGCACCTGTTCGCCACGCATCAGGGTGAAGTGCTGTCGCGCTCGATGATCGCCTCGCGGGTCTGGGACATGAACTTCGACAGTGACACCAACGTGGTGGATGTCGCCGTTCGCCGGTTGCGGTTGAAGGTCGACGACCCGTTCCAGCTCAAGTTGATCCACAGCGTGCGCGGTATCGGCTACCGCTTCGATACGCAGCCATGAACGGCCTGTCCCGTCTGCGCCACTCCCTGACGCTGCATCTGGCGCTGGTGTTTGCGTTTCTCGCGTTTGTCTCGTTGACCGCTCTGGGCGTGGCGTTGTACCACGACCTGGAGCACGAATTGATCCGTCGCGACGATGCCGCCCTGATCACCCGCATCGATCAACTGCGCACGTTCCTCAACGACAGCAACACCCTGGAGCTGATTCGGACCAAACCGGCGCTGTTCCAGAACATGCTGGGTAATCGCGAAGCCTTGCTGACCATCGGCGCGCCCGGTCAAACGCCGTTGCTGGTGGTCAATCCGGGTAACCTGAGCATGCCAACGCTGTCGCCGATGCCTCTCAATCACCCGCTGAGCCTTGGCGACGTGCATCACTTGCCCAACATCAACGGCGTGCCTTTTTCGGCACTGGCGGCGACCATCGACTCCGGCGACCAGGGCACCCTGGAGGTGGTCACCGGGCGCCTGATGACCGAGCGCACAGCGGTGCTCGCCAACTATCGGCTCAACGTCTATCTGTTCGCCAGCGTGGCGGCGATTCTGCTGGCACTGTCCGGCTACGTACTGGTGCAACGTGGTCTGCTGCCGGTGCGGCGCGTGGCCCAACATGCCCAAGGCATCGGCGTGGGCAACCTTGGTGAGCGCCTCGACAGCCAGGGCGCGCCGCTGGAACTGCTGCCGATGATCGACGCCTTCAATGCCATGCTCGATCGCCTCGGCAGAGGCTTCGTGCAACTGGGACAAGTGTCGACCGACATGGCCCATGAACTGCGCACGCCAATCAACAATCTGCTCGGCGAAACCCAGGTCGCCTTGCAGCAGAACCGCAGCATCGAGGCCTATCAACAGTTGCTCGCGTCCAATGTCGAGGAACTCGAACGCCTGGCGCGAATGCTCGACAACATGCTGTTCCTCGCACGCACCGACCCGGCCAGCGCCCTGCGCCAACGCCAGGAACTGGACGCCGCCGACGAGATGGAACGCATGGCCGACTATTTCGAAGGTCTTGCGGCGGATGTCGGAATCCGCATCGATGCCCAGGGCAGCGGCGTGATCTGGGCCGAACCGATGCTGCTGCGCCGCGCCCTGGCCAACCTGTGCGCCAATGCGATCAAATACGGCGCGCCTGACTCAGCGCTACACATCCAAGCCACACCAAAGACCGACGGCATCCACCTGCAAGTGCGCAACCACGGCCAGACCATTCCCGCCGAGCACCTGCCCAGGCTGTTCGAACGCTTCTACCGGGTCGACGAATCCCGCGAACGCTCGGCGCAATCCAATGGCCTGGGTCTGTCGATCGTGGCGACGATCATGCAACTGCACAACGGCGCGTACAGCGTCAGCAGCGCTGATGGCGTTACCTGTTTTGAGCTGGTTTTCCCGGCGCGGCGGCCAGGTGAATGAGGTTTGAAGCCAAAAAAGCCTCGATAACGTGAGTCATGACCTAACCTCATAGGCTGAGTGACAAACAACCAGTCGAGCGCTCCCATGCGTAATGCATTGAAGTTAATGATGGTCATGGCGTTGCTGCTGTTCGCGTCGAGCGGCTCGATGCTCGCGGCGGCGCCCGTGCCAGACGCTCCGGCCGACAGCCTCACGAGAGCCCCCGCCAGCGTTTCCGAAGGCGATCTGGATGCGCTGCTCAACCAGCTCGGCAACCTGAAACAGCAGGTGTCCCTGGTCAGCAACTACAGCCAGCTCGAAGGCCCGCAGGATCTGGTCCAGGCACTGATCCGGGAAGTTGATCGGCTGACGGCACTGCTGTTGCCCGAACAGGCTCAATTGCAGGCGCAACTGGGTGTGCTGGGGCCAACGCCCCTGGCAGAGGCCGCGTCGGAAAAGTCCGAAATCGCCAACCAGAGGACGGCCCTTACCGAGCAGAAAAACCGCATCGACTCCCGGCTCAAAACCCTGGCAACCCTCAAAGCCAGCGCCGCCGAACTGCTGCTCCAGATAGCCGCCATCCGCCGCAGCCTGCTGGAAACCGAAGTGACCCAACAGACCCGGAGCGTGCTCAATCCCTGGTTCTGGGCCCCTCTGCTCAATCCGCCCGAGGAAGACCGGCAAAAATTCAGCGCATTCATGCAACAGATCGGCGACACGCTAGGCGCCACCTGGCAACCCGGCGAACGTCTGCTGACCAGCCTGTTGCTCGCCGTGGCCCTGGTTTTCTGGATTTTCGGTCGCAGGGTGGCCGAACGCGGACTGACCTGGTTGTGTATTCATCGAATGCCTGAAGGTCGCCTGCGGCGCAGTGCCCTGGCGCTGGCCTCGGTCGTGGCGACGATCCTGTCTGCCTGGATTGCCCTGCAGTTGCTGTTCTTCACCGTTACCCGAGAACTGCCCCTGACGCCGCAACTGCTGGGGTTTTCCCAGGACTTCGAAAAGATCGTTTATACCTGTGTGCTGATCACCGGTCTGAGCCGCGCGCTGCTGTCCACGCAACACCCTTCGTGGCGACTGCCGGCCTTTGCCGACCCACTCGCCCTGGCCATCAAACCCTACCCGGTACGGTTGTCCTTAGCGCTGCTGGTGCTGGTATCGCTGGCACAAATGACCAATGCCACCGGCATGAGCTCGCAGATGGTGATCTCTGTCCGAGGCCTGGTGGCACTGATTGTCTCGTCATTGATCGCGTTGCTGCTGTTGCGCGTCAGCAAAACCCGTCGGGCCATGGTCATCGCAGGCGTCGCCCCGGAAGCGGGTCGGACGCTGGCCGGGGTGATTTATTCGTTCGCCAGCATTGCGATCGTGATTTCGCTCGTTGCCTTGCTTGTCGGCTATGTGTCGCTGTCGCGCTTCATCACTTACGAGCTGGTGTGGTTCTTCATAATTTTTGCCGGCTTCTATTTGTTGATCCAGATCGTGAAGGACGGTTGCGAATTCCTGTTTTCACCCCGCTATTCCACGGGCAAGGCCCTCAAGCAATTGCTGGGCATTGGCGACACACGCCTGGAGCAGATTTCGATCCTCCTGTCCGGTTTCGGCCGCGCCATGCTGTTGCTGTTAGCGCTGATCACGCTGGTGGTGGGCGGCGTCGGTTCGACGCTCGGCCAACTGGCCACCAATATTCTGGCTATCCTCGGAGGCGACGGCCTGCGCAAACTGAACATCGTCCCGGCCAACCTGTTGCAAGCCTTGCTCGCGCTGATCATCGGCATCTACCTGATCCGCTCATTGCGCCGCTGGCTGGACAACGAATTCCTGCCGAAAACCGAAATGGACCCCGGCATGTGTGCCTCGCTCAGCACCTTGTTCTCCAACATCGGCTACGCCTTGGTGATTTTGCTGATGCTGTCGTCGCTGGGGGTCAAGTGGACCAATCTGGCCTGGATCGTCAGCGCCTTGTCGGTGGGGATCGGCTTCGGTTTGCAGGAAATCGTCAAGAACTTCGTATCCGGCATCATTCTGTTGACCGAACGCCCGGTGAAGGTTGGCGACCTGATCAGCATCAGCGGGGTCGAGGGTGACATCCGCCGGATCAACGTGCGGGCCACGGAAATACAACTGGCCGACCGCTCGATCGTGATCGTGCCCAATTCGCAGTTGATCTCGCAGAACCTGCGCAACGTCACCCTCGGCGGCAGCGCCCAAGGGGTGGCGACACTCGAACTGATGTTCCCGCTGGACATCGACCCCGAGCAAGTGCGCAACCTGCTGTACAACACCTACATCGAGCACGAAACCATTCTGGACAAACCGGCGCCGGTGGTGCGTTTCAGCCAACTCAAGCCCGAAGGCATTACTTTGACCATCACCGGTTATGTCAGCAGCCCGCGCATGGTTACCGCGATCAAAAGCGAGCTGCTGTTCGAAATTCTCAAACGGCTGAGCGCCGCGGGGATAGAACTGGCGAAACCGCCTGCGGCGTGATTACCGTCACGCCGCAGGTAGTGTTTTGCATCAATGCGCGATGCACACCGACTTGAGCTCGGTGTAAGCCTCGATCACTGCGCGGCCGAACTCGCGGCCCATGCCCGACTGCTTGACGCCACCGAACGGCATCGCCGGGTCGAGCAATACGTGGGCGTTGACCCAAACCGTACCGGCCTCGATGCGCGGCACCAGGTTCATCGCTTTGCCCAGATCGTTGGTCCACAGGCTGGCGGCCAGACCGTAGCGGTTGTCGTTGGCCAGTTCGATGACGGCATCTTCATCGTCGAATGGCATCACGCCCAGCACCGGACCGAACACTTCTTCGCGGGCCACGGCCATGCTGTGGTCGATATCGGCCAGGATGGTCGGCTGCACGAAGAAGCCATCGCCTTCCAGCAACTCGCCACCGGTCACGACGCGAGCGCCTTCCTGACGGGCCAGTTCAATGTGCTTGAGCACGCTTTGCTGCTGCTTGCGCGAAACCAGCGGGTTGATCGCTGCATCGCAGTTCATGCCGTCACCAATCGGCATCGCCGAGACGGCCGCTGCCAGGGCTTCAACGAACTGGTCGTGAATCGAGCGATGCACGTAGAAACGCGAGGCCGCCGCACACACCTGACCATTGTTCAGCAGGCCGCCAAGAATCGCGCCCTGCACGGCTTTCTCGATGTCGGCATCAGCGAGCACGATCATCGGGTTCTTGCCGCCCAGTTCCAGAGAGAAGCGTGTCATGTTTTCCATGCACGCCACACCGACGCTTTTGCCCACGGCGGTGGAGCCAGTGAACGACACTTTGCTCACCAGCGGATGCGAAGTCAGCACCCCACCGACCGAAGCACCGCCACCGGTCACGACGTTGAACACGCCTGCGGGAATCCCGGCTTCGAGGGCCAGTTCAGCCAGGCGCATGGCGGTCAGCGGGGTTTCCATCGCCGGTTTGATGATGACGGTGCAACCGGTGGCCAGCGCCGGCATCAGTTTCCAGGCGGCGATCAGCAGCGGGAAGTTCCACGGCACGATGCCGACGACTACACCCACCGGCTCACGCTTGGTGAAGGCAGTGAACTTGGCACCTGGCGGCAGCGGGATCGACACATCGAAGGTCTGGCCTTCGATTTTGGTCGCCCAACCGGACATGTAGCGCATGAACTCCACGGTGGCGTTCAAATCCAGAGCGCGAGCCATGTTGATCGACTTGCCCTGGCTCAGGGTTTCCAGTTGCGCGAGTTCTTCAGCGTGTTCTTCTACCAGACGGGTGAAGTTCAGCAGGATGCGTTCGCGATCAGCCGGGCGCAGCGCAGACCACACACCGGACTTGAACGCTTTGTGCGACGACTGCACGGCGCGCTCGACGATTTCCAGCGGCGCGTCGAGGGTCTCGCACAGGGTTTGCCCGGTGGCCGGGTTGACCACGGCAATGCTCTCGCCTTCGGCAAACACCCACTGCCCATCAATGAAGCAGCCGTGACGACGATCGAGGAATGCAGCGACCTGCGGCAGAATTTCAACGTTGCTCATAAATCACCTTTCATGCAGATGAGTTGTTCAGTCGGTAATCCGGCTGATTACTTTTGTTCTTTGAGGAAGCACACGACCGCTTGGCGATCATCTGCCGAGGCCATGCCCATGTAGGGCATGTAGGTGCCAGGCACATAGGCCTGGGGTTGGGTGATGAGTTGTTCGATGTTCTCGGCTTGCCAGTCGATGTTCTTGTTGCGCATGGCTTGCGAGTAGTTGAAGCCTTCCAGCGAGCCGGACTTGCGCCCGATCACACCCGCCAGGTTCGGCCCCATCATGCCGGCCGTGCCTTTGCTCACGGCATGGCAAACCCCGCATTCATTGGCGAAGACTTCGGCGCCACGGCTTTTAACCGGTGCGCAATCGGCCGCCAGTGCGGCCTGGGCCAGGGTGAAAGACAACAAACCAATGAGGGGCAAACGCAGGGCGGTGAACATAAGAAACGACCTTGAAAATCCACGCGTCCGCCAGCAGACGAACGCCAACACTGAAGATGCCGGCACCACGGTGCTTCGGCAGGTTGAGCTGGATTGTCGGTGGTCGTTGGCTTGCAGGTTTTGCCCTGCGTGCCAGTTGTGTTGGCGCTTCTGCCAAACCGACCAATCTGGCACGCACGACCAACTAATTGGCAAACAGGCAAAAGGCTGGAAAAAAGCCGCGACTTAGTATCCGGGCAGACCGCAAACCTGCGCTCAAGAACAAGAACGGATGCCACACCATGCTCAAGTCCCCCTTGCTTCGCCTTTCGACTCTCGCGCTGATGATCAGCGCTGGCCAGGCCGGAGCCTACGAACTCTACGCCGATGACGACAGTCACCTGAACGCCACGCTGGAAGCGGTTTTCGGCGTGTTCCACAGCCAGGAAAACTACGCCCTGTCGGGTCGTCTCGACGAAGGTTCGTCGTCGTGGCGCGAGGGCTACATCAAGTACGGCCTGAGTTTCGACCAGGGCCTGGCCGGTGTGGGCACCGCTTATGGCGCGGCGAATCTGCTCAGCTCCGGCACCTGGGGCGACGGCGATGCCGCAGGTTTCAGCGATGGTTCGGAACGCACCACCAAGTTCGAAGACGCCTACCTCGGCTGGCGCTCGGCGGACCTGTTCCCGGTACTGGGTGCCGATGGCATCGACCTGTCGTTCGGTCGCCAGAACATTGTGGTCGGCGACGGTTTCCTGATTGACGGCGACGCTTTGAACATGGGCAAAGGCCTTGCCGACGGCGAGTTCAACCGGGGTGGCGCCTACTGGCTGGCCGCGCGCAAGGCCTTCGACGAAACCGCCGTGCTGCGGATCGGCGGCAAGGAAGGCTGGCGCAGCGACCTGATGTGGCTCAAATCCAACAACCGCGCCCAGGCCATGACCGAAATGTACGTCGGCACCCTGGAGCACGTGTCCGAAGCCGGCACCGTCGGTTTGACCTACGTCGACACCAAAGACATCGACGAACAGTACGCCTCCCCTGCGCAACTCGAACGCGACGGCATGAAAACCTACAGCCTGCGCGCAACCGGCAACGCCGGGGTCAAAGACCTGTTCCTCTCCGGCGAATACGCCAAGCAGGACAAACCGCACACCGCCACCGAAGACGCCTGGTATCTGGAAGCCGGCTGGACCTTTTCCGACGCACCGTGGACGCCGTATGCCGGCTATCGCTACAGCCGTTTCTCGGAAGGCTACGACACGCTGTTCTACGGTTTCAGCCGTGGCTTCGGCACCTGGTTCCAGGGTGAAGTGGCGGGCAACTACGCCGGCCCGTTCAACAGCAACTCGCGCATCCAGCAACTCAAGTTCACCGTCTCGCCGCTGGAGAACCTGACCGTCGGCGCGATGTACTTCAACTTCGACACCATCGACCGCGACCTGGGCAACACCGATGGCCACGAAATCGACCTGTACGCCGAATGGCACCTCAACGACCACATCACGGTCATGCCGCTGGTGGGTCTGTTCCAGCCGGACAAGAGCGCTGATCAGGGCGGCACGCAGCTGGGCAACAACGACAAGAACCTCTACAGCCAGCTGATTTTCGCCACGACTTTCTAATTCGGCCTCAACGCAAACCTTGTAGGAGCGAGCCTGCTCGCGATGGACGTCAACGATGACACGGGCTGTCTGAATGAACGCGTCGTCCAGACGTTTTTCGCGAGCAGGCTCGCTCCTACAGGGATCGGGTAGATTTCCAGGAAAAAGGTATTTCCAATGCAGAAAAGTTTCCTCACGATCCAGAGCAAGATCGCCCTGCTCGCCGGCCTCTGCCTGCTGTTGGTGGTCGGTTTGCTGATGGGGTTGTCGCTCTACCAGACGCACAAGAGCAGCCAGCAAGTGGCCGAGGCCAGCGGTGAAATGCTCGCCGACGCGGCCAAGGAACACATGCAGGCGCTGGGCAAAGTGCAGGCCATGCAGGTGCAACGCACCTTCATGCAAACCCACGAATTCGGCCAGGGGTTGTCGCGGTATCTGCTGTACCTCAGGCAACTTCAACATCAGGGCAATCTGACCCGCCAACAACTGCGCCAGGAGCTGAGTACCCAGCTTCACCAGGCCCTGATCGACAAGCCCGACCTGCTCGGGCTTTACGTCATTTTTGAACCCGATGCCCTGGACGGCGCCGACGCCGGTTTCGTCGATAAAGCGGATCTGGGCAGCAACGAAACCGGTCGTTTCTCCCTGTACTGGGTGCAGAGCAAGCCCGGTGAACTGCAAGCGGTGATCGGCGACGAAGGCCTGCTGGCCAACACCGAGCCCGGCCCGAGCGGCGCACCGTATAACGCCTTCTACACCTGCGCCCGCGACACCCGTCAGGCCTGTGTGCTGGAGCCCTATTTCGACGAGGCATCGGGCAGTCGAAAACTGGTGACCAGCGTCGCCTTCCCACTGCTGGAAAACGGCAAGGTGATCGCCGTGGTCGGCCTCGACATCAACCTCGCCGCGTTGCAAAAGAACAGCGAAGCCAGTGCACTTGAACTGTTCGACGGTCACGGTCAGATCAGCATCGTCAGCCCCCGTGGCGTGATCTCCGCCGACAGTCAGAATGTCAGCCGCCTCGGCCAACCGATGGACAATACCGAGGTGATGGACGCCTTGCGTCAGGGCCAGCCAAAGGTGTTTGTCGACCCGCAACAGATCAAGGTCCTCGAACCACTGCCGCCGATTGCCGGCGCCGCGCCGTGGGGTGTGTTGGTGGGCGTGCCGCAAGACGTGTTGCTGGCGCCGGTCGCGACCCTGCAAAAGGAACTCGACGCCCAAGGCGTGCAAAGCACGGCGCTGGAACTGCTGCTCGGTGGCGGCTCGGCACTGCTCGGCCTGCTATTGATCTGGTACACCGCGCAACGCATCACCCGGCCGCTGCAAGTGCTGACGCGGGTCATGGAAGACATTTCCCTGGGCGAAGGCGACCTGACCCGACGCCTGCAAGTGCAATCGCGGGATGAGATCGGCCAACTGGCGACGGCGTTCAACCGCTTCGTCGAGCGCATTCACCAGTCGATGCGCGAGGTGTCGTCAGCGGCCCTTGGCGTCAACGAAGGTGCCCGCCGCGTGCTGGACGCGTCCAACTCGTCGCTGAGCAATTTCGACGATCAATCCAGCCGCACCAACAGCGTGGCCGCCGCGATCAATCAACTGGGTGCCGCTGCCCAAGAGATCGCCAACAACGCATCCGACGCCTCGCATCAGGCGTCCAGCGCCCGGCAACAAGCCGAAGACGGTCGCCAGGTGGTGCAACGCACGATCGAGGTGATGAACGAGTTGTCGGGCAAGATCAGCGCGTCGTGCACCAACATCGAAGTGCTCAACGACAAGACCGTGAACATCGGGCAGATCCTCGAAGTGATCAAGGGCATCTCCCAGCAGACCAACCTGCTGGCGCTCAACGCCGCGATCGAAGCAGCCCGCGCCGGTGAAGCGGGACGCGGTTTTGCCGTGGTGGCGGACGAAGTGCGCAGTCTGGCCGGACGCACCCAGGCCTCGGCGCTGGAGATCCAACAGATGATCGAAGAGCTGCAAGTCGGCGCCCGCGACTCGGTCATCACCATGACCGAAAGCCAGCAACACAGCGAAGAAAGCGTCACCATCGCCAACCTCGCCGGCACCCGCCTGGGCAGCGTCACCCAACGCATCGGCGAGATCGACAACGTCAACCAGTCCGTCGCCGCCGCCACCGAAGAACAGACTGCCGTGGTCGAAGCGCTGAACGTCGACATCACCCAGATCAACACGCTGAACCAGCAAGGCGTGGAAAACCTACAAGCGACATTGCGCGCGTGTACCGAGCTGGAGCAACAGGCGGCAAGGTTGAATCAGTTGGTTGGTAGCTTCCGCATCTGAAATTGATGGTGTCGGATAGGCCTCATCGCGGGCAAGCCCGCTCCCACAGTGATTTGTGGTGCACGCAAATTTTGCAGTCAACGCAAAAACCTGTGGGAGCGGGCTTGCCCGCGATGAGGCCGACACTGGCAACACCAATGCCCGTTAAACAGCGGGAAGATCCATTTTGTAACCCGCTCCCGGCGTGCCCTCATGCAGCGCCGCCTGGATTTTTGAGTACAAGGTATTTGCCTCGGCTGTGGTGATTGACCGCGAACAATCACGCAGTACAACGCGCAGCAGCACATTCTCCTGCCCCGGTAACATCCCCAGTCGATCAATGGCCTGCGATGGCAGATCAGAGATTTTCCACCGTCCCTTTACCTGCATCTCTTCGATCCAGTCAGAACAATCGCCAGCAGCCTGCAGCATTTTTTCGGTCAACACTTCTTCGCTTTGTCCCGGCGTTACAGCTAACGAAATGTCACGGGCAATCGAAGGCAAACGTGAGACGGTGTTCCAAGGATTCAAATCATGCATTTGCGCCCTCACTCGCTCGTTCTGGTCACGCAACAAACGAATATCCGGGATGCCTTTGCGCAGCATGGTCAGGCGATCCAGGCCCATTCCCAAGGCCAGTCCTCCATGAAGCGAAGGATCAATCTCCAACCGCTCCAACAAGGTTTTGGCAATTCGACCGCATTCCAGGACCTCCACCGGGACACCATCATTCAGCACATTCACTTCGATCCCGCCCTCGGTGTAGTGGTGCGGGCTGTCGCTGTAGATCCAGGCTTTGTCAGGCACGGCAGAGTTGAGAACATCGCTTACCAGACGCAACAAGTGTTCATGAGTCGCCAATTCGGGATCACCCAGAACCCAAATGTCCATTTGATGCGGCTCCGCACAATGCCAACGGTCCCGGCTATCGCGACGGAAAGTGATGCCGGGCGCGGCTAGCAATATTGTCTGACCTGGCTGTCGTATTTTGGCCGCTCGCTGAAGCGCTGCCGGAATTTGGCTAGTGGTTTGCGTGCGCAGCAGAGAGCACGCGTCAACCCACCGGGTATGCGCACTTCCAAGGGTGATTTCAGATGGGTCATAACCAAGCAAACCGTAGTTTTCTTCCGCCGAGACAATTCTCGCTCCTGTCTGCACGTGCGCTTTTGGCCAACCCTGATTAGCCAATCCTTGAAGGATTTCATTCAGCATTAACCGGACGGCGTGATCGGGTGTGGCAGGTTCTGTTAAGTCAGCCAGCAACAAGGCTTTTTGTACGGACATTTCCGTCAGATATTTCTTTGATTCCTGCATTGAAAAGCTCCTTATTAACCGTTGGAGTTTGAGATCCCCTAAAACCGACCCCATCAATCAAACTAACGATTTCGGCTCTACAGCTACAACCAAAATGCGGCGAAACACCCAGTTTTCAGAAGAGGACTACAGCTGCGAACTACACAAATAACTCACAACGCCGTATACGAGCTCTCCAAGCACTATTAAGTTTAAAAGTTCAAAATTAATCATTTAATACATCAAGAAAATCTGTATTAATTATTCCGCCCCTGCAAATCAACGGGGCAGCACCAAACCAACAAAATGAAAAAGGATGATCAAATGACTAACAAAATCACGTCTAAAGAAAAACTCAACCGTATCGCTTCTGGCCCGGAGAACTTTGGTTGGGCTCCGTTAGCCTGGGCTCACGTTGAAGGATAAATGATGCAAATGGGCGCCAAGAGAAATCTTGCCGCCCATCGATTAAACAAGGAGGTATTCATGTCAACATCAACAATGATAAAAACGCTCTTCGGCACAGAGGAACCTTCGATAATCGCTGACTCTGAAGTATTCCTACAGGAATGCTCAAAGCTTGGATTCAAGACAGCCAACATTTCCGATATTGCTGCTCTTCCAAAAAACAGCATCGTTTTTTCTTTCACCAATGACGCAGCAAAACGGGTATTTGAGATAGCGAAAAACACTGAAAACAAGAAAAGCGTTTTTTGTGCCGTGCAAGTGTTCGACCCCACTCTGGATACCGCACTTTATAGCCTGGACCTCCTATTGAGGAGTGACTTTGAGCGGGCTTTAATTGCACAGAGACGGGTGCTGAACATGCTGAACTCACACGACTCTTTTGCGTTGACGGGAAATGACGCCGACGCACAGATAACGATTTTTTCTCACGCACAGCCCTACGCGTTGATTGCAGAAGATATTGAAATCGATTTTATTCAGTCTGTAGCAGAATTTTTCGAAGTTCATTACGCCCACATGAACCCACAAAATCCAAGTCCATTCTGCTTTCATGGAACCTTGAAGATAGCCGGCATACTTACAGTTCTCAGAAAACCAAATTCAAAATTACCTGACGGGCTAAAAAACTCTTTAAAGTGGTTGAGCGATCTGATATCCGAGAAAGGAGCCGTGCTATCCGTTAAAAACAACACCGTTACCTCACTAAAAATAAACGATGACGAGCATGTGAAATTGCTTGATCTAGCCGCGGGCCGTCGAGGACTCAAAATGACTGAATTTGCCATTGGAGTAAACGACAGCATCGCCACGAGCATCAACTACAAAACCAACTCTCAATTAAACGAGGGCATCAGTGGAGTTCACTTGGCTATTGGGGATGGCTCTTCCGGCTATCACATAGACTTCCTCAGCCCATCGGTAAACGTTGCTCCCACGTATCAATTGCCAAAACCAACAAGTCTCCCGTGAAAGATCCGGATTAGCCGCAAAGACGCCAGCATATCCAGCATTAATGGTGACTGAGACTACGTTATCGCGAGCAGGCTCACTCCTACATTGGATTTTCGTCGTACACAAATCTTGTGTTCAGCGAAGACCCGTGTGGGAGCGGCCTTGCCCGCGATGGGGCCGGCACATTCAACATCTCCGGCGCCTGATACAACAGGGTTCGTGTCGAATCTGGCACCCACAACCAACCACATGGCATGCACGCAAACATGTCGCGCCGCATCCCCGGCGTAGTATCGAAACAGCCCCCTCCAGTGGGCGCGAAGCAACGCTGAACATCCTCCATTTCTCACTAAAACAACAAATCGGCCTTCGGGTCGCGGGAGACTTTTGTGCTCAAGAAAAGTGCGCTGGGCTGGCCAAAGATTGCCGGCCTCGGAATTGCGTTGGTGGTGGCCGGGCAGTTTTCCGGCTGGAACTTCGGGTTGGCGGCCGGTGGCTGGTTGAACATGTTGATCGCCACGTTGTTGATGGCGCTGCTTTGTGGCGGGCTGGCGTTGTGTGTGGCGGAACTGTCCACGGCGTTGCCGAGCGCTGGCGGTGTGTTCGTCTATGCGCAAAGTGCCTTCGGGCCGTTCGTGGGTTATCTGGTCGGCGTGGCTTGCGCGTTGGCCCTGACCATCGGCACCGGCGCGGCGGCGACGTTCATTTGTGCCTACACCGAATCGATTTTCGGCATCGGTGGCTGGCCGGTGAAGATCGCCCTGTTCGTGGTGATCATCGGCATTCACCTGCGCGGTGTCGGTGAGGCCATGGGCCTGACGTTCATTGCCGGGGTGATCGCTGTCGTCGCCCTGCTGACCTTCGGCGTGGCCATGGCGCCGCATGTCGAACTGGCCAACCTGCTGACGTTGCCAGCCAATGTCACAACTTCGGTCAGTCTCGGCGGCATCTTCGCCTGCGTGCCGTTCGCCATCTGGCTGTTCATCACGGTCGAGCAAACCGGCTCGGCGGCCGAAGAAGCCGAAAACCCCGGTCGCACCATGCCGCGCGGCATTCTCGCGGCCATCGGCACTTTGCTGGTGACTGCTTTGGTGGTGCTGGTGTGCGCACCGGGCGCTGGTGGTGTCGAACTCGTGGGCTCGGCAGGCGATCCGTTGTACGCGGCGATGTCCAGCAACAGCGCGTTCGGTGAAGGCTCGTGGCTGGCCAAGGTGATTGGCTGCGGTGGCGTGTTCGGTCTGATCGCGACCTTCTTCTCGCTGGTCTACGCGGCATCGCGGCAACTGTTCGCCATGGCCCGCGACGGCTTGTTTCCGCAATGGCTGGGCAAGACCGGCAAGCGCGGCACGCCGTACCCTGCGCTCCTGCTGATCGGCGCCATCGGCCTGCCGCTGTCCGAAGTCGACCCGGCCACGGTGATGCTCGCGGTCGTGCTGCTGCTCAACGTTTGCTACCTGTTCATTTTCGGCGCCTACCTGCGCATCAAAAACAGCCAGCCTGACCTGCCACGCCCGTTCACCCTGATCGGCGGAAAACTGGTGGCCTGGCTCGGCTTGGCCCTGACCCTGGTGGTGATCGCCGCCTGCTTCCAGCTCGACATGCTGATGCTGATCGCCCTGGCCGTGACCTTCACCCTGTGCATTTTCAATTACCTGCTGCGCACTCGCCGCAGCGTTATCGAGGTTCCAGACCATGCCTGAAGACACTCTCCTGCAACGCCGTCATCGCGTACTCGGCAGCGCCTCGCCGCTGTTCTACGACAAACCTCTGCACCTGGTACGCGGCGAAGGCGTCTGGCTGTTCGATGTCGACGGTCGCCGCTACCTCGACGTCTACAACAACGTGCCCTGCGTCGGTCACTGCAATCCGCACGTGACCGACGCCATGCACCGCCAGGCCACCACGCTGAACATTCACACCCGCTACCTCGATGAGCAAGTGGTGCGTTACGCCGAACGCCTGACGGCCACCTTCGCAGAGCCGCTGGACACCGCGATGTTCACCTGCACCGGCAGCGAGGCCAATGAACTGGCGCTGCGTCTGGCGCGTTTCGCCAGCGGCGGCACCGGCATCATCGTCAGCGACTACAACTACCACGGCAACTCGGCGTCGCTCGCCGAAGTCACCACCGCCCTGCCCTCGCCGGAACCCTTCGCGGCCCATGCGCGGGCGGTGCCGATTCCGTGTCTGTACCACGCACCCGAAGGCACCACTGAAGCGCAACTGGCCGATGAATATGCGGCCAATATCGCGGCGGCGATTGCCTCAATGCAGGCCCAAGGGATTCGCCCGGCAGCGTTGCTGATCGACACCCTGTTCGCCAACGAAGGCCTGCCACGGGTGCCGGCCAGTTTCGTCAACAAGGCCGCTGCGCTGATCCGTGCGGCGGGCGGTTTGTTCATCGCTGACGAAGTACAGTCCGGTTTCGGTCGCACCGGCGATCACCTGTGGGGCCATCAGGCCCACGGCGTGGTGCCGGACATCGTCACCCTCGGCAAACCGATGGGTAACGGCTATCCCCTCGCCGGGCTGATCACCCACAAGGCCTTGGTCGAATCGTTTGGGCGCCACGCGATGTACTTCAACACTTTCGGTGGCTCACCGGTGGCGGCGGCGGTCGGCATGGCGGTACTGGATGTGATTGAAGATCAGCAACTACTGCGCAACGCGCAAAGCGTCGGCGCCTATGTACAGCAACGCCTGCAAGTGCTGGCCGGCAAGCATTCGATCATCGGCGACGTGCGTGGCAAAGGCCTGTTCTTCGCCATGGAACTGGTGCGCGACCACGCCAGCAAGGAGCCGGCCGGACTTGAGGCGCGCAAGGTGGTCAACGACATGCGCGAGAACGGTGTGCTGATCAGCAAGATCGGCGCCGGCGACAACATTCTCAAGTTGCGCCCGCCACTGGTGTTCAGCCGCGAAAACGCCGACCTGTTTGTTGACACGCTGGATAACGCGCTCAGCGCGATTTGAGGCCTTGCCATGACTGATTTCCATGCTCTGAACCACGAACAACAAGTCGCCCGGCTGCACGATCTGGCGCGGCATGCCCTGCAACATTGGGACGGCGAGTTCGCCGACATTCAACTGGTGAAATTCCGCGAGAACGCGGTGTTCTCCGCCCGTCGTCACGACGGTCAGCGGGTCGCCCTGCGTATCCATCGCAACGGCTATCATTGCGAGGCCGCGCTACGCTCCGAGCTGCAATGGATGGAAGCGCTGGCGAGTGCCGGTATCACCGTGCCGCAGATCATCCGTGCGCAGAATCAAAGCCATTTGATCGAAGTCACCCACCAGGACATCGGCGAGCCGCGCCACATCGACATGCTCGCCTGGCTACCCGGCGCCACCGCCGGCACCTCCGAGGCTGGCGTGCAGGCCGATACCGAAATCGATTTCCTGTTCAACGAAGCCGGTGCAATTGCTGCGCGCATTCACCTGCATTCGGCGGATTGGCAGCAGCCGGACGAGTTTGTCCGGCATGCCTGGGATGAGGAAGGTCTGATTGGCGCCAATCCGTTCTGGGGGCGGTTCTGGGAGCTTGCGCAGCTCAGCGATGAGCAGCGGGATTTGTTGCAACAGGCCCGGCGCACGGCGCGCACGGACCTGCGCCAGTACGGTCGGCACCTGGGCAACTTCGGCATGATTCACGCTGACCTTGTGCCGGAGAACCTGCTGGTCGAAGGGCCGCAACTGCGATTGATCGACTTCGACGATGCCGGGTTTGGCTGGCATATGTTCGAACTGGCGACGGCGCTGTATTTCTGTCTGGATGATCCGCGTTATGAGCAGATCAAGGCTGCACTGCTCGACGGTTACAACGCGGTCAAGCCGCTGACCGAGGTGGATCGCAAGACCCTGGCGCTGTTCCTGATGCTGCGCGGCACCACGTACCTGGGCTGGATTCACACCCGCCAGGGCACGCCGACGGCGATTGAGATGGCGCCGATGTTGATTGAGCGCGCTTGCTTGTTGGCTCGGGAATATTTGCAGCAGTAACTGCATATACAGAAACACGTGTGGCGAGGGACCTTGCTCCCGTTGGGCTGCGAAGCGGCCCAAAAACCAGCAAACGCGGTTATCCAGATGAACCGCATTGCCAGGAATTACGACTGCTGCGCAGCCGAGCGGGAGCAAGCTCCCTCGCCACAACCATCAAGCCGCGCTGGCATGCTCAACGCGATGAAACAACCGGTTGAAATACACCAGGCTGTCTCGTGGTTCCCGCACGCCCACCTTCGTCAGTTCCACGAACATCACCGAATGCGACCCCACTTCCTTGCACTCGCTGATCCGTCCTTCCAGCTGCACCAGCGCATCGCGCAGCACCGGCACATCGGCCGCGCCGTCGTCCCACAAGTCCCAGGCGAAACGCTCATCCATCGGCACCTTGGTCATGCCGGCGAAGTGTCGGGCCAGTTCTTCCTGCTCGCCACACAGCACGTTGACGCACAAGTGGCCGTTGGTGCGGAACACGTCGTGGGTGGCGCTGTTGCGATTGACGCAGACCAGCACGGTGGGCGGCGAATCGGTCACCGAGCACACAGCGCTGGCGGTGATGCCGCAGCGACCGCCGGGGCCGTTGGTGGTGATGATGTTCACCGCAGCAGGCAGCTGCGCCATGGCGTTGCGAAAGTCGATTTGCTGCTGGCTCAGGTCGGCCATGTCGATGCCCCTTCCTTCAGGAGGACCGCGTCGTAAAGCGGCCCGTAGGTGATGGAACAAGACTAAGGCGGCAGGCGCAGCGCAACCATTCTGACGATCCCCATGGTGAGGTTGGGTTTCCGCTAGTCGACTAGGTGGTTTCTTTATCGCAAGGGCCGGCGACAGTGGGTATTCTGCACACTGGCTTCACAAAGATGAGCCGATGCGTGCCGCGCGTTCGCGTGCGAAAACAATAATTAGAAATTTTCGTGGCAGCCCCGATGGAAACCCGCAAACCGATTGTTTACATCGTTGACGACGACAAGGACCTGCGCACTTCGCTGGCGTGGTTGCTGGAGTCCGTCAGCGTGCAGGCGCAGTGCTTTGCCGGCGCCGAAGAGTTCCTCAGCCAGTACGACCCCAAGCAGCCCGCCTGCCTGGTGCTGGACGTGCGCATGCCGGAGACCAGCGGTTTCCAGTTGCAGGAGATCCTCAACCAGCGCGGCAGCACCTTGCCGACCATCTTTGTCTCGGCCCATGGCGACATCCCGATGTCGGTCACGGCGATGAAGAACGGTGCGCTGGACTTCGTCGAGAAGCCCTACAACCCGCAGCAGATGATCGACCGCATCCAGGCCGCGCTGAAGACCGCCGTGCACGCCCAGGCCGATCAGCAACAGCGTCAGAACCTGCAAGGCAAACTGGCGCTGCTGACCACCCGCGAGCGCGAAGTGTTGATGCTGGTGATCGATGGCAAGGCCAGCAAGGTGATCGCGCGGGAGCTGAACATCAGCGTGAAGACCGTTGACGTGCATCGCACCAAGATCAAGGAAAAGATGGGCGTGAGCAGCATTGCCATGCTGGTGCGCGAGGTGCTGCATTTGCCGGTGGAAGAGCCGGTGCGGCATTGAGGGATGTGTGGCGGCCATGAGGCCGCCATCGCTAGCAGGCTAGCTCCCACAGTGGATCTCCAGTGAACACAAAATCTTTGTACCACCAAAATCCCTGCTAGCTCCCACAGTGGATCTTTAGCGAACACAAAATCTGTGTACGGCGAAAATTCCTGTGGGAGCTAGCCTGCTAGCGATGAGGCCAGCACATTCAACATCAATGCCGGCTTGTCAGATCTGGCTGTACCGCTTGCGATAAGCCCCCGGCGACACACCGAAGCGTGATTTGAACGCTGACGAGAAGTAGCTGGAATCCGAAAACCCCCACGCATAACACAACGCCGAGAGCTTCTGCTCGACATCGGCACGGCGCAGGTTTTCCGCGCAGAAGTCCAGGCGTCGGTGCTTGATGTATTGCGCCACCACCAGACCGCGCTTGGAGAACATCCGGTACAGCCCTCGCACCGAAACACCGACCTCACGGGCAATCATCTCGGGGCACAGGGCTTCGTCGCTGATGTGCTGGTCGATGAAGGCGATGATCTTGCGGAACTGCCGCTCGTGAGCGTCACCGCCGTTGTCTTGCGCACTAATGCCCGGCAGCAGCAAGCTCGCGAGGGCGTCGAGTACGGCTTCGCTTTCCTGCATGTCCAGGCCTTCTTGCTGACGAGTCTCCAGCACCAGCCTGTTGGCCATCGAAGCCAAGGGGCTACTGGCGGCAATGCGTGTGGCGCAGTTGACCGCGTTGAAGTGCGAGCCACGCTCGACCACCTGACGCGGCAAAATCAACGACAACTGACGGGAATCGTCGTTGTAGGTCATGTCACTCGGACGGCTGGCGTCGATCAGGGCGATGTCGCCACAGCCCAGTTGCGCACGGTTGTCGCCCTGCTCCAGCTGTGAGCTGCCACGCATCTGGAACACCGCGTAGTAGTGGCCATCGCTGCTGGTGCTGACGTCCTTACTGGTGCGATACAAATGCACGTGCGCCATGTCGACCACGCTCAGGTTGATCGCACCGCTGCGAAATTCCGCCAGTTCGCCGTAGAAGTCGGTGTCCAGCGCGCGGGCATCGAAACGCCCACAGGCCTGGTTCACCTGGCTCAACCAACTTTCGAACGCCTCATTGCGCACCGCCGATGCTGTAATCATGTCCGCAAAGCCTCACGTTTTTTTGTTTTTATTTCCGACCGCTTCGTCGAGCGGTTCGGTAAAAAAGTTTCGTCTTCCAGCCATCGCCTCCCTCGATGGTCGCCGGGCGCCATTCAACAGGCTCCGGCGTCAGCTTTCCAGTGAAGAAAGCGCTTAGATGTCCAATACCAGACGAGCGGAAAGCGCCCGGGAAACACAGGCGCAAATCTGCTTGTTGGAGGCCTTTTCCTTGTTGGAAAGGCAGTTGTCGCGGTGCTCCGGCACGCCGTCCAGCACCTCGACGATGCAGGTGCCGCAGATGCCTTCGCGGCACTCGGTGTCGATGTCGCAACCATGGGCTTGCAACACGTCGACCAGGCTGGTGTTGGCCGGTACTTGCAGCACCACGCCGGAACTGGCCAGTTCCACTTCGAACGTGCCGGCCGGGGCGCTGTTGGCGGCCGGGTCTGCGGCGAAGTGTTCCAGGTGAATGGCCTCATCAGCGCGACTGCGCGACGCGACTTCGACCACTTTGTTCATGAACGGTGCCGGGCCGCAGGTGTAGACGTGGGCCGTCGGACTTGCGCGATCCAGGCAGGCACTCAATGCGCCGTCGAGATCCGCAGGTTCGATGCCGTAGTGAAACTCCACATGATCGGCAAAATTGGTCGCCAACAGTTCGGTAAACGCGGCGTACTGCGCCGAGCGCGCGAAGTAGTGCAGACGGTACGGCTGGCCGCTTTCCGCCAGCTTGTAGGCCATGCTCAGCAGCGGCGTGACGCCGATACCGGCGGCAAACAGCACGTGTTCGCTGGCGCTTTCATCGAGACGGAACAGGTTGCGCGGCGCGCCCATTTCCAGCTCCATGCCCTCTTCCACTTGCTCGTGCAGCGCCAGCGAACCACCGCGCGACTGCGCTTCTTTCTTCACCGCCACCAGATAGGCACGACGATCCTGTGGCGGGCTGCACAGCGAATACTGGCGGGTTACGCCGGTCGGCCCGGTCAGGTCGACGTGGGCACCCGGTTCATAGGTGTCGAGCGGCTGGCCGTCACTGCGCACGAGGCGAAAGGAACGGATATCCAGCGCTTCGTCGACGATCCTTTCGATCTTCACCTTCATCATTGCATCACCTGAATACTTATTTTTCGTTTAACACATCACTTGTAGGAGCTGTCGCAGGCTGCGATCTTTTGATCTTGACCTTAAAAACAAGATCAAAAGATCGCAGCCTGCGGCAGCTCCTACAGGGTCATTTTCCGGCCTTTGAATCAGCGCATGAACAAGCCGCCGTTGACGTCCAGGCACGCGCCCGTCACGGACGTCGCGTTATCGGCGATCAGCAGCAACACGCTGTCGGCGATGAACGCTGGGTCTCCGAGGGTGCCGGCCGGGATCATCTTGAGGATCTGTTCCAGACGCTCCGGGGCCACGGTCTCGCGTACCACCGGCAAGTCCAGCGGGCCCGGCGAAATGCTGTTGACCGTCACGCCCTGAGGCGCCAGTTCACGGGCGAAAACCTTGGTCAGTGTCGCCACGCCACCCTTGGCCGCCGCGTAATGCGCGCCTGTCGCGGTGCCGCCGTTCTGCCCGGCCAGCGACGCGATGTTGACGATGCGCCCGAAGCCGCGCTCGGCGAAGTGCGCGCCGAATACCTGACAGGCGACAAACGTGCCGCGCAGGTTGATCGCCATCGACTCGTCGAACTCTTCAGGCGTGATGTCCATCAGTGCCGCGACTTTCGACACGCCGGCGTTATTCACCAGGATGTCGGTGCCGCCCCAGCGCTCGGCGAGCAGATCACGGGCACGCTGGAAGTCGGCTTTGTTGCGCACATCCAGTTCAAGCGCGACTGCCGTGGCGCCGCTGCCATCCAGTTCCGCTGCCAGTTGCTGCACGCCATCAAGACGCACATCGGCCAGAGCGACGCGATAACCCGCCGCATGCAGACGGCGGGCGATGCACTCGCCCAGTCCGCGCGAGGCACCCGTTACGAGGGCTACTCGACTCATGATATTGCCCTCACAGAAGGAAGCCGAGCGCGCTCAGGCTGTCGGTGGAGTTGATCAGTCGCACCACTTTGCGCTCCAGGCTCGGCACGCCGTCGGTGAAGCGAATGCGGTGATTGAGGTCGGCCACGAATGGCGTGTGCACGCCGCGCTTGTAGGCGTACAGCAACTGCGCGGAATTCACTTCGACGATGTCGCCCGCCGCTTCCACCAGACGGAAACGCGATACGGTACGAATGGTTTTCGCCGCATCCACTGCCGATGGCGAGTAACCGGCGGTCAGACGTTCGATGCGCAAATCACGCATGCGCGCATCGTCGTAGGCGTAGTTGAGCGTCGCTTCGAAATCTTCGGTATCCGGATCGATCGGCACGATGTACTTGCCGCTTTCGCTCCACAAGGTCGCCCACTCGGCGTAGTTCTTGTGATCAAGCAGTTCGGCTTCGCGCCAGATGAATTCAATGGCCTGGGCCAACGGGCCGGAAAAACCGTTCAGGGTGTCTTGATTGCTCATTGGCTCATCATCCTTTTCCACATGTCGTAGGCACCGCGCATGCCGCCTTCGTCGGTGGCGTGGCTGACCTTGTCGCCGTTTTCAGCGGTGATTTCGCGGTTCAGGCCGCGGTTGACCAGGATTGGCGCGTCGACGCCGGCGTACGAGCCGCGCTGCACACGGTCCCAGGCTTCGGCATCGTCGGGGCTGCCGAAACCGAACGGGCCCTGAAAGTGTTCGTGGATGCGCATGCGTTCGCGGTTGGCGATTTCCGGGCCGCCGTCCATGCCGAGGGCGACGTGGCGGATCTCGGTTTCAGTGACTGACACCGGGCGCAGCACGCGGAAGAACGACATCGACATCGCCACGTTCGGGAACAGGTTCAGGTTGAAACCGGCGCCGTGCAGCGAACGCACGATGCGACGGACCTGATCGGCCGGCATGGTTTTCGACAGCTCCTCAGTCACATGGGCAAAGCGCTCCTGCAACTGCTCGGTGCCGTCATCGTGATCGAGGTCGACGTGCTCCGGCACCATCACCATCACGCTGTGGCCGTTGCCCAGCGAATGGGTCACGGCTTGTTCGTCGGTCATGAACGAAAGCATTTCCGAGGTTTCTTCATCCACCGACGACATGAACGACTTGTGCACGATCGGGAAGTGATAACCGTCCGTGGTGTTCTCCAACTGGATCTTCCAGTTGCCCTTGAAGCTGAACTTGTGTTCACCCTGGGTCTTGATCGGGTACCCGGCGCCCTGCTTCATGAACAGGTCCATCCAGTGTTTCGCGCCGCCGAGGAAGTCTTCCAGCGGTTCGATCTCGTCGTTGTAGCTGGCGAAGACCATGCCGGCGTAGCTTTCGACGCGCAGGCTGGTCAGCGGCAGTTCGGATTTTTCCAGGATGCCTTCGTAGCCATCCGGATACGGCAGCGCACGCAGCTTGCCGTCCAGGCCATAGGACCAGCTGTGGTACGGGCAAGTGAAACCGGTGGCGTTACCCTTGTGCTTCTCGCACACAGTTGCACCACGATGCCGGCAACGGTTTTCCAGGACGTTGATGTTGTTCTTCTTGTCGCGCACGACAATCACCGGGCGACGGCCGATGGTGGCGGTCTTGAAGTCACCCGAGTTGCGCACTTCGCTTTCGTGGGCAACCCACACCCAGGTGCGGTAGAAAATCTTGTCCAGCTCGGCTTCGAACAGCGCCGGGTCGTTGTACAGCGAGACGTCGACGCGGTCGTGCTGGACCAGGTCTTCGGGGCTTTTCGACGTCGCGATCAGCCGATATTCATGAGTGCTCATGCGGTTCTCCTCATGGCTTCTTTTTATGATTGAGTGGTAGAGGCTTGCAGCTGCGCACCAAAGGCGCAGACCAGTTCGTCCTGACCTTTGCGACCGACGATTTGCAGGCCGACTTTCAGCCCGCCGCAATCGAGTTCCACCGGCACCGTCAGCGCCGGATGGCCGCTGAGGTTGAAGGGCCTTACCAGCGGGGTCATGCCGGCCACGGCTTTGCTGCCGGCGCGGGCTTCGCTGAGAGTCGGCGGCAAGGTCGGCAGTGTCGGCAGCAACAACACGGCGAAGTCTTCCAGCGCGGCGTCCACTTGTTGCGTGAAACGTGTGCGCACGGCTTCGGCCTGGGCCAGTTCTTCACGGGTGGTACGGCTCGCCGCCAGCAAACGTGTCTCGACATCGGCGCCGATCAGGCCTTTGCCGGTCAGGTGACCGAAGGCCGCCCAGTTTTCGAAATTGATCACGGTCAGGCCGGCCGCGAACGCCGCTTCGAACTCGCTCAGGTGCAAATTGCCGCGGCGCCATCCGGCACGGTCGGCGGCGGCACCCAGGCAGGCTTGCAGGTGCGGGTCGCAGTTCACGTCAAGGAAGGCGACTTTTGCACCGGCGCCCGGCAAGCCCTGAACTGCAAAGCCCGGACAGATCACCTGCATCGCGGCGATCAGGTCGTCCATGGATTTGGCGAACGGCCCGACGCAATCGAGGCTGGATTCCAGCGGATGCGCACCGACGCGGCTGACGCGACCATAAGTCGGCTTGAGTCCGGCAACGCCGCAGCACGCCGCCGGCACCCGCACCGAACCACCGGTGTCGGTACCGATGGCGATGTCGGCCAGACCGGCCGCGACTGCCGAAGCCGAACCGCTGGACGAGCCGCCCGGCACGCGATCCGGTGCTTGCGGGTTGATCGGTGTGCCGGTCCAGTCGTTGATGCCGGTAACGCCAAACGCCAGTTCATGCAGGTTGGTCTTGCCGACGATCTGCCAGCCAGCGTCGAGGATCGCGTCGACCACTTCGGCGTTCTTTGTCGCAGCCGGGGCGTCGGCGAAGGCGCGGCTGCCCGAACGGGTCGGATGGCCGGCGATGTCGATGGAGTCCTTGATGGCGACGCGCTTGCCGTTGCCGCCGAGGAGAAATTCGCTGATGAAAGTACTCATGCATTCAACTCCGTATTGAATAGGCGCTGCGTACGGAAATGCGCGATCAGCCAGGTGCTGTCGACACAACGAAAATCGATGTTCAGCCGCGTACCGAACAACTCGTTGCGGCCATCGGCATAGATGGAAATCTGCTGCATGATCCACTGCCCTTGCGCCCCGCTGCCGTCGACCACGATCGACTCGCTGGTGAGGTAATGCAGGTTCAGCTTGAAGTGGTCAGACGGTGGCAAGTAACCACCGACAAACGCCGCCACAGCCTCACGCCCCTGGTGCTGGCCGAAGGTTTGCGCGGTCTGGGTGCCAAGGCCTTCCCAGATCGCATCTTCGGTAAACAACTGCGCCAACTGGCTGAGTTGAACCGCCGCTCGCGGCACATCGCACAGGTCCATGTAGCGCGCCATCAGGCGACGCACTGCGCTTTCCCCTTCGAGCGTCGCCAGACGCTGCAGCAAGGCCTCGTTCATGGCTTACACCTTGGCCGCATCAGGGATGGTCAGCGGACGACCGATGCGCGCTTCGATCTTGGCGTAGCGCCACAGGCTGTACTGGCCGACTGGTGTGGTGCGGAACAGGTTGCAGGCATCGATCACCGACTGGTGGCAGTCGACGTCGGCCATGATGTACACGGTCCACGGCGAGGTAGTAGACGGCCCGACCATCAAGCGGTCGTCATCCATCGCACCGAGCACGGTGATGCCGGGCATGGCGCCGAGGTCGCCCATCATCTGGCTGAAGCCCTTCCAGACGCTCAGGCCTTCGCCGGTCGGCAGGTCGAAAAAGTTCTGGGTGATGCCGATGCAGAAGACGACGCGCAACGGTTCCTGGGTAGCTTGGGACATGCTGTTGATCCTTTGAAAAAGTGATGAGAATTCAGATGTAGCCAGGGAACGGCGGCACGCCGAGGAACACCGAGCCGGCGCCGTCGTACAGGCCTTCGCTGAGGAAGGCGTGCTGGGTCACCACCATCGAGTCGCGCAAGTAACGTTGCAGCGGATGGCGCAGGTAAATGGCGGTGGTGCCGGCGAGGCTGTAGGCGCTTTGCACCACCTCCGCACCGGCCTGGGAAACATGGATCGCCGACAGACGCAGCAGGCTGGTCTGCTCAGGCGTCACCGGGTTGCCCGCGAGGATCGAGTTCCATACCTGTTCGGTGGCGTTGTAGAAAAATCCGCGTGCGGCGGCGAGCTTGGCTTCAGCCTTGGCGATCTCGATGCGCACGTAAGCGCGGTCGGACAGTTTCGGCGCGCCGGTGATGCCGCTGCCGCCCGCCATGCGGCTGATTTCGTCCAGTGCAGCACGGGCCAGGCCGAGGTTGACCACCGCCAGCACTTGCGCGGCGTAGGCAATCGACGGGTAGCGGAACAGCGGTTCGTCGATGGTCGCGGCACCGCCACGGATGAAGGTCCAGCGCTCGTCGACGCGCTTATCGGTCACACGCAGGTCATGGCTGCCGGTGCCTTTGAGGCCGACTACGTCCCAGTTCTCGATGATGTCGACCTGCTCCGGGCGGAATACCGCGGTGCGCGGCTTGCCGCCCGCAGCGCCGATGCCGACACCGAGCAGGTCTGCGCCTTTGCAGCCGCTGGCGAATTTCCAGGTGCCGTTGACCTGATAGCCACCTTCCACGGCTTCGGCCGGTTGCAACGGGAACAAGCCGCCAGCGAACACCAGATCAGGGCTGTCGGCGTAGAGTTCAGCCAGGGTTTCCTTCGGCAAAGCGGCCAGATAAACGCCGGCGCTGCCGAAACTGGCCACCCAACCGGCAGAGCCGTCGGCTTCGGAGATGCGTTCGATCATTTGCAGGAACAGCGCCGGCGCCAAGGCGTCGCCGCCGAAGCATTTCGGCGTGGCGGCACGGTAGATGCCCACTTGTTTGAAACGCTCGATCATGTCCCGTGGCACATGAGAGACCGCGTCGAATTCCTCACGACGCTGGCGCACTTCATCCAGTACCTGCGCAAAGGCCTGGCTGTCGACGACGTTCTCGTCAACGCCGATCAGAGCGTCTTGTTGCGCAACCGCTGAACGCAGCATGGGCATTCTCCGTTTTGATTATTGTTAGTGGGCTACACCGTGTCCTGCTGGATCGGCGTGACTGCCCTTACATTGCGGTCCAGTGTAAAAACCGCACCCCGGCGCAACTATTGGTGCGTGCAGCCCCCCGACTAAAGAAAACCCCTAGGCCGACACCCCATACCTCTGAGCGCATCCCCATGCGCGAGCGGGTATAAAACGCCATACTTCCGGCTCCACCGGTCGGAACCCACTGCCACCAAGGGCTGCGCGATGTACTTGCCGAAACCGAACGACTTTTATGCGCTGATCGAAGCCATGCCGCTGTGCATCATTCTTCACGATGCGCACACCAAGGAGATTCTCTGGGCCAACGCCGCAGCCTTGGCGGCGCTGGGCTTTACCCTGGAAGAACTGACGCCACTGAAAGCCCCGGACATGACCCGCGACGCGCCGAAGTACCGGCGCTCGGTGGGTTTGCGCTGGCTGGAAGGCGCCGCGCGCACGGGCCAACGCGCCATCGAGTGGTGCTATCGCTCAAAGCAAGGGGTGGAGATTCTTTCCGAGGCGGTAGCGACGCTGGTGCACCTGGACGGTCGCGATGTGCTGATGGTGCAGTTCCGCGACATCTCTAAAGAAGACAAGGTCAAGCGCGACCTCAAGCGCTTCGAAAGTCGGCTCAAGGCTTTCATGCAGGACCTGGCCGAAGGCGTGGCGGTGCTTGGGCCGGAGGGCGATATTCGTTTTATCAGCGACTCTGGTGCGCACTTGCTCAACAGCGAGGGCCACAAGCTGATCGGCAAGAATTTTCTCGCCTGGTGCGACAACGTTTCACGCCAGCGCCTGTTGCAACAGCTCGCCAACGAAACACCGGAACATGCGCCGTTCAGCGTGCACTACAAAGTGCAGCGACTGGACGGCGAATGGCGCTGGCATGACGCAACCTGCCGCTACATCGAGATTGAAGACGATCTGGTCGGCCACCTGCTGTTGTTCCGCGACGTGACCGAACAGGTGCTGGCCGAAGAGGCGCGGAGGGTCAGCGAGCAGAAACTCGAATACCTGGCGCGCTACAACGCCATGGGTGAGATGGCCGTGGCCATCGCCCACGAATTGAGCCAACCCTTGGCCGCCACGCGTAATTTCATTGAAGGCACGGTGATTCGCCTGAACAACGCGGGCGACACCGATGAAGGCGTCGCCTGGGGCTTGCAGAACGCCGTGCGGCAAATCGAGCATGCCTCGGTGATCATCAAGAGCGTGCGCGATTACGTGGTCAAGCTTGAGCAGTCCGAAGAGCTGGTCGACCTTAACGAGCTGCTGCGCGAAACCCGCTATTTCATCAGTTTGCGCGCCGATCCGAGTCTGGTGCGAGTGGAAATCGTCACCGCGCCCGAGCCGCTGCGGGTGAGCTGCGAGAAGGTGCTGATCGGCCAGGTGATCCTCAATCTGGCTTTCAATGCAATTGAAGAAATGGCCGACCTGCCCATTGAACGGCGCTTGCTGCGCATTCATGCCAGCGCTGGCGACGGCGTGGCGTTGGTGCGCATCGAAGACCGTGGCCGCGGGATTCAGGCCCAGGCGCAGGAAAAGCTGTTCGACGGGTTCTTCTCGTCCAAGGTCAGCGGCAACGGCATCGGCCTGGCGCTGTGCAAGAACATCATTGGTCGTCACCGTGGGGACATCTGGGCGCAAAACCTGGAGCCCTGTGGCGCTGTTTTCAGCTTCTCCCTCCCCCTCGCTTCCCCCGCCTGACATACACAACTCCTGTGGCGAGGGAGCTTGCTCCCGTTCGATTGCGCAGCAATCGTAAAACCTTCCATCGCCCGCACCATTTCGGGGGCTGCTTCGCACCCCAACGGGAGCAAGCTCCCTCGCCACAGGGGATCGCATACCCCCGTTCTGTGGCATGTCAGTGACACTGGCACAGATACACAAACACTTGGCAGGCAGCGCAATTCCCCGATTTGCCGGGCGAGGCACTATTCGATGGTCAGAATCTGCCCACTCACCCGCGATCCGCGTTACCAACAATTCAGGAAGTTCCCCTTATGCGAACAAACAGGATCTCCGTACAGTCAGCGCTAGGCCTGAGCCTGCTTGTACTCGGTTTGAACAGTGCCCGTGCGGATTTGCCCGCCGACACCATCGGCCAGACCACCTTGGCATTCCCCGCTGAACCGCATCGCGCGTTTGTCGTCGATGTCGAGTTCGAAAGCTTCGTCGCCGGCCGTGTCACCGTGGTCGACCCCGACCAGAAGCGTGTGTTGGGCATGGTGCCGACCGGTTTCGCCGCACCTTCGGCCCTGAGCCATGACGGCAAGCTGCTCTACAGCGCCGACATCTGGTATTCGCGTGGCACCCGCGGCACCCGCACCGACGTGCTGACCGCTTGGGACACTTCGACCCTGTCGCCGGCCTGGGAAGTGCTGATCCCGAACAAGCGCGCCGAGTCGCTGACCCAGCGCTACGGCCTGAAGACCAGTGGCGATGACCGCTTCGTCTACGTCTACAACTTCACCCCGTCGACCTCGGTCACCGTGGTGGATACCCAGACCAAAGCCGTCGCGACCGAAATCGCGATCCCCGGCTGCGTGCTCAACTACCCGGTCGGCAAGCGTCGTTTCGCCTCGCTGTGCGGCGACGGCAGCCTGCAAGTGGTGACACTCAACGATCAGGGCCAGGAAACCGCGCGCAACCGCACGCCGTTCTTCGACCCGAACGCCGAGAAACTGGTCGAGCGTGCGGTCAATGTCGGCGACACCTACTACTTCACCACGACCACCGGCACCGTACGCGCCGTGGATTTCTCCGGCGACACACCGAAAATCCTGCCGAGCTGGTCGCTGACCACCGACGAGGAAAAGAAGGCCGGCTGGGCACCGGGCGGCTGGCAGCTGATGGCCGTCGCGCCGAAGCTGAACCGCTTGTACGTGCTGATGCACGACGCTCACGAACCGATGAAGTGGGAAGACCCGAGCACTTTCATCTGGGCCTACGACCTCAAGACCATGAAGAAAATCGCCACCCTGGAAGCCCCGGCACCGGTGTGGAGCATGCAGGCAACCGGTGACGACAAGCCGCTGTTGCTCGGCGCCGACGTCGAAGGTGGCTTGCAGATTTTCGACCTCAAGACCAACAAGCACACCGGCAGCATGGCAAAAGTCGCGAAGACCGCGACTCAGGTCATGAGCTACTAAACGAGGTTCGGCCATGCAATCAGATCCGATCTTCATCATTGCCAGCGCGCTCGCCATTTCGGCACTGCTGGCCAGTGCTGCGACCCACAAGGTGCGGGCCCCGGCGCGCTTCGCCAAGCAAGTGGCGGACTATCAACTGCTGCCCGCTGCGCTGGTGCGCACGAGCGCGCGGTTGATTCCGCTGCTGGAACTGGCCATCGCTTTCGCGCTACTGGTTCCGGTCAGCCGGGGCTGGGCAGCGTTGAGTGCGGCCAGCCTGTTGGCGCTGTACGCCGCCGCTATCGGCATCAACCTGTGGCGCGGTCGTCGTGACATCGACTGCGGCTGTGCCGGCCCGGACCAGGCGCAACCGCTGCGCCCGGTCCTGCTGCTGCGCAACAGCGTGCTGGTAGCGGTAGCGCTGCTGGCCAGCGTGACGCCGGTGGTGCGTGACATGACTGTGTTCGATGGCTTCGTCACCGTGGCTTCCGCCGCTGTCGCGCTGCTCATCTACGCCGCGGCCGCTGGCCTGATGGCGAACTCCCCTCTTCTGCTCAAATTGATTGGTAGGTAATCAAAATGGAAGGCTTGATAGTTTCCAACGTTCTGCTCTGGGTGCTGCTGGTGGCCGTGGCGTTTGTCGTCATGGGCCTGGTTCGGCAGATTGGTGTGCTGCACGGTCGCCTGGCTCCGGCTGGCGCACTGATGGTCGACAAAGGCGTGGCCGTCAACGAAGCCGCACCGCAAATCACCGCCGCCGACCGTAACGGTCGCCCGGTGAACTTCGGTTATGCCGGTGAAAAATCGCAACTGCTGTTCTTCCTCTCGCCGACCTGCCCGATCTGCAAATCCTTGCTGCCGGCGATCAAATCCATCGCCAAGGAACAGGCCGGCACGCTCGACGTGGTGTTTGTCAGCGATGGCGACATGGACGCCCAGCAAGCGCTGATCCGCGAACACAAACTGGAAGACGCCACTTATGTGGTCGGCCCGGAAGTGGGCATGACCTACCAGATCGGCAAGCTGCCGTACGCGGCGCTGATCGACAAGTCCGGCACCCTGCGCGCCAAAGGCCTGGTCAACTCTCGCGAACACCTGGACAGCCTGTTCGAAGTCGAGCACTTGAAGCACGCCACGCTGCAGCAGTACCTCAATGCTCAGCCTCACGATCATGACCACAGCCACGGCCATAGCCACTGATAAGGCAGGGAGACGTTTATGAAACTGCTGGATCTGTTGTTCGAGCGCTCGACGCGCCGTGTTGCCGACACCACCTCGCGTCGCAAACTGCTGTCGCGTATGGGCTCGCTGATGGTGGCCGGTGCCGCCCTGCCCCTGCTGCTGCCACTGGATCGCACCAGCAAGGCATTGGCCGCGACTGACCCGAAGGCCGGCGACCCCGGTGATCCGAACAGCTGCGACTACTGGCGCTACTGCTCCATCGACGGTTTTCTGTGCAGCTGCTGCGGTGGTTCGGTGACATCCTGCCCTCCGGGCACCGAAGCTTCGCAAGTGACCTGGATCGGCACCTGCCGCAACCCGGCCGACGGCAAGGACTACATCATTTCGTACAACGACTGCTGCGGTAAACAAAGCTGCGCGCAGTGCGCCTGCACCCGTAACGACAGTGAAGAACCGGCCTACCGCCCGTTCAACAACAACGATGTGAACTGGTGCCTGGCCGCCAAATCGCACATCTATCACTGCACCGTTTCGATCATTCGCGGCGTCGCGGTCTGACACGCGATTTACCGCCGGTTGCCTGGGCAATCGGCGGTTTTTTTCTTTATACGTCTGCTGTTTTTTTTCTTTTGGTAAGACCTGCCACCCGCAAAAGGTACTTGTCATGCGTATGTTGCTTTCCCTGGGCCTGGCCTGCCTGCTCATCACCCCACAGGTGTACGCCCGGGCCATTCCCAACCCTGGCCAGCGCCATGCGCCGGGCAACGAAGAACTGCAAAAGCCCATCGCCGAGGCCAACTACAGCGTCGGCGTGAACTACCAATTGCAATGCGCCGGCTGCCATTTGGGCGACGGCACCGGTTCCGCTGCCAATGACACGCCACGGATGAAAGGCTTTGTCGGCAACTTCCTGAAAGTCCCCGGCGGCCGCGAATTCCTGGTTCGCGTGCCGGGCATGTCGCAATCGGCGTTGAACAACGCGCAACTGGCGGACTTGCTCAACTGGCTGATGCGTGAAGACGGTATGGCCGGCCAGAGCATGCCGGCGGACTATCAGCCTTACAGCGCAGAAGAAGTTGCGACGTTGCGCGCCAAAACCATGCTCAACCTGCCCGGCACCCGTGGCGAACTGATCAAAGCCATGCGTGCGCAAGGCATCGCGATTGATGACGGGATGAATTACTGAGTCGGCTCGAATGCGGTCCGCCTGAGTTGCTGATAGGCAACCGCCAATTGCTCCAGGCTGAACGAGAGATTTCGCCCACTGGGGTTGGGCAAGATCCACACGGCCGCATTGCCGAAAGTCCTCTCCTGAAGTCCCCACGCCACGTTGCGCTGACCGGATAGCGCCGAGTACGCCGCTTTCCCCAGAAACGCCACATAACGTGGCGCATGACGGGCGATCTTCTGTTCGAAAGCCGCCGCCGCTGCGGCGAACTCATACAGCGACAACTGATCCGCCCGCGCCGTCGGTCGGTCGACCACCGCAGTCAAACCGCACTGATACTGAAGAATCGTCCGATCGTTTTCCGGGCGCACTTGCTCCGGGGTAAAACCGGCCAAATGCAGCGTGCGCCAGAAGCGATTGCCCCGGCCCGCAAAGTGATGCCCCTGGGCGGCGGCGGTCATGCCGGGGTTGATCCCGCAAAACACCACCGCCAGTCGCTCGGCCAGAATGTCTTCGAGCCCTTCACTCACCGCAGATCACACTCACCGCATTACGGGCGAGGTCGGTCAGCTCGCTGCGGGACTTACCCGCCCGCGCGCGGATCGAAATGCTGTGCAGCAGCGATGATGCCAGTACCGCCAGGGACGCCGCGTCGACATCGCCTTTCAGTTCGCCGGATTCGATAGCCGTTCGCAGGCGCACTTCCAGGTCTGCGTCCAGGCGGCTGAGCCGGTCCGAAAGCACCGCGCGAATTTCCGAGTCCTCAACCGCTTCGGTAGTCGCCGTGCCGATCGCGAAGCAGCCGCGTGGTTGGCCTTCGCCCGAGAAGTAGATCGACAACTGCCCCTCATAAAAACGCAACAGCGCCTCACGCAACGTCAGGCCGGTGTCTGTCAGCGCCGCCTGCATCTCGGCGGAGGCCACTTCCCAGTACTGCTCCAGCGCCTTGATGTACAGGGAATGCTTGTCGCCGAACGCCGCGTAGAGGCTCGGGCGATTCATTCCCGCCGCCGTGGCGATGCTGTCCAGGGACGCGCCGGAATAGCCGGTGCTCCAGAAAACACCGAGCGCTTGTTGCAGCGCTGTCTGCGGGTCATATGCGCGGGGCCGGCCGCGGCCTTTACCCTCTGTCAGTTTATTTTGTGCCATGTCGTACAAAATCCTTGCAGGAAGGTGAATGTGGGGATATTTTTACACCATCGCACAAAAATAAGGAACCACAAATTCCTTGATCCATGTTTGTTCACGCGAAGCTCGAACCGGGTGTTGCAGCGACGAAACAGAGGCGGCGGAGCGATCCTCCCAACCGCCTGCGGGTTTGCTTTCAAACAGCATTTATTCACATCGGCGCCAGGCGATAGCTCCAGGCCCGAATTCCCCGGTTAAAGGTGCTTTCGATCATGACTACCCAAATCGATATCCCGGCTTCCCAGGCCTTCGCGGCCCAATCGCCCATCAAGAAACCCTTGAAGGAAAAACTGCGGCCATGGCTGATGGTGGGCCTGCCCGCCCTCTTCGCCGCCGTTGGCTACGCCCACTACGTTGCCGGCGTACCCTTCGTCACCACTGATAACGCCTACGCCCGGGTGGCCAAGGCTTCGATCAACGCGCGGATTTCCGGCCAGGTTGTAGAAATCGCCGTTGAAGACAATCAGAAGGTCACCAAGGGCCAGGTGCTGTTTCGCATCGATCCCAAGCCGTTGCAGATCGCAATCGATCGTGCCGAAGCGCAACTGAGCGTCGCGCGGTTGCGCATCGACGGTCTCAAGGCCAGCTATCGCCAGCAACAGGCGGAACTGCAATCGGCGAAAGAGTCGGCGGGCTTCGACCAGAAGGAATTTGCCCGCAAGAAAGCGCTGGTGGCGACCGAATTCGTTTCCCGCTCCCTTTTTGAACGCTCGGAAACCGACCTCAAGGTGTCACGGCAGCGCATTGCGTCCATCGAGCAACAAATCGCCAGCACCGTTGTGGCTTTGAACGGCAACCCGAACATCGAAGCCGACAGTCATCCGAGCGTTCGTGAAGCCAAGGCCCATCTGGACGAAGCGCAGTTGTACCTCGCGTACGCCACGGTTTATGCGCCGGCCGACGGCATCGTCGCCAAGGTCGACGACTTGCAGGTGGGCAACTACCTCAACAACGGCGCGCCTGCATTTGCGCTGATTTCCGACCACGAGATCTGGATCGAGGCCAACTTCCGCGAAACGCAGGTCACGCACATGCGCCCCGGCCAGGAAGCGACCATTCGCATCGACACCTACCCGGATCGCGTGTTCAAGGCCCACGTCACCAGCATGAGCCCCGGTGCCGGTTCGGACTTCGCCCTGCTGCCGCCGGAAAACGCCACCGGCAACTGGGTCAAGGTGGTTCAGCGGGTACCGGTTCGCCTCGAACTGGAGGACGCCGACCCTGCCCTGCCGCTGTTTTCTGGCACCAGCGCCACGGTAAAGGTCGACACCGGTTACAGCACGCCATGGTGGTATCCGCTCAAATCGTTGCTGACGGCAGGTAACTTCTAATGAACGCCCATGCAGATACAACCCCGAATGCAAGCAGTGCGCGCTCGCTCAGGTTGGCCGTTCTGCTCACGACTTACATGCAGTCGGCGAACCTGCCGTTGCCCAATGCGGTATTGCGGCTGATTCAAGGCAGCCTGTCGATGACCGACGACCAGGCGGGCTGGATTTTCACCGCGTACCTGGCGGCGAGCGCGATCACCATGCCGATTGCCCAGTGGCTTGCCGGGCGCTTTGGCTTGAAGCTTGTGTATCAAGCCGCGCTGGCGTTCTTCGTGCTCGGTTTGCTGCTGGCCACTGTTTCCAGCACGCCGCTGGAGTTCATCGGTGCACGCATTATTCAAGGCTTGGCCAGTGGTGTGCTGGCGCCGCTGTCGATGGCGATTGCCATGGAGATGTTGGCGCCCGAGAAGCGCATGAAGTTCGGCGCGACCTGGACCGCCATCGTGCTCGTGGGCATCGTCAGCGGCCCGAGCATCGGTGGCTGGATCGCCGAACATTTCGACTGGCGTCCGATCTTCTACGTCAGCCTGCCGTTGTCGGCGTACATCTTCCTGGTCGTAGCGCTGTTGCTCACCGAGAAGAAAGCCGCAAAGGCGCCGGCGTTCGACTTCTTTGGTTTTGGCACCTTCACGCTGGCGTTGATCAGCCTGCAAATGCTGCTCGACCGTGGTGAACGCATGGACTGGTTCGACTCGCCGGAAATCTGGATCGAGGCGCTGGCCAGCGGGCTGGGTTTGTACTTGTTCCTGGTGCATGTGTTCACCAAACAGGCGCATTTTCTCAACAAGAGCCTGTTCCGCGATCGCAATTTCGTGCTGTCGACGATCATCTTTTTCGCCGTCGGTTTCGTGCTGTTGTCGACCATGGCCCTGACCTCGCCGATGCTCGATGAAATCCTCGGCTACCCGCCTGACACCACCGGTGCCTTGACCATCCCGCGCGGTATCGGGCTGGTGGGCGCGTTCCTGCTGATGGGGCGTGTGCCTGAGCGTTTCGACCGTCGGTGGTTCGTGGCGGCAGGCGCGGGCGCGGTGATTTATGCCAACTGGTTGATGCTCGGCTATTCGCCGTTGATGGACTGGTCGCCGGTTGCGCTGACCGGCGCGATCCAGGGGATCGGCATCGGCATGTTGATGCCGTCGCTGACCAAGGTTGCGTTCAGCACACTCGACCCCAAGCTGCGCCCGGAAGGCACTGGTCTGTTCAATCTTTCCCGTGTTTACGGCAGCACCATCGGCGTGGCGATCGTGCAGATTTTCTTCTTCAACAATACGCAGGCGATGCATCTGGCGCTTGGCAACAACGTGACGCCCTACAGCGCCGCCGCGCATTTCGGCACCGCATCGTTGCCGCTGCCGACACTTGAAGGGCTCAACCACCTGATCACCCACCAGGCTGCGTTCATCGCCGTTGTCGACCAGTTCAAGATCCTGATGGTGGCAATGCTGGTGGTCAGCCCGCTGATTCTCTTTCTTCGCAAACCCGCTGCGGCCAACTAGTTTTCGTGGAGTGTGCACAATGAAATCCAGTCATCTGTTCCAACCGAAACTCACGGCATTGTCGGCGCTGGTTTTTCTCTCGGCCTGCACTGTCGGTCCTGACTTCAAAACACCTGAAGCGAGCCCGTCGCAGCATTACGATCAACAGGCCGAACAACATCTCGGCGGCCAGCAGCGCATCGCGCTTGGCCAGAAAATCAGTGGGCAATGGTGGTCGGCCTTCCGCTCGCCCAAGCTCGACCAGGTCGTGCGCCGGGCCATCGACGGCAACCTTGAACTGGTCGCTGCCGACGCCACCATTCGCCAAGCCTCTCAATCCGTAGCGGCGGCGCAAGGTGCGCTGTACCCGCAGGTCGACTTCGGCGCAACGGCGGGTCGTCAACGGGTGCACAACGCCAAGGAACCTTCGATCTCCAATTTCTATGCGATCGGACCACGGGTCGGTTTCGACCTGGATGTGTTCGGTGGCAATAAACGGCTGGTCGAACAGCAGCAAGCGTTCACCGATCTGCAAACGCATCGCTATGAAGCGGCGTATCTGACCCTGACCGGCGAGGTTGCGAGCCAGTCGTTGTTGATCGCATCGGCGAATGCGCAAATCCTGGCCGTGGAGAAACTGCTGGCCAACGACGCCAAGAACCTCGAACTGGTGCGCGCGGCGCTGATCAACGGCACGACCACGCAGATTGATGTTTCGCTGGCCGAGACGCGGCTTGCCCAGGACCGCACGCTGCTGCCGCCATTGGCCCAGCAACGTGATGCGGCCCGCCATGCGCTGTCGATCCTGACCGGCAAAGGCCCGGCTGACTGGATCGCGCCGGATTTCCACCTCGACGAGTTCGCCTTGCCGTCGAACGTGCCGGTCAGCCTGCCCTCGGAAATGGCCCACGACCGGCCGGACGTGCGCCAGGCCGAGGCCGAGCTGCACATCGCCAGCGCCGCCGTTGGCGTGGCGACCGCCAATCTCTATCCGCGGGTGACGCTGTCGGCGTCGCTGGCCCAGGCCGCTTCAGGCAATGGCGGTGCCGCGCTCTGGGGTTTTGCTGCGGGCCTGACGGCACCGATCTTCAACGGCGGAACCCTCAAGGCTGAGCAGCAGGCAGCCGTCGAAGGCTACAACGCGACGCTCGCCGGCTATCAGCAGACCGTCATCAGTTCGTTCGGCCAGGTCGCGGACACGCTGCAAGCGATCAATCACGACGCGGAAGAATTCCGTGCCCAGGAAGATGCTCTGCAAGCGGCCGAAACCAGCCTGCGGTTGAACCAGCAAGCCTACGCCCAAGGCGAGAACAGCATCCTCCAGGTGCTGGAAGCCGAGCGCGCCTATCAACAGTCGTTGCTGGGCCATATCCGCGTGAAGACCGCGCAGTACCTCGACACCGTGCAGCTGTTTGTAGCCCTCGGCGGCAATTCCATCGGCGTCTTCGAGCAACGGGTTGCCAGCCGCGAAGCCCCACAACGTCCGTATCAGTAGAGGCTGCGGCCTCGATATTTGGAGTAATGACATGTCCTACGAAGCCTTTCACGATGAACTTCGCGATACAAAATTTGCGCTGAATCACGGTACGGGGAAAATGCCCGCCGTCGGCTTCGGCACCCTGTTCAAGGACCTGAGCGTCACCACCGAGGCGATCACCCACGCGCTGGAAACCGGGTTCCGCCATTTCGATTGCGCCGAGCGGTATCGCAACGAAGAAAGTGTTGGCGTTGCCTTCAAGGCATTCATGGACGCGGGTAAGGCGCGGCGCGAAGACTTGTTCATCACCACCAAACTGTGGAACACCAACCATCGTCCCGAGCGCGTGTTGCCGGCGTTCGAAGCCAGTTGCCGTCGGCTCCAGGTGGACTACATCGATTGCTACCTGATCCACACGCCTTTCGCCTTCAAGGCGGGCGACGATCAAGACCCGCGGGATGCTTTCGGGCATATCCTCTACGACGGCGACGTGAAGTTGATCGACACTTGGCGCGCGCTTGAGCAACTGGTGGATGAGGGTCGTTGCGGAGCAATCGGCTTGTCCGATATCACCCTCGAAGCGCTGAAAGAGATCGTGGCCGAGGCACGGATCAAACCCGCCGTGGTGCAAGTCGAATCCCACCCATACTTGCCGGAATGGGAACTGCTGGAGTTCTGCAAGGAGCATGGCATCGTGGTCCTCGCCTTTGCCCCGCTCGGGCATGGCATGGAGCCGAACGTGTTGGAAGACGAGGTGATTACCGGGATCGCCCGGCATTTGCAGCGCACCCCGGCCCAAGTATTACTGGCCTGGGCTGTGCAACGGGGTGTAGCGTTCCTGACTACTTCAGCAACACCGAGCCGTATCCGCGAAAACTTCGATATCGCTACCTTGCCGCACCGGGCCATGCTGGAAATTCGCGAAGAGATCACAACACGGATACGCTTCAATTCGGTGGTCGAGACGGGTGTGCCGGGATTCATCCCGCGCAAACAGTAATGCACGATAAGGGACGGCACCGACCGTCCCTTTTTTTGGCTATACCTTGAGGTGAAACCGATGGATGTTTTCCAGACCATGCGCTGCTTCATGGCGGTCGCCCAAAGCGGCAGCTTTACCGCAGCGGCCCAGTTGCTGGACACCACCACGACCAACGTTTCCAAAGCGGTTTCCAGTCTGGAAGCCCGTCTGCAAACCCGCCTGATCAACCGCACGACCCGACGCCTGGCGTTGACCGAAGCCGGCACACGTTACTTGCAACGCTGCGAGAGAATTCTGGAAGAACTGCGTGAAGCCGAGGAGGAAGCGGGCACCGCACAGATAACCCCCGTGGGCCGCTTGAAGATTCATGCGATGTCGGCCATCGGCAACCATTACGTGATCGACGCCATCGCCCAATACCGCGAGACACATCCCTCGGTCCTGTTTGATCTGACCTTGACCAATCGGCTGCCGGATTTGCTTGAGGAAGGCTATGACATGTCGATCGTGCTGGCGCGGGACTTGCCCGACTCGGGCTTTGTCGCGCAGCGGCTGGGCATCACCTACAGCATCCTCTGCGCCTCGCCGGCGTACCTGAAGAAACGCGGAATGCCCGACACGCCGGGTTCGTTGGGAGCACATGATTGCTTGAGGATCGTCAATACGATCATGCCGGTTGAACACTGGGTGTTCGAAGGGCCGGAAGGCGTGGAAACCGTCAGCACCCCGGTGTCGCCGTTTCACGTCAACACCGCCGATGCCATGACCGTTGCCATCACCCGCGGCATGGGGATCGGCATTCAGCCCATTGCGTCTGCCGTGGCCGGCCTCAAGGCCGGCACCCTGGTGCGGGTGCTGCCGGACTATCATTTCGAAGAGTTGAACCTGTTTGCGATCTACCCTTCACGAAAATTCGTCGATGCAAAAATAAAAACCTGGGTGGAGTTCCTGAAGGACTACCTGCCCGGGTTGCTGGCGACCGATGACAAAATTGCGCGCTCGTCAAAACACGCCAAAAACAACTAAGAATGTACCCGCCCTGCCCGGATGGAGTGTCGACCCTCCACCGTCATCACGGCACTCAACCGTTCGAACACCCGGTGCCCATGACCTGATACTGCAGGACATGCCGTTGACCTTGGGAATCTTCATAAGTCATTTGTGCCGAAACCGGGCCGCACTCTGGTGGAACATCGGTCACGGAGATGACCTTCTTCACGTCCAGTTTCGAACCGTAGGTGTAAGTCTCAACCGGTGTCTGGTCTCTCGACACTTTGGCGTGGCTTTCTTCGGCAAAGGCCTGCGCACCGATACAACTGAGTGCAAGGAAAATCGCGATTTTTGAGATGTTCATGAGGTTCACCGTCTCGTTCAAGTGGGTTTGCTTGTACGTTGTGAACCCATGGCGTGGGCTCATTCCGTAGAGACGATGCTAGGTGTTTACCCCGGCGCCAAACAGCGCAGCGCCGGACAAACACTGTTAACGAAATGAGGGGGAATGCAGGACGCTAACGGTAGCGCGCCCTGCCTGAATGACCGCATCTGCGCAGACTTCGGCGACACCCAATAAACCTGTGGGAGCTAGCCTGCTAGCGATGAGGCCGGCACATCCAGCATCCCTGCTGCCTGACACGCCGCCATCGCGAGCAGGCTCGCTCCCACAGGGATTTGCGTCGTTCACATAACCGAGCGATGGACGTCAACGATAACGCGCCTTAAGCCTGCGCAGCAGCCAACGAATTCACTCGCCCCACCGATTCACGACGCTCAATTTCCGGCAAACCATCCACCGCTGGCGTCCACGCCGGTACGCTCGGCATCTCTTTACGCAAGCTGTGAATCAGGGTGTACGACATCACCAGCAGCAACATCGCAATCGGCAAACCGGCAGCAATACTCGCCATCTGAATCGCCTTCAGCCCGCCCGCCAGCAATAGACCTGCCGCAATCGCACCTTCCAGAAGGCACCACAGCAACCGGATCCAGTTCGGCGGATTGGTGCTGCCCAACGCACACAAGGTGCACAACACCTGGGTTCCGGCATCCGCCGTGGTGACAAAATGCACACCCAGCAACACGCACACCAATATCGACAGCGCGGCACCAATAGACGGGCCATCAAGCGACTGAAGCAGCGTGAACATGGCCGCCGTGGTTTCTTTCTTGGTGGCGAGCAGCACCGTGCCGCCTTCGAACTTCGGCTGTTCCTGAGTCACGACCTGGCTGGCGACAGACGCCTGGTAAGCCTGACGATCCTGCTGTTCGTTTTTCAACGCCGCACCACCGAACACCGACATCCACAGAATGGTCACCATGGTCGGCACCACCAACGCGCCGATCACCAGTTCACGAATGGTCCGGCCCTTGGAAATCCGTGCAATGAACAGACCGACAAAGGGACCCCAGGTCATCCACCAAGGCCAATAGAACGCCGTCCACCAGTTTTGCCATTCGCTGTCTTTTTGCGTGTCCATCCAGAGGCTCAGGCCGACGATGTTTTGTACATAGTCGCCGGTGGACTCAAACATCAGGTTCAGAATGTAGCGAGTCGGACCAATCGCAAGTACCGCCAGCATTAAAATGAAGGACAGATACATATTAAGCGTGGAGATACGCTTCATACCTTTGGACAGCCCGGCAAGTAGCGAAATGCAAGCAACAATACTGACAAACAGAATGATGGATAACTGCAACCCAACACTCACCGGAATACCAAATACCTGATGCAACCCGGTATTGATTTGAACGACACCCAACCCCAAAGATTGCGAAACACCGAACGCCGTAATAACCACGCCCATAATGTCGACAACATGACCGATCCAGCCATAGATGCGGTCGCCAATCAGCGGGTACAGCAACGAACGAAGGGCCAGCGGCAAACCTTTACGGTAGGCAAAATACGCCAGGCTGAGGCCGATCATGGAGAAGATCGCCCACGGGTGCAGGCCCCAGTGGAACAGCGTGATGCGCATCGCCAGGGTCGCCGACTCGTCCGTCAGGCCCTTGGAGAACGGGTTGTCGGCGTAGTGCAGCATGGGCTCTGCCACCGACCAGAAAATCAGGCCAATACCCATCCCGGCGCTGAACAGCATGGCAATCCACGAGGCGAAGCTGAACTCGGGCCGGTCATGTTCGGTGCCCAGTTTGAGATTGCCGAAACGGCTGATAGAGATATAAAGCAGCAGACCGAGTACGCCACTGATCAGGGCGAGGTAATACCACTTGAAGTTATGCAGAATAAACACCGAAGCCATTTCAAAAGCCTTGGCTGCCTGCTCATCTTTAAATGCACAAAATAGAACAAATGAGATCACCGCTAATATCGAAGCGACTGTCACATTCGGGTTCAAGCCTTTTAACATGCCTGATTGCGCACGCATTGTTTTCCCCTTTTGTTTTTGTTTAAGGGTTTTAGAGAGTATTCCGCAAGATGCTTATCGCCTGATATCAACTGATGTCAGCGCGCTGTTTATCTGCAGTTTAATTCCGGTCTATCTCGGTTTTGGCAGCATCGCCAAGATGATTGAAACCTGGCCGTCGTTCAAACCATTTTTAGTCACCGACTCATGAGAAAAACGCATCAATAAATCCGCTCCGCCCTCCTTCGCTTAACGTCCGTCCACGCACTCACTGACAGGCTCGACAACCGACGCCAGGCTCGAGCTGGCGATCCCGTTGGGTGTCGATGGGTGTTGCAGTGGCGCATCCTTTTGCAGGTGCTTGCCGGTGACTTTCGCCTGGCCCACGCACAGCGCAAGCAACGCTGCACTGCCCGCATAGAAAAAGTAGAAGCTCGAAGTGCCGAAGTGCTCCATCAACACGCCCGCGATCAGCGGACCGAAACAGGCGCCGACACCGAAGGTGATCAACAGCATGCCCGACAGCGAAACGCGCAACTGTGGCTCCATATTGTCATTGGCCAACGCCACGCCCAGCGGATACAGGCAGAACTGCAAAAAGCCGATGCCCGCGCCGAACCACAGCAAGGTCATGAATGAAGGCGCTTGATCGAAGCCCAGCGGCAGGCTGATGAGCACCAGCAACACCGCCACTGCGCGAATCAGGCTCGCACGGGGCAATCGATCCGAAAGCCAGCCCAGCGGCAACTGCGCCAACAGCCCGGCGCCGATGGTCAACGCCATGAACTGGCCAACCTGCGCCGTGCCCAAGCCCTGCTTGCTCGCATAGATCGACGCCAATCCGTAGAAGCTGCCGTTGATCATCCCGGACACCAGAATCGTCACCAACGACTGAGGAATGCGCCGCAGGAACAACCGCAGATCGATCGAGGCCGAAGGCACCGCCGTCGGATGTGCGCTGCGGGTGAGTGCCACTGGCACCGAACACAGCGCGAACACCATCGCCACACCCAGCAGTGCGCGGATGCCCAGCCCCTCGTCGAGACTCAAGGCCAGTTGACCGAGCATCATGCCGACGTAGCTGGCGACCATGTACAGCGCCAGCACACTGCCGCGCTGCTCGGTGCGGGCCTGATCGTTGAGCCAGCTTTCCAGCACCATCAACTGGCACATCATGGCCAGCCCGACCAGCCCACGCAGCACCAGCCAGAATGGCAAGGAGGTGCTGAACTCATGCGCCAATACCGCCGCCGCAATCGTTCCGGCACAAGCCGCATAGGTCCGAATGTGCCCGACCTGCGCGATCAGGCTGCGCCCGACCCAGCCACCCAGCACCATCCCCAAGGCATTGGCGGCCATCAGCGCACCGCCTGCCGTTTCGGTCGACCCCATCGCATTGAGACGCAGCGCCAGATAGGTCATCAGCAAGGTCGATCCCAACTGCATCAACAAGCTGGCCAGATAGAGGGCGCCGAAGGTTTTTGTGAGTTTTATCACCGTGCCGATCCCCCGATAATTGCGCGTCAAGCCAAGCCGTGAAGTTGCTTCCAGTTGCCGGGGTGAACCACATACCCGAACAACGCATGCCCGCCATACACCAGCTCGGTGCCTTCGGGAATCCACAGCAACTGGCCAGGCGTGACCTGGAAAAGCTCGTCGCCGACCTGCAGTTCGAAGCAACCCTCGATCACGAAAATCACCTCGTCGTAGAGCACCGTCCAGGCGACTTGTGCACCTTCCCAACGGGCGAAGCCCACACCGATGTTCGGCGAGACTTCGTTGCTGAGGGCTCGCGCTACATAAGCGGCGCCGGGCGGACCGCCACGGAAGGTAAAGTCGAGGTCCTGATGGTCGATGCGCAGCACGCCGCTTTTGCCTTTGTCCGCAGGGCTCATAGCTCGCTCCGGCTGTTCCAGGCCGCCAGATGAATGCGCGAACGAACACCGAGGCCGAGGAACGGCTCCGGCGGATTGAGCGACGGCATGCCGGTCACGGCGCGAATATCGTTCAGCTGCGCCGAATCGGCACCGACGGCAAGATCTGCGAGCATCGTCCCGGAAATCGTGCCCCAGGCTGCACCGACACCGTTGTCACACGCCGAGGCATGCACGCCCGGTTCCAGCTCGCCAAAGAAATTGGTGAAGTTGCGCGAGATCGCATAGACGCCACCCCACGTATGACTGAAAGGCACGTCGGCCAGTTGCGGGAAGCGCGCCAGGAATGCCTTGCGGTGCGAATCACGTACTTTCGAGCGCATGCCATCGCTGGTGCTGCGGCCGTATTTGGGTACGTGCTTATAGGTGTTGCGGATGATCAACCGACGATCCTGAGTCATGCGCACGGTCGTGCCGGCGTGGTCCGCCGGGGTCAGGCCCCAATCGAGTTGCCCGCCATAGGTGGCCAGTTCCGCATCGGTCAACGGGCGGGTCCAACTGGCGAAGGTCATCACCGGCAACAGGCGATTGCGCAGATAACCGAATTCCTGGGTGAAGATGCTGGTGCCCAACAGCAGTTGCGGGGTGCGGATCAGTCCAGCCGTGCCATGCAGAATCCAGCCGCCACGCCCGTCGCGCTCCAGACGCTGGATGGGGGATTCTTCCAGCAATTCGACGTTGCTCGGCAATGTACGAGCCAGGCCGGTGACCAGCGCTGCCGGTTGCATCAGGTAGCAGCCGGGGGTGTAGATGGCGCCGCTGTAATGGCCGGTGCCCAACACCTTGGCCAGCTCAGCGGAATCGGCCCTGCGGAACGGTTCGCCGAGGTCGCTCATCAGGCGTTCGAAATGATCGAGGTAAGCCTCGCCACGAGCGCCGACGGCGCCTTGATACTTGCCGGCATGGGACCATTGGCAATCGATGCCATGGTTTTGCACCAGCCCTTGCAGCTGCGAAATCGCGGAACGGTTGAGCGACAACAAACGCTGTTTGTGCGCAGGGTCCGGATGCTCCAGGGCAAATTTGTGCGGCAGGTCGATCACAAAACCGGAGTTGCGCCCCGAAGCGCCATGGGCGACCCGTTGCGCATCCACCAGCAGGATACGAGCCTGCGGATGATGCTCGGCCAGACGGCGGGCAGCGGCGAGGCCAGCGAAACCCGCGCCAATCACGGCGTAGTCTGCACGCTGCTCACCGGACAAACGTTGGCAGGACGGTTGCTCGGGCAGCGCCGCGTACCAGCCGCAGCTCGAGTCATCGAATGGCAGGTTGATGGTGTTTTTCATGATTCGAGCCTCAGGCAACCGCCTGCTGGGAATGCTGACAGGACTGCAGCAATGCGCTGCGTTGCGTTTGCGCTTGACGACCGAGCAGGACAAAACCATTGAGCTGGCCCGTGGTGTCGTAGAACCCGGCACTCAAGCCATCGTCGGTCGGCGTGCAGCGCCATTCACCTTCGCCGGCGTTAGCGGGTGCCAACAGACACAGCGGCGCCGCCGGCGTCTTCACCGTTACCGGCATCAACGGGTAGTCGACAGCCGTGGGTTGGCCAAGCAATGTCTTGCTCAACGCAGCAATGCCTTGGTTGATCGGCGCCAGATACGGCAACAGTTGCCCATCGACCTCGATGCAGTCACCCAAGGCGAAGATGCCCGGTACCGAGGTTTGCAACTGAGCGTTCACCTGAATACCCCGCCCAACCACTACGCCGGCACTCTCTGCCAGGCTCAGGTCGGGACGCAGACCCACGGCAGACAACACCAGATCGGCCTCGATGGTCTGGCCGTTGGCGAGTTTCAAGCGATAGCCCTGAGTGGTCGAATCGATGGCCTCCAGGGTGTTTTGCAGATGCCACCTCACTCCCAAATCACTCAGAGCGTTTTGCAGTACCTGCCCCGCCTCCGCCGGCAACAGACGCTCCATCGGCCAGCGACCCAGGCCGATCACATCGACGCTGAAACCGTTGTGGGCCAGGTCATTGGCGAACTCGCAACCAATCAGGCCATCGCCCAGGATCGCGACGCGCCGCACACCGGTCAGACGCTCACGGAACCCGTGGTAATCCTGCAGGTTATTGACGCTGATCAGCGCTGACGTATCGCCCTGAATCGGCAAGCGAATCGGCTGCGCACCGCTGGCAAGCACCAACTGGCCATAGTCCATTTCGCCGAAACTGGTACGCAAGCGCCGCGCCGAACTGTCGATGCCCAACACCTTGCAGTGCGGATACACGCGGATGTTCAAGCGCTGCTCGATTGCCAGCGGTGATTCGCCGGACAACGCCTCGGCACTCTTGCCTTGGGACAGTCCGATCGACAGCGCAGGTTTCGAATACAGATGCCCGGACTCTTGCGTCAGCACGCGGATCTCGACCTTGGGGTCTGCCTTGCGCAACGCCTGGGCCAGGCCATAACCGGCATAACCACTGCCGATGATGACGATCGGCTGGCGCGGTGCCGCAGCAACCACAGGCGCAGCCACCACTACCGGCGGCGTGCTGACGGCTGTCACCGCCTGCGTGTATTCACTGATATCGAGCATTTCGAAATCAGCCTTGCCGACGTGGCATTCCGGGCAGATCCAGTCTTCGGGAACATCTTCCCAGCGCGTGCCGGCGAGGATGCCATCCTCGGGCCAACCCAGCGCCTCGTCGTAAATCAGGCCGCAAACGATGCAAAGCCAAGTCTTGAACATGGTGTTCACTCCCCAGCAATCCGGATCGCTACGTTTTTGGTGCGCACGTAGCTGTATAAGGCTTCCTGACCCTTCTCCCGACCGAAGCCCGACAACCCGACACCGCCAAACGGCGTCTCGATGCCACCGGCGTACCATTCGTTGACGAACACCTGGCCGGATTTCAACTGGCGTGTGCAACGCATGGCGCGGCTGATGTCCTGGGTGAACACCCCGGCCACCAGACCAAATTCGGTGCCGTTGGCAATCGCGATGGCTTGTTCTTCGGTGTCGAATGGCATGATCGCCAGCACCGGCCCGAAGACTTCTTCCTGAGCGATGCACATCTCTGGGGTGACGTCGCGGAACACGGTCGGACGCATGAAGTGCCCGGCACGGTCAGCGAAGGCTTCACCGCCGGTAACCGCTACGGCTCCGTCTTCGATGGCTCGTCGGCACAAGGCTTCGATGCCCGTCAGTTGCCCGGCGCTGACGACCGGCGTGAGGTCGGCATTCTCCTGACCCAGACCGACACTCAACCCTTCGGCCATGGCAACGACGGCCTCGACCACTTCTTCATAAATCTCGCGCTGTACCAGCAGCCGCGACATCGCCGAACAGACCTGGCCGGCATTGAAGAAAATCCCCGACTGAACGCTGGCCAGGAGTTGTTCACGATCGGCGTCGGCAAAAGCGATTGCCGCCGACTTGCCACCCAACTCCATCACACTCGGAATCGCATGCTGCGCGGCATCGCGCAAAATCGACTGCCCCGTCGGAACGGAACCGGTGAACACGATCTGATCGACAGCACGGTGGCTGACCAGATACGCACCGACTTCGCGACCACGGCCACAAATCAGGTTGACCGCGCCGTCGGGCAAGCCAGCCTTGGCGATGGCGCGGATCAGTACGCACATGCCCAGCGGGGACAGCTCGGGGGACTTGATCACCACCGCATTACCGGCCGCCAGTGCCGGTGCCAGCGAACGGGCGCAGATCGACACCGGGAAATTCCACGGTACGATCTGGGCCGAAACGCCCATCGGGTCGTACAGGGTGAAGTCCATGTAACCGTTGCCCAGCGGAATCGAGGTGCCCTCGATTTTGTCCGCCATGCCGGCGTAATACTCGAAGTAGCGCGCCGCCTCGATGAACTCGTCCTTGGCATCGCTCAGGCGCTTGCCGTTTTCCTGGCACAGCACCCAAGCGCCTTCGTCCGCCACCGCACGAATTTCTTCGGCGATGCGCAGCAACCACGTGACACGCTGCGCCGGGCGCACGCGGGTCAATTCGCCGCTGTCGGCGCAGCGACGCGCCGCCAGCAATGCACGCTCGGCATCGGCCACGGTGGCCTGGGCGATGGTCGCCAGGGGTTCGGCGGTGCCGGGGTTGTTCACCGTCAGGCGCTGGACGCTGTCGCTCCATTGCCCGTCGATATAGTTGAGCCAGTGAGAGGCTATCGGATACATGGGACCTCTCCTCAGGCAGACGGCGTGATGGCGAGCAACTGCCGTGCAGCCCACTGGTGGAAGAAGTGCGTCGGAATGTCCATTTCCGGCGAGAACGCGCCGCCCTTGTAGCCTGGGGAATGACGACCCTTCTGCATGCCTTCCACGGAGCTGATGTCTTCGGCGAACACCACTTTCCACGACTCCAGGATTGCATCGCGGCAAGCGCTGAATTCTTCGCTGCTCGCGGCTTCGTCGCCGACATAGAACAGGCGTAGGTGCTCGATGGTGCGGCCCGGCGCGACTGGTTCCAGTTGCATGGCGAAGGCATGGTCAGCCTGGATGCCGAGCAGAACGTTCGGGAAAAACGCGACGTATTCGGCGTTGCGCAAGCGGTCCAGCGGCCAGCCCGGGAATTTCGGCAGGTGCGTACCGGCGACGTCCGACAGGTTGTAGGCGTAGCTGCCCTGACCGGCGAAGTGTTCGTCAAAAATGATGTTGTAGTGATCTTCCAGACGCGAGTACGAGTTCAGGCTCGGGTGTACCCACGGCAAGTGGTAGGCCTCGCAGTAGTTCTCGACGGCCAGTTTCCAGTTGCAGTTGATGTCCAGCGTGGTGGCGTCATGACCCGGGCGGCGGCGCATCAGGCTCATGCCGTCTTCACCGAGGAACTGGGTCCAGCGTTTGGTCAACGGCGCCAGCATGTCTTCAAGCGGCTGCGCATCGCCGGAAAGGTTGATGAACACCATGTCCATCCAGATCGCGCTGCGGATGGCTTTCAAGCCATGTTTTTCACAGGCGAAGCGTTCGTCCTTGTGCTGGTCAATACCGCCAACGTGAGGCGTGCCACGCAAGCCGCCGTTGAGGTCGTAAGTCCAGGAGTGGTACGGGCAGCGAATCACGCCCTGCACTTCGCCGGCCTCTTCCACCAGTTTCATGCCGCGGTGGCTGCACACGTTATGGAACACTTGCACCAGGCCTTCGCGGTTGCGCATCAACAGCAACGGCAGGCCCATGAAATCGATTGGCTTGACCGAACCGGCCTTGCCCAGGTCGCTGGCGAAGCCGACGCAGGCCCAGGTTTTACCCATGACCTGATCGCGTTCGAGTTCGAAGTAACGTTGCTCGGTGTAGAACTCGTTGCTCAGGCCGGTCGCTTCGTGGATCGGATTGAGGACGGTTTCAAGGTGATGCACTGGAATCTGTTGGAGGGTGGTCATTATTGTTTTCCCCTGCTGGGCACGGTTTGGATGATCGGCGGGCACATTGGCCCGGGTCCGCTGGCGGCAAGTTTGGGAAAACAGGGAGTGTCTCGACAAACGATATTTCGGGAGGGATTAATGACTTTTGATCATGAATATGACAGCACCGTGGTTCCCCTGTAGTCGCTGCCGCAGGCTGCGATCTTTTGATTTTGCTTTTTAACAAAACAAAAGATCGCAGCCTCGTTGCACTCGACAGCTCCTACAGGGGCGGTGTCGGAAGTTGATTCATCAACCAGCTGCGAAAGCGTTTGACGCTCTGGCGCATGCCGCCACGGGACAACGGCTCAAGCAAACAAAACTGCGCATCGGTTCTCAGCACGGTATCGAGCGGACGGATCAGCGCGCCGCTCTGTAGGTGATCGTCGACAAGATTGGACCAGGCCAGCGCAATACCCTGCCCGCTGATGGCCGACTGGATCAGCATCGAGTAGCTGTTGATATTGATCCGGCGTTTTGGCTCGACATTTTTCAGGCCCTGACTCTGGAACCACTCCGGCCAGCCAATCCAGTCGCGTTGCGGGTCATCGAGAAACAGCCAGGTGCAGGCTGCCAGGTCCTCGGGCTTGTTCAAGGCTGGATATTTGGCAAGGTAAGCGGGGCTGCAAACCGGATAAACCTCTTCGGAAAACAACGGCGTGACCTGCATGTCGCGGGGCGGTGTCTTGCAGTAATACAACGCCAGGTCGCAATCGAGGCGAGAGAAATCCTTGACCTGGTCATGGGCGATGATCCGCAGGTCGATCTCTTCGTTCTCCCGTTGAAACTCGGTCACTTTCGGCAACAGCCACAGCGAAGCCATCGCGGTACTGGTGGCGACCGTCACCTGCTCGGCGCCCTGCCAATGGCGAATCTCGCCGGTGGCTTGGGCGACTTGCATCAACGACGCACGCACCGTTTCATAGTACTGACTGGCCGCTGGGCTCAGGTGAATCGTGCGGGTGGTGCGTTCGAACAACACCTTGCCCAGATAGTCTTCAAGCAGCCGAACCTGTCGACTGATTGCACCTTGCGTCACGTTCAACTCTTGCGCAGCCAGGGTGAAACTCAAATGACGTGCCGCCGCTTCAAACGCGACCAGACTGTTGAGTGGCGGTAATGGGTGGATTTTCATACAAGGCCGGTCACGTCGTTATTGTGGTTTTATCGCGGCATATTAGCCCCTGCCGCAGACGCTGGACAGCGCCGCTCTGACCGACAATGAGTAACCCTGTGGGAGCGAGCTTGCTCGCGATGAGGCCGGCACATTCAACATCCCAGCCACCTGACCCACCGCCATCGCCATCGCCATCGCCATCGCCATCGCCATCGCCATCGCCAGCAGGCTGGCTCCCACACTGGATATTTGCCAACCGCAAATTCCATGATCTGCGCAAAGGACGGATTACGCTGCTGGCGAACGGATCCAATAAGTGTAACAACCGCGAAACAGCCGCGATCAAGCGGACTATTTCGCCGATAAAGGGCGCTTGCGACCGACTGGCCAACTGCTAGTGTGAACAGGGAGCGCAACGGTTGAACACGCCATTTGTTCGAGTGCTGTAGATCTTCGGCCAGTACCGGAACGCAACAACGGCAGACTCCTGCACAGTGCCCCGGTGGATTCCTGGGTTAGCGTTTTGTGAGTGGCGGAAAGATCGCAATGACCGGCCATGACAAGTCCGAGCACTGGATAGCCCGTTGGATATCTGCTGGCACTCATCATTTGCCTGCGGCGTTGATGGTTGCTGCGGTGGTGTTTATCTGTCATCACAAATTGCACTTGCTTGACGCTATCGACGGTTACGCCTATCTGGGAATTGGCAATCGAACGGCCAATAGCATCGCACGGGAGATCGGCAGTAAGCCCACAGTGGCGGTGGTACTGATCGACCAGAAAAGTCATGAAGACTATTACCAGGAACGCAGCCCCCTAAACCGCTGCCAGCTGAAAAAAGACCTCGAGGCCATATATGACCTTCCAGGACCACCAAAGCTATTGGTGATCGATCTCGACCTTTCACCTCCATTGCCGCTCCTGCCACTCGAAGGCCCTGAAAATCAAGAATTGAAATACTGCGACGCTCAACTCAAGACGCTGCTCTCGCAACAGAGAAAAACCGAAACCGTGGTAATTGCCCCCTTTGAAATGCTCGATAAGAATGCCCAGGCGAAGAACGAAAACTGGCGCAAGGAGCTTACGGGCATTGTCACCTTCGCCGACCCTAGCATCAGAGTCAGCTATGGGCTGGTCAACGGTATCGAATGCACCGCCGACTCGCTAGCCGTGACGGCGTACGATAAATACCCGGATAAACCCGCCAACCTGAAAAACTGCCGGACCGAAGAAGACGATGATCTGAAGATCAGCCCGGGGCAGTATTTTTCCGGTTTGCGGCCGGTGTCGATCTGCCAGTTGTCGTCAAGAGTGGAAGAAAGCCAATGCCATACCTCCGAGAACGAAGGCCCCAATAACTTGCCGGTCGTGTTCTTCGGCGCCAGTTTTGGTGACAGCGACACCTACCTTACCCCCCTCGGTACGATGTATGGCGTGGAGGTGCATGCAGCAGCTTTCATGTCGTTGCTGCAACCGACCACTCATAACGACTTGTCGGCATTCATCCTGGACGTCGTGCTCGGTCTGGTGATGGGCAGCAGCATTGCCTTTTTCTGGCACCACTATTTCTCTCTGCGTTTCAGTTCCAGTGCCGTCAAACGTCAGTGGGCTCCGTGGATGATCCTGCTACTTGTCATCTTCCTTTTGCCCTTGGTTGCCGGACTGACTTACTTGTCTTTCGTGTTGTTGCGTCACTGCAACATTTGGCTCTCACCGATTCCGATTGCAGTGGGGATGCTGATCGAAAGCTTCTTCAACAGCGCGATCGGTAACGCCGTGAAGGAAGGCTACGAGCAACGTCAGGCGCTGATCCGACGCCTTCAAGCCAGCGGCCCCGACAGCTATGCGAGTCGATTGGCACTGGAAGCTGAGCAGCACCCGCACCCTGCGCACAGTCTTCAAGAGCGCGCGAAGCGTTTTGTTTATCTGGATTGCCTACGCCTGTGGCGCCTCGAGAAATATGGTGCAGCGCTCTTGCTGTTCGTACGCCGGCTGATGTTTTTACTGGTGCTGCTACTTGCCTTTTACTGGGATTCGATTGTTCCACCCATCAAGGACTTTCTTTTAAAAGCCGTGATCTTCCTTTTTTACTAGCCGAGGACATTCCATGAATCCGCTCCGCTTCAAGCTCGTCATCGCCTCGCTACTGCTGACTGCCGCAGCGACCGTCATGGCCCAAGACTGCAAAGGGCTACAGGACCTGCAACAGTATCGATCCGATAAACCGCAGGTCGAATGCAGCTCCCTCACATCGGTACTCGACAGACTGGTCAACACCCGCAAAACCGGCGGCCGCAAACTCGAAGAAGACCGCCCGTTCAACGCCCAGCAAGCCCAGGCCGACTTGACCAAGGCGCAGGCCGACCCCGAGGTCCGTCCGCGACTGGAGAAGATTAAAAAGGAAGTGTCTGACCCGACCCGTCGGCTGGTGTATGAAGCTGCGGTCTTCGACGAAGAGGGGTATTACGGCGCCAGGGATTTGCGCATCAACCAGCTCAAGCAACAGCTCAAATGACAGGCAAGTCCCTGTCGGGGATACCCCATGAACACGCGCGTGGCCCTGCACGGTGTACTGGCGCTGACGATACTGGTCAGTGCCTGTGACAGTACCCCGAAATTGTCCAACCCCTTCAGCAGCCAGGATAGCCCGCAACACATCAAGGACATCAACAGCCTGCCGCCCCGTGCTCTGGTGGTGCTCGACCGTAACTGTGCCGAACTGGTGCAACCCTATCGGCTGACCGATAACTTCGCCTCGCTCTCGGTGTTCGGCATGCAGGAAGGTATCAAGGCAGTGCCGGGTCAACTGAGCAAACTGTTCGGTGGAAGCGGTTCGCAAGCGTCCGCCAGCAGCGACAAACTCAGTGACTCGGCGAAGCAGGCGGCCAAGCAATTGAACTGGATGCCCATGAGCGCCGAGGTGATGTATGCCGAGCGTCAACATCGGGCCCGCCAGGACGAGTTGCTGACCCGTGACAGCAAGCAGGGCCGCAAGTACTACCCCACCGCCGACAAGATGCTCAGCGATATTCTGGCCAGCATCCACGAGCCGTACGACTATCAATTCAAGCTGTTTATCGTCAAGAGCGACAACCATAACGCCCTGGCTTTACCGGGCGGCTACCTGTATCTGGACAAGGGTCTGTTGAGCACACCGGAGATGCAGAAAAAGGCCTACTTCGCCCTCGCCCACGAAATTTCCCATGTGCTGCAACGGCATGAAACCAAGGAGATGCAGAGCCTGGTGGTCGACTCCTTCAGTGCCAAATCGGACTTGCTCACACTGATGAAAAGCTCTCAGGGAAACCCCAAGGCAGTGGTCGACCGGATCAAACTGGAGAAGGGGCAATTCACCCGTCACCATGTCGATCAGGAACTGCAGGCCGATTCCTGTGCGGTAAAAATGCTCAGTCGGGTCTACCCCACTCGGCAGCAATTGGCGGACTCGATCAATGCGTTCATCAACGACCTGCCGCCGGCGCAGGCCAGTTCGACGTCCAAAGCCGCCAGCAATCAGACTGTGGCCATGGCAGGTGATGTGGAAGACATCGTCAAGTCACCGGCCCTGCGCCATCCCAACACCCAGGAACGCAAAGCCAACTTGCAGGAGATTTACCAGGAGGTCGGGGCTGGCGGAAAGTCAGGCTAGTGGCTGACTCAATTTCCCGAGACCAGCTTCAGTCCGATCACGCCAGCCAGGATCACCGCGATGCAGAGTATCCGCGGCAGCGACGTCGAGTCGCCCAGCAAGGCCATGCCGACAATCGCCGTCCCTGCCGCGCCGATGCCGGTCCACACCGCGTAGGCCGTGCCCACCGGTAACGTGCGCAGCGACAGCGACAGCAGAATGACGCTCGACAGGCCGGTGACCACGGTCAAGACGCCGGGGACCAGTCGGGTGAAGCCTTCGGAGCCCTTCATGTAGAAGGCGAAGGCGATTTCCAGGATGCCAGCGATACCCAGCAGTGCCCAGGCCATATGTCATTGCTCCTTTGAAAGGACTCGCCGGGCCTCGAAGCCCGGCGAGAGAGAGAGTGGGATCAGGCTTTTGCGGCGGCTGCCGGTTGCGAGCGGAATGCCACGCCGAGTCGGTTGAAGGCGTTCATCAAGCTGATGGCGTAGGTGAGATCCGCCAGTTCCTTTTCGCTGAACTCAGCGGCAGCGGCCTCATAGACGGCATCGGGTACGCCGGTTTCGGCAACGCGAGTGACACTTTCCGCCCAGGCCAGCGCAATGCGTTCACGCGGGGTGAAGACATTCCCGGCGTCGTGCCACACCGGCACCAGCACCAGTTTTTCTGTCACGACACCGAGGTTGAGCAGGTCGCGAGAATGCATGTCGATGCAAAACGCGCAGCCATTGATGAGCGAAACTCGCAGGTAAACCAGGTCGATCAACTCGGTGGGCAAACCGCTCTTGAGCAGATAGCCGTACACATTGCCGAAGGCCTTGTAACCTTCAGGAGAAGCGCTGGAGTAGTTGATACGTTGAGTCATGATGAATCCTCGGGTTTGCTGTTTGGAGGACTGCATCGTGGGGCAGCTTGGCCTATGCTTGAAGAGCCATGTTTTGGTTAGTGTCATGGGCCATGTTTGTGCCGTCATGGCCTAGTCGAACAAGCGATTCATGGACCTTTGAAGCAGGTCATGAGACTTGTAGGATTATTGTTTAAGTCGGCAACGCTGTTGCCTTCAGAGCCAGAGCATGAGCAAAACCGTCAATAGCTTTTCCCCCCTTGACCCCGGCTCCATGGAACCGATCTACCGGCAGATCTACTGGCGGTTTCGCGGTGCGATCACCGACGGCGTACTCGCGCCGGGCGAGCGCATTCCCGCGGCCCGGGCACTGGCAAAAGAGCTGGGGCTGGCGCGGGGAACCGTCGATACCGCGTACTCGTTGCTGACCGCCGAAGGTTACCTTCAGTCTCGCGGCCAGGCCGGCACGGTGGTTGCGGCAGGGCTGAATGTCCGGACTAGCCAAAGCCGAGACGAACGCGCCTTGAGCCCAGCCTCCAGCGCCTCGCTCCGGCAAAAGTCGCCGGTGCTGCCCTTTCAGATGGCTTTGCCGGCGCTGGATGAATTTCCGCGCAAAATCTGGGCGCAGATCGGTGCTCGCTGCGTGCGTGCAACGGGGGTTGCGGAGATGGCCAACCCCTCGGCGCATGGCCTGGAATCCCTGCGCAGTGCGATTGCCAGCTACCTGCAAGTGGCGCGCGGCATCAGTTGCCAGCCTTCGCAGGTATTCGTCACTTCGGGCTACCGCAACACCCTGACGCTGATCGTGCACGCCTTGCTGCAACCGGGCGACCGCGTGCTCGTCGAGAATCCCGGTTACTCCCCTACCCGCCAAGTGCTGGAATATTTGCAGATCGGCGTGCAACCCATTGCGGTGGACCAGGACGGCATGCAAGTCGCGCAAGCCGTGATCGATTCATCCGGCGCACGCGCCGCCGTGGTCACGCCGGCCCATCAGAGCCCGTTGTGCATGTCGCTGTCGTTGCCGCGACGCTTGCAACTGTTGGAGTGGGCGAGTCGGGAGCAAGCGTGGATCATCGAAGACGACTACGACGGCGAGTACCGCTACGTCAGCCGTCCACTGCCAGCGCTCAAAAGCCTGGATCGCGAGGGTCGTGTGCTTTACGCCGGCACCTTCAGCAAAGTGCTGTTTCCCGGCATCCGCATTGCGTATCTGGTGGTGCCGTCGGCGCAGGTCGAACGCTTCGAACAAGTCGCCCAGACGTTCCTCGGCGGCGTCCCGGAACTGACCCAGGCCATCGTTGCGACCTTTGTCACCGAGGGCCATTTCGCCCGGCATATCCAGCGCATGCGCAAACTCTACGGCGAACGCCGGGTAGCGGCAGTCAAGGGCCTGAGCAATGCCTTGGGTGAACACATCCACATCGATGCCCAACCCGGCGGCATGCACCTGATACTGCGATTGACCCGGCCACAATCAGACCGTGCGCTGGTCGAGCGCCTGCTGCGCGCGGGGATCTACGCCGAAGCCTTGAGCGAGTGTTGCTTCGGCCCCGAAACCCATTGCGGGTTGATGCTTGGCTTCGCCAACATCGACTCGCAAGCCAGTGCCGAACGGCTTGGGCAAAAAATCCTGGCGCTACTCTGACCCCATCCATGGCCCACACACGCAACCAATTCTTGGCTCTTTGTCACTGGTCCAAGCGACGACATCATGCAGATCCTGTCTCCACACACGTCGAAGGGTCCCATGAAAATACTGCGCGTGATCTGCAGCCCGCGAGGGACATCCTCCGAGAGTTATCGACTCTCGCAAACCCTCATCAATCACCTGATCGACAGCCGCCCCGGCAGCGACTTCATCATTACCGAGCGCGGCGTCACGGGGCTTGCGCATATCGACGCCGAATACGCCGAAGCCGTGAGCAAGCGACGCGATCCGTCAAACCCGGTAACCGCCACAGGCGCGCTGCTGCAATCCGAGCAATTGATTCGCGAACTGGAAAGCGCCGACTGCGTGGTGATCGCCACTCCCATGCACAACCTGATGGTGCCCTCGGCGCTGAAGGCCTGGCTCGATCATGTGATCCAGGCCGACCGGACCTTTCGCATCACCCCTGAAGGCAAGGTCGGCGCCCTGCGCGATCGGCCGGTGTTTATCGCTGTCGCCTCGGGGGGCACGTTTACCGGGGTCAATGCCCAGCAACCGGACTTTTTGCGGCCCTGGCTGAAAGCGGTGCTGGCGAGTATCGGCTTGCGCGATGTGAAGTTTTTCTCGGTGGAAGGCACCGGTCAAAAACCGGATGTGGTGAATACCACCCGAGCAAAAACCGAGCGGGAAACCGCCCTGTATTTTTCCAGCCATGCAGCAGTGCCTGCCTGAAATCAAATCCCAGGAACAATTCCATGACTACCGCTTCTCCCCTGCGCAGCATTGCCGTGTTTTCCGGCTCCAACTACGGCTTCAACCCGGCCTATGTCGAAGGCGCCCGGGCGTTGGGCCGGGAAATCGCCAGGCGCGGTTTGCGTTTGGTGTATGGCGGCACAGATAAAGGCTTGATGGGCGTGATGGCCGACACCGTACTCGCCGAGGGCGGTGAAGTGGTCGGCATCATCACCCGCCTGTTGTGCGATCTGGGGCACCTGCACCCAGGCCTGACCCGGCATGAAGTGACACCCGACATGCGCAGCCGCAAGACCCGCATGAGCGATTGCGCGGACGCGTTCATTGCCCTGCCCGGTGGCCTGGGAACCTTTGAAGAATTGTTTGAAGTGGCGACGCTGACGCAATTGGGCGAACACCACAAAGGCGTCGCGTGCCTCAACATCGGCGGCTTTTTCGAGCCGGTGCGCAGCCTGCTCAACCATGCGGTGAGTGAAGGTTTCATGAAGACTGAACACAGCGAGATGCTGGTGTTCGATACCGATCCGGTGGCGCTGATCGATGCGCTTGAACGATGGCAGGCGCCGACCGTGACGAAATGGATCGCCCCTCCCCTGATTTGAACGCTTTCAGGTCCTGGCGATGTTGCTCCCAAAATCTGTCGCCAGGACCTTTTTTTACATCAGCATCAATGCGCGGCAGCGTTTACCCATTGCGGTGCGATGAGGCTGGTCTGGCGCTTGGCGCGCTGAGTCAATGCCAGCATCGTCAAGAAGCCCAATACGATCAGCACCGGGTATGCCATCAGCAGTTCGGAGAGAGAGTACTTCCAGGCCAGTGGTCGACCGACACCGAGCATGGCGGCATACATCCAGGACACCGCCGACAGCGAGCCACAAAACAGAGCGAGCATTCGGGCACTGAAGCCGAGTTCGAGCAAGGAGCCAGCCTTCTGCAATGCCGGCAAGACCAGGTGGTGCAGCAGCACGCCGTTGTAGGTCAGCAGCACGACGATTATCACCTTGGCGTGAAGCTTCGGATTCATGAAGTATTCCATGCCTTTGCCCAGGTAATCGATACCGATGATGGCGGTGCCTGTCACCCATAGACAGATCAATGCCATGACCACAGACCGCTGAAGGCTTTCCATATGCGCATGATCATGTGCAGTGAATGCCTTGCGTTTCAATAAATCCCTGACCATTGCAATATCACTGGTCAACACTAAACCAATCGCCACGCAACAGGCGACCAAATGAGCGTAAACTACGCCCAGCCGTAAAAACTCCATGAATTCTTTATGTTCGATCAGGCTCATAATTGTATTTATCGCCACGGGATTCTCTCCACCTTATTCGACAGTACAGATCGGCCAATCAACAGGGTATTTATTAAAACAGCCCCGAACGACCTTGCTCATACAAGAAAATCAAACCCAGGGTTTATTATTTGAAGCCCTATTGGTCCGATTAGGAAATTGATGACAGCTTAGTTGGCACCTCTTGAATTTCGGGTAAAAAAATCCTCATTTGCATTCACTGCAACTGAGGTTCGGATTCAACTTCTTTTTGCGATCAAAGCAGCAGGTCATGGGTGACATGCTGCAGGATCTGAGGCCTGCAACCACGGAATGTTCATTTTTTAGCCACCCCACCGACAAGCGGTCGCTGGCTGGAGAGCCGCCAGCCTCGACATCAAGACATCAACTTCCGCGTCAAGCCCCGGTCCAACTGAGCTGCTTTAATTACATGACCTTCGACATTGTCAATTGGATCCACTAGTTGTCGCGCAAGCAAAAAACATGATCAATAGCGACCACATGTCATTTATGCCCTCACAACTAAAACAGTCAGACTATTCATCATGCTCGAGCTTGACCCGACAGAGCCCGAACAGAGAAAAATGCGCGAGCACTCTTAGTTAATCATTAGATAACAAGTGAGAGAGTTTAAGCCAAAGAACTTTTGACACGCTTGGTCGTCATCTTTGTAAGTATCAGGTCTTGGCGACGTTGCTTGCAGGAAATCGTTCGCCAAGACCTTTTTCATTTCAGTTCAGACCAACTTCAATGTGACGTTGATGTTGTTGCGGGTGGCTTTGGAGTACGGGCAGTACTTGTGGCCGGTGTCGACCAGCTTCTGTGCGGTTTCGCGATCCAGTCCCGGCAGGCTCACATTCAACCGCGCCTGCAAAAGGTAGCCACCTTCATTGGTGCCCAGATCGACTTCGGTATCGACAGCCACATCCTTGGGCAGCGCCACCTTCATCTCCTTGGCCGCGACGCCCATCGCGCCGATGAAACAGGCAGACCAGCCGGCGGCGAACAATTGCTCCGGATTGGTGCCACCGCCGCCCGCGCCCGGGGACGACAGTTTGACATCGAGAATGCCGTCATCGCTTTTGGATGCGCCGTCCCGGCCACCCGTGGTGTGGGTTTTGGCGGTGTACAGAACTTTGTCGAGCTGGGTCATGATGATCTCCTGATTGAATTGAGGTTCATGCAATTTCAGGTGAATCAGAAAAACGGCCTTCAGGTTGGATGCCGGACATTGAATATAGATGGCGCTGCTGGATAAGGTGTGTGATCCGACGAAGGTCGTGTTTTGGGATTTCACGTATTCGCCAAATTGCCTGTGGGAGTGAGCCTGCTCGCGATGGCTTTGTGGCAGGCACCGGGATTTTAATCGAGTACATATCCGTTGCTGCGGTAACGGCGGCTTATGGTTTCGCTCTTACAGCGACTCACTTTTTCAAACGCCAAAAAGTAAGCAAAAGGCTTTGCCCCGGCGTACGGCACCTCGCTGGGGCTCGGTGTTCCCTCGCTACGGTGCCCATCAGGGGGCATCGCCTACGGTCTGCTTCGCGACGACCTCCTCTCGATGTGTGCGGCTTCGCCGCACGGCGCTACGCGCCTAACCCCCTGATGAACACCTACGCTCGGCCTGCCGAAGGGGCAAAAGATCAAAAGCCAAAGCCAAAGCAAAAGCAAGGCGGCCTACCGGCCGGCCTGTTTGTTTGGTTCGTGCGCGTTTCTCTGTAGGAGCTGTCGAGTGCAACGAGGCTGCGATCTTTTGATTTTGTTTTTTACAAGCGAGATCAAAAGATCGCAGCCTTCGGCAGCTCCTACATTGGGCGCTGTATAGCCACGACATCAGGTCGGCTGGCAGGCCGCCATCGCCAGCAGGCTGGCTCCCACAGGAGATCGGCGTACAAGCCAACCGGAGGCGATGCCCCGGATGAATGCCGGAGCGAGGGGCCAGACGCTCGGGGCGAGCGTTTTTTTTTTACTTTTTAGCTGGGGGCGAAACCGCCAGCAGCCATTACCGAAGAAACGGATATTCGCACCAACCAAAAAAGCCTCCACCATCACTTACGCGCCAACTTATACCTCACACAATCATCATAAAAACTCTGCCGCAATGCGGCCGGCTTCATCTTCGTCGGACTGTCATAAGTTTGCTCGGTAATCCCCATCGCCATCATCCTCATCCACGATTTGGCGAACTTGTAAGACTGGATTTTCTGCCGCGCCGCATACAGCGAAACCCCGGACAACTTGAGTTCCTGCGCTCTGGCCGCCGTCCCCGCCCCCCAGCTGCACATATAAGTATCACCGGGCTTCAGTTCCCTGGCCTGGGCAGAAACTGCACAGCCTGCAACGCTGAACGAGATCAGCGCGATCCACACATTGCGCATGTAAATGCCACCATAACCGCCTGAAATTCCAGCGATTCTGGCGACAATCGAAAGTCTTGGGGGCCAGCATAACGCCTTACCCTCAACAGCTGATCTGTGTCAGTAAACGAAAGTCATTTTCTTGCGACATTTCAATCCTTTGCTATAGCTATCAGTCTCTTCTGCCAACTAATGGGGCAACGGAATGTCAGTCGCAAAGAAAATGAGTGTGGGGCAACTGACAATGTTGACCGCCGTCAACATGTTGGGCTCAGGCATTGTGCTACTACCGACAAAACTCGCGGAAGTCGGCGCAATTTCGATTCTCTCCTGGCTGGTAACGGCCACAGGTTCACTCGCACTGGCCTATGCCTTTGCGCGTTGCGGGATGCTCAGTCGAAAAACCGGCGGCATGGGCGGCTACGCTGAGTACACCTTCGGCAAGGCCGGCAACTACATCACCAACTACACCTACGGCCTGTCGCTGCTGATTGCCAACGTGGCGATCAGTATTACCGCGGTCGGCTACATCCAGGTGCTGTTCAACGTTCAGCTCGGTTCACTGCAAGTGGGCCTGGCGACCATCGCGCTGTTGTGGATCACCACCTTCGCCAACTTCGGCGGTGCGCGGATCACCGGACGGATCGGCGCCATCACGGTCTGGGGTGTGATCGCTCCGGTGGTGCTGGTGTCGACCGTCGGCTGGTTCTGGTTTGACAGCAGCGTTTACGCCGCTGGCTGGAACCCCCACGACAAGTCCTGGTTCGAAGCGGCGGGTGCCTCGGTGGCGATTACCCTGTGGGCGTTCCTCGGTCTGGAGTCGGCTTGCGCCAACACTGACGCCGTGGAAAACCCCGAGAAGAACGTGCCGATTGCGGTCCTTGGCGGCACTCTGGGAGCGGCGGTGATCTACATCGTCTCCACCAACGTCATCTTCGGTATCGTCGGCAACGCTGAACTGGTCTCCTCCACCGCGCCATTCGGTCTGGTGTTCGCCCATATGTTCACCCCATTGATCGGCGACATCGTGATGGCGGCGATGGTCCTCGCCTGCATCGGCTCGTTGCTCGGTTGGCAGTTCACCATCGCGCAGGTGTACAAAAGTTCGGCCGACACCGGTTACTTCCTGTCGATCTTCGCCAAGGCCAACAAGGCGGGAACGCCGATTGTCGGCATGCTGGTGCTGCTGGCGGCGCAGACTGCGCTGGCCCTGCTCACCATCAGCCCTAACCTGAGCAAACAGTTCGATACCCTGGTCAACCTCGCGGTGGTCACCAACCTGGTGCCGTACATCCTGTCGATGGCCGCGTTGATGACCATGCAAAAAGTCTCCAACGTACCGCCTGGAAAGGCTCTGGCGACCAACATCATCGCCTGGGTCGCGGCGGCCTACAGCTATCTGGCGCTTTACAGTTCGGGCGAGCAGGCGCTGATGCTCGGCGGCGTCGCCACCATCTTCGGCTACACGCTGTTCGGTTTCGTCAACAACCGCCTGATCCGTCTCGAAGCGCTCAACAACAGCGTACCGACCCAGACCGTCAGCGCGCAGCACCTCAGCGCCGAACCCGTACCGGTCAATAACCTGAAATCTGTCGCACTGGAGACTCAATCATGACGGAATATAGACACTCCCTCGGGATGCTGACGCTGCTGGTCAGCAGCCCGCCGGACAAACGCACCGTCTTCGGTCGCGCCCTGCAACAGCTGGTCAACGACGTGGAAGAGCGCGCCGTTCACGTGCTGGCGTCTGAATCCCTGAGCGACGCCACCTCCATCCTGCGCTCGGACCCGGCCATTCAATGTGTGCTGCTCAGTTGGGAGATGGATAAAAGCGAGGGCCATGACGAGTGCATCAAACTGCTGATCAGCCTGCGCGAGCGCAATACCCGCGTGCCAGTGTTCCTGATCAGCGACCGCAGCACTGCGTCGAGCATTCCGCTGGTGGTCATGCAACACGCCGACGACTTCATCTGGCTGCCCGAGGACACCAGCCGCTTCCTCAGCGGCCGTATCCTGGCAGCCATCGAGCGCTATCGTCAGGCTGCCCTGCCGCCGATGTTCGGGGCGCTGGTGAAGTTTGCCCGGTCGTATGAATATTCCTGGCACACGCCGGGGCATGCCGGTGGCACCGCGTTTCTGAAAAGCACCGCGGGCCGCGCGTTCTACGAGTTCTTCGGGGAAAACCTGCTGCGTTCCGACCTGTCGATTTCCGTCGGCGAACTCGGTTCGCTGCTCGATCACAGCGGCCCTATCGGCCAGGGCGAGCGTTATGCCGCCAAGGTCTTCGGCGCCCACCGCACTTACTACGTGACCAACGGTTCGTCGATGTCCAACCGCGTGATCCTCATGGCCAGCGTCACGCGCAACCAGATCGCCCTGTGCGACCGTAACTGCCACAAGTCTGCCGAACACGCGATGACCCTGTCCGGGGCACTGCCGACCTATCTGGTGCCGACCCGCAACCGCTACGGCATCATCGGCCCGATTCTCCCGCAAACCTTGAGCGCCGAAGGCGTGAAAGCGGCCATCGCCAACAACCCGATGGTCAAGGACGGCATCGATCCGACGCCGGTTCACGCGATCATCACCAACTCCACCTACGACGGCCTGACCTACAACGTCACCCGCGTCGAAGAACTGCTGGGCCAGAGCGTCGACCGTCTGCATTTCGACGAAGCCTGGTACGGTTACGCGCGCTTCAACCCGCTGTACCGCGACCGCCATGCCATGCACGGCAGCCCGGACGATCACGATGCGTCGAAGCCGACCGTATTCGCCACGCAATCAACCCACAAACTGCTGGCGGCGCTGTCCCAGGCCTCGATGATTCACGTGCGCAACGGCCGCAACCCGATCGAACACGGGCGCTTCAACGAGTCGTACATGATGCACGCCTCGACCTCGCCCAACTACGCGATCATGGCGTCTTGCGACGTCAGCTCGGCGATGATGGAAGCGCCCAGCGGGCAGATCCTCACCAGCGAATCCATCGAAGAAGCGGTGTCTTTCCGTCAGGTCATCTCGCGCATGCACAACGAGATGCTGAGCAAGAACGACTGGTTCTTCACCTGCTGGCAACCGCCGACCGTGCAAGTCGGCAATGCCACGGTGCCGTTCCACGAAGTCGACCCGGTGCTGCTGAAAACCGAGCCGAACTGCTGGGTCCTGCACCCCAACGAGGTGTGGCACGGTTTCGGCGACATCGAGGAAGGCTACTGTATGCTGGACCCGATCAAGGTCTCGGTGCTCAGCCCCGGCATGGGCGACGACGGCAACCTGCTTCCGACCGGTATCCCGGCCTGCGTGCTGACCGCGTACCTCGGACGCCAAGGCATCGTTGTCGAGAAAACCACGGACTTCACCATCCTGTTCCTGTTCTCCATCGGCATCACCAAAGGCAAATGGGGCACGCTGGTCAACGCCCTCCTCGACTTCAAGCGCGACTACGACGACAACGTCGAACTGGAGCTGTGCCTGCCGGACCTGCTGGCCGGGAACCAGACCCGTTACGCGGGTATGGGTCTCAAGGACCTGGCCGACGAAATCTTCGCCGCCATGAAGAAACACAAAACCACCTCGGCCATGTCCAATGCGTTCGGTACGTTGCCGCAAGCGGTCTTCAGCCCGGTGGAAGCCTACGAAAAACTGGTGCGCAACGACATCGAACTGGTGACCCTGGAACAAGCTGCCGGGCGCATCGCCGCCACCGGTATCGTGCCGTATCCACCGGGTATTCCATTGCTGATGCCGGGCGAAAATGCCGGTCCGGCGGACGGCCCGCTATTGGCCTATCTCAAGGCGCTGGAAGCCTTCGACAAATCCTTCCCCGGTTTCACCCATGACACTCACGGGATCGAAGCCGAGAATGGGGTTTATCGAATGTTGGTGTTGAAGTAACCAAACCAATGTGGGAGCTAGCTAGCCTGCTAGCGATGGAGTATCAGTCAACATCAATGTGGCTGACCCACCATCGCCAGCAGGCTGGCTCCCACATGGGATCCCCTGCAAATGCTCCATCAGTCCAATCCCTATGGGCAAACTCAATCACAGCACTCTATGATTGAACCCCATGACCACCTCTGCTCCGATTCGCCAACCCTGCCCACCCGGTGCCTGCGATTGCGGGCGTGACCCGTTGCTGGAAACGCCGGGGGCCGACGTACGCATCCTGTTTCTGACCCGCGCGGAAGAAAAACGCCTGATCGAACGTCTGGAAAATTTGTCGAGCCTCCAGGACCTGGAGCACCTGAAACGGCGCATGTTCGAGCAACTGGGCATCCGCGTCGACATCGTCCCCAGCTTCAACGAAGTGCGCACCATGCGCGGCATCGGCATCCACGTCGGCGAACTGCCGGGGCTGTGCCGCAAGACTCGCGCATCGATCCCCACAGCGATCCGCCGCGCCCTGGAAAAGCGCCCCGAAATCGCTTACGAACTCCTCAACGCCAATGACCTGTTGCGGGATGCGTGATGAACCTTGCGCTCGAATTCCCCGTCACCGACGAGATACTCACCTCGTTCGCGCTGGTAATCGGCACGGACCTGCAGGGCTATCGCAATCACATCTATCGCGTGCTGAATTTCTATCGCGCGCTCAACGACATTCAAGGCCTGCCGTCAGAGGCGGTGCAGATCGCCGCAGGGTTCCACGACCTGGGCATCTGGACCGACAACACCCTGGACTATCTACCGCCTTCGGTGGCCCTGGCCGTTGATTATCTGGAAACCCGACAACGCCCTGAACTGATCGATGAAGTCAGTGCGCTGATCCTGGAGCACCACAAAGTACGTCCTTATCGCTTCGCAAACGCCACGACTGTCGAGGCATTCCGGCGGGCCGACCTGATTGATGTGTCGCTTGGACTGGTGCGTTTCGGCCTGCCTCGGGCATACATCAAGACGGTGCAGTCGACGTTTCCCGATCATGGCTTCCACGGGATGTTGATGAGGCAGTCTGTACGGCAGTTCCTCCGCTCGCCATTGCGTCCGTTGCCTATGTTTCGCTGGTGAAACAACCTCCTGAAAAGACTGAAAAAACAGGATCAGCGGTCGTACGTGAAGTACGTGGCAATGCTATGCCTTCTGCAGGACGAAATCGTTTCGAGGCAATAGCAAACGTGACCGTGGTCCCGGCGCCAACCCGGTACGAAATGACAGACGGGTGCCAATCCCTGGAAGGAGGTGGCCAATGTTATTCATCGTCAGCTGGACGATCAGTTCGGCGAATCGCAACAATGCGATCGAGCGTTTTCTCAAGACCGGTGGCGCCCCGCCGGAAGGCGTCAAGATGCTTGGCCGCTGGCACGCCGTCGGTGGCGCAGCCGGTTTTGGTATTGCCGAAGCCAGTGACCCGGTACCGATTCAGAAGTGGGTACTGCAATGGAGCGACCTCATGAACATGGAAGTCCAGGCCGCGTTGACCGACGAGCAAATCGCGCCACTGCTGGCAGCCGCTGCCGGCGGATAACCGCTATTGAGGCGGCGAGCGTAGTTCACCGCCTCATGTTTTCTTCAGATGTTTCTCCAGCAATCGGAATAACGCGCGCACACGCCATACTGTTGATCCATCTGCGCCATCCGCTCCAGGTGGCGGCCGACGGTTTCAAACGTCACGCGATTGCTGATCTGGAAGTAGTAGATCGCCATCGCCTTGTACTCCGCGAACGCCGCCGCATTGGCAGGCTTGGCCGATTTGTCTTCCGGCAGCGCCCACTGCTCCAGTTGCTTATCGTCAAGTCGTTGCAGGCGCACACGGTATTCCTCGGTGTAACGCTTGAGCGTCTCGCCCTTGTTTGCCGCCATGTCTTCTTCGAACGCGATCAGGTTCTGGCGATACAGCGTCCAGTAGTCGTCCGGCAGCGCAAAACCGAGCTTGGCCTTGCGCTCCGTGATCAATTTGTCGAGGTTGTCCGGCGCCGAAATGCTCGGCTTGGCCGGATCGGGCTTCATCGATGCAATCACGGAACTGCCAATGATTTGATCGATCAAGGTCACGCGATGCGGCGTATCCGGTAATGTCGGCGGCACTTTCGGGAAGAACGCGTTGCGTCCTTCACAGGCTGCAACGCCTTTGCGGTCGAGCAACATCGGCATGCGCACATCCTTGCCATCGATACGCTGCACACGCTGCAGCGTAGTCAGGCAATAGCCGCGCCCGGCCTTCAGGGTCACCTCGTACTCCGCTCCCCGTTGAGGCCTTAGGTTGAAACCGCTGCCGCACACTGAGTAGCCACCCGCCTGGGCGAGCAGGTAAGCATCTTGGTCGGGCTTGAGTTTGATCTCCAGGTAATCCTTGGCGTCGGCCGGTGGCGCAACGCTCATGCCGACCCGGCGCTGGCTATCACTGGTGAACATGTTGTTGAGCGCGCCAGTGGTCTGGCCGTCACAATGCGCGGCATCGAAGTAGGAGAACGTCGAGTTCTGCATGCTGGTGACGAAGCGCAGCTTGGCGGCATCCGGCTCGGTGGCATCGGGATAAGTGCCGTTGACGACACAGCCGCCGAGCAAAACGGAGAACAGCGCTACCGTGGCAACGGCGCGCGATGATTGAAAGTTAAGGGCCAACATGTTCGTCCTTGAGGGGGCGTGCGCAATGGAAAGCGCGGAAGGCTACTAAATAGCCACTACTGTGTCCATCAATGAAGAGACGCTCTCGCAATGCCGCTCAAACCACTTTGCCGAGGCTATGAATGAAAAGCTTTCTCATTTATATTTGCCGTCGTTCTGCCTCGTCTCGGGTCTGTCATGCCTTTCGATTCCACCAAACCTTCGCTGATCAGCACGCTGGTGCGTCATTACGACGAACTGGTCGACCGTGTTCGTCGGCGCTTCGGTGATCGTGGTTTTGCTCGCGAAGTGGTGCACGACGTCTGTGTGCAATTGCTGGAAAAACGCGAAAAGGAAGGCGTGCACACGCCGCTGGCGTTGCTGCACAAGATCTCCCACGATCAGGCAGTAAGTCGTTACCGCAGCGAACGGCGGCGTCAGGCCTGGGTCGTGGCCATGCCCGAGTTGCCCGAAGCGGCTTGCCAGGCGCCGTTACCCGCGCAGCAGTATGAGGCAGCCCGCGAGTTCGAGCGTCTGGCACAAGCCATTGCCGGGTTGCCGTCGCGTTGCCAGATAGTGTTCGTCATGCACAAAATCCATGAACTGCCCCAGGCTGAAGTGGCCGCGCGCATGGGTATTTCCTTGAAGACCGTGGAAAAACATCTGCGCCTGGGCCTGGCCGCCTGCCGCGCAGTGCTGGCTGAGACGGAGCGTGCCCAATGAGCCAGTCGCCCATCCCAACCCCATCGTCCCGCGAAGACGAAGCCCTGGCGCGCCATCGCGAGGAGCTGCGCAATCGCTTCCCGATGCCCACGCCAGCCCCGCGCAAACCGCGCAAGGCACTCGGCGCGACGGTCTTGCTGGTGCTGCTCGGCGCAGGGTTGGTGTGGCTCGATCCGGCCTACCAGAGCGAGCAGTTCCATACTGTGATCGGCGAGCGCCGGGTGGTGAAACTGGTCGACGGCAGCCGCATGACCCTGGACAGCGACAGCCGCGCCACGGTCGCCTGGCATCTGCGCTCACGGCGTGTGGAACTGCAAGCCGGGCAGGCGCTGTTCGATGTATCCAAAACGCTTTTGCGCCCTTTCCGCGTCGATGCCAGTGGCGCGCAGGTCAACGTGTTGGGCACGCTGTTCAGTGTCAGTCATCTTGAGGACGGGGTGCGGGTGACGCTGGTGCGCGGCGTCGTCAATGTGAACGACAGAACGGCAGCCAAACACAGTGTTCAACTCGTGCCGGGGCAGCAGGTGGATGTGCGACAGCACCTGTTGCAACAGCCGATCGCAGTCGACACCGACGCGGCGATTGCCTGGAAGGACAGTCGACTGATTTTCGAGCGCACACCGCTGGCCGAAGCCTTGGTGCAGATTCAGCGCTACCGCAAGCCGGCGATCATCCTTGATGACCCGAGCCTCGCCAGCCTGCCGATCAGCGGCGTGTTCGATAACCGCAACGTCGAGGACTTGCTCAAGCTGTTGCCGAGCATCCTGCCGGTCAGCCTCAACAGCGAATTCGATGGCACCCTTCACGTGCGGCGCAAGGCGACGAAAAAATAATTGCCGAGAGAGGTAGGGTTTTCTTGCGCTCGTGGCGGCTAGTCAGTACAGCCCCCACTTTCCAAGGAACACCGTCCATGAAACACCGCCGGCATTTGCCATTGTCCACCCTCGCCGCCAGCCTGCTGTTCGCCCTCGCGACACCGGCCCAGGCGCAGGAAAAGGTCGAACTCGACCTGCCAAGCACCAGCCTGGACAAGGCGCTCAATGCCCTGGCGCGGCAATCGTCGGTGCAGATCATCTTCGCCAGCGACATCACGACGGGTAAAACCACCAAGGCACTCAAGGGCAGCTACACGCCACAGCAAGCACTGTCGCAACTGCTCGACCACAGCGGCCTGCAATCACAGGTTCGCGACGACCACACGTTCATTATCGTTCCGGCGCAAACCCCGGCACCTGCCGCCGCCAAGCCTGCCGAACCCGAATACATCGCCCCGATGGTGATCCGTGGCGATGTGCTCGGTGGCGCGACTGATCCGGAAATTCTCACCTACGCCGGCAGTCGCTCGATGGTCAAGGAAGCCGACCTGCACAAGGCCAGCGTGCGTGGCGTCGACGATGCCTTGCAACGGGTGCCGAGCGTAAAAATCTTCGACGAAACCGGCACTGGCGCCCTGCCGCAGATTTCCGTGCGCGGACTGTATGAAAGCCGCAGCGGCCGGGTGCAAGCCTTGTCCGACGGCATTCCTCTTGCCCTCGCGCCGTATGGCCAGACCGGGTTATCGCTGTTCCCGGTGACCCTGGCAACCGTCGACCGGATCGATGTCGTGCGTGGTGGTGCCGCCGTGCAGTACGGCCCGAACAACGTCGGCGGCGTGATCAACTTCATCAGCAAGCCGATTCCCCGGGAATGGGAAACCACCCTGCAGGAACGCACCACGTTCAACGCTGGTGGCCACCAAATGTGGGACACCTACCTCGGCACCGGCGGCTACCTCACCGACAACTTCGGCCTGCAACTGGACCTCAACACCATCAATGGCGACACCGCCCGCGAGCATTCCGACAGCGACATCCAGAACTATCGCCTGCGCGGCCAATGGAACATCGACGATGACCGCGACCTGAGCTTCGGCGTGCAGCGCTATGTAGCCGACATGGACCTGGCCGGCGCCCTCAGCGTCAAGGATTACAAGGACGACCCGCGCCAGTCGACCCGCCCGCTGGACCGCTTCGAAGGTGACACCGACCGGGTTTGGGGCACCTACACCCAACAGCTCGGCGCGATGGGACCGTTCGATTCGGTGGAGTTCAGCTGGACCAACTTCGCCCACAACAGTTACCGCAACTTCGTCGTCGGCCTGCCCTTCACCCCCGACGGCGCGGCGGTGACCAAGCAGGATGGCCCGCGTGACTTCAAGGTCTGGGGCAGCGAACCGCGCCTGAGCATGAGCATCGACGGCGAACAACTCAGCCAGACGTGGTTGCTGGGCGCGCGTTACGTGCGCGAAGACATCGACTACAAGGTCAATCGCGAAAGCCTCGCCACGGGAAGAACCACGCCGTTTCGCGACTGGACCTTCGACGACGAAGCCAAGGCGTTCTACCTCAGCAACGCCATCGGCCTGCTCGACAATCGCCTGACGATCACGCCTGGCGTGCGCTACGAAAACGCAACGATGAACTACGACGACGGCATCACCGGCTTCAAGAATGAAAACAAATCCGAGGAATGGCTGCCAGGCCTGACCGTGGGTTACCAGGCCAGCGATGACTGGTTCGTCTACGCCAACGCGCAAAAATCCCTGCGCCCGCCGCAGGTCACGCAGATCGTCAAGGAAGGCGACGTTGGCGCCGAACTCGCCTGGAACTACGAAACCGGTGTGCGTTACACGCCGTGGCAAGGTCTGCGCGTGGACTTCGGTGTGTACCGCATCGATTTCAGCGATCAGATCGTCTACAACGCCACCACCGACCGCTTCGTCAACCTCGGCAGCACCCGCCATCAGGGGATCGAGACCGAAGTGTTCTGGACCCCGTCGGCGCTGCCCGATCTCGACCTGCACGCCAGCTACGCCTACCTCGATGCCAAACAGCGCAACGGCGCCTTCAAGGACAACGAAGTGCCGTACGCGTCGCGCAACCAGTTCAACATCGACGGCCGTTATCACTTTGCCGAACACTGGACGTATAGCCTCGACGGATTGTTCGTCAGCAGTGCCTATACCGACGCCGCCAATTCTGGCGACGAAGATGCCACCGCGTCCGTGGGCAAACTCCCGGCGTACTGGGTGTGGAACACCGCGATCGAGCGGGAATTCAAGTTGCAGGACCACAGCGTCCTGACCGCCTCGGCCGGGGTCAGCAACCTGTTCAACCGCAAGTATTACTTCCGCGGTATCGACACCAGCCCGTGGGGACGCCAACCGGCGCCAGAGCGTTCGCTGACGCTGGGCTTGAACTACCGATTCTGATCCGCGATGTACCGGGCTGGCACCTTTTCCCGGCGCCGGCCCCTGTGTAAGCGAGCTGAAACACAGGTTGCCAATAACTGGAAATTTCGCCATTCGAACCTACGCTCTTCGCGGGGGTTCCCAAAATCAATGGCGCTCGGGGGTTCGTCTCAGAGTACTAACGCTAGTACGCAGGAGCTCGACATGAACCGAACAATGTTATCGTCAATACTCGCTGTGCCCATACTGATGTCCGCAATCATGCTGCCCGGCATGAGCCATGCCGCCGACAAGGCACCCAACATCGTGGTGATCATGGGCGACGACATTGGCTGGTCCAATATCGGTGTCTACAACCAAGGCATGATGGCTGGCAGAACACCCAACCTCGATCAACTTGCCGCCGAAGGCATGCGCTTTACCGACTATTACGCCGAGGCCAGTTGCACCGCCGGGCGCGCCAATTTCATCACCGGTGAATTGCCGATCCGTACCGGCATGACAACAGTGGGCCAGGCCGGCTCTCCCATCGGCATTCCCGCGCAAGCCGTGACCATTGCCGCAGCCCTGAAATCCATGGGCTATTCCACAGGCCAGTTCGGCAAGAACCACTTGGGCGACCTCAATGAATTCCTGCCCACCGTGCACGGGTTCGACGAATTCTTCGGCTACCTCTATCACCTCGACGCCATGGAAGATCCGGCGCACCCCAATTACCCGCAAGCGCTGCTGGCGACCGTCGGCCCGCGCAACATGGTGCACAGTTGGGCAAGCAGCACTGACGATACGACCGTGATGCCGCGCTGGGGCAAAGTGGGCAAGCAGAAAATCGAAGACGCCGGCACGCTGTATCCGGAGCGGATGAAAACCGTCGACGACGAAATCCGTGACAAGGCCTTCAGCTTTATCGACAAGGCCAAACAGGACAACAAACCGTTCTTCGTCTGGCTCAACCCGACCCGCATGCACATCGTCACCCACCTTTCCGACAAGTACCAAGCGATGCGCAATGCGGAAAATGGCTGGTCGGAACAAGAGGCCGGCATGGCACAGATCGACGACATCGTCGGTGACGTCATGGCCAAGCTGAAAAAAGACGGCATGGATGACAACACCATCGTGATATTCACCACCGACAACGGGGCGGAAAACTTTACTTGGCCGGATGGCGGGCAAACACCGTTTGCCATGGGTAAAGGCACGGTGATGGAGGGTGGCTTCCGCGTTCCGGCGATCATTCGCTGGCCGGGCAAAGTACCGGCGAACCAGATCAACAACGGCATCATGTCCGGCCTGGACTGGTTCCCGACGCTGGTCGCGGCGGCTGGTAACCCGAACATCACCACAGAACTGCTAAAGGGCAAGCAACTGGGCGACACCACCTACAAAGTGCATCTCGATGGCTATGACCAGACGCCGATGATCACCGGCAAGGGCCCTTCCAATCGCCATGAAATCTTCTACTTCGGCGAGAGTTCGCTGGGTGCGGTACGGATCGACGACTACAAGTACCGCTTCATCGATCAGCCTGACGGCTGGCTGGGAGCCAAGGTCAGTATCGACGTGCCTGTGCTGACCAACTTGCGCCTGGACCCGTTCGAGCGTGCCGGCTGGCCGCAGCACCAGGCGGCCAATGGTTCGACGCAGTATTTCGACTGGTTCAAGTTCCAGTTCTGGCGTTTCGTATTCGTGCAACAACAAGTGGCCAAACTGGCCGAAACCGCGATTGAATTTCCGCCCATGCAAAAAGGTGCAAGCTTCAACCTCGACTCGGTCAAGGCCAAGATCGAGGCGGCCCGGGCGGCCATGGGCAAGTAAGCAGCCCGATCACGGGTGGCCGCGACTGGCCACCCTCAGGGAAAAAGGACATTTGCTGAGGTAACGCCATGCAGATCAAGACAACCGCCCTGCCCGCCCTTACGGTGCTTGCCCTGTGCTGCCAGCAAGCTCATGCCGGCGGCATCATGCTCTACGAAATCGGTACGGATAACGTCGGGCTCGCCAACGCCGGCGCCGCTGCCCGGGCACAAGGGCCCTCGACGATAGCGTCAAACCCGGCAGGCTTGAGCTATCTGCCGGGTACGCAGATCACCGGTGGTTTGCAGGTGCTGTACGGCAACCTCAAGTTCGATCGCGACGACAACACCAACGTGGCGGGCAGCGGCAGTGGCGGTGCCCTTGATCCAATGCCCGGCGGCAGTTTTTTCATCAGCCATGAACTGGACGATCACTGGAGCGTCGGCTTCGGCCAGTACGGCGATTTCGGCCTTGCCGTCAATTACGACAACGAATGGTCCGGCCGCTATTTCTCGCAAAACTCCAGCCTGCTCGGTCTGTCGTTGGTGCCCAGTGTCGCGTATCGCTTCAATGAGCAATGGTCGATCGGCGTCGGAGTAAAAGCCATGTACGGCATGCTGCAGGCCCAGACCGCGATCGATCGCTCGCCGTTCGGGTTCACCGAACGCGAGGACGGCCAGTTCAAATACAAGGACAAGGACTGGGGCTTCGGCGCCAATGTGGGGGTGATCTACGCGCCTCAACCGGGCACCCGCATCGGTCTGACCTACACCAGCAAGGTCGATCTGGAGTTCGAGGACGGCCTGGACATCAAGGGCAACGGGCCGTTGCTCAATCGCCTGGATGGCGCCAAGACCCAACTCGACATGACCGTGCCGCAAACCCTGACCCTGAGCCTGTTCCAGCAACTGGACCGGCAATGGGCCCTGCTCGCCTCTGTCAACTGGCAGGACTGGTCAGAGTTCGGCGAAATCGGTGCACAGGTCGACACCTCGGCCAACAATGCCGTGTCGACCGATGTCGATGCAGGCTTCAAGGACACCTGGCATTTGTCGCTCGGCGGGCAATATCAGGCCACCCCGCAACTGCTGTGGAACTTCGGCGTGGCTTACGACAGCAGCGCTGTTTCTGACAGCAAGCGCTCGGTGATTGTGCCCATGGCCGAGTCCTGGCGCATCGCGACGGGAGCCACCTATGCTCTGAACAGGGACACTGACGTCAACCTCAGTTGGGCCATGATCTGGATGGGTGACATGGAAGTGGACCAAAGCAAATCGTTGTCGGGCAATCGACTTTCCGGCCAGTTCGACAACGCCTGGATTCAAACAGTGACCGGAAACATGACTTGGCGTTTCTGATTATCTGACTACGCTTAAACGACTACTCAAGGAGCACACCGCACTATGAACCTGTCCCGAAACTTGCTCATCGGCGCCGCACTGACCGGGCTCCTGCTCGGGGGTTGCACCTCGAAAGTCACCGACAAGGAGCAGTACTCCGGCTACCTGTCCAACTACAACAACCTGCAAGAAGTCAGCACCCCAAGCGGCGGTACGGCGATGCGTTGGGTAAGCCCGTCATGGAACGCGAATGCCTATGACACCGTAGCGTTCACCCGACTCGAACTCTATCCGGCGCCCAAGCCCAATGAGCGAGTCAACCAGCAGACGCTCAACGACATCCAGAACTACATGACCAACAAGGCCAAGGCCACATTGGGCCAGAAATACCGGGTGGTCTCCAGCCCGAGCGCGGCACCGGCCGGGTCGAAAACCCTGGTCATGCGTGCAGCCATCACGGGCGTGAGCGCCTCGAACGAAGGTATGAAGTGGTATGAAGTGGTGCCCATCGCCGCTGTCGTCGGGGCGACCCAGGCAGCCACCGGGCACCGTGATCAGGACACCGAGCTGTTTATCGAAGCCGAGTTCATAGACGCAAAAAACAACCAGACCGTGGCCAAGGTTGTGCGCAAGGTGTTCGGCACGCAGCTTTCCAACGAAAGTCAGAAAATCACTGCACAGGACTTCAAAGCGGCGATCGACAAACTGGGTTCTGACTTCCAGGCGTTTCTCAAGTAAGGCAATTGCTCTTGTGTAGGAGCACGGCTTGCCGGCAATGGCGTCAGTGAGATCGCCATCGCCGGCAAGCCGTGCTCCTACAAGGACGCATCACGTCTTCTTCATCCCGACCCGCCGCCGCATCTCGGCAGTAATCGTCTGCCGGGTTTTCTTCAGATCCTCCCACGGCCCGTCGCCCACTTCGGCCAGGCGCTCATGCACGTTGTGTATGTTCCACTGATTGCCGCCCTTGAGTTCGGCCACCTCTTCACGGTAAATCGGCACCGACACCGGCAGCCCTTCGCGGGTGCGTGCGGCATAGGCGCAGATGGTGGTGGCGCCCAACCCGTTGCGCAGGTAATCGATGAAGATCCGCCCCACCCGGTTCTTCGGTCCCGACACCGCGGAAAAACGCTCCGGCAACAGCTTCGCCATGTGGCTGACAATGGCGTGGCTGAAGTCCTTGACTTCATCCCAGCCGAGCTTGCGGGTCAGCGGCACCACCAGGTGAATGCCCTTGCCGCCGCTGGTCTTGAGAAAGGCCTTGAGCCCCAGTTCATCGAGCACCGTCAGGGTCAACTGCGTGGCTTCGATCATGCGCTTCCACGGCAGCGCCGGGTCCGGGTCGAGGTCGAGGACAAAGCGGTCGGGCTTGTCGAGATTGTCCGAGGTGGCGTTCCACGTGTGCAGCTCCACGGTGCTCATCTGCACCGCGCCGACCAGTGCTTCGGCGTTGTTGATCACCATCATCGGCTGCCCCGTAAGCTTTTGGTCCAGCGTAGTGATGCCGGGGATGGCCAGGCGCTCGGCGTTTTTCTGGAAAAACAGTTCGCCGGCAATGCCGTCCGGCGCACGCACCAGCGCCACCGGGCGGTCCTTTAGCTGCGGCAGAATCCACTCGGCAACGCTGGCGTAGTACTCCGCCAGCTGTACTTTGGTGGTGCCGCTGGTGGCGTCGATGACCCGGTCCGGGTGAGTGATGCGCACCTTGCCCTGGTCCAGGCCGATCTGTGACGGGGCCGGTTCGGCTTTCTTTTTCGTGGCGGATGGCTTGGCGGTTGGCTTTTTCGCGGAGGTGGTTTTCATGTCGGTTGCACGCTCCTCGGTGATTTCTGTGGCGGGTTTGTCGTCACGCAGGCCATGGAACACCGCATGCCGCACCGAGCCGTCCTTGGTCATTTCGGCAAAAGCCACTTCCGCCAGCAGAGTCGGTTTGAGCCAATGCACGCCCCTGACTTCGGCACCACTGGGCGGATTGACCACGGCCGGTTTTTTCGTTTGCAAGGGCTTGAGTTGCGCATGGATGGTGCTCAACGTGGCCTCGGTGAAGCCGGTGCCGACCTTGCCGGCGTAGCGCAATTCGCCGCAATCGCGGTCATGCAGGCCCAGCAGCAACGCACCGAAAGCACTGCGCGAACCCTTGGGATCGGTGAAGCCGACAATCACGAATTCCTGGCGATGCTTGCACTTGAGCTTGATCCAGTCACTGCTACGCCGGGACACGTAAGGCGAACCGAGGCGCTTGCCGATCAGCCCTTCCATGCGCATCTGGCAGGCGCTGTTGAGCAAGGCTTCCGGGTCTTCGCCGAAGGCATCGGAAAAGCGCAGCAACGGGTCTTTTGTGGCTTTGAGTACTGTCGCCAACGCGGCGCGACGCTCCTCCACCGGCACCTCGCGCAGATCGACGCCATTGAGGTACGGCAAATCGAACAGGTAATAAACAATGTTGCCGCTGCGACCGGCTTCGAAAGCATTTTGCAGCGCCTGAAAATCCGGCACGCCCTCTTCGTCCGCCACCACCATTTCACCATCGAGCCACGCCGATTCCAGGCCCAGGCCGGCCAACGCCTTGGCCTGGCCGGGCAACTTGTGGGTCCAATCATGGCCGTTCCGCGTGAAGAGTTTGACCTCGTCATGGTCGATGCGCGCCATGATCCGATAGCCGTCGAACTTGACTTCGTAGCTCCACTGACCGCCGGGTGCCTTTTCCACCAGCGTCGCCAGTTCCGGTTTGATCTGATCCGGTAGTTTGGCCTTGCGCGCGCCAGTGAGGGGAGCAGACTTTTCCTTCTGCGGGGCCGCCGGTTTTTTGATGGCTTTGGGTTTGGCGGCCTTGGGTGATTTGGCGACGATGGTGCGCTCGCTGAGTACGCTGTCAGGCTCGGCGCTGACCACGTCGTAATCACTTTCCGGCCGCGCGGCGCCGTCCTGATGTTTGATCAGAAACCACTGTTCCTGCTTGCCCGGCATGTGGGTGCGCACCAGGTTCCACAGGCCTTCGAGCTTCTCGCCTTGCAGCTCGAACTTGAGCTTGCCCTTGGCATAGGCCTTGGCGGGATCCTCCTGGGGAATCCACACGCCACGGTCCCAGACAATCACATCGCCCGCACCGTAATGGCCTTCGGGGATGCTGCCTTCGAAGCTGGCGTAGTCCAGCGGATGATCTTCGACGTGCACCGCCAGGCGCTTGACCTTGGGGTCCAGCGATGGCCCCTTGGGCACCGCCCAGCTTTTGAGCGCGCCATCGAGTTCCAGGCGAAAGTCATAATGCAGGCGCGAGGCGTCGTGCTTCTGGATGCAGAACTGCAAGGCGTGATCCTTGGCGTTTTTTCTGCCCGTGCGTTTGACGGCAGCCGGTTCCGACGTCGCCGAAAAATCGCGCATGCGGTTGTAGTCATCGAGATTCTTGTTCATGGCTCACCTGCGGGTCGCTGCAGGGTGCTGAATCAGCACTTCCCTCCCTCAGCAGAGCGAGTCATCAGCCGAAAAATTCCATCGTCGTCAAAATTACCCGGACCAACGGCCCTGCATCACGGCGGTCGACCGCCGTTCAAGCGCATACAATCAGCGGGTGCTGCCTCATCCCCCGGAGAGCAATCATGCGCACGGTTCACGTCCTCCAAGCTCCACCGGCACCGGTCAACGTCGTTGGCGAAACGATCACGGTCCTTGCCGGCGGCGATATGAGCAAACCCTTCGAAATGCATATCCAGGAAGGCGTGCAAGGGGGCGGCCCGCCACCGCACTTTCACCCTTGGGACGAGGCGTTCTACGTAGTCGACGGCCAGGTCGAAGTGACCGTGGAAGGCAAATCCACCACCGTATCGACCGGGGGCTACGTGCATATCCCGGCTGGATCGATTCATGCCTACAAGAACATCAGCACCACCGCGAAGATGATCGGCGTGGTCTCCGATCCTCGCGGCGGGCAGTTTTTTACGGCGATGGATCAGTTCAAGGTGCCCGAAGACCTACCGCGAATCTTCGAAGTGGCCGAGCGTTTTGGTGTGACGTTTCTGGTGCCGAAACCGGACTCACCGGCAGGTTGACCGCGTCATCGTTCATCGCTGGCAAGCCAGCTCCCACAGGGATCGATGGTGGTAACAGATTTTGCGTACAACCTCGGTTACCTGTGGGAGCGGGCTTGCCCGCGATGGCGTCCTGGCAGCCGACCTTATCCTCACGGATACATAATCAAACAGCCCCGCCCTTGGCCTGCTGCTCCAGATGCACCTGCAAATCCGGATCAATACCCAGCGCCGCCGCCAATTCGTCCAGATAGCTGCGCTCGGCATCCTGTTGATCGTCCACCAGCATCACGCTGGCCAGGTACATTTCGGCAGCCATGCCGGGGTCAGTTGCCGACTGCGCCACATCGGCGGGGTCCAGTGGTTTGGCGACTTCATCATCCAGCCATTGCTGCAATTGCGGGTCATCGGTGTGCTTGCCGATTTCAGTGCTGATCATGTGTTTCTCTGCCTCATCGATCCGGCCATCGGCCTTGGCCGCCGCTATCAATGCACGCAGGATTGCATGGCTATGGTCCTCCAGTTCCGGCCCCGCCAAAAGATCAGCCGTGCGTGGGGTTTCCTGAGGCGCGGTGGCCTGACTGCGCTGCCACGCCTGATAAGCCTGAAACGCCATCATCCCCAGAGACGCGAGCGCGGCATAGTTGGTCCCGCCGCCGGAACGCGATTGCGGCGCACCGCCCATCGGTGAACCGCCACCGAGCAGGCCGCCAAGCAAGCCGCCCAGCCCGCCCATTCCACCGGCCCCGCCACTGCTGGCGGCGCCACCGCCATCGAGCAGGCCACCGAGCAAACCGCCCAGGTCACCGAGACCACCTTGAGCCGACGCCCCACCGCCGCCCTGTTGCGCCATCGAGCCCTGGCCGGCCCGCAGTAATTGTTCGAGCAGATCGCTGGTGTTCATGACGACGTCCTCATCGAAGGAACTGATCCGTCAGGCAACGATAGACCTCGCCGGCAATTGCGCCACCACCGTTTGGCTGATGTAAACGTGGATGGAAAGGCGCATTCTCGCCCCGGCCAACTGACATAGCTATCAATTAGCCACATAACCGACAAGCGGCAATGTGCTATCGCAAACATTCGCTATACCAAGCTAATCAGTATCAACTCAGCCAACGAACATGAGGCGCGCAAGCGTATCAGGAGTCGGCAGGATGCTACCCATTCGCTCCTTTATCGTTGGCTGCCCTTCGGCGCACCCTCAACCTGTCGAGCTTTCTTGTGCTCTGACTCAAATACCCCATATCAACCGGCAAACGGCGGTAACAACGGCGGTCGAAAAAATGCCGTGGCCATTCGATGGTCCCGCGTACCGTGTAGCTCGGCGGAAAATCCTGGCCAAATTCTTATTTTGCATCTTTTCGCTCCTTTGCGCTGCAGCCGTGCTCTCAGGCTGCGCATCCTTGATAAAACCCAACCTGGGACCGGATCCCGAGGTCGCCAAGACTTACGATAAGGCGCCGACCTTGCAGAATGCGATCGCTGTCGGTACCTCGATGCGTGAACGCTACAGCGCAAAAGTCGAAGACCAGATTGCCTGGGAACGGGGTCTCGGCATCGGACTGATCGGCGCGGCAACCATCGGTGCCGACCTCGCCATGCGTTCGGTGGGTAAAAGCGAAATACTCGGACTGGGACTTGCTGGCGCGGCGCTTTATGCGAGCAGCAACTGGTTGTTCAGCAAGCCACAACAACTGATCTATGCCGCAGGCGCGGGAGCCGTGCAGTGTGCACTCGATACGGTGTTGCCTTTACAGGGGCCGTACCAGCAACAAGGAGATCTGCAATCGAAAAGGGACCAGATCGCCAGAATGGTACTTGAGGTTAAACGCCTGAAGACCAACGTCGCTCCGGGCGCGCCCGGTCAACCACCCACCAGCCTGGTCCGGGCTGACGCGATGATCGCACGCGCCAATGCCGTCCTGACCGCCGCAGATCAAGCTTTGGCTGTGCTCAAGGGAGCCGCCGGAACATTGCGATCTTCATTGAGCGCAATTCAGATACAGGTGACCAATGCCTACATCACCAATGCCCCGAGCATGGAGGCGTTGGTTCGCTCCCTGGAAACTTTGATTCCGGCAGCACCGCCAAAGATCAACACAGGTTCGACAGCGGTCGCTTCAACAGTTGGGGTAATGAGATCAGCGGAAAATGAAGGGCCACTGGTTATAAAAACTGCCGAACTGGAGAACCTGATCATTGAAGTCTCGCTGATGATTGATGCTATCAACGCAAGCCCTGCACCGAACACGTTGAAACAATGCAATGTGGATCTCAAGCAGGCCGGTCTGTCGATGAGATTGACACCTTCCGAACTGTCCATGACACCTGACAGCAAGGGCACCGTAACTGCTTCTGCGTTTGTCTCCGGCAATGTACTGCCATATAGCTCAGATTGGATTGGCGTACGGCCGCCAAGCGAGCAACTCGACCAGAAAATCGGGCCAACCCCGAGAACCATCACGGTTACGGCAAGCCCCACAGCGAAAGCCGGGACCTACCAGATACTGGTCCTCGATGAAGCGAAAGCTCAAGAAACCATTCTTCGGGTAACGATCCTGGGCGAGTCCGCTTCTTTGCCGCAAAAACAGGTGACGCCTGTCACTGCGGTCGACCAGCGAGTGAAAAATCTCCAACAGGATTTGATTGATCTGGGTTACGGCACGGTTGAAGTCAAAGGAAAGAAAGTGACAGTGGCCGCTGACGGTCGTATGGGAAGCATCACGACTGAAGCGATGCGGCGGTTCTACATAAATAATGGAAGGGACGATGTTCAGGAAGACGCAATTCCCAAAGAAAGCAAAAAACTGTTCGACGACGTCGAGCAAATGATCAAAGACCTGAAAACGCGTAGAACGGTGGAAACATGAAAGCCCCCAGTTACGTGATACGCACATTTTTTGTGCTGCTCGCCGCTGCCGCACCGGCAGCAATACTGTTGTGCTACAGAGACTCCAGCGCGATGGCTGGATTCGACTGGCCGCGTTTGGTTGCCTGGATCACTTGCCTGGTCGCAATGCTCGTCTTGTTCATATTGGCCGGGCTGAAGATCCGAGGCCGAGTGCTAGGTGTACTGGTCGACGAACGCAATCGTTATTCGTTATCCCGCCTGCAGATCTCGCTATGGACGGTACTGGTGCTGGCAACCGTGTACGTGGCGTACCTTGCCAACATTGTCCGAGGGCCCGCCGACGATGCCCTGGACATTGATCTCGATTACAACTTGATTGCCTTGATGGGTTTCAGTCTTGCGAGTTTCGTGGCTGCACCGATGGCATTGAGCCGCAAAGCCGAAAAGCCCGGAGGTGAACAGGATCTCGCAACGAATGGCCAGCAATTGCTGGACGCTCAGAACCTTTCAACGCTGCCGTCAGCGACAGGTCAGGTACTGGTAAAAAACAACCCGAAAGATGCACGGCTTGCAGACCTGATCCGGGGTGAAGACGTCGCCAACGCAATGGTCGTTGATCTGCCTCGCTTGCAAATGCTGTTGATCACTGCCGTTATTGTCTTCGTGTATGGCGTCACGGTCGGACATAGCTTTGGAACCAGTACCTGGCTGCTGGACCATTTGCCAAAGCTGAACCAAACGTTGCTGCTACTGGCGCTGATCAGCCACAGCGGCTATGTCGTCGGAAAGTTGATCCCTACCAGCGCGACATCAACGTCCGTGTTGCCACAACAAACCGCTCGTGCGCTGACGGCAAGTCAGCGAGCAGCTTCACTGGCGGGTGACTTACAGGCACGACTCAATGCTTGCGCACCGGGTGATCCGCTGTACGACTGGCTTCGTCGAAGTCTTGCACTTACCCAAGTCACCTCTGCCGAAGCATCGGCGCTGATCGGCCAATTGGACGCACCTGACTTCAATCTCGATGCGATTTCCAGAGTCGAGGGTCGCATCGATGCGCTGCAAGCAAGCCTGAGCTCACTGCCCACCGGACCAGCAGCTCGCCAAATGCTCGATGCGCCCTCTGAAGAGACCGTGCGCAAAGTTCAGCAACGCCTGTACAACGTGGGTCATAACGAGGTGACGGTAAACGGCATTGCCGATGCGCCGACCGAACAGGCCATCCGTGCCGAACTCGTGAAGCAAGGTATCGCCCGCACAGATCTGCATCCACGCCCCTATCGTTATTTTGAAGAACTCGCCCACCTCATCAAATAAATCCCGGAGTTCGCCATGAGCCTGATGCTGCGGATCCACCAGGACCTTTACAAGGATGCGTTCGACTTCCTGTCCAGGGACCTGCCAACCATCAATCAACAAGCACCCAATGTCTGGGAGGCTTTCCTACAAAATTCGGGGCTCAAATCCGATGAGGCAGTGCAAGCCGTTACGATGAATGGGTTGGCACCGCTGATCTTCGTCGCCAACCTTGGACCGGCGGTGTTTGGCCAGTTTGATCCACAAATACCAGGTCGTATCGAAATCAGCAGCGAGGTGCTGGATCAGTTTGCGCGCAGCCCGTCAGATACGCTCGCACAGCAATTCTTGAGGGCAAAGGTGCTGCACGAACTCTGCCACTGGGCCTGCTTCAAAAAACAAATACCGGACAATGACCAATCTGGCGAATCCTTCGAACAAGCCGCGTTCGGCCGAGAACTGGTGCCCGACTGGACCATCGGCATTGCGGCCACCCACTCGGTGTTCAGCGACCCGCAAGAACGTGCTGACCTGCTGGTGTCGCTTCTCACGAAACGTACCTTTGCTCCGGGTAGAATCGAGGATCCTGACCACACAGTTTTCGGTGGGGCCAATGTCGCAGAAGCCATGGCGCGCGGTTTCAGGAACAACAATCCCGGCAACATCCGTGTCAGCCTGACGTCTATCTGGCGCGGCTTGGCAGACCCTGTCGACATGAAAGACTTTCAGCTTCGCGAGAAGAGTTTCTGCGTATTCCTTGAGCCCGAATGGGGGCTGCGAGCATTGGCGATCCTGCTGCGCAAATACAAGACCAAGTACGGGCTGGATACGCCGCGCAAAATTATTTCGCGTTGGGCACCCGCCAGCGACAACAATGATGTAGCCAGTTACGCTCAACAGTTCGCTAAAGCACTGGGTATTGGACCGGATGATTTCGTTGATGCAAACAGAGACGCTGATCTGGTCAAAATGATGCGCGCCATTGCTCGACACGAAAACGGTGATGCGCCACCGTATAGCGCTATGCAGTATCAAACGGCGCTCATACTTGTCTGACGAGGTGCGCAAGGCCGACAGCCCTGTTCCAATGAGCATGGCTGAACAAAAGAGGATGTCAGAAACAACGCGCCCCCGGATTTATCCAGATTTTTCTTACGGCCCAGCTAAGATTCATAGGTGGTGAACCTTATTCCCGGATACCCGGTCGATACCTGCAACCCGAACCGGTTTGCCGCCGCCCGCCAGATGAGGGCGATGACTGGCTTGCTTCACTTTCTGGAGAACGCCCCCGTGATTTCAACTCTACACATTGCCAGGCTCAAAGCATGGGGTGCCCATGGTTTTACCGCGACCGGCGTGGTCACCGCCTTCCTCGCCACCCTCGCCCTGCTCGATAACCAGCCGACCAGTTGCCTGCTGTGGCTGGGCGTGGCCCTGATCGTCGACGGGCTGGACGGCGCATTGGCGCGCAAGGTCAATGTGCAGTCGGTGCTGCCGAGTTTCGACGGCTCGATTCTCGATCTGGTGATCGATTACCTGACGTATGTATTCATTCCGGCGCTGTTCATCTATCGCTATATCCCGTTGCCGGACTACACGCTGCTGCTGACGGTGTCGCTGATTCTGGTGTCGTCGCTGTTCTGCTTCTGCAACGTCAACATGAAAAGCAAAGACAACTACTTCCAGGGCTTTCCTGCCGCGTGGAACGTGGTTGCGCTGTGCCTGTACATCATTGCGCCGTCGCCGTGGATCACTTTTCTCACCGTGATCGGCCTGGCCCTGCTGACGCTGACCCGGATGAAATTCCTGCACCCGTTCCGCGTGCGGCGCTTCATGCCGATCAACATTGCCGTGACCGCCATCTGGCTGCTGTGCAGTCTGTCGCTGGTGATCAATCATCCAGTGATCAACCCGCTGGTGATGGGCCTGTGGCTGCTGATGTCGGCTTACTTTCTGGGGATCTGCTTCTGGCGCACGGCGCTGGAGTGGTTCGACGGATCGCGGGTGAAATAACGCCATGCCTGTCCATATCGTGCGCCTCGGCTCACCGCGCCTGCCCGGCGAAGGTTTGCGCCTGGGCACCGTGCGTCGCCCACCTCGTGGCGTACCGAAAGCCGAGTTCGCCAGTCGGGATTTCTACGATGTGTGGCAACCGCTGCTGTCCCCGAGCCAGGAGTTGGTGCACGAAGCCCAACACGCTGAAGACGAAAAAGCCTGGAACGCGTTCAAGCGCAAGTTCAAGGCCGAAATGAACCAACCCGCCGCCAGTCAGTTGCTCGATCTGCTGGCCGCCCTCTCGCATGACACTTCGTTGGCTGTTGGCTGTTACTGCGAAGAAGAAGCGCATTGTCATCGCTCGGTGTTGCGTGAATTGCTGGCGGCGCGGGGTGCGAAAGTTACCTGATCACCAACAAACACCATAAATCCTGCGGGAGCGGGCTTGCCCGCGATAGCGATCATCCAGACAAAGATAAAGTGGCTGGCAGACCGTCATCGCGGGCAAGCCCGCTCCCACAGGGATCTATGTCGATTCAACGCCGTGTGATCACCACCTCCAGATACTCACTCGGCACCACCAGCGACTTGTCGCCCGCCCGGTTCGAACGGTTGATCAGATCAGCCAGGTCATTTTCCAGGGCCAGGGCGCTTTCCGGTGGCAGCGCCCCGAATGCCTTGTGCACCGGGCCGTACCAGGTGCGGAAGGTGTCAATGAAATGCGCTGTGGAGCGATACCGGAAATTGAAGGTCTTGCGCGTTACCTGAACCAGGAAGTTTCGCTCATCGAACTGCATGTGCAACCAGGCTTCGGTGCCCCACTGCGAGGGCGGTTGCGCGCCGGGTGGTGGTGGCATGTGCCGGCCGAGGGTCTTGAACATCTGGCCGACGAAACCTTCCGGTGTCCAGTTGGCCAGGCCGATCCGGCCGCCCGGCCGACAGACCCGCGCCAGCTCCGCTGCAGCCTTGGGCTGGTCCGGGGTGAACATTACGCCGAAAGTCGAAAGCACGGCGTCGAAACTGGCATCGTCAAAAGGCAGCGCTTCGGCATCGGCCACTTGAAAAGTCACGTTGAGGCGCTCTGCCCTCGCCCGGTCTTCGCCGCGTTCGAGCAGTGCGGCCACATAGTCGGTCGAGGTCACCAGGCAACCCCGGCGGGCAGCGGCCAGTGTGGCATTGCCGTTGCCGGCGGCGACGTCCAGCACTTGCTCATCGCACAGCAGGTCGCAGGCTTCGGCCAGTTGCTCGCCGACAATCTGCAAGGTCGTGCCGATCACGGCATAGTCGCCACTGGCCCAAGCGGCCATCTGACGGTTTTTCAAGGCAGTAAGATCAATGGGTGTACTCATGGAGACGATCTCTGGGTTGAAACACGGATCAGTTACCGGCGCACACTTACTCCGCCGTGGTGGGATCGATGATGTTCATGACCTGGGAGACACGATTGGCCGGGAAACCACTCAGCCGGGCATGTTCCTGGATCTGTTCTTCGCTTGGCGCGATGTACACGCAGTAGAGCTTGTCACCGGTGACATAACTCTGCAGCCACTGCACTTCCGGCAAATCGCGCAACGTCCTGCAGGACTTTTGCGAAGCGGCTTTCAAATCCCTTTCTGACAGTGTTCCAGCACCTGGAATCTCGCGTTCTATGACGAACTTAGGCATGGCAACCTCTCATTCTTGTTATTGATGACAGGGTCGGCAGACCCTGTGCGTCAACTATCGCGCCGCGAGACGGCGGCGTCCTGCCCGATCGTCGGCCAGCACTGTCCGATCGTCCGGCGGTTTCACGCATTGCTGCAACAGGCTCACAATCGAGAACATCCGTCCGCACGGGAAAACCACCATGGATGCCCTGTCACAGACCCTGCGTGTCGTTCGCCTGGTCGGCGCGATTTTCATCAACGCCCGGTTCACCGCGCCCTGGTGCTATCAGTCGCCGAGTGCCGACACGGCTGCGCCTTTTCTGGAGCCGAACGCCGAGCGGGTGGTGATTTTTCATTTGATCACCGAGGGCGAGTGCTACGTCGAACTGGGGGATGACCCGCCACTGCTGTTGAGCGCCGGAGACGTTGTGGTATTTCCCCAGGGCGATGCCCATCGCATGAGTTCCCAACCCGGACTGACGCCGGCCAGCGGCGGACGGCTGGACAAGGTGCTGGCGCGTCGGCCACGGCAATTGAGCTATGGCGGTGGCGGCGCGGTCACGCGGCTGGTGTGCGGTTATCTGGCGTGTGATACGCGGTTGGCGGGAATGTTGTTGACCGGACTGCCGCCGGTGGTGCGGGTCAATGTGCGCGGTTCGAATGCCGGAATCTGGCTGGAATCTTCGGTGCGTTACGCCTTGGCCGAAGCCCGCTCGCCCAGGCCTGGCGGCGAAGGCGTGTTGGCCAAACTGGCCGAGGTGTTGTTTATCGAAGTGCTGCGCCTGTACATGCACGAACACGGCAAGGGCCGCACCGGTTGGCTGGCGGGCGTGAGCGACCGGATCGTCGGCGCCGCCCTCAACGCCTTGCACAAAACACCCTGCCACACCTGGACCCTGGATGAACTGGCGCGCACCGCCGGCACCTCCAGATCCGTCCTCGCGGAACGCTTTCAACAATTGGTCGGGGTTTCGCCGATGCAGTACCTGACGCAATGGCGCATGTTGCTGGCGGCCAACCTATTACGCAGCAGTAACAGTTCCTTGATCCGCATTGCCGAAGAGGTGGGTTACCAGACCGATACGGCGTTCAGCCGGGCATTTCGTCGCGAATATGGAGCGCCGCCAGCGGCGTGGCGGCGCAGTCAGGAGAATCGCTCAATGGCCCACGGCGCGACGCCTTTGAGCCATTGATCTTCAGGATCAAGCCGCTGGAGCGGTGGCTTTGGCGTCGGCCTTGGCCTCTTCCAGCAACTGCTGGATCATTTGCTCCTGAGTGTCGTAGCGACCTTCACCAAAGTGAGTGAAACGCACCTGCCCCTTGGCGTCGATCAGGTAATGCGCAGGCCAGTACTGATTGTCGAAGTTGCGCCAGATCGCGTAGTTGTTGTCGATCGCCACCGGGTAGGTGATGCCGTATTCCTTCACCTTGTCCTTGACGTTGTCGATGATGCGCTCGAAGCCGTACTCAGGAGTGTGTACGCCGATCACCACCAGGCCGTCCTTCTCGTATTTCTTCGCCCAGTCTTTCACGTACGGCAAGGTGTGCTTGCAGTTGATGCAGTCGAAGGTCCAGAAGTCCACCAGCACCACTTTTCCTTTGAGCGATTCGTTGGTCAGCTCCGGCGAGTTCAGCCATTGCACGGCGCCGTTCAGCGAAGGCATGGCGCCCTGGGCGTTGTCCATGGACTCGGCCTTGACCTTGCTGACGAAGTAATCGACGACTTTCGGCACAGTTTCCAGCACGCCTTTCTCGACACTGCTGACACCTTGCGACGAGGTGCCGGCGAGCAACACGCTATCGGCGCCGGTGGAGATCAACGCCGCACCCGCCAACACCGCAACACCAGCACCGCGACGCAACCAGCCAGTGACCGGAATCGACGGTTTCAAGCGATTGACCAAACGGCGACCGGTGAAGATCAGCACGCCCAGCGACAACGCACTGCCGAGACCGTAAGCCACCAGCAACAGACTGGTGCCGGCGTTCGCGCCTTGCAGCATGGCGCCGGTGAGGATCACGCCGAGGATCGGCCCGGCGCATGGCGCCCACAGCAGGCCGGTGGCGACGCCGATCATCACCGACTTCAACGGGCCGGACGCTTTGCGGCTGTTCGGGTCCAGGCGATTGCCCAGCATCACGAACGGACGCGCCAGCCAGTCACCGACCCGGGCGGAAATCAGCGACAGGGCGAACAGCACCATCACGATCAGGGCCACATGGCGGCCGGCGTTGCTCGCTTGAATCACCCACTCGCTGCTGACCACGGCCAGGCTGGCGACCAGGGCAAACGTCAGGGCCATGCCGCCGAGGGTCAGCAGGATCGATGAGCGTGTGCGGTCGGCACCGGCAAACAGGAACGGCACGACCGGCAGGATGCACGGGCTGAGGACGGTCAATATGCCGCCCAGGAAAGCGATGAGAAACATGGGATCACCTATTACGAATTAGAGGGCGACATACATTCCCAGTGGGAGCGGGCTTGCTCGCGAAAGCGATCTGACAGTCACATTGATGCTGAATGTGCCGCCGTCTTCGCGAGCAAGCCCGCTCCCACAATGGCTTGGTGGTGTTTACAGAACCGTGCCAAGGCCTCAGGCCGTCTGGCCATCCAGCCACTTGCCCTGCGGCGTGTGGCTGGAGCCGTTTTCGGCGAGGAAGGCGTCACCGCCCTTCTCTGCCACCGGCGTCAACTGAAAGCAGGTGCTGCTGCCGCAAGCGCTCTGTTCTACAGCGCCGTTGGCGTGGGCCGCAGCACCGGCGGCGGAGAAGGCAATGGCGGTCAGGAATCGGCTGATGTTGTTCATGGTGGTGTTCCTCGCTTCAAAGGGGATGCGCAATGGCTGATCGCTGGACTCAGTTGTCCGAGGTGCAGCTATCGGAAATCTTGCGGTAGTCCAGAACCTGGGTTTTGCTGTGGGAGTCCAGGTAGGTCAGTTGGGCATCCACCACCCCGCAGGAAGGCGTCGCGTCCTGCTTCAACGACACCACTTTTTTGATGTCCAGTTGCGTGCCGTAGGTGTAGGGTTTGGCGCTGACATCGGCTTCGGCGCGGGCCGACAAGGTGCAGATGTTCAGGGCGGCAAACAGGCAAGCGGCGTAGATGGCTTTGGTGTTCATGGCGGTTTCCTCAAGGTTTGAATAGGTCAATCGTTAGTTGGGTAGAGGCAGCTGGGCTTGCCTCGATGGAACCTATTTAAAGCTTGCGAGGTATCCCGCATGTGTCGGAAAAAGGCGCGTGTAAATCGGTACGTATCAGAACCGGGTCGGGATACAGAGCGATACAAAACCCCGGAAAAATCGCTTTTTTACGTCGGTGTGTATCCACCGACAAGCCAGATACACTGCAATACAAACCCCTGCGGGCGAGCGGGAAAAGGCTCGATAGACTGTGCGACATCCCCCACTTACAGAGGCAAGTCCCCATGGAGCACGTCGATCACATTCTCATCGTTGATGATGACCGCGAGATCCGCGAACTGGTGGGCAACTACCTGAAGAAGAACGGCCTGCGCACCACCGTCGTGGCGGACGGTCGACAGATGCGCACCTTCCTGGAATCCACCCCGGTGGACCTGATCGTGCTGGACATCATGATGCCGGGCGACGATGGCCTGATGCTGTGCCGCGAGCTGCGCTCCGGTAAACACAAGGCCACGCCCGTATTGATGCTCACCGCGCGCAACGATGAAACCGACCGCATCATCGGCCTGGAAATGGGTGCCGACGATTACCTGGTCAAACCCTTCGCCGCCCGTGAACTGCTGGCGCGGATCAACGCGGTCCTGCGCCGTACGCGGATGCTGCCGCCGAACCTGGTGGTCACCGAAAGCAGCCGCCTGCTGGCCTTCGGGCGCTGGCAGCTGGACACCTCGGCCCGGCACCTGCTCGACGATGACGGCACCATGGTTGCCTTGAGCGGCGCGGAATATCGCTTGCTGCGGGTGTTTCTCGATCACCCGCAGCGGGTGCTCAACCGTGACCAGTTGCTCAACCTGACCCAGGGCCGCGACGCCGACCTGTTCGATCGTTCCATCGACTTGTTGGTGAGTCGCCTGCGTCAGCGGTTGCTGGACGACGCCCGTGAACCGGCCTACATCAAGACGGTACGCAGCGAGGGCTATGTGTTTTCGCTGCCGGTTGAAATCGTGGGAGCGCCAGCATGAACCTGTCGATGCGTTGGCCGCGCACCCTGGCTTCGCGGCTGTCACTGATTTTTTTGATCGGCCTGATCCTCGCCCAGGCGCTGTCCTTCGGCGCGCAGTATTACGAGCGCTATGAAAACGCGAAAAACACCATGCTGGGCAACCTGGAAACCGACGTCTCGACGTCCATCGCCATCCTCGACCGCTTACCGGCCGAAGAGCGCATGAGTTGGCTGCAACAACTGGATCGGCGCAATTACCGCTACTTGTTGGATGAGGGCTCACCTGGCACATCCATGAACACAGACATGCCCGAAGCCCCCATTGCGATGGCCTCGATCAAGGACGCCATCGGCAAAGACTACCCGATGACCTTTACTGAGATTCCCGGGCCGCGCAAACACTTCCAGGTCCACCTGAAGCTGGCCGACGGCGCCCCGCTGACCATCGACGTGCGACCTTCGATGCAGCCGCTGTCACCTTGGTTGCCGATCGTCTTGCTCGGGCAATTGGCGTTGATGATCGCCTGCACCTGGCTGGCCGTGCGCATCGCCATCCGCCCTCTGACCCGCCTCGCCGAAGCCGTGGACACCCTTGACCCTAACACCCACCCGGTGCTGCTGGACGAAAAAGGCCCGACCGAAGTAGCCCACGCCGCGAAAGCCTTCAACGCCATGCAGGCGCGAATCGCGGCTTACCTGAAAGAACGCATGCAACTGCTGGCGGCGATTTCCCACGACCTGCAAACACCGATCACCCGCATGAAACTGCGCGCCGAGTTCATGGACGACTGCGTGGAAAAAGACAAGCTGTGGAACGACCTCGGCGAGATGGAACATCTGGTGCGCGAAGGCGTGGCCTATGCCCGTAGCGTGCATGGCGCCACAGAAGAAAGCCGCCGCACCGACCTGGACTCTTTCCTCGACAGCCTGGTGTTCGACTATCAGGACGTGGGCAAGGAAGTGCAGCTGAGCGGCAAAAGCGCCACCGTCATCGACACCCGCCCCCACGCCTTGCGCCGAGTGCTGGTGAACCTGACCGACAACGCCCTCAAATTCGCCGGTGCCGCCGAGTTGCAGGTGGAAAAGCAAGCCGACGGCAGCGTCTCGGTGAAGGTCATGGACCGCGGTCCGGGGATCGCCGAGGCGGAACTGGCCCAGGTCATGGAGCCGTTCTACCGCGTGGAAAATTCGCGCAACCGCAGCACTGGCGGCACCGGGTTGGGGTTGGCGATTGCGCAGCAACTGGCGTTGGCGATCGGGGGATCGTTGACGTTGAGTAATCGTGAAGGCGGAGGCTTGTGCGCGGAGCTGAAGTTGCGGGGGTAAGCAAGCGACTGATACACCCACTTATTTTCACTGCATTGTAGGAAGCGCCCGACATCAATTCGTTTATTCCCTTGCTTGCATTGCATCCAGCGGATTTAAAACCTGTCTAGCCGCTGGATACATATACGCTTAATGGAACTCAGGCAACGGAATAGCAAAAAATGGATGACAACCGAAGACCCATCAGCGCGCGCTCCACAGGCTGGGCCAAACGCATAACCGCCCTGTTGGTGAAACGCGACATCTCACCCAATCAGATCTCCGTCGCCAGCATTTTCTTTGCACTCGCGGGTGCCATTGCGCTGAACATCGATAACGGTGTCGCCGGGTCGATCTGCTGCGCCGTCGCCATTCAACTGCGCCTGCTGTGCAATCTCTTTGACGGGATGGTCGCCATCGAAGGCGGCAAGCAATCCGACATCGGCAGCCTTTACAACGAATTTCCCGATCGGATCGCCGACACCCTGCTGATTGTCGGGCTCGGCTATGCCCTCTGGCAGCCGGAACTCGGCTGGTTTGCCGCCCTGGCCGCTGCGCTCACGGCGTATGTCCGGGTGTTCGGCGGCTCCATCGGCCTGAAGCAGAACTTCATGGGGCCGATGGCCAAGCAGCACCGGATGGCCGTGATGACTGCCGGGTTGGTGCTCAATACCATCGAATTCCATCTCTATGCCAGCCACTACGCGCTGATGCTGACGCTAATCGTCATTGCCATCGGTGCCGCAGCCACGTGCATCACCCGCACCCTGGCGATCTCCAGACAACTGAAGGAGGCCGGCCATGTGGATCAGTAATGCCCTGATCGCGGTGCTGCGGCTGCTGATCGGCGTCACCGCCCGCTGGGAAGGCCCGCCGGACCTCAGCCGTCAGCGCATCTATTTCGCCAACCACACCAGCCACATGGACACCCTGGCGATCATGGCGGCCCTGCCCGCCGAAGCGCGGATCAATGTGAAACCGGTCGCCGCCGCCGATTACTGGGGCAAGAACCGGTTTCTCTCCTACATCTCTCAGCGAGGCCTCAATGCCGTGCTGATCGAGCGCAATCCTGCGCCGGGCAGCAATGTGCTGGAGCCGATTTTCGATGTGGTGCGGGCCGGTCATTCGATCATCATTTTCCCTGAAGGCACGCGCTCCAGCCAGGCCTTGCCGGGGGAGTTCAAATCAGGGATCTATCGGCTCAGCGAAACCTTTCCCGATGTCGACCTTGTGCCGATCTACCTGGAAAACCTGCATCGTTCCATGCCCAAGGGCAAGCACGTGCCCTTGCCGATCATCTGCACCATCCGTATCGGCAATCCTCTTCCACGATTTGTCGGCGAGGACAAACAGGTGTTTCTGGAGCGGGCGCGTGACGCCATCGTGAGGCTGTCGAAATGAGTCTTGAGCAAAAATTCCTCTGGTTCTTTTTCGCGATCGCCTGTTTGTTGGCCGTCGCTTCGGTGATCGGTCGGGTGCTGGCCAAACGCGCCACGAGCGAAGGCGCAATCTCCACCATCGAAAACCTCAACCAGCGCGTGAACGCCTGGTGGGGCATGGTCATCATCTTCTTCGTGTCCTGGCTGCTGGGACCGAATGCAACGGTGGTGCTGTTCGGATTCATTTCCCTGTTCGCCCTCAGGGAGTTCATCACCCTGACCCCGACGACGCTGGGTGATCACAACGCGCTGTTCTCGGCTTTTTTCATCCTGATCCCGCTTCAGTACCTGTTGATCGGCACCCACTGGTATTCGATGTTCACGCTGCTGATTCCGGTGTATGCCTTTCTGCTACTGCCGGCGATTGCCGTGTTGAGCCAGGACACCGAAGCCTTTCTGGAACGAACGGCCAAGATCCAGTGGGGCGTGATGATCTGCGTCTATTGCATCAGCCACGCACCCGCGCTGTTGCTGCTGGACCTGCAAGGGTTCACCGGGCAGAACGCGCTGCTGTTGTTCTATCTGGTGTTCGTCGTGCAGTTGAGCGACGTGTTGCAGTACGTCTTCGGCAAGCTCTTCGGCAAACACAAAGTCGCACCGCTGGTGAGCCCGTCGAAAACCGTGGAAGGCCTTGTGGGCGGCGGGCTGTCCGCCACGCTGATCGGCGGCTGCATGTTCTGGATGACCCCGTTCAACTTCTGGCAGTCGCTGTTGATGTCGCTGGTGATCGTGGTGATGGGCTTTCTCGGTGGCCTGGTCATGTCGGCGATCAAGCGCAGCCTGAGCGCCAAAGACTGGGGCACCATGATCAAGGGCCACGGCGGCATGCTCGATCGCATGGACTCGATCTGCTTCGCCGCGCCGATCTTCTTTCACCTGACGCGGTATTTCTTTTCCGTGCAGTAAGGCTTGCTTGTCAGATGACAAACCGCGCCACCAGCGCATTCAAATCCACCGCCAGACGCGACAGTTCATGGGTGGCGGTGCTGGTCTGGTTGGCACCGGCGGCGGACTGCGTAGCGAGGTCGCGGATGTTCACCAGGTTGCGGTCGACTTCGCGGGACACCTGGGCCTGTTCCTCCGAGGCACTGGCAATCACCAGGTTGCGCTCGTTGATCAAATGGATCGACTGGGTGATCTGCTCCAGCGCCACACCGGCGGCGCGGGCCAGTTCCAGGGTGTTTTGCGTGCGTTGATTGCTTTGCTGCATCGACGCCACCGCTTCACCGGTGCCGTTCTGGATGCCGGCGACCATCTTCTCGATTTCCTGGGTCGACTGCGCCGTGCGATGGGCCAGCGCCCGAACTTCGTCCGCCACCACGGCAAAACCACGCCCGGCTTCACCGGCACGGGCCGCTTCGATCGCCGCGTTCAGCGCCAGCAGGTTGGTTTGCTCGGCGATGGCACGGATCACGTCCAGCACCTTGCCGATGTCGCGTCCCTGAGCCGCCAGACCTTCGATCATCAGCGAGGTGTTGTGCACGTCATGGGTCATGGTCTGGATCGCGTCGACGGTTTGCACCACCCGGTCACGACCCTCGCGGGCGGCCTGGGTCGACTGGTTCGAGGCTTCGGATGTCGACACTGCATTGCGCGCCACTTCTTCCACGGCGGCGGTCATTTCGTTGACGGCGGTGGCGGCTTGTTCGATTTCATTGTTCTGTTGCTGCAAGCCACGGGACGCATCTTGAGTCACCGCGCTGAGCTCTTCGGCGGCGGTGCCCAGTTGCGTGGCGGAACCGGCAATCTGTTCGATGGTTTTGCGCAGGCTGGCCTGCATCGTCGCCAAAGCGCCGAGCAAGCGCGCCGGTTCATCCTTGCCATCGACTTCGATGACATTACGCAGATTACCTTCGGCGATGGTTTGCGCGGCCAGCACGGCACGGTTCAACGGTGTGACGATGCTGCGGGTCAGGAGCCAGGCCAGCAGCACGGTCATCAACGCTGCGATAACCGCGACCGCGATGATGCCGGTGATAGCGCTGTTGTAATTGTCAGCGGCTTCAGCCGAAGCGGTTTTGGCGTAGTCCGCATTGAGTGCCACCAGTTTGTTCAACTGCTCGCCCATCTGATCCGTGCCGTCCTTGATACGTGTGTTGATCAGCGTGCGCATCTCATCCAGTTTGTTCTGTTGCGACAACTCCAACATCTGAGTCTGGGCTTGCATGTAGCTGTCCAGCGTGACGGTGAACGTCTTGTACAGCTGCGCTTCTTCGTCACCGGCGGGCAGCGCGGCGTAACTCGCTTGTGCGCTGCGCAGCTTGTCGACCAGTACGCCAACACGCGTCTGGGCTTCCTGCAAGGCCGCCGGATCACGGTTGACCAAAATCCGGAACGACAGAATTCGCATGCGCAGGACGTTTTCGGTCATGTTGCCGAGAAAACCGACGCTGGGCAGATGGGTGGTGCCCATGTCGATGGAGGCCTGGCGGATGACGGTCATGCGGTTCACGGCGAATACACCCAGCACGATGACCAGCAAGGCAATGAAGGCAAAACCAAGGAAAGCGCGAGGCGCGATATTCAGATTACGCAATGACATAGGACGATTCTCGGGGGTTGGTGGCTGCGAGCGTCCTTGCGTCATCACTGAATGGCGGGCATTGGCGCGCACCCTTTCAGATGGGCGCCATTGTTGTAATAGATTGGTCTGCGCCTGATGGTTGTATCGGCCGGGCTTGAGGTTTATTGCGGGGGTTTTAGTAAATATTTTTCAAGGAGTTAAGGGTGTTTCACAGACGAGACATATGGAACGGAAGTACCCATATTCCTGTAAGCAGTCAGAGAATGACACCCACCACACGTTGTTCATGCATCTGCCGCAACAACGCCAACCCGTTATCGAAGAACTCCGCTGAGCCGGTCATTCCCGCCTCCTGCGCCAGTGCCTGCAACTGCGCCCGGCCATCCAATTCAGGAAACTCCTCGATGCGCTGCAACAACCGAAACGCCAACGGGCTCAACCCGGAAAACTTCACACTGAAATCCACATCCCGACGTACCAACAACAACGTCGGCTGATCCGGCGCAGTGTCCGGCTGATATTCCGGCCCCACCAACTGCACCGGCCAGGCATACGCCAGCGGCCAGGCCAACGGCGAGACTTGCAATGGGCGGTCCAGCAACATGTCAGCATCGCCGGATGGCAACGGTTCGGCCTCGGACTGCTGCAAGGCCATCTCCACCCATTCGTAATGCGCCAGCTCAACCATGAACGGCGGCCACGTACCATCGGCCAACGCCGCAGGCTCAGAGGCGAGAAACTCGACAAACTCCTCGGCGATCTCACCGAATTTCGGCGTGTGGGCACGGTAGTCGCGCAGGAAGATCCGCACCAGCGTCCGCCATTGTTTGTCACCAAGAATCTTCACCAGCACCGGAAACGTGCCGCTGATCAGCGATGACAGATTGGCAAATACCAGGTCGCGATAAACCTGCGCCCGCGCCGGGTCCATCTCGGGCGGTGGCGCGCAGTGGTCGGGGTCGCGCAGGTACAGGCCCATGCTGCTTTGCTGTTCGTGCAGCGAGCGCTTAGCCACGGTTCACCCCCTCGGTCTGCAAGCGGCGGATGGTCTGCAACTCGGCAACCAGTTCGGAAAACGCCGGGAAGTTGAAATCGCGCTCCAGCAAAGTCGGTTGCGCGCCGAACCGGGCGTAGGCCTCCGTCAGCAACGACCACACCGCCGGTTTGACCGAGGCGCCATGGGTGTCGATTTTCAAGGTGTCGGACTCATCGAAATGCCCGGCGATGTGCATGGCCACCACGCGATCCGCATCGATGCCGGCCAGGAACGTACGCGGATCGAACCCGTGGTTGATCGAATTGACGTAGACGTTGTTGACGTCCAGCAACAGGTCGCAATCGGCTTCGCGCAGAACGGCGTTGGTGAAGGTCACCTCGTCCATGTCCTGCTGCGGTGCGGCGTAGTAAGAGACGTTTTCCACCGCCAGGCGCCGACCGAGAGTGTCCTGGGCCTGACGGATGCGCGCGGCGACGTGGTGCACCGCTTCTTCGGTAAAGGGCAGCGGCAACAGGTCGTACAGGTGACCGTCATCGCTGCAATAGCTGAGGTGCTCGCTGTACAGCGGCACGTTGTAGTGATCGAGGAAAACCCGCACCTCTTGCAGAAACCCGACATCCAGCGGCGACGGCCCGCCCAGCGACAGGGACAAGCCATGACAGGACAACGGATAACGCTCGGCCAGACTTCGTAGCGCTGCACCATGGGCGCCGCCGATGCCGATCCAGTTTTCCGGCGCGACTTCGAGAAAATCGAAATGACCGGCAGGAGCCGCCAGAAGGTCTTTCATTAAACCGCGACGCAAGCCGAGCCCGGCGCTGGCCTTGGCTGAAGTGATGGGGGTTTGCATGATGTCGATCTCAAGGTTGTCAGAACGTAAGCACAGTTAATCGAAGCGGTGTATCGGGACTGTGTTGCGCGCCAACGGAAAACGGCAGGGCTTGTATCGGCAGCGGGCCTGTACACACTCTGGTACAGACCCGTTGCCCGGCATTACGCCAGGTCGTACTTCTCGCGCACCAGCTGGCCGATGCCCATGCGATCGAGCACGTTCATCGGGCACAGGAACGTCACGCGGATGGTGCCCGGCAGGCGGCTGATGTCGATGGAACCGGTAATGGTGGCGCGGTTGAGCACTTCGTCGTACGGCAGACCGGTGACGGAGGCCGCACGCTGCAAGCCGTTCTCCACCGCGAGGTTGAGGTTTTCGCCGCTGCCGATGAAGGTGATCGGGCCGCTCTGCTCGATCTCATGCTGGCCCCAACGCTCACCCAACTCACGGACTTTGGCCCGCTGTTCGGCGTTCATCGGCCGCGCCATCGGCGGCAGGTCATCGAGGTTTTGCAGGAGGATCGGGCCTTCCAGCGTCAGGTTTTTCACCACTTGCACCACCACTTCGGTTTCCCCGGAGCAATCCGTGGCGTGCCCGGCAATTTCGCCGTTGCCCTGCTGGGCGTGCATGTCGCCCATGTACACCCCGGCACCCGGTACTTTCACCGGGCAGATCAACACGCAACCTTCGCGGATCGAATTGGTGTCCATGTGGCCGTCGGTCTTGGCCGCGTGCAGTTCTTCGCGGCTCATGCCGAAACGGTGCGGTGCATTGATCAGGTACTGGCCGAAATCGGCGCAGTTGTGCGAATCAGGAATATCCCGCGACGGCATGGTGCCGATGTTGCCGAGGAACGGACGCATGTGTGCGGCGACGCCGGGGATATCGGCGCGGGCCAGGGACAGGATCGAATGCTGCGCGGCGAATTCCGGCAGCGCCGACATTTCGGAAGCATTGCCGGCCAGTTGATTGGCGATGTCCTGGTTGACCGTCAGGCTGACCTGGTTCTGCGCATCGAACACGATCACGTAGCCGTGGCTGAAGCGAAACGCGCTGACCTCAGCGTTGCAGTTATTGCAGCGAATCGCGTCCTCGCCAATGCCTTCGACATGGCTGGCCGGATGGTCGGTGCCGCATTTTGAGCAGAATTTGGAGACAAACGGATCGCCGTTGTAGCGCCCTTCGACAAAGCTCATGACCCCGGACGACGTGGCCAGCGATGTGACGCGCATGCTCTTGATCTTGATCGCCACAGCATCGCCGATCTCTGCGCCGACGATGGCCACCGGTTGCGTGACTTCATGGCCGCCTTCGAAGGCTGGCGTGATCATCGGCCCCCAGCAACCCGGCGGCGTGCCGGTGATCAGAGTGCCGCCGTCGGCCAGCGGTCCGAGCATCGGCTGGCTCGGGCCGATGATGCCGTTGGTGTAGTGATCGACCCGCAGGCGGTTGACCGGGGTGGCGTTGAGATTGGATTCAGGCACAAGCGTTGTCATTGTGGTCCCCTTGACCGCATCAGGCGCGGAACAGAGTCAGTGCGAATGGCCGCCGGTGAACACGGCCATGGAAAGTGGCCTCCACAGTTCATCGCAGGTTTGTATCTGGTCTGTGTTCGGCTGTGCGCCGCAATTGAGCGGGACTGTATCGGGAGACCTGTTAGATACAGTGGGATACACAACGCAAATCCCCTGTAGGAGCACGGCTTGCCGGCGATGGCGTCATTGAAATTGCCATCGCCGGCAAGCTGTGCTCCTACAGGGACTGTGTCGATTGCCATTGCAGGGGCTTTCGTCGCTCCAGGCCACGCCGTACGGCCTGCGAACTAAACTTAATGCACACAGGAACTGCTTGATCTCCTGTTCATTCCCACGACCACCGCCCGGACCAACAAAGCCTCCGGACCGTGATCCTGCAAAAGGAGCACACGTGATGGACGAGGCCAGACTCAATGATTTCATGGGCAAACTGGTAGGTGACATGGGCGGTGCGGCGATGCTCGCCAATGTCATCCTCGGCGAAGAACTCGGCCTGTACCGGGCCATGGCCGACAGCCAACTGATCAGCCCCGAAGCCCTTGCCGGCAAGACCGGTTGCAACCCGCGCCTGGTGCGCGAATGGCTCAGCGCCCACGCCGCTTCCGGCTACATGGAACACCGCGACGGCCAATTCCGCCTGCCCGAAGAACAAGCGCTGGCATTGGCCATCGAAGACTCACCAGTCTATATCGCCGGGGGCATCGGGGTGGTCGCGTCGTTCTTCCACGACAAGGACAAACTGGTCAAAGCCATGCGCGGCGATGGCGCCCTGCCTTGGGGCGATCACCATCCGTGCATGTTCAGTGGCACCGAACGTTTCTTCCGTCCCGGCTACAAAGCACACCTGATCGCCGAATGGTTGCCGGCCCTCAACGGGGTGGTGGCCAAGCTGGAGGAAGGCGCCAAAGTCGCGGACATCGGCTGCGGCCACGGCGCGTCGACGGTGATCATGGCCCAGGCGTTTCCGAACTCGCGGTTCGTCGGCTTCGACTACCACGCGCCCTCCGTCACCGTCGCCACCCAGCGCGCCGAGGAAGGCGGCGTGTCCAGCCGCGCGCGGTTCTTCCAGGGCACGGCGAAAAGTTACCCCGGCGACGACTATGACCTGGTCTGTTACTTCGACTGCCTGCACGATATGGGCGACCCCGTCGGCGCGGCGAAACACGCTTTCGAATCGCTGAAACCGGATGGCTCGGTGCTATTGGTGGAACCGTTCGCCAATGACTCGCTGGATGACAACATCACCCCGGTCGGCCGTTTGTTCTACGCTGCCTCGACCTTCATCTGCACGCCCAACTCGTTGTCCCAGGAAGTCGGCCTCGGCCTTGGCGCCCAGGCAGGCGAGGCGCGGTTACGCAAGGTGTTTACCGAGGCCGGGTTCTCGAGTTTCCGCCGGGCCACGGAAACGCCGTTCAACCTGATTCTGGAGGCGCGTAAATAGCGCCGTTCAATGTAGGAGCACGGCTTGCCGGCGATAGCGTTCTGAAAATCGCCATCGCCGGCAAGCCGTGCTCCTACAGGGTGATCGGCAAATGCTACGCTGCACACACTCAAGGCCCTCCGGAGTGTTGAACATGCTCGACCGCCTGACCCGCGAACAACTCGATCGCTTCCAGCAACTCATGGCGGATCAGCCGTTCGCGGTGCTGACGGGTGCCGGTATCAGCACGCCGTCGGGCATTCCGGACTATCGCGACAATCAGGGTGTGCGGCGTGGCCGGCAGCCGATGATGTATCAGGAATTTCTCTCGGCCCCCGAATCCCGACGGCGCTATTGGGCGCGGGCGATGCTCGGCTGGCCACGGGTGCGTCAGGCCCAACCGAATGTGGCTCACGAGACACTCGCCCGATTGCAAAGCACCCGGCAGATCAGCGGGCTGATCACGCAAAACGTAGACACCCTGCACGATCAGGCCGGCAGCCATGACGTCATTGAACTGCACGGCAGCCTGCACCGGGTGCTGTGCCTGGACTGCGGAAAGCGCAGCGAGCGCGATTCGATCCAGCACCTGATGGAAACCCAGAATCCTTACCTGGCAGGCGTGGACGCGGTGCAGGCACCGGACGGCGACACCCTGCTCGACCCGGCTTTCGAAGCGCGTTTTCAGGTGCCGCACTGCCCGCATTGCGCCGGGGAACGGATGAAGCCGGACGTGGTGTTTTTCGGTGAAAACGTCGCACAAGCCACAGCGGCCAAGGCCATGGCAGCGGTCGAACATGCCGCCGGATTGCTGGTGGTCGGGTCCTCGTTGATGGCGTATTCAGCGTTTCGCCTGTGCCGCGCGGTGGTGGATCAGGGCAAACCGCTGATTGCGATCAACCTGGGCAAGACCCGGGCGGATGAGATGCTGGATTTGAAGATTGAGGGGTCGTGTGAGCAGCTGCTGCCCTTGTTGGCCGAACGCCTGAATACCTGAAAGAACACAATCTCTGTGGGAGCGGGCTTGCTCGCGAAAGCGGTGTGTCAGGCACCATCAATGTTTTATGTAATGCCCTCTTCGCGAGCAAGCCCGCTCCCACAATGGTTTTGTATTTCAAAACGAAGACATACGCTGACTGAGGTTTTCCTCTTTGAGCACATCAAACAACGCCTGCGCCGCCGCCGACAACTCTCCGCCCGGCAACGTCAGTACGCCTAACGCCCGCTCCACCACCGGATCGCGCAAGGTAATGCAGCACGCGCCCAGCTCGCGCATCTGCCCGGCACACAACGCCGGCACCGCACTCACCCCCAACCCGCTCGCGACCATCCGCCCGACCGTCGCCAGTTGATGACTCTCAAACTCCACCGGCAGCTTCATGCCCCGCGCCTGCAAGTGCTCTTCCAGCATCACCCGCACTGTCGACGGCCGCTGCAAGGTAATGAACGGCTCCTTGAGCAAGGTCTGCCAGTCGATTTCGTCCAGCTCGACCAGCGGCGAATCATGGGGCACCACCGCGACGAAGCGGTCGATGTACAGCGGCGTGAATTGCAGCGACGAACTCTGGGTCGGTTCGAACGCCACGCCCAGTTCCACCTGGCGATCGCGGACCATTTCCAGCACTTGCTCGTTGATCACATCGTTGACCGTGACGTTGACTTTCGGATAGCGGGCGCGGAATGTCTTGAGGATCGGCGGCAGCAGATTGCCGGCGAACGACGGCATGGCCGCCAGGGTCACGCGGCCGCGCTGGAGCGTGAAGCGCTGACGCAGTTCGTCCTCGGCGTTGTCCCAGTCGGCAATCAAGCGACGCGCCAACGGCACCAGGGATTCGCCCTCGGCGGTCAGTGCCACATTGCGCGTATTGCGCGTGAAGAGGCGCCCGCCCAGGCCTTCCTCCAGCGCTTTGATGGTCAGGCTCAGTGCCGATTGCGACAGGTGCAGGCGCTCGCAAGCCACGGCAAAACTCAGGCTCTGGGCCACGGCCAGAAAGGCGCGGATCTGCTTGACTGTCATAGTCGTTGTGCTCCAGTAGTAAGCTCAGACGCTATCTGTAGGAGCACGGCTTGCCGGCGATGGCGTCCTGGACAACGCCATCGCGAGCAAGCTTTGCTCCTACAGAGCAATTGGTGAGTTTTATCTATTAATCAAACCTAAAAATCAACTTAACAAATGAATCTTGCGGCGAGACACTCAACCCCATACGGCTAGCCAGCCGCCCACAAAGAATAAAAGAGGTGCATATGGCAGGTTTCGACAAGCGCGTGAGTTCCTACGAGGAAGCTCTGGCAGGTCTTGAAGACGGCATGACCGTGATCGCCGGCGGCTTCGGCCTGTGCGGCATTCCGGAAAACCTGATCGCCGAGATCAAGCGTAAAGGCACCCGCGACCTCACCGTCGTTTCCAACAACTGCGGCGTCGACGGTTTCGGCCTCGGCGTGCTGCTGACCGACCGCCAGATCAGCAAGGTCGTGGCCTCCTACGTCGGCGAAAACAAGCTGTTCGAAGAGCAACTGCTCAAAGGCGAAATCGAAGTCACCCTGACCCCGCAAGGCACCCTCGCCGAGAAAATGCGCGCGGGCGGCGCCGGCATCCCGGCCTTCTTCACCGCCACCGGCGTCGGCACCCCGGTTGCCGAAGGCAAGGAAGTGCGCGAATTCCATGGCCGCAAGTACCTGATGGAAGAATCCATCACCGGTGACTTCGCCATCGTCAAAGGCTGGAAAGCCGACCATTTCGGTAACGTGATCTATCGCCACACCGCCCAGAACTTCAACCCGCTGGCCGCCACCGCCGGCAAGATCACCGTGGTCGAAGTCGAAGAGATCGTCGAACCCGGCGAGCTGGACCCGGCGCAGATCCACACCCCAGGCATCTACGTCGATCGGGTCATTTGCGGCACGTTCGAAAAACGCATCGAACAGCGCACCATCCGCAAATAATTCAGGCTGACGGAGAATAAAAACATGGCACTTTCCCGCGAACAAATGGCTCAACGCGTCGCCCGCGAAATGCAGGACGGCTTCTACGTGAACCTGGGCATCGGCATCCCGACCCTGGTTGCCAACTACATCCCCGAAGGCATGGAAGTCATGCTGCAATCGGAAAACGGCCTGCTCGGCATGGGTCCTTTCCCGACCGAAGAAACCATCGACGCCGACATGATCAACGCCGGCAAGCAAACCGTGACCGCACGGATCGGCGCTTCGATTTTCTCCTCGGCCGAATCCTTCGCGATGATCCGCGGTGGCCACGTCGACCTGACCGTACTGGGCGCGTTCGAAGTGGATGTCGAAGGCAACATCGCCTCGTGGATGATTCCCGGCAAACTGGTCAAGGGCATGGGCGGTGCGATGGACCTGGTGGCTGGCGCCGACAACATCATCGTCATCATGACCCACGCCTCCAAGGACGGTGAGTCCAAGCTGTTGTCCAAATGCAGCCTGCCGCTGACTGGCGCCGGTTGCATCAAGCGCGTACTGACCGACCTGGCCTACCTGGAAATCGAAAACGGCGCGTTCATCCTGAAAGAACGTGCACCGGGTGTCAGCGTTGAAGAGATTGTCGCCAAGACCGCCGGTAAACTGATCGTGCCGGACCACGTGCCGGAAATGCAGTTCGCTGCCCAGTGAGGAATCATTCCATGCAAGAAGTCGTCATTGTTGCCGCCACGCGCACCGCGATCGGCAGTTTCCAGGGTTCCCTGGCCAATGTTTCTGCCGTCGACCTGGGCGCTGCGGTAATCCGTCAGTTGCTGGCACAAACCGGCCTGGATCCGGCTGAAGTCGATGAAGTGATCATGGGTCAGGTGCTGACCGCCGGCGCCGGGCAAAACCCTGCGCGTCAGGCTTCGATCAAGGCCGGTCTGCCGTTCGCGGTCCCGGCCATGACCCTGAACAAGGTCTGCGGCTCGGGCCTCAAGGCCTTGCACCTGGGCGCTCAGGCGATCCGTTGCGGCGACGCTGACGTGATCATCGCCGGTGGCCAGGAAAACATGAGCCTGGCCAACTACGTCATGCCCGGCGCGCGCACCGGCCTGCGCATGGGTCACGCGCAAATCGTCGACACCATGATCAGCGATGGCCTGTGGGATGCGTTCAACGATTACCACATGGGCATCACCGCCGAAAACCTGGCCGAAAAGTACAGCCTGAGCCGCGAACAGCAGGACGCGTTCGCCGCCGCCTCGCAGCAGAAGGCTGTGGCTGCAATCGAAGCCGGGCGCTTCGTCGATGAAATCACCCCGATCCTGATTCCGCAGCGCAAGGGCGATCCGCTGTCCTTCGCCACCGACGAGCAGCCACGGGCCGGCACTACCGCCGAATCCCTGGGCAAACTCAAGGCTGCCTTCAAGAAGGACGGTTCGGTGACAGCCGGTAACGCTTCGTCGTTGAACGATGGCGCCGCCGCCGTGATCCTGATGAGCGCCGAAAAAGCCAAGGCTTTGGGCCTGCCGGTACTGGCAAAAATCGCCGCTTACGCCAACGCGGGCGTCGATCCGGCGATCATGGGCATCGGCCCGGTATCGGCCACTCGCCGTTGCCTGGACAAGGCTGGCTGGAACATCGGTCAACTGGACCTGATCGAAGCCAATGAAGCTTTCGCCGCACAATCGCTGGCCGTGGCCAAGGACCTGGAATGGGACTTGAACAAGGTCAACGTTAACGGCGGCGCCATCGCCCTCGGTCACCCGATCGGTGCCTCGGGCTGCCGCGTGCTGGTGACCCTGCTGCATGAAATGATCAAGCGTGATGCCAAGAAAGGTCTCGCCACCCTGTGCATCGGTGGTGGTCAAGGTGTCGCCCTGGCGCTCGAACGAGCGTAAACGCGTTCAACAGATTGCGCGGGGACCCACGAATAACCGCGCGATTTGGCAAAACACCCGGTGCGACTCACGTCACACCGGGTTCTTTTTGTCTGGTATTCAACTGATTTTGTAGCAGCTGCCGAAGGCTGCGTTCGGCTGCGCAGCAGTCGTGAAATCAGGTGGCGCGGTGCATCACCTAGATTCTGTACTCAGGATTGACGACTGCTGCGCAGCCGAACGCAGGCTTCGCCAGCTGCTACAGACATCAGTCGCGATCAATTCAGAAGCTGCAAGATCAACCAGCTATTCGCCCCACTGATCACCGCAAACAATCCCCACGCCAACACCCGTGTCGGCAAACGGTTCACAAACGGCCCCATCAACTGCTGATCATTGGTCATGCGAATCAACGGATACAACGCAAACGGCAACTGCAGACTCAACACCACCTGACTCAGCACCAACAGCTTGCCCACCGCATCGTCGCCCATCAGCCACACGCCAATGAACGCCGGGATCAGCGCCAGGCCACGGGTGATCAAGCGCCGTTGCCAGCACGGCAGCCGCAGGTTGAGGAAACCCTCCATGATCACCTGGCCGGCGATGGTGCCGGTGAAGGTCGAGCTCTGTCCCGAAGCCAGCAGCGCCACGCCGAACAACACACTGGCCAACGCCCCGCCCACCAACGGATCGAGCAGGTGATAGGCGTCTTGAATGTCGACCACTTCGGTGTGCCCGGTCTTGTGAAACGCCGCGGCGGCAAGGATCAGGATCGCGGCGTTGACCAACAGCGCTAAAGCCAGAGAGCCGATGGTGTCGATGCGCGCCAGTTTCACCGCGTCCTGCTTGCTGGCGATGTCCTTGCCGATCAATCGCGTTTGTACGATCGAGGTGTGCAGGTAGAGGTTATGTGGCATCACGGTGGCGCCGAGAATGCCGATGGCGAGGTACAGCGGCGCCGCATCACTCAGGGCCGACAGCGAGGGCTTGAAACCTTGGGCGACTTCAGGCCAGTAAGGTTTGATCAGCAGCAACTCGACAAAAAAACACGCGCCAATGGTGCCCACCAGCACCAGCATGATCGCTTCCAGTCGACGGAAACCACGGTTTTGCAGGGCCAACACCAGCAAGGTGTCGAACGCCGTGAGGGCGATGCCGAAAGTCAGCGAACAGCCCAGCAACAAATGGAATGCCAAGGCACAGCCGAGCACCTCGGCGAGGTCAGTGGCAATGATCGAAATTTCCGCCAGCACCCACTGCGTGCGGGCTGTCCGTTTGCTGTAGCGCTGCCGGCACAACTGCGCCAGATCGCGTCCGGTCGCGATGCCCAACCGCGAACACAGGCACTGCACCACCATCCCCGCCAGACTCGCCAACAGCACCACGAACAACAGGCTGTAGCCAAACCGCGACCCGGCCTCGATGGCAGTCGCCCAGTTCCCCGGGTCCATGTAGCCGATGGACACCAGCAAACCGGGACCGGCAAAACGCAGGACCCGTTTGAAAAATGACGCGCTCGGGTCGACAGCAACGGTACCCGCCACTTCCGGCGGACAGAACGGCGCAGTGCCGACTTTGGGCAAACTGAATTTCACGCGATGATCCATCAACAGGTGGGAAGGCGCAGCTTAGACGTTTCGAGGAACACACAACACCCTGTAGGAGCTGCCGCAGGCTGCGATCTTTTGATGTTGATCCTCGGTGAATTTGAAATGGCTGAAAATCAACAGATCGCAGCGTGCGTCAGCTCCTACTTTGTATACAAAACTTCGACACATATAGAGCAATCCATCTCCCGCAGTGCTAACGTTGCCACCTGACACAGGTTGGAGATGTACGCGTGCTGATGCTCAAATTGCTGGTGATTCCCGGATTCCTGCTGCTGATTTCCCTGGCCGGTAAACGTTGGGGGCCAAGCGTGGCCGGTTGGTTGTCGGGGTTGCCGGTGGTGGTCGGGCCGATTCTGTTTTTCCTCGCCATCGAACAAGGCGAACTGTTCGCCGCGCAATCAGCCCAGGCGGCACTGTCGGCCATGTTCGCGATGATCGCCTTCTGCGTAACTTACGCGCAGGTCGCCCAACGTACCGGATGGCCACTGGCGCTGACGATTTCCCTGTTGGTGTGGGCCGTGATCGCCGTGGTGCTGTCGTTGATCCCACCGTCACTGATGTTTTCGGTGATCGCCGCCGCGACCGCCCTGTTGGCCGCGCCTTACCTGTTCCCTTCGGTGCAACCCATCGTTTCCGGTCCAAAACCAAAGTCCGACAAACTGCTGCTGCGCATGGTCGCCGGCGCCCTGCTGACCCTGGCCGTCACCCTGCTGGCCAGCACTGTCGGCGATCGCTGGAGCGGGCTGCTCGCGGTGTTCCCGGTGTTGGGCAGCGTGATGGCGGTGTTCTCCCAGCAAACCCGTGGCCCGGCATTTACCGCTGCCCTGCTGCGGGCGACGGCCACCGGTATGTATTCGTTCTCGGCGTTCTGCCTGGTCTTGGCGCTGACATTGCCGAGTATGGGGATGAGTGCGTTTGCTCTCGGCGTGGCGGTGTCGGTGGCAATGCTGGGCGTGACCAAACGCCTGCTGGCGCGGCCCGTCGGCCAGGTTCCGGCGGACGCTGGACGAACCGCGATCAAGCGCTAAGCTGCAACAGGTCATCGGGCAAGGAAGTCGCCCGTTCAACGCCTGAAGGAACAGACATGGCCACGTCCAGCGTCCGCAGTGCCCGCTCCGCCACCGCGGTCGGCGTGATCGCAATCTTCCTCTGGTCCTGCCTGGCGTTGCTGACTACCCTCACCGAAGGCATTCCACCGTTTGAACTGCTGACCCTGAGCTTCGGCGTTGCGTTTATCGCGACCTTGATAATTCTGGGTCGGCGCGGCCTCAGCGGTTTCAGCAGTTGGCGCCAACCCTGGCCCGTCTGGGCGACAGGGTTTGTCGGAATTTTCGTTTATCACGCGCTGTATTTTTTCGCGCTCAAGTCCGCGCCGGCAGCCGAAGCCAGCCTGATCAACTACCTGTGGCCCCTAATGCTGGTGCTGCTCTCGGCCTTCGCCGCCGGAGAAAAACTGCACAAGCGACAAGTCCTCGGTGCAATTCTGGGTCTGGCAGGCACCGCGTTCATCATGCAGCAACGCGATACCCATACCTCCGCCGTGATGCCGGTGGCCGGGTATCTGGCGGCGCTCGGATGTGCGCTGATCTGGGCCGGGTACTCGGTGTTCAACCGGCGGTTCAAGGAAGTACCGAGCAGCATCATCGGCGGCATTTGCGGCATGTCGGCCTTGGGCGGGCTGGTCTGCCATCTGGCGTTCGAAACCACGGTGTGGCCCGATTTCAGGCAATGGACAGCGATCGTCATTCTGGGCCTCGGCCCGGCGGGGCTGGCATTTTTCGCCTGGGACCACGCGACCAAACACGGCAGCCTGGCCACACTGGGCGCGCTGTCCTATCTGGCTCCGCTGATTTCCACGGTGTTGTTGATCGTCGTCGGCCGCAGCCATGCCAGCCCGATCCTGATGATTCCTGCGCTGCTGATTATTGCAGGCGCGGTGATCGCCACCGCGCAACCGTCGGTTAAATCCCCTACAACACCTTCGATGGTTTCGCACGAGTAGCCCAACAACTCCGTACGTCAATCGAACAGGTTTAGCCCACCATCAGCCTCAGTTCAAACCACTAACGACTGAGGCCTACATCATGAAATTCTTTTTCCACCCTTCGCCGAACCCGATGAAAGTCGCCCTGCTGCTCGAAGAACTGCAAACGCCTTACGAGCTGATCGGCGTCGACACTTTCAAGGGTGAACAACACCTGCCAGCCTTCCTGGCGATCAACCCGAATGCCAAGGTTCCGGCGCTGGTCGATGGCGACGCCACGGTTTTCGATTCCCAGGCGATCCTGCTGCACCTGGCGCAAAAACATCAGCGTTTCCTGCCCACCAGCGCTGCCGGCAATGCCGAGCTGCTGTCCTGGCTGATGTTCATCGCCACCGGCCTCTCGCCGTTCTCCGGCCAGGCCGTACACTTCATGCACCACGCGCCGGAAGACCTGCCGTACGCGAAAAACCGCTACTTCAAGGAAGTCGAACGCCACTACCGCGTCCTCGACCAACGCCTGGCCGAACACCAATACCTGGCGGGCGACACCTACAGCATCGCCGACATGGCCCTCTGGGGCTGGGCCAACTACGCGCCGTACATCCTCGGTGAAAACGGTCTGGCGGCTTACCCGAACGTCAAGCGCCTGTTCGATAAAATCAGCGCCCGCCCGGCGGCCCAACGTGCTCAGGGTCTGAAAGAGAAACTGGTACTCAAGGCAGAGTTCGACGAAGAAACCCGCCGCAACCTGTTCCCGCAAAACCAGGCCCAGTAAGCCGTTCCCAATACAGGAAGGTGATGAAATGAGTGATCAAGTCGCGTTTATCGTTTACCTGCCGGCCAAACCCGAACGTTTCGCCGAAACCAAAGAACGGCTGCTGGACGTCGTGCACCAGATGTCGGCCGAGCCGGACTTCGTCAACACCTGGGTGCATCAACTCCAGGACGAACCGAACACCTTGGTGCTCTACGAAACCTGGAACTGCAGCAAGGAAGACTTCATCGCTCGTCACCTGAGCAAGTCGTATCGCCAGGAGTACGAAAAATTGCTGCCGGAGTTGTTGGCAAGCGAACGCCGGATCGAGTTTCTGGATGTGATCGAGAGTTATCCGGTGCGTCGCGAAGAATGAGGCTGGCTCGGCAACGGACAACGACCGTCCGTTACCCAACGCTGGAACACGTCACAACCTCCATGGGATGATCGCCCCCCACCGCGCGACCATCCCTGGAGATTTCGAATGTCATTGTTGAGTAAAAAAGCCGTTGTCCTGTTGCTGGCGGCGGCGGCCACTTTCGGGGCTCTGAATGCGCAGGCCGCCAAGGCCCCAGCCAAGGAGACCGCATCGGCACAGAAGGTCTCGATGCTCGACGGCAAGTTCACGTTCACTCTGCCCAAGGGCTTCGTCGCCAATCCGCTGCCGACCAGTCCCACCGGCGCAAGCGGCACCATGTACGCCAACGAGACCACCAAGACAGTGGTCATCGCCGCGCAAAACAGTCTGCCGGAAGGCACCACGGTCAAGGACAACGACGGAGCATTTCTGGATGGCACCGTCGCCGACTTCGACGCGGCGCAACGCAAGGCCCTGCCCGACTACAACAAGCTCAGCGAAAAAAGCCTGACCCTGAAAAGCACCGGGTTGGGCGTGCGCCAGGTCGACAGCACCGCCACCCAGGGCGGCGGCATGACCCTCAACACCACGCTGATGGCCGCGTCCGGCAGCCACATGACGGTCATTCAGGTCATTTCCCGCCCCGGCGACATGGCCGCCCACGAGACGCTGATCAAGCAGATCGTCAGCGGCAAATAAGCCTCAGGGATTGAGACGCTGCAACCAGGCGCTCAAATCCTGCATTTCTTCGGCACTGATGTTGTGGCCGACACCCTGGTAGGCGTGGAACTCGGGTTCGAGTGAAATGCTCTGCAACAGGCTGTTGGCCTCCGTGCCGTCGCTGTACGGCAGACGTTTGTCCGCCGTGCCATGACCGATGAAAATTGCCAGCGACTGGCGTTTTTCATCCGGTTTCAGTTCGGCCTTGAGCACCGGCAAAATCCGCCCGCTCAACGCGGCAATCCCGCCCACCGCTTCAGGATGGCGCAGCGCGACTTCGTAAGACATGATCGCGCCCTGGCTGAACCCCACCAGGAAAACCTTGCCCGGCTCGGTGTGATATTTCTTTGTAGCCTGTGCGACAAAATCCAGCAGCAACTGGCCGCTGGACTTCAGATCATCGGTCTCACCGTTGTAGGCACCTTCGCCTTTCTTGCGAAACCACTGGTAACTTCCCTCCTGCATCACCATCGGCGCCCGCACCGACAGGTACGTGTATTGCGCGGGCAATTCATCCTTGATGCCGAACAGATCCTGCTCGTTACTGCCGTAACCGTGGAGGAAAATCACCAGGGGCTGATCGCGGGAATCGGAGGGTGCCTGCTCCAGATACTTGAGCGGCAGGTCTGTTTGAAGCGGGGTTTGAGCGTGGACAGCGGCGGATGCCAGCAGCATGAACAGAGCCAGAAATTTCAACATAAGCCTTCCTTCACAATGCGCAGGATTCGGGGAAGAGCCTAACACTGTGAAGCAGGCCGAGGTATTTTCGCTGTGCCAACTACCGCTATCGCCAGCAAGCTGTGCTCCTACAGGATTGGCGTTGTTCCGTAGGAGCACAGCTTGCTGGCGATGAGGCCCTATGCGGCCCCAAAGAATATCCAGCTCAGTCGTTGATCAACTTCCCAACCCGAATCGGCTCCCGCCCCGCCACTTTCGCCTGCCAGGTCCCCGGCTGCGTGTAACGCCCGCGATCAATCGCAAAAAGTACGCCACTGGTCCCGGTACGTACGGTGGTGACCTTGTCATTCAACGGGTCGACCACCTCAAACAGCGCATCGCCCTTCTCGACCCACTCGCCCGCCTCGCGCAAGAAACTAACGACACCGTGATGCGGCGCGAACAGGTATTCGGTGCCTTCAAACGGCATGCCCTCACAGCACTCATCCGGCGCTGCCGGCCAATTGCCCTTGATGAAACCCTGCTCGGCGAGAAAGCCCAGAATCGCCTCGCAATTGGCTTGCGCCTGATCAACCCGGGTGTCGCCCATGCTGCCCAGCTCCAGAGTGGTCGCCAGGTTCGCCGGTGGAATCGCCGCCTCGGGGAACTCCCTGGCCAGACGCAACCACGGCGAAGAACAGGATTCGTCGAAAGAACTGCCGCCGGAATCCTCACACAACAACGCCACGCCAGCCTGCAAACGCGCCGCCAGGGATTGCCACTGCGGCCAGTGTTGCGGCAGTGCGTAAATGTGAATCGCCGCCTCGAAATCGCAATGCAGATCGAGGGTGATGTCAGCGTCACAGGCGTGGCGCAACAACAGGCGATGCATGGCTTCGAGTTGTGATGCCGGGGCCGGCAAACCGTCGAGAACCTGGCCCATGGTTTGGCGGATCAGCGTGATGTTCGCCTCGGCATCGCTGCCCAGACGATCCCCCACCAACTGCGCCACCGGTGCACTGAGTTCGACAAACGCGCGGTTGAAATTCTTGCCGCTGCCCAGTTCGAAGCGGCCCATGTGACTGCCTTGCAAGTGCTGGTCGAGACCGATCGGGTTGGCCACCGGCACCAGCTCGATCACACCGTTCAACTGTCCCTGAATTTCGAGATCGGACAGACGCTTCTTCAGTTCCCAAGCGGTGCGCATACCCGGCAATTCGTCGGCATGCAGGCTGGCCTGGATGTAGACCTTGCGGATGCCCGCGCCATAACGAAACACACTGAGGGTGCGTTCGGAGCCGAGGTGGCTCCAGGGCAATGGATGGTCGATGCGTTGCATGGGAGAACTCCAGTTTTTCCGTAGGAGCTGTCGAGTGAAACGAGGCTGCGATCTCTTGACCTTGAAAAGCAAGATCAAAAGATCGTCCGAACGCGGCCCGAACCTGCGGCAGCTCCTACACCTACGGCGTATTAATGACCGTAAACGTCAAAGTCGAAGTACTTGTCCTGCACTTGCTTGTACTTGCCATTGGCGCGGATTTCAGTGATGGCGGTGTTAAATTTGTCCGCCAGCTCTTTTTCACCCTTGCGCACAGCAATACCGGCGCCGCCACCGAAGTACTTGGCGTCTTCATAGGTCGGGCCGACGAAAGCGAAGCCTTTACCGGCGTCGGTCTTCAGGAAACCGTCGTCGAGGTTGACCGAGTCAGCCAGCAGCGCGTCGATGCGACCGGAAACCATGTCCAGGTTGGCTTCCTGCTGGGAGCCGTAACGCACCAGCTCAATACCGGCCGGAACCAGCACTTCGGTGGCGAAACGGTCGTGGGTACTGGCGCGCAGTACACCGACCTTCTTGCCTTTGAGTTCGATCAGCGGGTCTTTGATGTCGGTGCCTGCCTTCATCACGAAGCGCGCCGGGGTGTGGTAGTACTTGATGGTGAAATCGACGTTCTTCTTGCGATCGTCAGTGATGGTCATGGACGACAGGATGGCGTCGATTTTCTTGACCTTCAGCGCCGGGATCAGGCCGTCGAATTCTTGCTCGACCCAAGTACATTTCACTTTCATCTGCTCGCACAGCGCGTCGCCGATATCAACGTCAAAACCGGTGAGCTTGCCGTCAGGGGTTTTCATCGAGAATGGCGGGTAACCGGCTTCGATACCGATGCGGATCGGCTTGGCGTCTTCGGCCACGGCGGTCAGGGACAACATCGACAGTGCCAGGGCACCGAACATCACTAGCTTCTTCATTTATAACTCCTGTGTGCGGAGGTTTTTATTGGCAGCTTTCGGTCGTTGCTTGTGGCGGGTAAGGACCGAAGAGGCCGGCAGTCTAGAGTGGCTGGTGCGGGGCAAATTGTTTTTAGGCGACAAATACTTATAGAAGTTGGCCGAGTCGATGATTGCCGTAGAAGCGTGCGCCAGAGCGGTGCAAAGCCTGTCAGACAATTATCGTTTTCGGAAAAAACCTACAAGATTTCTGAGCATTCCGACTGAACAGTCATGCTGGCGATGAGCTCTTTTTTGCGGCACATTGACCACCCACCCACCCCGCCCGTTCAAGAGAAGCGCGATGTCCGAGTTGAACCTGATCCAGCACCACCCTGCCGAGGGTCCGGGCGCCATTGCCGCGTGGGCCGCTTCTCGTGGGGTGACGCTGAACGTCTTTCGCGCCGACCTCGGTCAGTTGCCAGCGGTGAGCGCGGGACCCGCGATTCTGCTGGGTGGGCCGTATGAATCCAACGCCGGGCCGGCATGGCTGGAAACCGAACGCCAATGGCTGGCCGGCAGCCTCGAACAAGGCGCAGCAGTGTTCGCCATCTGCCTGGGCGCGCAACTGTTGGCGTTGAGCCTGGGTGGAAATGTGCGGCGCATGGCGCGCACGGAAACTGGCTGGACGCAGGTGAACTTCGTCGATGGCCAGAGCCTGAAGGTGCTGGAATGGCACGAAGACGCCATCGACCTGCCACCGAATGCGCAACTGCTGGCCAGCAGCGAGCAGTGTGAACAGCAGATGTATTGCGTTGGACCGACGCGGGTTGGCTTGCAGTTTCATCCGGAATGGAATGCCGAATCGGTGGCCCTGCTCAACCAGCACTTCGCCGATGAGTCGCCGCTGCCTCGGGGGACGCAGGACAGCGCCGACTACGCCAGCGTTTTTGAATGGTTGCAGGTGACTCTGGATCAGTGGTGGGTGGCTGCGCGTTAAACAGCTACATCAACACTCGCAACCGATCACGGCTTTCACCGCCCGTTGCACCGCGACACTCAACTCAAATCCTTCATCCAGCCACCCGGTCACGCCGCCAATCATCTCCTTGACCGGGTAGCCCAACGCCGCCAGTTTCACCGCAGCCTTGTTGGCGCCGTTGCAGTGCGGCCCGGCGCAATAAACCACGAACAGGCTGGCTTTCGGGTAGGCCGCCAAACCTTCGGCAGTGAGCAAACGCCCCGGAATATTGATCGCGCCCGGTACATGGCCACGTTCGAATGCCAGCGGGCCGCGCACATCAACCAGAACAAAATCAATGAGGCCGGCCTGTTGACTGCCGTGGACGTCGGAGCAATCGGTTTCGAATGTAAGACGGTTGCTGAAATGCATCAGGGCGATGGCCGATGGTGCGGCAGGAATTTCGCGAACAAGGCTGGTCATGGGCAGTTCTCCAGAGCGTCAGTGGGTGTGAACAGACTTTATCTGCCTGGCACTTGCGACTACAGTGGCGCACAAGACACTCACCGGGAACTTTCCGCCAAATGCAATCATCCCCTGGATTGGTCGCGATTCTGGCCTACGACGGCCTCTGTACCTTCGAGTTCGGCATCGCCGTGGAGATTTTCGGCCTGCCGCGACCGGAGTTCGATTTCCCGTGGTACGAGCATCAGATTGTCGCGGTAGATCAAGGACCGATGCGCGCGATGGGCGGCATCCAGGTCCTGGCCGATGGCGGCCTGGAACTGCTCGAACACGCCCGGACCATCATCATTCCCGGTTGGCGTGATCGCCACGCGGCGGTGCCCGAGGCGTTGCTTGCAGCCCTGCGTCAGGCCCATGCCCGCGGCGCGCGGTTATTGTCGATTTGTTCAGGGGTGTTCGTACTGGCGGCTACCGGACTGCTCGATGGTCATGGCGCCACGACGCACTGGCGCTACACCACGGAACTGGCCGAACGTTTTCCGAACATTCTGGTGGACCCGGATGTGCTGTATGTCGATTCGGGTCAGTTGATCACCTCGGCCGGCAGCGCTGCGGGCATCGATGCCTGCCTGCATCTGGTCACACGGGATTTCGGTACGCAGGTATCCAATGCCGTGGCGCGGCGACTGGTGATGTCACCGCAACGCACTGGTGGCCAGGCGCAATTCATTCCGACACCGGTCAGTCCTACACCGCGCAGCGATCTTTCCCGCGTCACGCAGTGGGCACGTGAACGTCTGCATGAGCCGCTGGAAGTGCGCGACCTGGCCAGCGAAGCGGCCATGAGCGAGCGCACCTTCCTGCGCCGTTTCAGTGAAGCCAGCGGTCAGTCGCCCAAGACCTGGCTGCAACACGAACGCCTGGGCCGCGCCCGCGAACTGCTGGAAAGCACCGATCAAAACACCGAGCAGATCGCCCAGCGCTGCGGTTATCGCTCGGTGGAAAGCTTCCGCGTGGCGTTTCGCAGCGTGGTCGGCGTGCCACCGTCGGTGTATCGGGAACGGTTCGGGCGCAAGGTCAAGGCTATTTCCTGAGGTGTTGGTCAGGGCTTGCGCAGCAAATAGGTGTCCATGATCCAGCCATTGGCCAACCGCGCCGCCTTGCGCACTCGTTCGATCTCATCCGCCACATCTTTGAGCTTGCCGCTGATCAGGATTTCATCCGGCGTCCCGAGGTAAGCGCCCCAGTAAATCTCGGTGTCCTGATCCGCCACCTGATGGTAGGCATCCTGCGCATCCAGCATCACCACCAGGCTGTCCGCATCGCTGACCTGCCCCGCCGCCAGACGCCGTCCCGTGGTGATTTCAACCGAGCGGCCAATCTGATTGAGTGGCACTTTGTGCTGCGCTGTCAGCGCCTGCACGCTGGTGATACCGGGAATCACCTCGAACTCGAACGCACACGCGCCCGAGGCCAGAATCGCGTTCAAGATACGGATTGTGCTGTCGTACAACGCCGGATCACCCCACACCAGGAAACCGCCGCACTGCTCGTCGGACATTTCCTCGTTGATCAGCCGTTCAAAGGTCCGCTGCTTGGCCAGGTTCAGATCGTCGACGCTGGACGTGTAGTCCACATCGCCCCGCTCGCGTTCCGGGCTCAAGGCTTCGACAAAGCGGTAATCGTGATCGGTGATGTAGCGCTCGCAAATTTCCCGGCGCAGGTCGATCAGCTTGTCTTTGCTCTGGCCCTTGTCCATGAGGAAAAACACGTCGACCCGATTCAGCGCCTTCACCGCCTGCATCGTGATGTAGTCGGGGTTGCCGGCGCCGATGCCGATAATCAGAAGTTTCTTCATCAAAGCGTTCCTTCAGGGTCAGTGCCCGGCAAACGTAGCCGCCAGCAGCCATTGAACCTCAGTTCGATGGCCGACAACGGTTCTACATCAATCAGGTTGAACGCCGAACTTCGCAACACCGTGGTGAGCGCGGCGCGGATGATAAACGGATGGGTCACGGCCACGACATGACCGGGTGCAGCCTCCAGCGTCGCCAGCCAAGCGCCCACCCGCTCAGTGACTTGCGCCATTGACTCGCCGCCATGGGGTGCCGAATTCGGGTCGGCAAACCAGGACTGGAGTAATTCAGGTTCGGCTTGTTGCAGATCGTTGACGCGAACTCCGCTCCATCGCCCGAAATCGCAGTCCCTGAGGGCTGCGACAATTTCCACGGTGCTGCCGAACAATTCGGCGGTTTGCCGCGCCCGCAGTTCCGGACCGCACAGCAATTTCGGCGGGTGCTTGAATTGAGTACTGCGCGTGCCCCTCACCGACTGCCAATCCATCTCCAATGGCTCATCCGCAGGAAAGTGCGCCAGTTTCTGTGCGACGGTTCGGGCGTGGCACATCAAGGTCAAACGGGTCGCCTGCACGAAGGATCACTCTGTCGATAGAAAGGAAAAATGGCGCCGTGGAGCCAGTCAAAGCGCAATTGTGCCGTAAGCGGACCTGATTCGCCGAGGCATTTCATCCACCAAGTACAGCCACGTCCGACCACACTTTAGGCGATAACCTACAAGCTCAGTCGACTTGCCCGTAGCCCTATTTCGCCCCATGGGCGGGCGTTGAAACGCCGCACGAAAATTAACTAGACATGTTGTACGCCTTAACCAAATACTTCTTTCAACGGATTATGATCCCACCATCCAGCAGGAGCCCGGATGCCTTCATGCCAAGACCCGATCACCGATCCTGGTGATTCGCACGCAAAGCCGTATGCATTTTGATGACCCCGTCCGGATATCACGGATCGCGCCGGGCATCGCGTGTGGCCGTCCCAACAAGTAACGAATGACAAAAAAAGAGCGGCGCCTGACAGGTCGACCGCCGTTTTATAGTGTGGAAACCGACAGTGATAGTCAGGCCCGGCACCCGTTGCCGAGCCCTTTGATACAGGAGTGCATCCATGCTGGTCTTGCGTCCAGTGCAGTTAACCGACCTGCCCCAATTGCAGCGACTGGCTCGCGAAAGCCTGGTGGGCGTTACGTCCTTGCCGGACGACAGCGAACGCCTGCGCGACAAGATTCTCGACTCCTGCACGTCGTTCGAACAAGACGTGCAGAGCCCCGGCCCGGAAAATTACTTCTTTGTGCTGGAGGACTCGACGACTCAAAAACTGGCGGGGTGCTCGGAAATACTCGCCACCGCCGGCTTCAGCGAACCGTTTTACAGCCTGCGCAACCGCCACTTCAACAGTGCCTCGCGGGAACTCAATATCGAGCATGGCGTACCCGCGCTGTCGTTGTGTCATGACCTCAGCGGCCACACCTTGCTGCGGGGCTTTCACATCGATGCCGCGCTGGAGGGCACAGCGTTTTCCGAACTGTTGTCACGGGCCAGGCTGCTGTTCATCGCGGCCCATGCCCGACGGTTTTCCGATGCGGTGATTACCGAGATCGTCGGCTACAGCAGCGACGAAGGCCACTCGCCATTCTGGGACGCCGTGGGCAAGCATTTCTTCGACCTGCCCTACGTCGAGGCCGAACGGCTTTGCGGCCTGGAAAGCCGGACCTTTCTCGCCGAACTGATGCCGCAATACCCGATTTACGTGCCGATGCTGTCCCAGGCCGCGCAGGACTGCATCGGTCGCATCCACCCCGATGGCCAGGAAGCCTTCGATATCCTCGAGCGCGAAGGGTTCGAAACCAACAGTTATGTCGACCTGTTCGATGGCGGCCCGACGCTGTATGCACGCACCGCCGGGATCCGTTCCATCGCGCAAAGCCACACGGCGTCGGCAAAGCCCGGCTCAACCATCGATGCCCGCGGCCGATACCTGGTGAGCAACGATTCACTGGAAAATTTCCGTGCCATCGTCGCTGATCTGGACGATGTTGCCGGGCAATCGGTAACCCTGGACGCCGGGATGTGCGCTGCGCTGAGAGTGAGCAACGGCAGTCCTGTCCGGCTGATCGCACTGTGAGCACCTTGTGGGCCCGCGCCCGATCACAACGCCTGAGCAGGCACGCAAAAGGAGTTGCACCATGATTGTCCGCCCGGTTCAGGTCACTGACCTGCCTGCCTTGCTCACGCTGGTGCAACAGGCAGGCCGCGCGCTGACCAGCCTGTCGGCTGACGAAAACCGCCTGGCCCACCGTCTGCGTTGGGCCAAGAGAACATTCGCCGAACAGGTCGAACGGGCCGATGCCGATTACCTGTTCGTCCTTGAGGACGACGATCAGCAAGTGATCGGCGTCAGTGCCCTGACGGGAGCCGTTGGCCTGCGCGAACCCTGGTACAACTACCGGGTCGGGCTGACGGTCAGTTCATCAGCGGATCTGGGTATCCAGCGACACATTCCGACCCTGTTCCTGAACAACGAAATGACCGGTCAATCGGAACTCTGCTCATTGTTTCTGCGCCCCGATCAACGTCTGGGCAATCACGGCCGATTGCTATCCCTGAGTCGCTTGTTGTTTGTAGCGGAGTTCCCGCACCTGTTTGGCGAAAAGCTCATCGCCGAACTGCGCGGCAGTGCCGATGAGCAGGGCTGTTCGCCCTTCTGGGACAGTGTGGGTCGGCATTTTTTCAAGATGGATTTCAGCCATGCCGATCATTTGTCGGGGCTGGGCAACAAGTCGTTCATCGCCGAACTGATGCCACGCCAACCGATTTACACCTGCCTGCTCACCGAACAGGCCCAGGCCGTCATCGGCAAGCCTCATCCGAACAGCGAGCCAGCCTTGAAAATCCTTGCCGCCGAGGGTTTTGCGCACAAGGGCTACATCGATATCTTCGATGCGGGTCCGGTCATCGAGGCACCTACCGCAGGCATCCGCACGGTGCGCGACAGTCAACTGCTGGAATTGGCCATTGGCACCCCGGACGACCAGGCGCCGACATGGCTGGTCTACAACCGCCGCCTGGAAAACTGCCGTATCACCGCAGTTCCGGCCCGACAGTCGGGTCGCAGCCTGATCGTCGATCGCCTCACGGCCAAACGCTTGCAGCTACAGCCTGGTGATTCTGTTCGGGCCGTGCCGCTGCTCAACCAACAACAGCACGCCGTAGCGGCCTGACCATTCACGTCAGAATGCAGCACACAGTATCCCCACGATCAAAAGGCAGAAATTGCGCTAAATTCGTCATCATTCTCCACCTCCCTACGTGATAGCCTTTTACACTTTCGGCGTTGACACTTTTGCTCAAGCCCTTCCATTTCCATTGGTGGAACCCATATGTCCAGGCTGTCTCATCAAGATTTGCGCCGCAACTTTCGTCAACTGTTCGCTTCCAACACCTGCTATCACACGGCATCGGTCTTCGATCCGATGTCGGCGCGCATCGCCGCCGACCTTGGGTTTGAGGTTGGGATCCTGGGTGGTTCGGTGGCCTCGTTGCAGGTGCTGGGCGCCCCTGACTTTGCCTTGATCACCCTCAGCGAATTCGCCGAGCAGGCCACCCGCATCGGCCGTGTGGCCCAATTGCCGGTCATTGCCGACGCCGACCATGGCTACGGCAATGCACTCAACGTGATGCGCACCATCGTCGAGCTCGAACGCGCCGGCGTGGCCGCCCTGACCATCGAAGACACCTTGCTGCCAGCGCAATTCGGCCGCAAATCCACCGACCTGATCACCGTCGCCGAAGGCGTCGGCAAGATCCGCGCGGCACTGGAAGCCCGCTGCGACTCGGAAATGGCCATCATCGCCCGCACCCATGCGGGGATTCTGCCGGTCCAGGAAATCATCAGCCGCACCAAGCAATATCAAGCCGCCGGCGCGGACGGGATTTGCATGGTGGGCGTGAAGGACTTCGACCATCTGGAACAGATCGCCGAGCACCTGAGCGTTCCGTTGATGCTGGTGACCTACGGCAATCCGCTACTGCGTGATGACCAACGCCTGGCCGAACTGGGCGTGCGCGTCGTCATCGATGGCCATGGCGCCTACTTCGCCGCGATCAAGGCGACGTACGACAGCCTGCGCGAACAACGGCAAATCTTCACCCAGGCCGCGGACCTGAACGCGACTGAACTGACCCATACCTACACGCAGCCTGAGGAATACATTCGTTGGGCGGAGGAGTTCATGCACGTTAAGGAGTGATGGGCAGCGGGTTTACCTCCGTCGCCTGACACGACGCAATCGCCAGCAGGCTGGCTCCCACAGGAGAACGGCGTACACCCAAGCTTTTCACCACTCAACAGGCCGAGCGTTAGCTCGCCTGCCGCTCTTGATCCACCCGCCCCATCGGAAGGCTGAGTGGAGGCGTTCATCCGGGGGTTAGGCGCGTAGCGCCGTGCGGCGAAGCCGCACACATCGAGAGGAGGTCGTCGCGAAGCAGACCGGAGGCGATGCCCCCGGATGAATGCCGGAGCGAAGGAACACCGAGCCTTAGCGAGGGGCCGAACGTAAGGGGCGAGACTTTTTGGTTCCTTTTGTGTCGTTTGACAAAAGGGACTCGCCGTAAGGGCGAAACCATAAGCCGCCGTTACCGCAGCAACGGATATGTACACCCACAACAACATGGTCGGCTGTCAGGCCGCCATCGCGGGCAAGCCCGCTCCCACAGGGGATTTGTGAAGGCCAATCAAACCGAATCGAGCAGCTCGGGTTGCGACCGACCATCCCCACAACAGATAACCCGATTACGACCACTGGTCTTGGCCTCATACAACGCCTGATCAGCATCGTTGAGCCACCGAGTGGCATCCGTATGACTTGGGTTGAACGCCGCCAGCCCAATACTCAGGCTGACCTTCAGCGCCGGACTCTGCTCATAGCCCAAGGTAGCGAAGCGCTCCCGCAGGGCTTCCATGACAGCGGCGGCACTGCCCAGGGGCAGGTTCGGCAGGATCACGCAGAACTCGTCGCCACCATAACGCCCGGCAACATCAGTGGCCCGCAGGTTCTGCCTGAGTATCTTGCTCAATTGCCGCAACACGATGTCACCGGCGACATGGCCGTACGTGTCGTTGATGCTTTTGAAATGGTCGATGTCGATCAAGGCAATCGCCCCGCCCTGAGGCTGGCGTTGGCAGCGCTGGAACTCGACTTCCAGTTGGTCCTTCCAGGCGCCGTGATTGAGCAGGCCGGTCAGGCTGTCGGTGCGGCTCAGGGCCAACAACTCACGCTTCTGCCGGCCGAGGGTATGGGCCTGGCGAAAGCAGATCAGGCCCAATGCCAGCGGATAAAAACACATCAGGGGCAAGCAGGCGTACAGCTGAAGCTGGCTGGTTTCAGGAATGAACAGCGGCGTGAAGATCAGCCATCCGACACCGATGCCGAGAATCTGCGCGGCCGTACCCGCCAGCAGAAAACGCAAGCCACCGATGGCCACGTTGTTCATTGCCATCATGGAAATGGTGGTAGCGCTGGGCAGCGGATTGAACTGCATGGCGGCAACCCAGAAGCCGCCCATAAAGGCATCCACCAGCAAATTACGGTGTTCGGCGTGATAAGGCCTGGCGGCTCGTCGCGCCCATTGATAGGCCAGGTGTGGCCAGAGCAAGCTGTTGAACAGCATCACGCCCCAGACCCAGGGCGCCGGATTCAGCGGGTACATCGCCGCACCCACGCACAGCAAACCCAGAACGAGGCCAAGGGCACGCGATGCGTAGAGCCTCCTGGCCAGTGAAAGTCCTTTTCCTCCCACGTTTCCCATTGGGACCTCTGCACCACAGAACGGAACCTGAATACACCGAAGGTTGCGAGGTGTGCTCGAAGTCTATCAGGGCAACGTTAAATAGCCATCACCGGCTGGCAGGCTGAATACCCTGACATAGACACAATACGCGGGCGCCATGATTGGCTATACATGAAGAACAGGTTGGACTCGTCACGACAAAAAAGGAGATCCATGCAGACCTTTCAAGTGCTGATCATCGGCAGCGGTTTTGGCGGCCAGTGTGCGGCGGTGAATTTGCTCAAGGCTGGCATCACTGACTTTCGCCTGCTGGAACGGCGGGACTTCTTCGGTGGCACCTGGTGCCAGAACACCTACCCCGGTGCGGCCGTCGACGTGCCCTCGCCGCTTTACTCATTGTCCTTCGCCCCTTACCGCTGGACGCAGATGTTCGCCGAACAGGCCGAACTGCATCGCTACACCGGCTACGTGGTGGAGCATTTCGGCCTGCACGACCGGGTGGAACTACAGGCCAATGTCGAGCGTGTCGAATGGGACGACATCGGCAAACGCTGGGCCGTGCACACGGCTGGCAAAGGCACGTTCCACGCACAATTCCTGATCAATGCCACAGGTCCTTTGAGCCAACCGGTGGTGCCGCACTTCGAAGGCCAGGAACGCTTTCAGGGCAAAACCTTTCACACCAACCATTGGGACCATTCCTACGACTACCGGAAAAAACGCGTAGCCATCGTCGGCAGCGGTGCCAGCGCGGCCCAGGTGATTCCGGCAATCGCCCCGGATGTTGCGCACCTGCATGTGTTCCAGCGCACGCCGCATTGGGTGTTGCCTCGGGCGGACCGCACGTTCGGCCGTTTCCAGCGTTGGTTGCTTGGGCTCAAACCGGCCTACAAACTGCTGCGCTGGATGATCTACTGGCAATTCGAAACCCGGGTGATTGCCTTCAAATACTCGAAGCCGGCCGTGCGCATGGTCCAGCATCAGGCCCTGCGCTTTCTCAAACGCCAGGTGCCAGACGCCGAACTTCGGAAAAAGCTGACGCCGGATTACACCATCGGCTGCAAACGGGTAATCCTTTCCAGCACGTTGTACCCCGCGCTGGCCCGCAGCAACGTGACGCTGCACAGCCGTGAACAAGGGATCGCCGCGATCGACGAAACCGGCATCGTCATGCAGGACGGCCAGCATATCGATCTCGACCTGATCGTCTGGTCTACCGGTTATGACGCCACCGACGGGGTGATTTCCTACCCGGTCACCGGCAAAAACGGCACGCAATTGCGAAACGTCTGGGCCGAGTATCCTCGCGCCTACCTCGGCACCAGCCTGCCGGACTTTCCCAACCTGTTTATCGTCACCGGCCCGAACACCGGCATCGGCCACACGTCAGCGCTGTTTATCATCGAATCACAGATGAACTACATCCTCGACTGCATTCGCACATTAAAAACACAAGGTTTGCGCAGTATCGAAGTTCGCCCCGAGGCAGAACGTACCTACACTGAAATGATCCATAGAGAAATGGAACGCACGGTGTGGAAGTCCGGTGGCTGCCACAGTTGGTATCAAAGCAAGAGCGGTCATGTGATTGCCATGTTTCCGGGGTTCAGTTTCAGCTTCCACCGCTTGACCCGAGCCCTGAAACCCGCCGATCACATATTGTCCTGAGCCTTTAGAAGGAAGACATCCGATGCTTTTACTGGTTGTCGCTATCGCGGTTTTCGCGGCCTGGAGCTGGTTGAGCTACCCGGCCATCGGTTATTGGCTGTACAACTTGAGCACCGCCGCCGAGGCCAAGTTGTACAAGCTGCACAAGATTGTCGTGCCCATCAGCGAAATGACCGTCTCGACCTGGCAAGGCGGGCCGTACGAAGCATCCAGCAATGTATTGATGCTGCACGGCTTCAGTGCCGACAAAAATATCTGGCTGCGTTTTGCCAGGCACTTTGTCGGCAACTACCGGGTGATCATCCCCGACATTGCCGGTCATGGCGAAACCGGCTTCAAGGCCGGTGGCGGCTACGACATCCCGCTGCAGGCCAAGCGCATGATTCAGTTACTCGACGTTTGTGGGGTCGAGAAGGTTCATGTGATCGGCAACTCGATGGGCGGCTACCTGGCGGCATGGCTGGCGGCCACGTATCCGGAGCGCATTGTCTCGGTCGCCCTGATCGATCCGGCCGGCGTCACCTCGCCCGAACCCAGTGACCTGGAGCGCCATTTGGCCAAGGGCCACAACCCGTTCCTGATTCACTCCCGTGAAGAATTCAAATACCTCTATGCCATGACCATGGCCGATCCACCCTGGATACCGCGCGTGGTGCTGGATGCCATCGCCCACCGCTATGAACAATCGCGCGACGAACTGGAAGAAATCTTCAGCGATTTTCGCGCCAGCCCGCCGATGGAACCGAAATTGCCGGAAATCACGGCGCCGGCGTTGCTGCTGTGGGGGCGCAAGGATCGCCTGATCGATGTCAGCAGCGTGGCCATCTGGAGCAAGGGCATCGCCGATCTGCGGGTAGAAATCTGGGAAGGCATCGGCCACATGCCCATGGTCGAGGCGCCAGCGGGATCTGCACGCCTGTATCGGGAGTTTTTGGCATCGCTGCGCTCGGAAAGCCCTCAGGATCAACGACTGCACTAAACATGCAGTCCTTTGCAGAATGAAGTTCGTCAGAAACTTCGTTTGTCGGCGTCGCTGAAGGCTGCGATCTTTTCTCCCATCCTTCACGTCACCGCGCCAGGAATTTCGTTCATGAATCACCCGAGCTTCGTCAGCCCCGACCTGATCCGCCAACGCTTCTCCAAAGCGATGTCCGACATGTACCGCGAAGAAGTGCCGCTGTACGGCGCGCTGATGGAGCTGGTGGAGCAGACCAATCGCCACGTGCTGGACAACGACCCGCAAGTGGCCAGGCAGTTGAACAGCACCGGCGAAATCGAACGCCTGGACCTCGAGCGCCATGGCGCGATCCGCGTCGGTTCGGCTGCTGAACTGGCCACCCTCGCCCGCCTGTTCGCGGTGATGGGCATGCAACCCGTGGGTTATTACGACCTGACCCCGGCCGGCGTACCGGTGCACTCCACGGCATTTCGCGCCGTGCACGAAGCGGCGCTGCAAGTCAGCCCGTTCCGCGTCTTCACCTCGCTGTTGCGTCTGGAGCTGATCGAAGACATTGAATTGCGGGCGTTCGCCCAATCGGTGCTGGATAAACGTTCGATTTTCACCCCGACCGCGCTGACCCTCATCGATCGCGCCGAAAGCCAGGGCGGCCTTAGCGAACAAGAGGCAGAAGAGTTCGTCAAACAGGCGCTGGAAACTTTCCGCTGGCACCACAGCGCCACCGTCACCGCCGAGCAGTACCAGAAACTCAGCGCCCAGCATCGCCTGATTGCCGATGTGGTGGCGTTCAAAGGTCCGCACATCAATCACCTGACACCGCGCACCCTGGACATCGACATCGTCCAGGCGCAAATGCCGGCACACGGCATCACCCCCAAAGCGGTGATCGAAGGCCCGCCGCGTCGCCAGTGCCCGATCCTGCTGCGTCAGACCAGCTTCAAGGCGCTCGATGAACCGGTCGCCTTCACCGATCAGGCCAAAACCCAAGGCAGTCACAGCGCCCGCTTCGGCGAGATCGAACAACGCGGCGCGGCCCTTACGCCTAAAGGCCGAGCGCTGTATGACCGTTTGCTCAATGCTGCGCGGGACGAACTCAAGGAGTTTCCCAACGAAGCCAATGCCGAGCGCTACAACGCTTTGATGACGCAGCACTTCAGCGAATTTCCTGACACCTATGAAGGCATGCGCAGACAGGAACTGGCGTACTTTCGCTACTTCGTGACGGAAAAAGGCCTGGCCGCCGCCGAGTTGAAAACCTTGCCTCTGGAAGACCTGGTCAGCGACGGTTATCTGCGGGTTGAACCGTTGGTGTACGAAGACTTCCTGCCGGTGAGCGCGGCGGGGATTTTTCAGTCAAACCTGGGGGACACCGCACAGACTCACTATGGTGTGCATTCCAATCAGCAGGCATTCGAGAAAGCGTTGGGGCGTTCGACCATTGATGAATTGGGACTGTATGCGGAGACGCAGCGGCGTTCGATCGAGCAGTGTTTTGCCGCATTCGGTCACTGACACAGACCTGTAGGAGCACGGCTTGCCGGCGATGGCGATTGCACGGGCGCCATCGCCGGCAAGCCGTGCTCCTACAGGATTTGTGTCTATTTCAGCTTCGCCAACAGCGCCTCCGCCGTCGCCTGCGACGACGCCGGATTCTGCCCGGTCAGCAACAGGCCATCAGTGAGCACATAGCTCGCCCAGTCAGGCCCCTTGGAAAAAATCCCGCCCTTGGCCTTGAGCTCGTCCTCGACCAGAAACGGAACGACATCGGTCAGTTGCACAGCGTCTTCTTCGCTATTGGTGAACCCCGTGACCTTCTTGCCCTTGACCAATGGCTGGCCATCCGCGCCTTTGGCATGACGCAGCACACCCGGTGCATGGCAAACCGTCGCAACGGGTTTTCCGGCGTTGTAGAACGCTTCGATCAGGGCAATTGACTGCTTGTCTTCGGCCAGGTCCCACAGCGGGCCATGCCCGCCCGGGTAGAAGATCGCATCGTAGTCTGTCGCCTTCACCGAGTTGAGCAACACGGTCGAAGCCAGTGCCGACTGGGCCGTAGAATCCTTGCGGAAACGCTCGGTGGCTTCGGTTTGCGCGTCGGGCTCGTCGCTTTTCGGGTCCAGCGGCGGTTGCCCGCCCTTGGGCGAGGCCAGGGTCAATTGCGCGCCGGCATCCTTGAAGGCGTAATACGGTGCGGCGAACTCTTCCAGCCAGAATCCGGTTTTCTTGCCGGTGTTACCCAATTGATCGTGGGACGTTAAAACCATCAGGATTTTCATGTCGTCTTCACTCCGTCTCGGGACTGCGGTGGTGGCGTATGGCCGTGATGCGCAGGAAGCTGCGTTTTTTCCTCTCACAGGAACATGGCACGGAGGGAATCGTTCAGCCTGCAAGGCTCTTCGACACGTTGCGCCAAAAGCAGTCCTCTGTCGCGCAACTTTCTGCGCAAATATTGAGGGCTTTTCGCTACAGAACGTTCAGTAAATTAACTCAACCACCCGGTTTACATGGCTTTCAGATTTATGGCACGGACCTTGTTAACCGTCAGGCCCCCATCGGGCGATCGTGCCTGTCGGGAGTCTGACTTAACTCTAGCAAGGAGAGCATCCATGGCCACACCCGCGTACATGTCCGTTACTGGCGAAAAACAGGGCCTGATCACTGCCGGTGCATTCACCGCCGATTCTGTTGGCAATACTTATCAGGAAGGCCACGAAGACCAGGTAATGGTCCAGGGTTTCAGCCACGAACTGAGCATTCCGCGTGACCCTCAGTCGGGCCAGCCTACCGGCCAGCGCGTTCACAAACCTGTTGTGATCACCAAGGTATTCGACAAGGCTTCTCCACTGTTGCTGGAAGCGCTGACTTCCGGCGAGAAGCTGACAAAAATCGAAATCCAATGGTTTCGTACCTCAGCGCAAGGCACTCAAGAGCACTACTATTCCACTGTTTTGGAAGACGCCATCATCGTCGATATCAAAGACTACATGCACAACTGCCAGGACCCTGCCAACTCACACTTCACTCATCTGCAAGATGTACACTTTTCCTATCGCAAGATAACCTGGACGCACGAAGCATCCGGCACTTCAGGATCGGATGACTGGCGCAAGCTGAAAATCGAATAAATTGCGCGCATAAAAAAGGCGACTTAACTGTCGCCTTTTTTTCATCTGGAATTTGATACTGCACTCCAACAAAGGTGTTCGCCCAGTGCAATGGCCTCGGCAATCCATGCACTGGTAAAGAGCCGTGACACTGGGCGAACGGGGCACATTTTAATTGAAGTCGATGAATATGTCCGCGCTTAAAAAATGAAATTTTCCGATACAAATTCTATTAAATGCGACTCCAATATTACTTGGGCAGACGACTAGAAACTCACCAGCTCGACCATAAACAAGGCTGATTGTTCTTATACAAAAAGCTGTACAAGAACAATCTTCAAGTAGAGCTAATACTCAACTTCCGCGTTTGCTGGTCACGGTCAGGATGTCGGTGTAAGTCACATACACGCTTTGCCCAACTTTCAGATCCTTCAGTTTTGCTTGAACTTCCGGTCTTTCGACATCGACTGTTTTCGACTGGCCTTTAGGGTTTTCGAAGGTCACACGGTTGTTCTTCACATCAATGCCGGTGATCTTCAACTGGACCTGTACCTGGCGGTAGGCTTCGCCCCCAGGGTTGGCGCTGCCCGGCGCGGCGCGGACTTCGCCGGTGCGCTCGGTGCTGCCTGGCAAACCCTTGTCGACATCAGTGTCGAGGTAAGCCGCAACGGCGCGAGTCACCTTGACGTCGACCTGATCGCCGACCTTCAGGTTGTCGAGGTTCTTGGCTTTGTCGGTCAGTTGCACATGCACCTGGCGACCTTCCGGCCCTTCGAGGACGACTTGATGGCTGGCAGCATCGACCGAAACGACTTTGGTGGTGATCTGATCAGCCTCCACGACGGCAGACAGCGGAATATCCGCCGCAACGGCGCTCAGGCTGGCGGCAGACAGCAAGGTGGCAAGGGTGATGGCTTTGGTCAGTGCGTGGCGTTTCATAGGCAGAACATTCCCTGTGGTCTATTGGCGACAAACGGCGCTGAAACCCGGTTCAACGCCGCGTGGGAATGAGCATAGACGCTGTTTAGAGAGTTCGACGCTCAACTGCAGCCTTCGCTGTTTCCTGCGCAGTCGATTCGCCGCTGGCGGTGCCCTTGCCGCTTTCCTTGCGCCGGGTCGGGTCGGTTGGGCGCAGAGCATCGTTGTCGCGCTCGGTTTCTCCAGCTGGACGTGGCTCGTCTGGGTTTTCTGATTCTGGTGTCGGCTTCATGGTCAATTACCTCAAGCTTCGGGATCGTCGACTTCACGGGCAACGTTAATGGCCGGTGAGCCTTTGTGGGATTGCTCCGCCTTGGCCTGCAGGTCTTGCCACTGTTGGAGATCAATGGCGCCCTGCCCCAGCAGGTCGTCGGCCAGGCGCAGCAATGCGATGTAATGGGCGTCGGGGGATTGCTGCCAGTAAGCCTGGTCTTCAAACAGCCGCTGCCACGCGTCAAGGTCGGGCGGTGTGAGGTCTTCGCGCATGGCAGTCTCCGGTCAATGGCCTTCTTGATTTAGGAGGCCCGCGTGCTACCGAGAGTTCCGACTCAATACCCGGTCATTTCCAGATACCCCTGCCCGCCATGACTGCCGCTCAAGCGCACCGGGCCTTCCCAGTAAGGAATGCGCAAATCCATCCAGGCATCGGGATTGAGGGCGCTGATGACAATGTCTAGATTCTTGCCGGGAATCTTGATCGACCAGCGGACCGGCATCTTGCGCCCTGCCACGGTAGCGGTGTCCTGCTGCGTGAGGCGGATGTCGCCGGCCTTGAGCAGCTGTGTCTGGCCCTGTGCGTCAATCCATGTGCCAGTCAGATAAGGCTCGCCGTCCTTTTGCCGCATGCGATAGAGCATCACCTGCTCGCCACTGTCCAGGTGCAGGGAAAACCAGTCCCAACCGGTCTGATTTGCGGTCAGGGGCTGGCTGCTCCATTCGCGGTCGAGCCACGCGGGACCGCTGACCTGATAACGCTTGCCGTCGATGTCCAGGGTGCCGCTGGCCTGGAAAAACGGCTGGCTGTAGTAGTACGACGCCTGGCCCTGCTCGGATTTCTGACTGAAACCCTTGTCCCCTTGCAGCACCAGCGGACGTGTTGAGGTCAGCCGCAATTGGTAACTGAACGATTTATTGCGGGCGCTGAGTTGCAGGTCGGCCAACGGATTTTCAGCAGTCGCCTGACTGCTGAATCGCCAGTCATCGATCCACGCGTTGAACGGCGCCAGGCTGACACCGGCCTGCCCAACGCCACCCCGGGCATAGCGTTCGGCCGCGTGATGCGCCGTCGCCGAGGTCACCGCCGCATGACCGAGCCAGATTGTCTGGTTTTCCCATCCGGCCACCTCGGGCGTGGCTTTCAAGGCGCTGCGAAACAGCGTCCACTGCGCCCCGAATTCCTGGCCGTGTTCGTCCTTGAGATTGGCGGTGACGTACCACCATTCAATGCGAAAACCGTCGTGGGGGCCATGATCCGCCGGAAAGCTGAACTCCCGACCGGGAACGACCGGCGTGAAGGCCGTCGCTTGGTTGCCCAGCCCCGCGAAGCCTTTTTCCGCTGGCGCCGGTTGATCGCAGCCGCCCAACGCCAACGCCAACAGCCACACGGCGAATTTAATCCTCATGGGCAAACGTCCTCAGCAAGTCCGCCGGTTGCGTGCGATACAACGAATACAACGGCCATGCCGAAGCCAGCAACGTCGCCACCAGCGCCAACCCCATCAATTGCAATAGTTGCAACGGAAACACCCGCAGCGGCAGGCGCCAGCCGAACGCCTGGACGTTGATCACTGTGTCCAGGCACCAGGCCAACGCAATGCCCAGCGGCAATGCCAGCACCAGTGTCAGCACCGCCAACAGCCAGGTTTGCCCGAGGTTGAGCAGCATCAATTGCCGGCGTGTCACGCCCAGCGCCCACAGTGGCGCCAGTTGCCCGAGGCGGCTTTGGCTCTGGGTCAGCAGACTGATGAACAACGCCACGCCGGCCACGCACAAGGTCAGGCTGTTGAGCGCGGCGGTGGCGGCGAAGGTGCGTTCGAACACTTGCGTGGACCATCCCTTGAGCCGCGCCTGATCGACGATTCGGCTGTCCTCCAGGGCGAAACGCTCTTGCAGCGCCTTCACGAACGGCGCAATCGACGCCGGCTCAATGCGCAGGTTGAAGCGATTCGGCGTCAACTGCGGCCAGCCGCGCAGCAGGTGATGGACATTGACCAGCAGATGGCCCTTCGGATTGCCGTAGTCGGCGTAGATCCCGACGATGCGCGGCGACCACGGGCCATTGGGCGTGGCAATCGAGAGGTGATCGCCCAACTGCACATTCAAGCGCCGCGCCAATTGCTCGCTGAGCATCACGGCATCGTCCGTGGCCAGGTGATCCCAGGGTTTGTCACCCAAGGCTTCCAGCAGCGGCCAGTGCTGGCGATAGGTCGGGTGATCGATCACGCCGAAGACATCCACCGGCCAGCCTTGCAGCTGGATCGACACCTGCCAGTTGGGCAGCACCGCCGTGGGCTGCGGCTGCTGTTCGAGCCAGGTGTGCAGCTCCCGGGTCTGGGCCGGGTTTTGCGGGTTGAGGTAAAGCTCGGCGGTCAATCGTTGTTCGAGCCAGTCGCTGAACGTCTGGCGAAAACCGGCGGTCATGCTGCCGGCGCCGATGTTGGCCGCCAGCGCCAACAGCAGCGCCATCAGCGCCAGGCTCAGGGCTGGCAATTGCTGGCGACAATCGGCGAGAAACCACTGGCCAAGTACCGAGCGATTGCGTTGCAGCAGCAGGTTGAGCAGCGCATCGAGCACCACGGGCAGCGCCAGCGCCGCACCGACCAACAGCGTCGCCATCAAGACAAACCCGCTGATCAGGCTGTCGCCAAACACCAATGCCAGCCCCGCCATTACCAAGGCCAGCGCCGCCACCCATCCCTGACGCCGCAACCATCGCGAATGCGCCTGATGCCAGGCCTGCGGGTCGGCCAGGGCCAGCAACGGCAAGCGCGACGCCCGCCACAAACTGTTGCCACCGGCGAGCAAGGCGCCCAGCAGGCTCAAGCCAATCCCGCTGAGCCACCACAGCGGACTCAGGCTCAACTGCCCCGCCACTTCGGCGCCGTACAAACCGCGCAGGCTGGCAGCGACATCCGGCAGCAACACGCCCGCCAGCAGATAGCCGCTGACGACTCCAGCCACGCCGCCGATCAAGGCCAGCCCGCCCAGTTCGACCGCGAGGCAGGCAATCAACATCCGCGCGCTGACGCCGCAAGCGCGCATTGTCCGCAGCAAACCTCGACGCTGCTCCAGCGCCAGCCCGATCGCGGCATGCACGATAAACAGCCCGACCACGAACGACAGAAAACCCAGCGCATTGAGGTTCAGATGAAAGCTCTCGGTCAGGCGCGCCAGATTGTTTTCTTCAGCGCTGCTTTTGAATTGCAGTTGTCCCTTGAACGGCTCGGGCAATGTCGCGATGAAATCCTTGGGCAGTAGCAGGCGCGAGAGCTGATTGGGCAAACCGAGAATCTGCTGGGCAAAACCGATGTCCACCAGCAATACACCGGCGGCCATATCGGTTTGCACATGCAGGGGCGGCAACGATGCACCGCTGACGCTCAAAGGCCGGTCGCCTTCGCGCAAACCCAACGCCTGCAAGGTCGACGGCGAAATCCAGATGCTGCCGGGAGGGCTGAAAAATTCGACTACCTGCTCGATCGCCAGTGACTGCCCTGCTACCTCGTTACCGGCCGGCAGTGACACCGGCTCGATGCCCATCAATTGCAGCCGCTGGTCCTCATGGCCCTTGAGCGTCACCCGCCCTTGCAGCACTGGTGACACCGGCCAACCGGCGCGACGCAGGTCGATAAACCATTGCTGAGGGAACGTCCCGCCAGCGGTTGCGCTGAGGCTGGCCTGGGGTTCGCCGCCGATCAATTGACTGGCGCGGGCGTAGCTTTCTCGCGCCTGGCTATTCAGCGCCTGAACACCGGTCAGCAGGCTGGTGGCCAGCCACAACCCGGTCAGCACACTGAAGAACTGCACCGGGTGTTGCCGCCAGTGACTGAGCAACGCCCGCAGGGTTTCGCGAAAAATGCGCATGTCAGCGCTCGTCCATAGCGGCCAGACGCCCACCGTGCAGCAGCACTTTTTCCGCCAACCGCGCGGCGACGCCGGGGCTGTGGGTGACCATCAACAAAGTCGTGGCACTGTCATCGAGGAGTTCCAGCAATAACCTCAATACCTCGTCGCTGGTGGTTTCATCCAGGCTGCCGGTGGGTTCGTCGGCCAGTAGCAGTTTCGGTTGCGAGGCCAGGGCTCGACCCAATGCGACCCGTTGCTGCTGACCGCCAGAGAGTTGTTCCGGATAGCGCTTGAGCAACTCGCCCAGCCCCAACCGCTGCACCAGATGCGCCTGCCAGCGCGGATCATGGCGCCCGGCGAGCCGCGCCTGAAACGCGAGGTTGTCCTCCACCCGCAAACTGCCGATCAGGTTGAACTGCTGGAACACCAGGCCGATCTCGGTGCGTCGCCAGTTCGCCAGTTGCCCTTCGTTCATCTGCTCCAGTCGATGTTCGCCGCTGCGGATACTGCCGCGATCAACCTTGTCCAGCCCGGCGATCAGGTGCAGCAAGGTGCTTTTGCCGCTGCCCGACTCGCCCATCAACGCCAGGCTGCTGCCGGGTTTCAAATTCAGGTCGACGCCTTGCAGCACCGGCAACGGCCCTTGCGGCGTGGCGTAGCTTTTGAACACACCCTGGACTTCAAGCATGAAAGAACCCGTTCGATGAGCGTGGGCCAAGAATAGCGGCCCTGAATGGTTTTTGTCCGTTGACGATGTTCGCCTCGGCCCGGTGGCGCCTTACCCTCGAGGCTGGTCTAACCATAACGATAAAAAACGGAGACTCCATGCCTCGTTTCGCTTTGCACCCTCGTGGCCTGCTGGCCTGCCTGATCACCGCGTGCCTGACGCAATCGGTGGTCGCCGCCGATGCACCGGTCGCCGCCAGCGCGCAGACTGCCGCCATCAATACCGCAGTGCTGCAACAACTGCCCTTCAGCGACCGCACCGATTTCGAGTCGGTCAGCAAAGGCTTGATCGCGCCGTTCAAGGGCCAGATCAAGGATGCCGCCGGCAAGGTCATCTGGGATCTACCGGCCTATGACTTCCTCGCCAAGGATCAGGCCCCCGACTCGGTCAACCCGAGCTTGTGGCGCCTGGCCCAGCTCAGTGCCCATGCCGGGTTGTTCGAAGTCAGTCCAAGGCTGTATCAGGTACGCGGCCTCGATCTGGCCAACATGACCATCATCGAAGGTGACGACGGGCTGATCATCATCGACCCGCTGACCATGTCCGAGACCGCCAAAGCGGCGCTGGAACTGTACTACCAGAATCGCCCGCGAAAACCGGTGGTGGCGGTGATCTACAGCCATACCCACGTCGACCACTTCGGCGGCGTGCGCGGGGTGATCGACGAGGCTGACGTCAAGTCCGGCAAGGTCAAAGTGTTCGCCCCCGTGGGTTTCATGGAACACGTGATGAGCGAAAACGTGTTCGCCGGCAACGCCATGAGCCGCCGTGCGCAATACCAGTTCGGCAGCCTGCTGCCCCGTGGCGAACATGGTCAGGTCGATGCAGGCCTGGGCAAGAGCTCGCCGAGCGGCGGCACCATCACCCTGATTGCGCCCACCGACCTGATCGACAAGGAACTGGAAACCCGCACCATCGCCGGCCTCGACGTAGAGTTCCAGCTCACGCCGGGCACTGAAGCGCCAGCAGAAATGAACCTCTACCTGCCGCAACTGCGGGCGCTGTGCATGGCGGAAAACGCCACGCAAATGATGCACAACATCCTCACCCCGCGCGGTGCGCAAGTGCGTGACGCCAAGGCCTGGGCGCAATACCTCGACAGCAGCCTGGCGCGATATGGCGACAAGAGTGACGTGCTGTTCGCCCAGCACAACTGGCCGACCTGGGGCGGCGAGCGCATTCGCACGTTCCTCGCCGATCAGCGCGACATGTACGCCTTCCTCAACGATCGCACCCTGCATCTGTTGAATCAGGGCATGACGCCGCTGGAAGTCGCCGATGCGATCAAAAAGCTGCCGGGTACGCTGGACCAGAAGTGGTACACCCGTGGTTACTACGGCTCGCTGAGTTTCAACGTGCGCGCGGTGTATCAGCGTTACCTGGGTTTCTATGACGGCAACCCTGCCAACCTCAATCCGTTGCCACCGGTGGAAACCGCCAAACGCAGTGTCGAGGCCATGGGCGGTGGCGCTGCGGTGCTGGAGAAAATGCGTGCAGCGATGGCCAAGGGTGATTACCGCTGGGCCGCGCAACTGGGCAATCAGTTGCTGTTCAGCGATCCGGACAACGGCGATGCGCGCAAGGCGCAGGCCGAGACGCTGGAGCAACTGGGTTATCAAAGCGAAAACGCCACCTGGCGCAACATGTACCTGACCGGTGCCATGGAACTGCGCAACGGTGTTCCGCCGCATGGCGGCACCTCGGTATCGGCGGACATGGTGCGAGCGATGAGCCCGGAAATGTTCTTCGACTTCCTGGCGATTCGCCTGGACAGCGACAAAGCCGTGGGCCATGACATGACCCTGAACTGGACCTTCGAAGACTCGAACAAGGACTTCACCCTGACCCTGCGCAACGGCGTCCTGACCCACCGCGCCGGGCTCAATTCGCAGGCGGATGCCGGGGTGAGCATGAGCAAGGCTACCCTGGAGCAGATCAGCCTCAAGCAACTGGACTTCCCGACGGCGATCCAGAAAGGTTTGGTCAAGCTGCAAGGCAATGGCAAGAAGCTTGGCGAGTTGATGAGCAGCCTGGATACCTTTGCGCCACAGTTCAATATCGTTACGCCTTAAGCCAGATCAAAAGATCGTCCGAACGCGGCCCGAGCCTGCGGCAGCTCCTACATTGGAATGCGTTTCCCTGTAGGAGCTGTCGAGTGCAACGAGGCTGCGATCTTTTGATTTTGTTATTTACAAGCAAGATCAAAAGATCGCAGCCTTCGGCAGCTCCTACATTGGGCGTGATACAGCACAAAATCGGGTCGGCTGTCAGGCTGGCTCCCACAGTGGAACGGCGCACACCCAAGCTTCTCACCACTCAACAGGCCGAGCGTTAGCTCGCCTGCCGCTCTTGATCTTGATCCACCCGCCCCATCGGCAGGCTGAGTGGAGGTGTTCATCCGGGGGTGGGCGCGTAGCGCCGTGCGGCGAAGCCGCACACATCGAGAGGAGGTCGTCGCGAAGCAGACCGGAGGCGATGCCCCCGGATGAATGCCGGAGCGAAGGAACCCCGAGCTCTAGCGAGGGGCCGTACGTAAGGGGCGAGACCTTTGCTTCCTTTGGGGCGTTTGCCAAAGGGAGTCGCCGTAAGGGCGAAACCATAAGTGGCCGTTACCAATGAAACGGATATGTACACAAAACGCTAAAGCCCAAGCCGAAACTGCTTAGGCGTAATCCCAAACCGCTTCCGAAACGCCCGAATAAAATTACTCGGCTGCCGATACCCAAGCCGCTCGGCAATCCGCTCGATCGGCTGATCCCCCGCCGTCAACCAATGCCGCGCCAACTCCAGACTGTCACCGCGAACATGCTGCGCCGCCTCAGCCTGCCAATGCCGCAACATGCTCTGATGCAAAAACGGATTAGCCCCCAGCAACGGCTCATCAAGACAGGCCAGAGGCATCCGCAGGCAAGGATGCGCACCGTGCGCCACCTCAATGCCCACACTACGCAACCACTCCCCAGCCGCCTGCTCCGGCGTCAAAGTCACCCCAAGAAACACCGCACCCGGCGCCCGACCCAGTCGCCGGGCGATGTTGCGCACCAGAGTCAATGTCGCCGCATCCAGCCCGAAGAAATGCGGCAATTGGTCAGCCCCGCGCAAGTGCAAGCAGACCTGCCCATCAACCTCCTCCAATTCCGCCTGCACGTAGTTGGTCACTTGGGGCAAGAACTCGGTGAAGCACGCGAGACTGGCGCGCAGGGTGGCGGCGGAGTCCAGCAGAATGTTCAAACCTTGCAGGCTGGTGGTCGCCATGCCGTTGACCAGTTCACAGCCAAACGTGGCGCCCGCCCCCAGGCGTTCGCATTCATGCCACAGCTGTTCCACTAGATGCGCAGGCACGCGCAGCCCTTGCCCTTCCAGCAGCGACAGACAGATTCCGGCCCGTTGCAGCAACTGTTCCTGACACAGGCCGGAGCGTTGCGCATGGCTGAGAATGGTGCGGGTGAAGGCACTGGAGGCGAAGGTTTGATGGGTCATGGCAGGCTACGGCGAGAAGACAGGCGTGTACTTATGCCAGTCTCTGTGATATCGATCCAATGCATTAAAAGTATCCGCTGAATGCAGGAGACGCATGATGGATCTACGACAGCTTCGCCACCTCGTCGCACTGGCTGATTACCGCAGTTTTGGCCGCGCCGCCGAAGCGATCAACCTCAGCCAACCGGCCTTCAGCCGTAGTATTCAGACCCTTGAGCGAGACCTCGATTGCGCGCTGGTGGAGCGCAGCAGCCGCGAGTTCCGCCTGACCGGCCAAGGCGAATTGGTGCTGCAACACGCCCGGCGTCTGCTGGCCGGTAGCCAGGCGTTGCACAACGAACTGACCCAATACAACGGCCTGACCGGTGGCGAATTGCAGTTCGGCAGCGGCCCGTATCCGGCGCAGCTGTTGGTGCCCGAAGCCCTGGCGCAATTCATCCAGGCGCACCCGGCGATCCGCACCTGTTTCCACCTCGGTGACTGGGAGCAACTGGCGCTGTGGTTGCGCGAGCAGCAGATCGAATTTCTGGTCGCCGATTCGCGGTACTTCACCGGTGATCCGCAATACCACGTGCAACTGCTGCGACCACGGCGCGGACGGTTCTTTTGCCGCGTCGATCACCCCTTGGCCAACCGTGAAAACCTGTCGCTGCGCGCCCTGCTCGACTATGCGGTGGTCGGCACGCGCATCCCGCCGATGATCCGCAAGATCCTCGCCGATGTGCAGGGCGAGCCGGACTTCAACCCCAGCGTCGAATGCGCACAATTCGATGCCATCTGCCGCGTGGTCAGACGCTCCGACGCGGTGGGCATCGCCACCATGGAAGCCCTCGCCGAACAGGTCGATCAGGGGCTGTTTCAACTGCTGGATTTTGTCGACTTGCCCAACGACGACCCCGGTTTGCTCCTGCATTACGGCATCGTCAGTCGCGTCGGTTATTCCCTGACACCGGCGGCGCTGGCGATGGTCGAGGCGATTGTGCAGGTCGATGAGCGATTGCTCACTGGGATCACTCGTTCCATGTAGGAGCTGCCGCAGGCTGCGATCTTTTGATTTTGCCCTTGAAAAACAAGATCAAGAGATCGCAGCCTGCGGCAGCTCCTACAAGAGCCGTGCTTACGCGCGGCGAGCCAGCGCCTGCATCGCCCGAGGCTCACCCAATGCCCGCAACAGGCAATGCATCACCTCTTCACGGCTGCGTTCGAAGCGATAACGCGCCTCGATGTACAGCGCCAATTTCAGCTCCACCGGTTCCTCCAGCGGCAACGGCACGTGTTGCAAGCCCAATGCGCTGGCGACCCGACTCGGCAAACTCATGCCGAATGGCTTTTGATGAACAGCGGATCGCCGCAAAATTCGCGCAAGCGACGCAGGGCGTTGCTCATGGCCGACTGCGACAGGCACATCACCTCGGCGGCACGGGTGACACTGCGCTGCTGATAAATCGCATCGAAGGCGAGCAGCAGGTTCAGGTCGAGCTGGCGTAAATCAAGCATGGTCTTGCTCCGGCAAATCGCTTAACGTCGGGCAGCCTAACCAGTGTTCCGAAACAAGCGGTGAGCCCTACATGACAAAAAGCGATCAGCCACTGCACCATCCACCCTCCGCCAATGCGTTCTACGCGCCGACCTTGCTACCGGCCATCGAAGAGCTGCTGGCGCGCGGCGTTGACCGGGACAACATCGAAGCGCTGTTCCGGCGCAGCCTGTTCGAATTGCGCGCGCCATTCATGCGCGTGCCGCTGTTTCTGTCGCGGCGTTTCTGGTCGTTTGCCCTGGAGCAGACTGGCGACCCGTTGATCGGTCTGGCGGCGGGTCGACGCTTCGTCTCCACCGCCACCAATGGCCTGACCTACCTGTTCGATGTCGCCGCGTCGCTGGAAAGCGCCTGCGAGTATTTCGAACGTTTCTTCCCGTTTTTCAACGGGCATTTCCAGGCCAGGATCGTGCGCGGCGAGAACAGTGTCGAACTGCGTCTGCTCGACAGCGGCAGCGTCAAGGCTGTTGCACCGACCGCCGATTACATCCTCGTCAGTCTGTGCAGCATGCTGCGGCGAAAATTTCTCACCAGTGGCCTGGTGCGCGATCCGATCCTGGGCGTGGATATGGCCGGCGCCTGCATGGCCAATCCGCAGGACTATGAACAAGCGTTCCGCGCCCCCGTGCAGTGGCGGCAGGCGCAGCACACGATCCACCTCGACCCGCAACTGTTCGTCACCGCGCTGACACCCGGCAACCATGGCCTGGAACAGACCTTGATCGAGTTGCTGGAACAGACCCGGCGCAACAGCGAACCGACCTTGCTGGAACAGATCAGCGACTACCTGATCGATGATCTCGCCGGGGCCAACTGGCAACAGTTCTGCGCCTCGCAGCACCTGATCGAACGCACCGCGGCGCGGCGCTTGAAAGCACTGGGCTGGAGTTTTTCCGAGTTGCTGGATGAGTATCGGCGCTGTCGGGCCGAGGATTTGTTGCAGGCCGCAGAGCTTGAGCTGGTGGAGATTTCCGACCGGTTGGGGTACAGCGATGTGCAGAGTTTCAACCGCGCGTGTTTGCGGTGGTTGGGGTGTGCGCCGGGAGTGTATCGGGCCAGATGTGGGCATCCTCAAAATGTGTAGTGGCTGAGCCCGCGATGAGGCAGACCAGACTACCAAAACCTCACTGCCCCACTGCCACACTGGCAGGCACCTCGGATGGCGTCACAATGCTGCCCAAATCGATATGCTTCCACTCCGGCTTCGCCCCCAACCGCGCATTGAATCGATAGTTGAACGTGAAGTCGTCCGCCGTCGGCACGCTCAACGGTTTTCCATACACCGCTTCCACACCCGCCAGGTCATACCCCATCAACTGCAACAAGGTCGGAAAGATGTTGTAGTGACTGGAGCGATCCTTGTTGCCGGCCAGTTGTGCCTGCCAGTCGAGGGTCTTCAAGCCGCTGCCCTGGATCACCACCAACGGCACCAACCCTTCCTCCTCCACCGGGTCGCCACCGCAATGGGTGTTCAAACCGGGATTGCCGCGTTCGTGCAAATCCTGGCCGTGATCCGAGGTGTAGATCAGCAAGGCGTTGTTCAGATTGGCCTGGGCAAACACCCGTGAAAAAAACTCGCCGACGTTCCACAGCAAGGTGTTTTTGTAGGCGTTGCGGTACAACAGCCAATCATCCGGCTGACCATTGAAACCGTTACGCTCACCGGTTTCCGCCACTTCCACGAACTGCCCGCGAGGCAGCGTCGGACGATAGGCCATGAAGCCGTCCGGATACTTGTCGTGCACCGGGAAATGCGCGCCGACCTTGTTGATCACCACCAGTTGCGGCTGGTCGTCGTTGAGCAGCTCGATCAACTTCGCCGCTGCGGCCATGTCACGGTCGCGCACGCTGGTCTGGTCGAATTGCACGAACTCGTCGATGTCCCTTTTCTCGGTCTCGGTCATCAGGTTCTGCAAGTTGCCGCCGGTGCGCTGGCCATCGATGTAGACCGTGTGCAGGCCGGCCTTTTTCGCGTACTGCCAGATCGACGGCAGTGTGCTGTTGATCCGCACGTAGTCGGCGCGGGTGCCGCCATAGCGCAGGGTGACGTTGGTATCGACGCTGCAATTGGCGATCGAAGCGGCGTAGCCGTAGTTGAACATATCCACGCCGGGATGCGGTTCCTTGAGATTGCTGTGCACACCGAACGGCGCATTGATGTCCAGGTAGTTGCCGGAAATGCTTTCGTCGATGATCAGCACAATATCGTGGTTCACCGGTTGTGCGAGGCGCGCCAGGCTCACTGGCTCGCGCGGGCCGACGGTGTTGTGCAGGGACTCGTAGGCGAACAGGTTGAGGTAGGCCAACGGCGTGTACATCTGCGGTAACCCGCGCGCGCCCTCGCCCGCCCGTACGAACAGCACCGCACTGAGCAACAACACCCCCAACACCGGCGCCGCCACCAACAACGCTCCCGGCACCGGCGTTTGTCGACGCGGCTTGAGGCCGATGCCCAACAACAACGGCAATCCACCGAGCACACCGCCGATGATCGCATCGCGGTACTGGTACAGCGCCTCTTCGATGAAACCACCGGAATACACCAGCGAGACGAAACTGCTGTAGGTCAGGTAGTCAGCGGTGACCCGCGAATAAACATCAAAGAACACCGCCGAACCAAACATTGCCAATGCGAAACAATGCCGAACAAGTGTCTGGCGAATGCTCGCCGCCATGAATAAAGCAATAGTCAGTACAACAAACATTCCGACAAATAATAACAACGGGAAGCCAATTCCGATCGCGCTGATACGCCCAAAGTAATAGTCGTAATGGGTAATCAAATAGACAGCAATTAATATTTCTTTGAGATATCTAATCATTAGCTTTCCGGTACTCGTTCTCGCGGGCGGCCAATAGTTTGTCGGCCATTTTTTGACACTAGCACCGGGCCATCAAAGCGCAAGAAATGGCGCAAATGAGAAGAAAGCGTCAAAAAAAAAACGTCTCAAATCTGACACACTCAAGTGCCTATAAGCCTTGAATTTAAAGCCCTACGACCGTTTATCGCTTTCTCGAAAATCTTCTCGATGCCGCAAAAATCCGTCAAAGCGAGCAGGGGCAAGCTCTTGATGGCAATTGGCCCCCCAAAACCGGGGGTGTCTTACTCTTTTAACATGTCATTTTGCTGACACGGTTTGCCAAGGCTGGGCTATACCCCTTTTGACAGTCCCATTTCTGATCTTTCCAGCGAACTTACGAGGCACGCCAATATGGACGTGAGCGTATTTGGTACGGGCTATGTTGGCCTGATACAAGCAGCGGCACTGGCCGATGTCGGACATCGTGTCTTATGTGTCGACATTGATCCGAACAAGATCAAGCAGTTGCAACAAGCTGTTCCACCAATTAGTGAACCGGGCCTGTCCGGAACGCTGGAAGAGAACATCAAGGCCGGTCGGTTGCTCTTCTCCACCCAGGCCAGCGATGCCGTCGAACACGCCGAGTTGATCTTCATCGCCGTCGGCACACCCGCCGATGAGGACGGTTCCGCTGACTTGACCCATGTGCTGAATGTGGCCCGGCAGATCGCCAGCTACATGGAGGCCGACCGCACCCTGATCATCAAGTCCACCGTGCCGGTCGGCACCGCCGACCAGGTCGCCGCCACCGCTCTCAAGGAATTGCAGCGCCGGGACAAAAACGCGCTGAGGGTGCGGGTGGTGTCCAACCCCGAATTTCTCAAGGAAGGCAGTGCCTTGGCCGACTGCATGCGGCCAGACCGGATCATTGTCGGCACCGATGATGACGAAGCCCGCAGTCAGATGAGCGAGCTGTACGCGCCCTTCTGCCGCAATCATGAAAAGCTGATGTTCATGGACAACCGCAGCGCCGAGCTGACCAAGTACGCAGCGAACGCGATGCTCGCCACACGCATTAGTTTCATGAACGAACTGGCCAACCTCACCGAGCTGCTCGGCGCCGACATCGAAGCCGTGCGCAAAGGTATCGGTTCGGACCCGCGCATCGGCTACCACTTCATCTATCCCGGTTGCGGTTTCGGCGGCTCGTGCTTCCCCAAGGATCTGCGTGCCCTGCTGCACACCGCCGAACACAACGGCATGCCGTTGCGCCTGTTGCGCAGCGTCACCGATGTCAACGACAGCCAGCGCCACATTCTATTCAGCAAGCTCAAGGCGCAGTTCCCGCAAGGGTTGGCCGGCAAGTCCATCGCGATCTGGGGCCTGGCGTTCAAGCCCAACACCGATGACATGCGCGAAGCGCCCAGCCGTTACCTGATGGATGCGCTGTGGGCCGAAGGCGCCAGCGTGCAGGCCTACGACCCGGAAGCGATGTCCGAATGCCGGCGCCTCTACGGCTACCGCAACGACCTGCACCTGTGCGCCACCCGCGACGACACCCTGGAAGATGCCGATGCGCTGGTGATCTGCACCGAATGGAAGAACTTCCGCGTGGTCGACTTCGACCTGCTGGCGAGCAAACTGCGTTCACGGGTGATCATCGACGGGCGCAACCTGTACAACCCCGAACACGTGGCAGCGGCCGGCCTGCACTACAGCGGCATCGGCTTGCGTCACGTCGTACCCGAGGCGCCGCGCCCATGAAGATTCTCGTGACCGGAGCCGCCGGATTCATTGGTGCCCATTGTGTGTTGCGGCTGTTGCGCGACGGGCATCAGGTGGTCGGCCTGGATAATTTCAACGACTACTACGACCCGCAACTCAAGCACGATCGCGTGCGTTGGGTGCAGGAGCAGGTCGGCCATTTCCAGCTCGCAACGGTTGACCTGGCCGATGCCCCGGCCATCGAGACCCTGTTTGCCCGTGAACAACCCGAAGTGGTGATCAACCTCGCGGCCCAGGCCGGGGTGCGTTACTCGCTGGACAATCCCCGGGCCTACCTCGACAGCAATCTGAGCGGTTTTCTGAACATCCTCGAAAGCTGCCGTCATCACCCGGTCAAGCATCTGATCTACGCCTCATCCAGTTCGGTGTACGGCGCCAACCAGCACACGCCCTACTCCGTGCAGGACGGCGTTGATCACCCGCTGTCGCTGTACGCCGCGACCAAGAAAGCCAATGAACTGATGGCCCACAGTTACAGCCATCTGTTCGGCATTCCCTGCACCGGCCTGCGTTTTTTCACGGTGTACGGTCCCTGGGGCCGGCCCGACATGTCGCCGATCCAGTTCGCCCGGGCGATTGCCGAGGGGCGGCCGCTGAAGCTGTTCAACTACGGCGAGCATCAACGGGACTTCACCTACATCGACGACATCATCGAAAGCATCGCCCGCCTGATCGACCGCGCGCCGCAAGCCAACCCTGAATGGGACCGTGAACAACCGGCCCCGGCCAGCAGCATGGCGCCCTGGCAGATCTTCAACATCGGCGGCCAGCACCCGGTGGAACTCAAGGCCTACCTGGCGTTGCTGGAAAAACACCTGGGGCAAAAAGCCCTGGTCGAGTTGCTGCCACTGCAACCCGGCGATGTGCTCAACACCTGCGCCGATGCCAGCGACCTGGCCCGCGCCACCGGTTTCCAGCCACGTATCGAGCTGGATGAAGGACTCGGGCGGTTCATCGCCTGGTTCCGCGATTACTACCCACTGCCTATCGCCCATGCGCCGCTCGCGGCTGAATTACAGCGGAGGACTGCCCAATGACAGGACATGAAAAAGGTGTACCGATCCAACAGCTACGCCGTGACAAACGCATGGACCCCGAACACCGGATGCGCCTCGACGCGGCGATCCATATGCAGGGGCGCGGCTGGGTGACGGGCCGGGACGGCGGCCGGCCATGGACGTTGTCGCGAACCAATCGCGTGCTCGCCTGCGTCGGTGCACTGATGATTCTGCTGCTGATTTCTCCGGTCCTGCTGGGCCTGGCACTGGCCATCAAGCTCACCAGCCCGGGTCCGGTGATGTTCGTGCAAAAGCGCACCGGTTACCGCGGTCGCATGTTCGGCATGTACAAGTTCCGCACCATGGTCGCCAACGCCGAAGAGCTCAAGGAGTCCCTGCGGCATCTGAACAAACACGGAAAGGACGCCATCGATTTCAAGATCGACAAGGACCCGCGCATCACCGGCATCGGCGGTTTCCTGCGGCGCACCAGCCTCGACGAACTGCCGAATCTGATCAACGTAGTGACCGGTGACATGCGCCTGGTAGGCCCGCGGCCCACCTCGTTCAACGCCTATCGCTACAAGGACAATCACCTCGCGCGCCTGAGCATCTACCCCGGCATGACCGGCCTCTGGCAGATCTCCGGGCGCAGCAACATCGACTTCGACCAGCGCGTTGAGTTGGACCTCAGCTATATCGCCGAGCAGAGCCTGCTGCTTGATCTGAAGATCCTGTTGAAAACCCCCTTCAAAGTATTCAGCGGCCACGGAGCAAGCTAATGGACGGTTCAACTGCAAAGAGTCTCAGCATCGCCAACCCGAGCGAGTCCAACCTCGCCTCGACCGTGCTCGATCAGGATGTGCGCATTCTGTTCATGACCGCCGCCAACCCCGGCGCAGGCACGACCACCAGTGCCCTGGCACTGGCCAGCCAACTGGCACAAATGAGCAGCGGCCAAGTGCTGCTGGTGGACAGCAGCCAGTCCTCGACCAACCTCACCCATCAGCTCGGGCTGACCAAGGAGCGCGGTTTTCGCGACCTGCTGTTCAACACCCAGAGCCCGCCGCTGTTGCAGGACTGCGTGGTGGACGTGTCCAGCCTGCCCTTTCACGTGTTGCCGTATGGGCGTTTTTCCCGCGGCAGCGAACACCTGACACCGGAGCGCCTGAGCCCGTTGCTCGACCAGCTCGGCAGCCGTTATCGCTTCGTGGTGATTGACGGCGACGCGGTGTATTCGGCCGCCGACACCCTGGTCATCAGTACTCAGGTGGACGGCGTGATCATGGTCGTGCGCTCCGAAGACACCCGCTGGGAAGTGGCCCAGGCCGCGGTCCAGCGCCTGACCCAGGCCGGCGCGAAACTGGTCGGCAGCGTGTTCAACCGGCGTAAGTACTACATGCCCAAGTGGCTCTACAAAAACCTGTAAGCAAACGCAAAAAGGATGACGCCATGAACGCCAAGATGCTTGTCCTGCTGTTGCTGCCGCTTGCAGGTTGCACCAGCACTTCCGAAACCCAGAACATGCCGGTGAATATCCTCACGGCCTCACCGGCCAACGCCCAGGCCACCGACATGCCCAAGGTCGAACAGACCTTGCGTCCGCAGGATGTGCTGGACGTGATCTTCCACATCAGCACCAGTGGCTCGGATGCCTACCGCATCCAGTCCGGTGACCAGGTCGGCCTGAACTTCACCGCCGCCAGCCAGCTCAACGGCAATCAACTGGTGCTGCCGGACGGCAGCATCGAACTGCCGGGCGCCAACACCTCGGTGAAAATCGCCGGGCTGACCAGCGACGAAGCACGTACCGAAATCCAGCGCGCCTACAACCGCAAAGCCTTGTTCCAGCCCAACCGCAATCAGCTGAGCGTGCAGATCATCAGTCCGCTGACCAACGAGCAAAACATGAAAAGCGCGTTGAATCACCCGGCCACCGGCATGAGCCGCGAGATCACCGTGGGCACCGACGGCTACGCGAGTTTCCCGGAAATCGGCGCCGTGCCGCTGCAAGGCATGACCGTCAATCAACTGGAAGCCTTCCTCAATAAAAAGTACGCGCAACTGCCGGGACGGATGACCGTCGACGTGCTGCTCAAATCCACCGCGGGCAACGAAATCTACGTGCTTGGCGAGGTTGGCCAACCGGGTTCCTACCCGATCCGCCGTCCGGTCTCGGTGCTCGAAGCCCTGACCCTGGCCCGTGGTTCCAACGTCAAGGCGCGCCTGGATTCAGTGGTGATCATGCGGCGCAACGGCAATCAGGTTGAAGCCCGTCGCTACGACGTGGAAAAAGCCCTGGCCGGCGATGCCTCGCAGATCGCCTACCTGCAACCGGACGACATGCTCTATGTGCCCAAGACCAAACTGGCCAGCGCCGGTGAACTCGCACGGCAACTGGCGGATGTGGTGCTGTTCCAGGGTGTGGGCTTCAGCTTCGGCTACCGCGTCGACAACAAAGACAGTGACAGCAACTAACTCTCAGGTGATCTGACATGAATCCAAAGGAAAACTACCTGCACGAGTTCTTCAGGATCTTCTTCGCCAACAAGCAGTTGGTGAAGCGCATATTCCTGATCTTTGCGGTGATCGCTCTGGTGCTGCCACTGGTGCTCAAGCAAAGCTTCGACATCACCGCCCAGGTGATCGTGCAGTCGAAAAAACTCTCACAGGGCGACGCCACCACGTCGCTGAATCAGGAAAACGCGCAGTTCATTCCGCCGTCACTGGCCGACATGGAAACCGAGAGCAACATCCTGCGCTCACCGGCGCTGATTCGGCAGACCATCAGCGAGCAGCGGGACAAGGGCGAATACAGCCCGCCTCCCGGCATGCTCAACAAACTGCTGGCGCAACCGTTCAAGAAGTACGTCAGCACACCGCTGCGTGAGAACGTGATCAACCCGATGAAATCGGCGCTGGGCATGGAAACCGATCCAGTGCGCGACACCACGCTCGATGGCTTGACCCAACAAGCCATCGACAGCCTGAAGATCGAAACCCTTCCGGGTTCCAACGTGATCTCGATCATCTACAGCTTCCCCGATCCGGCCCAGGGCACCAAGTTCGTCGCCGCGCTGCTGCAAAACTACCTGGTCAGCCGTCAGGCGCTGCAATCGATCGACTTGCCGCAGAGCTTCTACGAAACCAAGAAGATGCAGTATCAGGTGCGCCTCGATGGCCTGGAAGGCAATCGGCAGGATCTGCTGGGCGCTATCGGCGCGTCCGATCCCAAGGAAGAGATTACCTTCCGCCTGAACGCGATCAACACCGAGGAGCAAGCGCTCAACCTGTACCGCGACCGCTTGCTGCAAAGCCAACGCTGGCTCGACTACCTGAAAACCAGCCTGGCCGCCGCCAGCAATTCCAAGCTCAATGACTACACCTTCCCCTACACCTTCACCACCACCGTGGACAACGTTGCCTTCGAAGACCGTGAGATCAAACAGATGGGTGAAGCGCTGACCACACAAGTCAGCCGCTACATGAACGACCTCGCAATCTTCCAGCCAAGCAGTGAGCCGATGCTGCTGACCCGCGAGCAAATCGCCCGCACCCGCCAGCAGTTCTTGAAAGTGGTGAGCAACCGGATTCAGGAGCGCACCAACGACCTGGCGATTGTCAGTTCGGTGATCGACCAGAAAACCGCGCGCATTGCCGAGTTCAAGAACCGCATCCACCAGTTGCAGGAAACCCAGAGCAAGCTGCGCCAGGTAGACACCGAGATCGACGCCTTGCACGCGGCCTTCTCCACCTACGCCCAGCGCTTTGCCGAAAGCAGCACAGCCCGTTCGCTGGACAATGACCTGTCCAACGCCCGGGTCCTGAGCCCGCCGTTCGAGCCGACCGAAGCGGCGTTTCCCAAACCGCTGCTGATCATTCCGTTCGGCTTGTTCACCGGTTTGTTGCTGGCGATTGCCTTCGTCTACGTGCGTGAGTTCTTCGATCATCGCTTCAAGCATCCTGCGCAAATCACCCACGAACTGGGCCTGCCGGTGCTGCTGGTGATCAACGATCAAAACGTGGAGCCGAGCAATCCACACCGGAACTGGAGCGTGCCGAGCTTCGTCCATTGGGTGCGCAATTGAACGCGTCCCTGCACAGCAAGCCATCCCTGCCGATCATTCATTTGCTCAGCAGTGGTGGCTTCTATGGGGCCGAGCGCATGTTGCTCGACCACTGCCTGGCGACGCCGGGGCAACACCAGGTGCTGTTTCTCGATGCACCATACGAGTTGCTCGCGCGGTTTCGCGAGGCCGGGGTCGACTGTCGCGGTTGCACGGGGCTGGGGGCGTTGCTGGCGCATTTGCGTCAGCGGCGGGCCGAGCGGCCGCTGATCAATACGCACAATTTCAAGGGCCTGTTGTTCGGCTGGGTCGGCGCAACCTTGTTGCGCCTGCCGCTGGTAATCACGCAACACGGTTTCACGCCGCGCAGTCGCAAACAGAAGTTCTACACCTGGCTGAGCCTGCAACTGTGCCGCACCGCGTCGGTCAATCGCGTGGTCTGCGTCGCCGAAAGCATTGCCGTGCTGCACCGCCAGGCCAGTGTGCGAGCGGAGAAACTGCAAGTGATACCCAACGGCCTGCCGGCGACCCACGACCAGCAGCCACAGACCGCGCAACGTCAGCGCTGGCTGGCCGGATACGTCGGGCGCCTGAGCAGTGAAAAAGGCCCCGACCTGTTTCTCGATGCGCTGATTCCGCTGTGTCAGCAATACCCGCAACTGGACGCCGTGATGCTCGGCGACGGCCCGGAACGGGACAGCCTGCTGACGCGCATCGTTGCAGCCGGTTTGCAGGAGCGCATCACCCTGCCCGGTTACCAGACCGACATGCGCCTGTGGTGGCGGCAACTCGATGCGCTGGTGATCAGCTCGCGTACCGAAGGCACGCCGATGATTCTGCTCGAAGCCATGCAGTCCGGCGTGCCGGTGGTGGCGTTTGGTGTCGGCGGGATTCCCGATGTGCTGGAAGACCGGCACAACGGCCTGCTGGCGTCACCCGCCGACAGCGCCGCCCTCGCCCGGCAGATCGGCACCCTGCTGCGTGATCCGACGCTGGCACAAGAGTTGAGCGACAACGCAAGACGTACGCAACTGGATCGCTACGACCTCAAGGCCCTGGCCGAAAGCTGGTCGCAGCTTTATATCCGTACCGCACGGGAGGCACGCGCGTGATTTTTCCGCTCTCGATCGTCAGTTTGTTTGGTTTGGTCTGCCTCGTGTTGCTGGCCAGCCCTTATCCGTTTCTGGCGCCGGGAGCGGTGCTGGGCCTGGTCGGTTTCGCCGTGCTGTATCGCAAACCGGCCTGGGGCCTGTTGGGTATTGCCGCGCTGATACCGCTGGAAGGTTTCTTCAAGGACAGCGCGTTGTCGGGCACCAAGCTGATCGGTGCCTCACTGGCGCTGATCCTGATGCTGCAACTGGCGATGCACCAGATTCCGTCCGAACGCCTGCGCAGCAATATCTGGCGCTATCTGATCGGCTTCATGGCCCTTTACCTGCTGAGCCTGCTCAACACGGATGACATGGGCATGTCGCTGGGGCATCTGCGGGAACTGAGCGTCGGCCTGATCCTGTTCGTGATCACGCTGCTGATCGGCCGTGAAATGAACCTGGATCTGTTCGCCAAACTGGTCACCCTCAGCGTCACCCTGACCTGTGCGCTGGCGATGTTTTCCAGCAAGTATCAGGACCAGGGCCGCGCCGCCGGCCTGCTGGAAGACCCGAACGCCTTTGCCATGCTGATCGCCTTCGCCGTGCCGCTGGCGTTGCTGCTGGTGATCCGCAGCCCGAACCTGCTGCATCGCCTGTTCTGGCTGGGTTGCTTCATTTTGCTGCTGGGCGGCATGACCAAGACTGAATCGCGCTCGGGGCTGGTGGTGTTGTTCCTCAGCCTGATGATCGGTGCATGGCACTACCGCGCGCATTTGCCGCGCATTCGCCCGCGTCACCTGGGCTTTGCCATGCTCGGCTTCGCGATCATCGTGCCGCTGGCGATTTATGCGATGCCGCCCGGTTACGTCGCGCGCATCCAGTCCTTGAGCATTTTGAGTTCCGGTGCCAAGGCCCAGGACGAATCCCTCGGTCGCCGCGCCTCGTACATCGTGGTCGGCAGCCAGATGATCCAGCAGAACCCGCTGCTGGGCACCGGCCCCGGCACCTTCCCGCTGCACTACGCCACCACCGGTTACGCCAAGGCGTTTTCCGCCAACCGCAAAATCGGTGACCTGTATCGCCGCGCCCACAACACCTATCTGGAAATTTTCAGTGAACTGGGGATTCCCGCCGGGCTGTTGTTCGTCGGCATGCTTGGCCTGGGCTTGTACAACCTGATTCGCGCCCGACGGGCCTGGATACAGCGCCGCAACTGGCAACAAGCCGACCTGTTAACGCACCTGGGCATGAGTTTCCTGTCGTTGACGCTGTTCCTGATGTTCCTCAGTGCACCGAATCAAAAGTACGTGTGGATCATGCTCGCCATGACCAGCGTGCTGCGTCTGAAAGCCGAAGAAAGTCCAATCCCGGAGGCCAAGGCATGAGTCGCGTCAGTATCGTCATCCCGATGTACAACGAAGCCCGGCACATCGCCCGCACCCAGCTGGCTGCGCAACGGGCTGCCAATGTTGCCGGCCTGGAATGCGAGTTGATCGTGGTCGATAACGGCTCACAGGATCAGGGGCCGGAGATTGCCCGGCAATTCGGCGCACAGGTGCTGGTCATACCCGGCGTGCTGATCGGCGCCCTGCGCAACCGGGGCACCGAGGTCGCTACCGGTGAATGGCTGGCGTTCATCGACGCCGACATCGAAATGCCTGAAGACTGGCTCACCCATCTGCTGAAGCTGGAGGATGCCGGCGTTGCCGACGTGTTTAGCCTGGACTTGCACACCCCGGCCCAAGCGCCGTGGTACGCCACGGCCTGGCAACGACGGACCCTGCGCCCTTCCCGGCATACCGTGCAAATGGTCGATTGGCTGCCCAGCGCCAACCTGCTGATGCGCCGCGCATGGTTCGACAAAGTCGGTGGTTTCAACGAAACCCTGCGCACCGGTGAGGACAAGGATTTCACCCTGCGCCAGAGCGCCAGCGGTGCGCGGCTGATGTCGATCAACGAAAACATCGCCCTGCACTGGGGCTACGAAATGAACTGGCGCGAGTGGATGGGCAAGGAAATGTGGCGCCAGGGCAGCCACCTGCAACTGTTGCGTACCCATGGCATGAGCCTGCGCCTGCTGCGCTTTCCCCTGTTGTCGCTGTGCGCCTGGCTGCTCGACTTGATGGCGATTTCTGCACTGTTCAACGGCTTTCCTCACCATGCGCTGCTCATGGTGCTGCTGACCACTGTCCCGGCGCTGGTATTGAGCGTGCGCCAGACCGCCAAGCACCGTAACCCGTGCCTGACCGTTCAACTCTGGGGCCTGCATTGGGTGCGCCTGCACCTGGCCGGCGCCGCGTTCATCCTCAGTCTGTGTCATTGGAATGCCAGGAGGCCCGCCCGTGGCTGAATTCATTTTCTGGTTGTGCCTGTTGTTGCCTGTCTACGCGTACCTCGGCTACCCGTTGCTGCTGACCCTGCTAGCCCCGTTCTTCGCCGCGCGGCGTCACGGTCCTGCGGCACCGATGGAAGTGAGCATTGTGATTGCCGCGCACAACGAGGCGCGGCATATCGAGGAAAAACTGCGCACCGTGCTGGCCCAGGATTATCAGGCGCGCACGCTGCAAATCATTCTGGCCAGCGATGGCTCCACCGATGACACCGTGGCTTGCGCACGCAAGGTTGTCGACCCGCGCATCACCGTGCTCGACCTGCCCCGCCAGGGCAAGGCGGCAACATTGAATGCCGGTGCCGCGCTCAGTACCGGTGAAATTCTGGTGTTCACCGACGCCGACAACCAATGGTCCCACGACACCCTGGGCCATTTGCTCGCACCGCTGGCTGATCCGCAAGTGGGCGCCTGCGCCGGGCACATGCTGATCCCGGTGACCGGCAAGGGCTTGAGCATCGGCGACAGCCTGTATCGGCATTACGAAGGCTGGCTGCGCTACGTGGAAAACCGCACTGGCTGCATGGTTTCCGCCGACGGCGCGCTGCTCGCCTTGCGCCGCGAGTTGTTCCAGAACGTGCCGGCCGAGGTCAACGATGACTTCTTTATCAGCACCTGCGCGCCGGTGGCGTTCAAGCGGATCATCTACGTGCCCGAAGCCCGGGTGATCGACACTGGCGTGGATGAAGCCGACAAGCAATTCCGCCGTCGCCAGCGCGTGACTGTTGGGGGTCTGCAAAGCCTGGCCCAGCGTCGTGAATTGCTCAATCCGCTGAAACATGGCCTGTACGCGATTGCGCTTATCAGCCACAAATTGATCCGGCGCCTGGCACCGATACTGTTGCTGCCACTGCTGCTGAGCAACTTCTGGCTGTGGGACGACCACGCTTTTTATCGCCTGAGCCTGATCGCGCAACTGCTGGGGTATTCGGCGGCCATCGCCGGCCTGCTGGATTCGCAACACCGCTTGCCCAAACCCTTTCGCCTCGCCGCGTTCCTCCTGGTGACCCTCGCCGGGATGAGCATCGGTCTGTGGCAGTTCCTGCGCGGCCAGCGTTATACGCAATGGAACCCCGAGCAAAATCGTTGAGAGGCACGTGCCATGGCGATCAAACAATTACTAAAGCGCACCAGCGGCTGGCTGTACCTCAATTCCCCGGTGGGGCGCCAGCAACTGCACGGCGCCGGGGTGATCCTGATGTTGCATCGGGTGCTGCCCAACGACCGCGCCGCCGAGCTGCCCCATCGCAATGAACTGTGCGTAGGGCCCAAGGCCTTTGAGCATTTGCTGGCCTGGTTGAAGAAACATTTCGATTGCGTGCCGCTGATGGAGATCCTGCATCCGGGCAGCCTAAAATACGAACGGCCGAAAGTTGCGTTGACCTTCGACGATGGCTGGCGCGACAACGCGGTGAATGCCTTCCCGCTGCTGCAAAAATATCAGGTGCCGGCGAGCATTTTCCTCTCCACCGATTTCATCGGCAGCCGCCAGCGTTTCTGGTGGGAAAGCATCGGCGAAACCCTGTGGAACAGCCACGGCGAAAAGGCTCGCATGCATTTGATCGAATGCTTGCAGCAACTGGGTCGACCGTTGCCGGTGCTGTGTGATGACCCGGATGTGCAACGGCGTAGCCTGGCACTGCTGCACTTTTTGCAGCACCTGAAAACCCTGTCCCCGCACGACCTCAATCGCCTGACCGACGAGTGCCCGCAAGAGTCGTTGCCGCAAGCGCTGGACTGGCATCAAGTGCGTTCGCTGGAAGCCAGCGGCCTGATCCGTTTCGGCCCCCACGGCGCCAGTCACGCGATCCTCACCGGGCTCGACGATCAAACCCTGGATGAAGAATTGAGCCGCAGTCGCCAGGCATTGCTGAACGGCTGCAATCGCCCACTGCCGGTCTACTGCTACCCCAACGGCGACAACAACGAACGGGTCCGGCAACACGTGGCCGCGCATGACTTCCCGTTTGCCCTGGGCACCGGCACCGGCATCTATCGTGGCGCAGAAGATCCGCTGGCCCTGCCTCGGTTCGGCGTCAGCCAACGCACAGCGCGTAACCCGGAATTATTGTCCTGGCGCATCTACCGTGGGGCGCGTCCATGAGTCGCAGCCATTACCTCAAACACCTGGCCCTGAGCATGGGCACCAAACTGGCAATGATCGGCCTGCGCTTGCTGCGCAACGTGTTGCTGGCACGGATTCTCGGGCCGAGCGAACGCGGACTGTTTGCCCTGCTCAGCACCCTGCCCGACCTGATCAGCGCCGCCACCAGCGGCGGGCTGAATTCGGCGGTGGGCTACCAGGCGGCCAAGCAACGACCGATGGGCCTGTTGCTCAGTCAGGTGTTGGTCTTTGGTTGTCTACTGGCGGGTTTGCTGACCTTGCTGGTGGTGGCACTGACCCGTGAGTTCGGCAGCGAACTGGACATCACCACCCAACTCGGCTTGCTCGCCTGGCTGTTGTTGCTGGCGGTACCGTTGACCGTGCTCAAAAGCGGACTGCTGACGCTGCACAACGCTTCGGGCGGCGTGGTGGCCTTCAACGCCTTGCGCCTGATCGAATCCCTGGCGCCGCTGCTGCTGTTCCTCGCCTTGTTCTGGATGTGGAAAAGCGCCGCGCTGGAAGCGGCGCTGATCAGCTGGTTGGCGGGCATCAGTCTGGTGGTGCTGGTGGGTTGGCTGTGGCTCAAGCGCAATCAACCGCTGACCCTGCAATGGGACCGCGCCAGCCAGAACGAACTGCTGCGCTTCAGTGCCCGTAGCCATCCCGATTTACTCTTCCAGCAAGTGATCCTGCGCTCCGATTATCTGTTCATCGGCGCCCTGCTCGGCAGCACCGCGCTCGGTCATTACGCCATGGCGAGCGCCGCCGCCGAGTTGCTGCTGATCGTGCCGGAAGCGGTGACCACGCCGCTGATGAAACGCCTGCTGCAACAGGAAGAAGGCATCGAAAAAGTCACGCCTCTGGCCCTGCGCCTGACCGCGACAGTGATGCTCGGCGCATGCCTGACCATGGCGGTGATCGGCGAATGGCTGATCGTCACCTTGTTCGGTGTCGCCTATCAACCGGCCTATCCTGCCTTGCTCGCGCTGCTGCCGGGGCTGCTCGGCCTGTGCTACGCGAGCATCCTGCGCCTCGATTTGCTGGGCAAGGATCGTCCCGGTTCGATTTCCCTGTTGATGGGCCTCGGTGCCCTGCTCAACCTGGCGCTAAACCTGTTGCTGATCCCCGCCTACGGCATCGTCGGCGCAGCGGCGGCTTCGTCCATCGCTTACCTGGCGGTGACCATCGCGCTGCTGGTGATGTATTGCCGCTTGAGCCACGTTCCGCTATGGCAAACCCTGATCATCCTGCCCCGCGATGTGATGCCGATGCTGTACATCCTGCAACGGAAGTCGGCATGAAACATTTCGCGCTGGCAGTGAGCCTGGGTCTGTCGCTCGACGCGTATGCCGGGCCGATGCGCTGGGCCGATATCCGTGACGGCAGTCTTTACCTGCAAACGGATCGCCCCGACACCGTGACCGTGCGTTGGGTGCCGGCGTGGCAGGCCGACGCCAACGAAGAACACCTGTACTTGCTCGACGGCCAGGGCAAGTTGGCCGGCGATCGGCCGATCGCTGCCAGTGAAACCCGTGGCAGCCAGAGTTGGCCGTTGGCGCCGGGCGCCAGCAGTTATCGCCTGGAGATTCCCGGCTACAGTTTCCGCCGCTACAAGGTCGAGCACGACGAGCGCACGGTGGCGTTGTTCGCCCCGGCCAAGGTGCATTTCAGCGCGGAAACCCGCGACGGCGACGAACTGTTTTTCAAGGTGGCGGCCGGCGAACACGCAGTGCTGGCGGGCAAGTTCCACGGGGGCGTTGGCGCCCTGCAAGCACAACGGGTCGGCGACGGAAAACAAGTGTCGCTGGCGCTGAAACCCTACCGCGCCTATTGGCAGTTCGATCAGGTCGCCTTGCCCGTGGCCACAGCCGATCAGGTCTGGCGCGTACGCTTGCAAGGCAGCGGCAAAGCGGCGTTCTGGCTCGACGGCACGGCCAACCTGTTCGCGCAGAATCCGCAGCAGCTCAAACCGCTACGTGAAGACGACGGCCAGACCCGCCTGACCTTGCACGACAAAATTCTCGGCAACACGCCGAACCTGGGCATCGCCCTGCCCTACGTGATGCCGCCACCTTCCAGTTATGCCGTGCTCGACGCGATCAAACCGCAGGCCGGCGCCTATTACAGTTTCGTCGACATCACCGCAAAACAGCCGCACTACGAAGACGCGTTCCGCCAGTTGTATCAGGATCGCTTCGGCATCACCCAGGACATCACCCTGCTCGCCGGCAGCCAGCGTCAGGCTGACCTGCGCGCCGACACCATGAGCAATGCCGGCCTCGACGCCTGGCTGGCCGCGACCCGAGCCCTTGGCGGCAAAGGCACCCATTACATCGGTTTTGCCGACGAGCCGAACTTCAACTACCCGGACTACGCCAGCTACCAAAGCATTTTCACCAGCATGGCCCGGCAGGTGCGCAGCAACCCCGACAACGCTAAGGCTGGCGTGCGCATCGCCATGCCCGCCAGCTCACGGTTGGTCAACGGCCCGCTCGCCGACAACGCCGCCGACAAGCGCGGCATCGACTGGGCCAGACGACTGCTGAAGGAATCCGGCGATCAGGTCGATGCGCTGGCCTGGCACGAGTGGATGATTCGCGATCTGCTGGCGACCCGCGTTTACCGCGACAGCGTGCGGCGCGCCGCCGACCTCGTCGGTCTCGACGCCAATGGTCGGCCGCGCAAGGCCTTGCTGCTCGACCAGACCAACATGTCCAGCGGTTCGAGCCTGAGCCCTTACGATCAGGAAACCCACTTCGCCTCGTTGTGGTGGGCCTCGGTGGTCATCAATTCGTCCCAGGACGGTTTGCTGGAGATGCTCAACTGGTTCCAGGCCGCCGACGAACCCGAGTACCCCAAGGGCATGTTGCGGGTGAAAGGCAACGATCAGTTCGAACTCAAACCGGTCGGCCTGGCCCAGCAGTTCATTGGGCAGCACTGGCTGCACAGCGTGATGTACCTGGAAAACGATGCCTTTGAAGTCGACGTGCTGGCCATGGCCGACGACAGCAAACGCAGCCTGCTGGGGGTCAACAAAGGCTCGCGTTTGCAGCATGTCAGCCTCAACGGCGCGGCGTGCCCGTTGGCCAATGGCTCATTGCGTTATTTCGGCGCGGACAACCGCAGCCGCGACGCACCTTTGCGCTGCAACGACGGTCGCGTGAGCTTCGAGCTGCCAGGGCAAACCCTGTTCGCCCTGAGCTGGAAAGCCTCATGACCGCCGCCCGACTGCTTGGCCGCGCAGGCATATCGCCGCGCGCTGGTTTACTCCACTTGCGGGTCCACCCGTCAGGAGCCAATAACATGAGTGCATTGCAGAAACTCAGCCAACACATCAAACAAAAAGGCCTGCGCGCCACCGTCAAAAAGGCATGGAAGCACTACGTGTTTTCCCACGAGGAACTGCTGTGGATGGAGCGCGATCTGGTCAGCCCGATACCGCCGCATAAACTCAAGTCTTATCCGCCGTTGCAAGTCGTCAGCATTACCCCGGAAAACGCCGTGGCGTTCACCCGCTATTTCGGTGACCGGGTGGAAACCATGGCCGAACTGGCCCGCGAAGGTCATACCGGACAGATGCACCTGGACGACAAAGGCGACGCGGTGGCGTTCATCTGGGGTGCCGCACGCGACTATCACGATCGCCATTACTACGGTTGCTGGTTCCCAGTGAAAGAAGGCGAGTTCTTCGAGTTCGGTGGCGAACTGACCCGGGGCTACTGGGGCACGTCGCTGTCGATGGACCTGCAAACGGAGCTGTGGAAAGCCATGCACGCCCAGGGCTGCAACAAGGTGGTGGATGTGTGCGAGTGGCACAACGTCCCGGCGCTGAAACTGCACATACGCACCGGGTATAAGGAACAGGGGCGCATCATGAACGTGTATGAACTGTTTGGCCGTTGGCGCTTTTATCGTGAATCCCGCTACACCGGCTCGCGCCTGGATGCCTTGCGCAAACCGGAACGTTCACCTGCGACAGCTTCGGTGGCCTGAGCCTATGACCGTGCGATTTGAATGGCGTACTTCGCTGTGCGCCGCTGACTTTCCCGCAGCGGCCTATGAAGCGCTGCGTCTGCGAGTGATGGACCACACGCCGTTCAACGCACTGGCCTGGATGGTTGCCTCGCAGCAGGCATTGACGGCTGGCGAACGCTTGCACGTTCTGCTCGGCTGGCAGGCTGATGAACTGGTTCTGTGCCTACCGTTGGTGGCGTCCGTCGAGCGGTTTGGCGGATTGCCGTTTCGTGTGTTGCATCACTTGGGCTATCCCCTCGCCGATCGCCTCGCGCTGCTCGCGTGCATGGATGCAGCGGACATGCGCAAGGCGTTGACCGAGGTTCGCCGTCGACTGCCTCATGCTGTGCTGCAACTCAATGAACTGGCAGGCGAGGACAGCGCATTGGCGCACTGGACCTCCCGCAGTTCGACCGCCGAGCGCCGCCTCAGTTGTCGCGCGCCGGTACACCTGATCACCGATGCGGACCGCCAGGAAGTCTCCGGCGATCCGCGCTACAAACTGCGCCGGGCACGCAAGCGCATTGCCGCGTGTGGCGCGCAAGTCCGCCGAATCACCCCCGATGCGACGACCATGGGGCCATTGCTCAAGGTCATCGCCGAGGTCGAAGCGGTGAGCTGGAAAGGCGATGAGGGCGTGGGCATTTTCGCCGACGAACGCCACCGCCAATGGATTGACCAAGCCTTCACCGCCCTCGCCGCCCAAGGCCTGGTGCGCGTGGTGGTACTGGAGCTGGACGGACGCTGCATCAGCTACCGCCTCGGCTTGCTGGAACAAGGACGGCTTTACGATTACAACCTGGCATTCCTGCCGCAATACGCCGACCTGGGCAGCGGTCGGGTGTTGCTCGAAGAATGGATTCGCTGGGGTCTGGACGACAACTGGCGCTGGATCGATGCGTCGCGGGTGAGTCTGGAAAACTCCAGCCATCAACTGCACGAACGCATGACCGGACACATGGAACACTGGCGCTGGAGTTTCTACTCCTGGCGCCCGAGCGGCCTGGCACTGGGTCTGGCCCTGCGCTTCTGGCAACGGCTCAAACCCGCGATGCAGCAATGGCGGGCCAAGCGTGCGGCAGCGGTCAGCTCACCTGCCCCTGCCCCGGCTCCCATCGCGACGCCGGCGGTCAAGGCGCCTGCATCCACCGACAAACTCATGGAGGGCGAACATGCCACAGCAAGTCATAGTCAACGCTGACGACTTCGGCCTCAGCGCCTGCGAAAACGCGGTGATTCTGGGGGCTTTCCAGGCCGGGATCATCAGCTCCGCCACCGCCATGGCCAACATGCCGGCCTTCGAAGCGGCGTGCGCCCTGGCTCAACACCCATTGCTGGAGGGACGGATCGGCCTGCACTTCAACCTCACGTACGGCCGCCCCTTGAGCCGGCGCATTCTCACGCGCCGGACCTTCTGCGACAGCGCCGGCGTGTTCGATCTCAACCTGTCGCGCACCCGCCTGTGGCTGGGTCGCCAGGATCGGCTTGCGGTGGAAGAAGAACTCGAAGCCCAATGGCAACGCTGCGTCGACAACGGCGTGCGCCCCAGCCATCTGGACTCCCATCAACACGTGCACAACATCTGGCCCATCGGCGAGATCGTCGCGCGGTTCGCGGCGCGTCAGGGTGTGCCGGTGCGATTGGCGCGCAACTTAGGGCAAAACCTGAGCCTGCCCAAGCGCTTGTTCAAACAGTTGCTCAACCACCGTTTGAACAGTCTGGCCGGCGCCACCGCCGACTATGTCTGCACCCCGGTGGATTTGCGCAACGCGGCGCCGCCCAGTGACGGCTTGCTGGAAATCGTCGCCCACCCCAACCAGCTCGGCGCCGATTTTGGCGATGCCTATCTGGAACAAGGCGAGTCGTTGAGCGCCCTGCTGGAGCACCGATTGCCGGGCGTGCCGAGGGTCGCCTACAGCGTCGCCAACAATGCCATCCACAGGCGCGCAGAGACCGTGATGGAGTGATCGTTCAGGGAGGATTCAACCTGGGATTTCCCCCGCAAAAACCCCCTCTGGATTCCCCGGTGCGCGGCTTTTTGACGCCGGAAAAACTGTGTCAATACTGAAACACAAATAGAAACAAATTGCTGGTAAAGGAGCTGCCATGCAAAGGCCATGGTGATCTATACCCAACATTACCTTCACCCAATGCACGGCCAATCCCGGCCAAGGAGGGCTTCATGAGCCTGATCGACAAACTCCGCGAACGAATCAAACAAAAAGGCCTGAGTCGCACGTTCAGCACTCTGTGGAAACGCTATGTGTTTTTCCACTGGGAGTTGCTCTGGATGGAGCGCGACCTGGTCAGCCCGGTGCCGCCGCACAAATTGCGCCCCTACTCCGGGGTGCGTCAGGTCACCATCACCCCGGAAAACGCCGTCGCGTTTACCAAACACTTCGGTGACCGGGTGCAAACCATGGCCGAACTGGCCGCCGAAGGTCACACCGGCCACATGTACCTGGACGAAGAAGGTCATGCGATCGGGTTCATCTGGGGCAGCGTTCGCGACTACCACGACCGTCACTATTACGGCTGCTGGTTCCCGGTCAAACCCGGCGAGTTTTTCGAGTTCGGCGGTGAAATGACCCGCGCCTACTTCGGCACCAGTCTGTCGGTGGACGTACAGGTCGCGCTGTGGGAAGCGATGGCGGCGCAAGGCTGCAACAAGGTGGTGGACGTCTGCGAAACCCACAACATCCCGGCGCTGAAACTGCACATCCGCATGGGCTACCACGAACAGGGTCGCGTCACCCACGTCTACGGACTGTTCGGCCGCTGGCGCTTCTTCCGCGAAACCCGCTACACCGGCTCACGCCTGGACCCTCTGCGTAAACCGGGACGCCCGGTGGTGGCGGCGGCAGCGCAGGCCTGATTCAGGCCTTGGCGGCCATTGCGGTGACTTCCACGCGCATGCCTTCAACCGCCAGCGCCGCCACACCCACGGCGGCGCGCACCGGCCACGGTTTGGCGAAGAAGCGTTTGTAGACTTCATTGAATGCGGCGCGGTCGGCCATGTCGGTGAGGTAGATGGTCAGGTGCAGCACGCGGTCCATGGAACTGCCGGCACGCTCCAGCGCAACCTTGAGCGCCTGCAAAGTGCACTCGCTTTGCACAGTGATATCGCCCAGCTCCAGGCTGCCGTCTGCGCGGGTCGGGATTTGCGTAGAGACCAGCAGTCCACCGAAACCGGCGACGTCGGAGGAGATGGAATCCGCATCGGGATCGGGAGTGAACGTGATGTCTTGGTTTGCCATGGGACTCTCGTACTGGAGGAAGTAAAGGGGCGCCGCGGCGATGTAACATCGCGGCGCCTTTTGCGCGGGCAGTTTACCGCAAGTTTTTTGTTCGCCCATCCGCCATGTCGGCAGAGTGACTTATCCGGTGCCGCTGGATACCCTTGCGCTCATATCCTCACGCCATCCAGACGAGCCTGTCATGAAATCCCCTGCCGGCCTGCTGTTGTCGGGCATCGATCTGGACCGGACCAGTTCCGTTCCGCTCTACCGTCAGCTCTATTTGCAGATTCGCAAACAGATATTGTCCGGACGGCTTCAAGGGGGCGTGCGCCTGCCATCGACCCGGACCTTGAGCCAGGAACTGGCGCTGTCGCGGATCACCATCCTCAATGCCTTCGACCAATTGATTGCCGAAGGCTTTCTGGCTTCGCGCACCGGAGCGGGCACCTACGTCGGTGACGAGTGGGAAAACCATGGCCTCGCCGACGATGAGCAACCGCGCCAGCCACCGCGCCTGTCGGACCTGAGCCAGTCGATGCTGTCGCTGCGCAGCGAGCATTTTCGCGGGGTGTCCTATGCCGACTGGGACCCCGCGAGCCCCACCTCGTTTCTGCCCAGCCACAGCACCTATGACGCGTTCCCGCAACATATCTGGAAGCGTTTGATGAGTCGCCACCTGCACAAACCGACCAAGGCAATGCTCGGTTATGGCGAACTGCAAGGGCTGCTGGCCTTGCGCACGGCGATTGCCGAATACGTCTTCGATGCCCGTGGCATCGACTGCACGGCGGAGCAGGTGGTGATCGTTTCCGGCGCCCAGCAAGCCTTCAACCTGCTGGGCATGTTGCTGCTCAATCCGCAGGACGGCGTCTGGATGGAAGACCCCGGGCACATCGCCGCGCGCATCGCGCTCCAGGCCCAGGGTGGCCGGGTGGTGCCGTTGCGCATCGACGATCAGGGCATCGACATCCAGCAAGGCCTGGCCGAATGCCCTGATGCGCGACTGGTGTTTACCACGCCGGCTCGCCAGCATCCCTTGGGCGTGACCATGAGTTACGCCCGGCGCCAGGCGCTCATCGATTGGGCCGCGCAACAGCAGAGCTGGATCATCGAAGACGACTGCGACAGCGAGTTCCGGTACAGCGGTCGCCCGTTGCCCGCGCTGTTCGCCTTGGACCAGCGGGCCCGGGTGATTTACGTCGGGACGTTCAGCAAGGTGCTTTTCCCCTCGCTACGCCTGGGTTACGTGATATTGCCCCACGCCTTGGTCGAACCTTTTTGCACCCTGCGCGCGGTCATGGATCGCAGCCCGCCGACGCTCCTGCAAGCGGTGACCGCCGACTTCATGAGTGAGGGCCACTTCCTTGGGCATATCCGCCGCATGCGTGCGCTGTATCAGGCCCGCCAGCAAGCATTGGTCGAGCAGTTGCAGCAACAGTTGGGCGATTTTTTTACCCTCACCCCGGTTGAAGCCGGCATGCATCTGATCGCATGGCTGCCGGAGCATCTGGATGCCGACACCATCGCCAAGGAGCTGGCCCGGCACAATATCCACACCTATGCCCTGAGCGACTACTGCCTGCAAAACTACCTGCCGCCCGCGCTGTTGATCGGTTTTGCCGGCACGCCAGAAGATCAGGCCAAAGCACGCGTTGAAGCACTGGCACAGGCATTGGTCCGCATGGGGCATCTGCAACAGCCCCGCTGAAGGAGCAAAGTGGTCTTATCAATTAAATAGTAATGGATCTATCGAGAGTTCCTGACTGGCGCGATAAAGGCTGCGCCGGGAGACCCGGCGTCTGAACCAGGAATCACTCGAATGAACAATAAGATCCAGGAACGATTCAACGCCTTGCTCAGCCACAAGGCGACCGGGGCCGAAGCGCCCCCAGTGCTGACGCAAGCACTGGCCCGCCAGCTGCTTGAACGCCTCAAGCAATTGCGCTTGTTTGCCCACGCCTATCCCCTGCTGACCAACCTGACCCATGGTCGTGTCACGCCCGCCGACATGCTGGACTTTGCTTATCGCCACGAGCTGCAAGGCCTGAGCCTGCACTTGCTCGACGGTGAGGAAAACAGCCTCAGCCAAATGACCGCCGTCCAGCTTCAGGCGTTTGCCGCCAAGGCCAGCGCGCTGCAACTGGACGTGCATCTGGAGATCAGCAGCACGCGCAAAAACGATGTCGATCAGGTGATCGCCATTGCGCGGGAGTTGGGTGTGCGCAACATCCGCGTTTACTCGCGCTACGAAGGCACGCTGTCGCGGGTCATGGACATCATCGAGACCGACCTGCACTACCTCGCGCAGCAGGCCGACGAACACGACCTGTACTTCGACTTCGAACAGCATGAAGAACTCAAGAGCGGCGAAATCGCCGAGTTGTTGAACCGCCTCGACCACCCTCGCCTGCACGCCTTGTTCGATTTCGGCAACATGATCAATGCCTGCGAACAACCGCTGCAAGCCCTGCAAACGCTGGCGCCGCACATCCGTCAGACCCACCTCAAGGGCGTGCGCGTGGTCCCCGAGCAAAACGGCTTTGGTCACTACGGCGTGCTGCAAGGCAGTGACGAAGACGACCTGCCGAACGCCCGCATGCTGTTCGAATTGCTGATGTTGGGTGAATCCACCCCGCAAGTGATCGCTTTCATTCTTGAGCAGGAAAACCACTACGTGGCGCCGGCGTTCCGCCAGACCGACGAGGCGGCCGACCCGTTCATTGCCTACCGGGAAATGAGCGACACGCCTCTGCCGGCGGGTTATTCGCTGGAGCGCATGCTGGCCGACGAACACCGCTGGGCGAATAACCAGGTCGCCTATGTCCGTGGCGTGCTGGCCGAGTTTCGCACCCTCGCCGAACTGACCCTGGACAACCGCAGCAACGCCTGAACCTGACGTGGAGAACAACAATGACAATCCAAAACAAGGCCAAATGGCTCAGATTCCTGATCCTCATTCTCGGTGGCGGCACCATCTACAAACTGGCGAACCTCAAGGACGCCTTCTATGTGCCCATGCAGGAATTCATGGGCTTGAGCCACACTGAAATCGGCGTGCTGCTGAGCGCCAACGCGATCATCGCCACGGCGTTGTTTGTTGTCGGCGGCTTGCTCGCGGACCGTTTCGACACCCGAAAACTGATCCCATCGGCCTGCTCGGCACCGGTTGCCTGGGGCTCTATCTGGCGACCTTCCCGCCGTTCAGCAACCTGCTGATCGTGTTCAGTCTGCTGGCGGTGTGTGCCGACTGCATTTTCTGGCCTTCGCTGCTCAAGGCCATTCGCAACCTGGGCAATGATCAGGAACAAGGTCGTTTGTTTGGCTTGCTGGAAGGCGGACGTGGCGTCATCGATACGCTGGTGGCTTTTTCCGCGCTGGGCGTTTTCGTCGCCATGGGCTCCGGCGAGTCCGGTCTGAAATCGGCGATTCTGTTTTACTCGGTGATCGACATTCTCGCCGGCACCCTGACCTGGTTCCTGCTCAAGGGCGGCAACACGCAGTCGATCGCCAAGCCGAAGAACGGTTTGGCGAATCTGCTGGAAGCGATCAAGGTGCCGGGGATCTGGCTGGTCAGCCTCAACGTGTTCATGGTCTACATCGTGTATTGCGGCCTGACCTACTTCATTCCCTACCTCAAGGAAATGTACGGTTTGCCCGTGGCACTGGTGGGTGCCTACGGCATCATCAACCAATACTTCCTGAAGATTCTCGGTGGTCCTGCCGGTGGTTTCATTGCCGACAAACAGTTCAAGAGCACCAGCCGCTACCTGAAATGGGCATTCCTGGCGCTGTTGCCACTGATGGGCGTGATCATGCTGATCCCGAAAAGCCCCGGCTTCATCTACGCCGGCATGGCCGCCACCCTGTCCTTCGCGTTGATCGTGTTTTCGATGCGCGGCGTGTTCTGGGCGCCGATGGGCGAAGTCGGCATCGCGCCACACATCACCGGCTCGGCGTTCGGCATTGGCTGCCTGATCGGTTATGCACCGGGCATGTTTGCCTACGTGATCTACGGTTCGATCCTCGATCATTTCCCCGGTCAGCAGGGTTACAACTACGTCTTCAGTCTGATGAGTGTGCTGGCGATTCTCGGGTTCCTGGTGTCCAGCGTGCTGTATCAAACCGTGCGCAGTAAATCCACGGCAAACGGCGCCGTGGGGGCCGCACAAGCCTGATCATCATGACGTGTGGGAGCGCGCTTGCTCCCACAGGTTTCGTGTACTGACCGCTGGCCTGAGGCCGGAGAAGATCGGCGAAAGAATTTCGTATACCCTAGCGCTATCCCACTCCGAACGACCGCCGCCGTGAACCTGACCAAACTCAACGCCCCCGACCTTGGCAACACCCCTTCAACGTCGGAAATCATTACCCGCCATCTGCGCGATGCGATCGTCGCCGGGCATTTTGCCGAGGACGAGCCGATCCGCCAGGACGATATCGCCCGCCAGTTCAACGTCAGCAAGATCCCGGTGCGTGAAGCGCTCAAGCGTCTGGAAGCAGAAGGCCTGGTGATGTTCCAGCGCAATCGCGGGGCGATGGTCACGCGGGTGTCCGATGCGGAACTGGCGCAGATGTTCGAGGTGCGCATGTTGCTGGAGGACAAGATCCTGCGGCTGGCCATCCCCAACATGACCGAGGAAACCTTCGCCCGTGCCGAGCGCATCTGCCAGGAGTTCATCGGCGAAGACGACGTGGGGCGCTGGGCTGAACTCAACTGGGAGTTGCACGCCTGCCTCTACGAGCCGGCGCAACGGCCGTTTTTGGTGAGCCTGATCCGTTCGGTCAACGACAAGCTGGAGCGTTACCTGCGCATGCAGATGAGCCTGTCGGCCGGCAAGGAACGCGCCGATCACGAACACCGCGAGATCATCAAGGCCTGTCGCGCCGGGGATGTCGACCGGGCGGTGACGCTTTTGGACGAGCACATCGCCGGGGTCTGCAAGACCTTGTTCGAACACCTGCCTCACGCCCACTGACGCAACAACCACTGTGCCGATTTCGTCATCGGTGCAGGCTAAATCCATCAAGCCGGCATCTCGCCGTCCGGGCCACTCTTGCGTTCACTCAACCGAATGGACGTGGCCCTCCGATGAAACGCATCTCCGTGATCGACTCCCACACCGGCGGCGAACCGACCCGCCTGGTGATCGCCGGTTTTCCCGATCTGGGCGACGGCAGCATGGCCGAACGACGCAAGATCCTCGCTGAGCAGCATGATCAATGGCGCGCCGCCTGCGTGTTGGAGCCACGGGGCAGCGACGTGCTGGTGGGTGCCCTGCTCTGCACACCCGTGGACCCCAACGCCTGCGCCGGTGTGATTTTCTTCAACAACAGCGGTTATCTCGGCATGTGCGGCCACGGCACCATCGGCCTGGTGGCGTCGTTGGCGCACCTAGGCAAGATCGGGCCCGGCGTGCACGGCATCGAGACGCCGGTTGGCACGGTGCAGGCTACTTTGCACAACGATCATTCGGTGAGCGTGCGCAATGTGCCGGCCTACCGTTATCGCAAGGCGCTGCAGTTGCAGGTGCCGGGCATCGGCCAGGTCAGCGGCGATGTGGCCTGGGGCGGCAACTGGTTTTTCCTGATCGCCGACCATGGCCTGCGGGTCGCCGGTGACAATCTTGACGCTCTGACCGCCTACACCTACGCCGTGCAGCAAGCGCTGGAAGCCCAGGGTTTTCGCGGTGAAGACGGCGGCCTGATCGACCATGTCGAGCTGTTCGCCGACGACGATCACGCCGACAGCCGCAACTTCGTGCTGTGCCCCGGCAAGGCCTATGACCGCTCGCCCTGCGGCACCGGCACCAGCGCCAAACTGGCGTGCCTGGCGGCGGACGACAAACTGCAACCGGGGCAGATCTGGCGCCAGGCCAGCGTCATCGGCAGCGAGTTCGAAGGCTCTTTCGAATGGCAAGGCGAGCGCATCGTGCCGACCATTCGCGGCCGTGCCCATATCAGCGCCGAAGCCAGCCTGATCATCGAACAGGACGATCCTTTCGCCTGGGGCATCCGCCCATGAACCAAGGCCAGGTGGCCGATGTGATCGTGATCGGCGCCGGCATCATCGGCGCCGCGTGCGCCCAGGCCCTGGCCCGACGCGGTTTGCAGGTGTTGGTGCTGGACGCCGGCCTGCACGGCGCAACGGCAGCGGGCATGGGCCACCTGCTGGTGCTCGACGACAACCCGGCGGAACTGGCCCTCAGTCAATATTCACTGCAACGTTGGCGCGAACAGTCTGCGGACTTGCCCGCTGCCTGTGCCTATCGCTGCAACGGCACGCTGTGGCTGGCGGCCAACGCCGAGGAAATGGCCGTGGCCCAAAGCAAATACCTCAACCTGCAAGCGCAGGGTGTGGCGTGCGAGCTGATCGGCACCCATGCCCTGCGCCAGCGCGAACCGGAGTTGTGTGAAGGCCTGGAAGGCGGCCTGCTGATCAACGGTGACGGCATTCTGTACGCCCCGGCGACGGCGAGCTGGATGCTCGACACGCCGAACATCCGCCAGCGCCGGTCACGGGTCTGCGAGGTCGACGGCAACCGCGTGCGCCTCGATGACGGCCAATGGCTGAGCGCCGCCGCCGTGGTGCTGGCCAACGGCATCCAGGCCAACGAGCTATGCCCGGAGCTACCGATCGAGCCGAAGAAAGGCCACTTGCTGATCACCGACCGCTACCCCGGCACCGTCACCCATACGCTGGTGGAACTGGGTTATGTCACCAGCGCCCACAATGCCACGGGACCGTCCACGGCCTGCAATATCCAGCCGCGCCCCACGGGGCAATTGTTCATCGGCGCCTCGCGGCAATTCGGCACCACCGACCCGCAGGTCGAAGGCTGGATGCTCGCCAAAATGCTCAAGCGCGCCGCCCGCTACATGCCGGGGTTGAGCCGGCTCAATGGCATCCGCGCCTGGACCGGCTTTCGCGCCGCGAGCCCCGACGGCCTGCCGCTGGTGGGCCAGCATCCGCAACGCCAGGGCTTGTGGCTGGCGGTCGGCCACGAAGGTCTGGGCGTGACCACCGCGCCCGGCACCGCCGACCTGCTGGTCGCCCAACTGTTCAACGAAACCCCGCCACTGGCCGCACAACCCTATCTGCCCCAGCGTTTTCTCGGAGAACCCGCCCATGCCTGAATTGCTCCTGGACGGTCACGCCCTGAAAGTCGCCGAGGGCACCAGCGTCGCCGCCGCCCTGGCCCTGGGCAGCGACGGCTGCAGTCGCACCTCGGTAAGTGGCCAACGCCGTGCGCCGCTGTGCGGAATGGGTATCTGCCAGGAATGCCGGGTGACCATCGATGGCCGCCGTCGCCTGGCCTGCCAGACCCTCTGCCGTGACGGCATGCAAGTGGAGACCCGCTGATGAATCAATACGCCGATCTGCTGATCATCGGCGCCGGCCCCGCCGGCATGGCGGCCGCAATTGCCGCCGCGCCCAGCGGTGCACGCATCGTCATGCTCGACGACAACCCGCTGCCGGGCGGGCAAATCTGGCGCGACGGTCCGCAAGCGAGCGTGCCCGATCAGGCACGACACCTGCGCGAACGCCTGGCCTCGTACAGCAACATCCACCACCATCCCGGCACCCGGGTGATCGCCAATCCCGCGCCAAAACAATTGCTGGTTGAAGACGATGAAAACGGCTGGCTGATCCGCTACGACAAACTGATCCTGTGCACCGGCGCCCGCGAATTGCTGCTGCCCTTCCCTGGCTGGACCCTGCCCGGCGTGACCGGAGCCGGTGGCTTGCAGGCGCTGATCAAGGCCGGGCTGCCGGTGCAGAATGAGCGCGTGGTGATCGCCGGCAGCGGACCACTGCTGCTCGCCAGCGCCGCCACTGCGAAAAAACAGGGAGCCAAAGTCATGCGCATCGCCGAACAGGCATCCCTCACGGCCGTCGCCGGTTTCGCCGCTCAACTGCCGCGCTGGCCCGGCAAGTTCTTGCAATCGTTCAGCCTGTTCGACCGTCACTACCGCACCGATAGCCACGTGCTGGCCGCCCTCGGCAGCGACCGACTGGAAGGCGTGCGCCTGCAACAACAAGGCAGGATCGTCGAACTGGAATGTGATCGCCTGGCCTGCGGTTTCGGCCTGATCCCCAATACGCAGTTGGGTCAGGCGCTGGGTTGTACCGTCGAAAAACAGGCGCTGTCGGTGGATGCGTGGCAGGCCAGCAGCCGCGCCGATCACTTCGCCGCGGGCGAATGCACCGGGTTCGGCGGCAGTGAACTGGCTCTGGTGGAAGGCAGCATTGCCGGTCACGCGGCGGTCGGCGATTCGCAAGCGGCGCGCCGGTGGTGGCCGCAACGGGCACGCTGGCAGGGTTTCGCCAAGGTATTGAATCAGGCCTTCGCCCTCGACCCGCGACTCAAGTCGCTGGCCCGCCCCGACACCCTGGTCTGCCGTTGCGAAGACGTGCCTTACGCGGCATTGGCCGGCCATGCCGACTGGCGCGAAGCCAAGCTCGCCAGCCGCTGCGGCATGGGCGCCTGTCAGGGGCGCGTGTGCGGTGGCGCGACGCAGCACCTGTTCGGCTGGCAACCCTCGGCACCGCGCCCACCGTATAGTCCGGCGCGAATCGAAACCTTGATGAGCCTCGACGACACCCCGCCAGCGTGACGAGCGCGGCGGGGGTTTCGGCGATGCAGCCAAGTCACTATGATCCCGAGGGTCACCCTCAGACCTGCGGCGCCATGTATCCCTCGCTCACTTCTTTCAAGCCATGCGATTTGCCGACGCTGCTAAGCAGTCTGCAACCGATTGCGCCGCTACTCGACACCCTGTCGGACGTGGTGTTTTTCATCAAGGACGTTGATGCCCGCTACGCCTTCGTCAACCAGACCCTGGCCCGGCGCTGCGGTTTCAAACAGAGTGCCGAACTGCTCGGACGCACCGCCGAAATGGTCTTCCCGGAACGCTTCGGCCCGCTGTACACCGAGCAGGACCGACGCGTGCTGGCCAGCGGGCGGGAACTGTCCGATCAACTGGAACTGCACCTGTATTACGGCAATCAGCCGATCTGGTGCCTGACCCATAAACTCGCCCTGCACGATGAACAGGGCCGGATCGTCGGTCTGGCCGGGATCTCCCGGGACCTGCAATCACCGCAGTCGAATCATCCAGCGTTTCAGAAACTGGCGGCGGTGGATGCGCATATTCGCCGTCACTTTGCCCGGCCCATCAGCCTTGCCGAACTGACGGCCATTGCCGGGTATTCCGTGGCGCAACTGGAGCGGCACTGCAAGCGGGTGTTTCAGCTCACGCCACGGCAGATGATTCACAAGGCGCGGCTGGAAGAGGGGTCGCGGTTGTTGTTGCACAGCGAGTTGCCGATTACCGAGATTGCCTTGCTGTGTGGGTATACCGACCATAGTGCGTTTAGCCGGCAGTTTCGGGCGTTGACCAGTGTTTCGCCTAGTGAGTATCGGGGGAATCGGGGGTAGGTTTTTTTGGGGTTTTGGTTTGGTCGGGGTACATATCCGTTTCTTCGGTAACGGCTTCTTATGGTTTCGCTTTTACAGCGACTCACTTTTTCAAACACCAAAAAGTAAGCAAAAGGCTTTGCCCCGGCGTACGGCACCTCGCTGAGGCTCGGTGTTCCCTCGCTACGGTGCCCATCAGGGGGCATCGCCTCCGGCTTGCTTCGCTGCACCTCCTCTCGATGTGTGCGGCTTCGCCGCACGGCGCTACGCGCCTAACCCCCTGATGAACACCTCCGCTCGGCCTGCCGAAGGGGCAAAAGATCAAAAGCCAGAGCAAAAGCGAGGCGGCCTACCGGCCGGCCTGATCGATCGGACATATTTATCTCCCCTTGTAGGAGCGAGCCTGCTCGCGATGGACGTCAACGATTACGCGCTCTATCTGAATGATCGCGTTGACCAGGCGTTTTTCGCGAGCAAGCTCGCTCCTACAGTTTGGATGGGTTGTATCTGAAAGAGATTGGTCGGCTATCAGGCCGCCATCGCCAGCAGGCTGGCTCCCACAGTTTGAAATGCGTACGAACCAAACAAACAGGCCGGCCGGTAGGCCGCCTCGGTTGTTTTTGATCTACCCGCCCCTTCGGGAGGCTGAGTGGAGGCGTTTATCCGGGGAGTGGCGCGCAGCGCCGTTCGACGCAGTCGAACACGCTGCATGTAGGTCGTCGCGAAGCAGACCGGAGGGCAGTGTCCCCGGATGAATGCCGGAGCGAAGGTACGCCGAGCCTCAGCGAGGGGCCGGACGCTCGGGGCGAGCGTTTTTTTGGTTACTTTTTTTAGGCGCTTGTAAAAAAAGTGACTCGCCGTAAGGGCGAAACCATAAGCCGCCGTTACCGAAGAAACGGATATGTCCCCGGTGTTCCGAAAAGGCGCGCCCACACATCAAATGCTCCTATATGTAACACCACCGTAATAGCTGCAACACCGCCGAATACGACGATCCCCAACCCCAGTACCTCTAACTCAGGCCCCACCTCCTAAATCTTCAAAAAAACTGGAAACAGGCACACTGCTTGCTACAGTTAATATCGTATACGAAATCCCCAATACAATATCCAACAGCCACCCACCAACGAGGCATCTATGAAAAACCCAGCATTTGCCGTAGCCCTCAGCGCTGTTCTAAGCACCTCCTTCATCGCCACCGCCCAAGCGGACAAACTCGACGACATCATCGGTTCCGGCAAACTGCGCTGCGCCGTGACCCTCGACTTCCCGCCCATGGGTTTTCGCGATGGCAGCAACAGCCCGGCCGGGTTCGACGTGGACTACTGCCATGACCTGGCAAAAATCCTCGGCGTCGAAGCCGAAGTCGTGGAAACACCGTTCCCGGATCGCATTCCGGCGCTGGTCTCCGGGCGTGCCGACGTGATTGTCGCCTCCACTTCCGACACCCTCGAACGGGCCAAGACCGTCGGCCTCACCGTGCCCTACTTCGCCTTCCAGATGGTGGTGCTGACCCGCGACAACACCGGCATCAACAACTTCAATGACCTCAAGGGCAAACCGGTGGGCAACACCAGCGGCACTTATGAAGCCATTGCCCTGGAAAAAGACGTGAAGAACTGGGGCACCGGTAGCTTCCGCGCCTATCAATCGCAGAACGACACCCTGCTGGCAGTCGCCCAGGGCCATATCGATGCCACTGTCGTCACCAACACCGTGGCCGCCGCCACCCTCAAGTCGGGCAAGTACAAAAACCTCAAAGTCGCCGGTAACGCTCCGTATGTCATCGACTACGTGTCGCTGGGCGCCAAGCGCAGCGAGTACGGTCTGCTCAACTACCTCAACCTGTTCGTCAACCAGCAGGTGCGCACCGGTCGCTACAACGAGCTTTTCGTCAAATGGGTCGGCACCGATATCCAGCCGGCCAACCTGACCGTGCCACAGGTCTACTACTAAGGTGTCCGGCATGCCCAGGTCCATTTCTCTGAGCGGTCGCAGCCTGGTCGGGGGCGCCGCGCAAGGCACCCTGCTGTTCGCCGATGTCGGGCTGAGCTTCTGGGGCGGGGTCGAGCCCAGCACAGGCGAGATCATCGATCGCCACCATCCCCTCAGCGGTGAACATCTGGCCGGCCGGGTGCTGGCCATTCCCAGCGGTCGCGGCTCGTGCACCGGCAGCAGCGTGTTGATGGAGTTGATCAGCAACGGTCATGCACCGGCGGCACTGGTGCTGGCCGAACCCGACGAGATCCTGACCCTGGGCGTGCTCGTGGCGCAGACCATTTTCGAACGCTCGCTGCCGGTGCTCTGCATCGGCCGGGAGGCCTTTGCCAACTTGCGCGGCCAGGCCTTCGCACGGGTTGAAAATGCAACGCTGAGCCTGTTCGAACAGTTGCCCGACGATACCTGGCAGGCGCTCGATAATCCTGTGCCCGACACCGTCGTCAGCGCCTCGATCGAACTCACCGAACACGATTGCGCGCTGCTCGATGGCCGGCATGGCAAGGCAGCGCAAATGGCCATGCAGATTGTCTTGCGCATGGCCGATCTGCAAGGTGCGCGCAGTCTGGTCGATGTCACCCAGGCGCACATCGATGGCTGCATCTACACCGGCCCGGCGAGCCTGCGCTTTGCCGAACAACTGGTGCAATGGGGGGCGAAAGTCAGCGTGCCCACCACCCTCAATTCGATTTCCGTGGACCAGCGTCGCTGGCGTGAACTGGGTGTCGATCCGGCGCTCGGCGAACCGGCCAGTGCCTTGGGCGACGCCTACATGGCCATGGGCGCGCAACTCAGTTTTACCTGCGCGCCGTACCTGCTCGACAGTGCGCCGAAGGCTGGCGAGCAGATTGTCTGGGCCGAGTCCAATGCCGTGGTTTACGCCAACAGCGTGCTCGGTGCCCGCACCCTGAAGTATCCGGATTACCTCGACATCTGCATCGCCCTCACCGGCCGCGCGCCACTGATCGGCTGCCACCTGGACGCACAGCGCAAGGCCCGGCTGCAGATCGAATTGCCTGCCCTCGGTGAACTGGACGATGCCTTCTACCCGCTGCTGGGTTACCACATCGGTGCACTGGCCGGCAGCCGAATTCCACTGGTGTACGGGCTGGAGAAATACTCGCCGAACCTTGACGACCTCAAGGCCTTTGGCGCGGCCTTCGCCACGACCTCCGCCGCACCGCTGTTCCATATCGCCGGCGTCACGCCGGAAGCCATCGATCCGTTGCTGGTGCTGGAACCTGACACCTGCATCCCCTTGGAGAAAATCCGCCTCGAAGACTTGTTGCTCAGTTGGCGCGAACTCAACAGTGCCCGGGACAACCGGGTGGATGTGGTCTCGCTGGGCAATCCGCACTTCTCCCTCAGTGAATTCGCAAGTTTGGCAACGCTGTGCCAGGGCCGGCACAAACATCCGCACGTGGTGCTCGCCATCACCTGCGGCCGTGCGGTGCTGGAGCAAGCCCGCAGCGCCGGGCATATCGCCGTGATCGAAGCCTTCGGTGCGACGCTGGTGACCGACACCTGCTGGTGCATGCTCGGCGAGCCGGTTATTCCGCCGGCCGCAAAAAACCTGATGACCAACTCGGGCAAGTTCGCCCACTACGCACCCGGCCTGGTCGGTCGCAAGGTGCACTTCGCCAGCCTCAAGGAATGCGTCGACGCCGCCTGCACCGCCACGGCCAGCGGACGTCTGCCGGCCTGGCTGCAACCTGCCGCCCAACTGGAGAGCCCCGTGCATGTTTGACTACACCTTCCAATGGCGCTCAGCCCTGCGCGCCCTGCCGGACATGCTCGCCGGCGCTCTGGTCACCTTCGAAACTGCCGCGCTGTCGATGATCTTCGGTGTGCTGATCGCCCTCGCACTGACCGTGATGCGCGAGGCCAAGCACCCGCTGCTGCGCGGTTTCGGCAATGGCTGGGTGTCGATCGCGCGCAACACGCCCTCGCTGTTCCAGATCTACATCCTCTACTTCGGCCTCGGCTCGTTGGGCCTGCACGTCAGTTCATGGTTCGCCCTGCTGGCGGGCATCACCTTCAACAATGCCGGTTACCTGGCGGAAAACTTTCGCGGCGGCCTCAAAGCTGTGCCTAACACACAGGTCCGCGCGGCGCGGTCGCTGGGCATGAGTGCCTTCCAGGCCTACCGCATGATCATCGTCCCGCAACTGCTGCGCATCGTCTTCTACCCGCTGACCAACCAGATGGTCTGGGCGGTATTGATGACCTCGCTGGGGGTGATCGTCGGGCTGAACAATGACCTGACCGGCGTGACCCAGGAATACAACGTCAAGACGTTCCGCACCTTCGAGTACTTCGCTCTCGCTGCGGTGCTGTATTACCTGATCGCCAAGGCGATCGTCGCGGCAGCCCGGCTGATGGCCTGGCGGTTGTTCCGTTACTGAGGAGCTGTCCATGTTTTCCACCGATTTTTCCTCGAATGACCTGCTGTTCCTGCTCGACGGCGCATGGGTCACGCTGCAACTGACCTTCTGGTCGATCATTCTCGGTTCCCTCGCCGGTTTGTTGTTCGGCCTGCTGCGAGCGTTGCTGCCGCGCGCCAGTCTGCCGCTGGCCTGGGTGCTGGACGTGTTTCGCAGCGTGCCGTTGCTGATCCAGTTCGTGCTGTTCAATTCGCTCAAGAGCATCGTCGGCCTGAACATCAGCGCCTTCAGTGTCGGCTGCATCGTACTGGGCGTGTACACCGCCGCGTACTTCACCGAGATCGTCCGTGGCGGTGTGCTGGCGGTGCCGTTCAGCGTGCGCCGGGCCAGTCGTTCGCTGGGGCTGAGCTTCTTCCAGGATCTGCGCTGGATCGTCCTGCCGATGGCCACCCGGGTGGCATTTCCCGGCTGGCTGAACCTGGTGCTCGGGGTGATGAAAGACACCGCGCTGGTGATGTGGATCGGCATCGTCGAATTGCTGCGCGCCTCGCAAACCATCGTCACGCGCATTCAGGAACCGCTGCTGGTGCTGTGCATCGCGGGCCTTATCTACTACGTCATGAGCCTGGTGGTCGCACGCCTCGGCGCTCGTCTGGAAAGAAGGTGGCAAGAAAATGATTGAGATCGACAACGTACATAAATCCTTCGGCAACCTCGAAGTGGTCAAGGGCGTCAACCTGACGGTGAACAAGGGCGAAGTGGTGTCGATCATCGGCGGCTCCGGCTCCGGCAAGTCGACCCTGCTGATGTGCATCAACGGCCTGGAACCGATCCAGAAAGGCAACATCCGCGTCGACGGTGTCGAGGTCCATCACAGCGCCACCGACCTCAATCGCCTGCGGCAGAAAATCGGCATCGTGTTCCAGCAATGGAACGCCTTCCCTCATCTGACGGTGCTGGAAAACGTCATGCTCGCCCCGCGCAAGGTGCTGGGTAAAAGCAAGGCCGAGGCCGAGGAACTGGCCGTACAACAACTGACCCACGTCGGGCTGGGCGACAAGCTCAAGACCTTCCCCGGCAAATTGTCCGGGGGCCAACAACAACGCATGGCCATCGCCCGCGCCCTGGCCATGTCGCCGGACTACATGCTGTTCGACGAAGCCACCTCGGCCCTCGATCCGCAACTGGTCGGCGAAGTACTGGACACCATGCGCATGCTCGCCGAAGACGGGATGACCATGGTCCTGGTGACCCACGAGATCCGCTTTGCCCGCGACGTGTCCGACCGGGTGGCGTTCTTCCGCAATGGGTTGGTGCATGAAATTGGTTCGCCGGATCAGGTGATTGGCAATCCGCTGCATGCGGAGACCGCGGCGTTTCTTAAATCAGTGAAATAAACGATGGCCCCATCGCCAGCAGGCTGGCTCCCACAGGGATATGGGTTGTCCTTGAAATTTCAATCAACCCAAAACCACTGTGGGAGCCAGCCTGCTGGCGATGAGGCCCTGACAGACAACACAAGGAGCAAACCATGCGCTCATCAAAAGTCATCCACGTCGTCAGCTGCCACGCCGAAGGCGAAGTCGGCGACGTGATCGTCGGCGGTGTCGCCCCGCCGCCCGGCGCCACCGTGTGGGAACAGTCGCGCTGGATCGCCAAAGACGAAACCCTGCGCAACTTCGTCCTCAACGAACCACGCGGCGGCGTGTTCCGTCACGTCAACCTGCTGGTGCCGTCCAAGGACCCGCGGGCGCAGATGGCCTGGATCATCATGGAGCCGGCGGACACCCCGCCGATGTCCGGCTCCAACTCGTTGTGCGTGGCCACAGTGCTGCTCGATAGCGGCATCCTGCCGATGACCGAGCCGCAAACCCGCCTGGTGCTGGAAGCGCCCGGAGGCTTGATCGAAGCCGTGGCCGACTGCCGCGATGGCAAGGTGCAACGGGTGGAAATCAAGAACGTGCCGTCGTTCGCCGACCGTCTCGACGCCTGGATCGAAGTCGAAGGCCTCGGCTCGCTCAAAGTCGATACGGCCTACGGTGGCGACAGTTTCGTGATCGCTGATGCCAAGGGCCTGGGCTTTGCCATCCGCCCCGACGAGGCCGCCGACCTGGTGGCGACCGGGTTGAAAATCACCCGTGCCGCCAACGAGCAACTGGGCTTCGTCCATCCGCTGAATCCCGAGTGGTCGCACATTTCCTTCTGCCAGATCGCCGCGCCCATCGTCCATGAGAACGGCATCGCCACCGGCGCCAACGCCGTGGTGATCCAGCCGGGCAAGATCGACCGCTCGCCCACCGGCACCGGTTGTTCGGCGCGCATGGCCGTGCTGCACGCAAAAGGTTTGATGCAGGTCGGCGAGCGCTTTGTCGGGCGATCGATCATCGGTTCCGAGTTCCATTGCCGCATCGATTCAGTGACCGAAGTGGCCGGTCGCGCCGCCATTTACCCGTGCATTTCCGGCCGCGCCTGGATCACCGGCACCCACCAGCTGCTGCTCGACCCGAGCGACCCGTGGCCACAAGGCTATCGCCTGTCCGACACCTGGCCCGGTGCTTGATATCGGTGCAGAGCTTTTGTGGCGAGGGAGCTTGCGCCCGCTCGACTGCGCAGCAGACGCAAATCCAGAGAACCCGCTGCATCAGACATACAGCGATTAGGGCTGCTGCGCAGCCCAGCGGGAGCAAGCTCCCTCGCCACAGGGTTGCTCACCAGACCAGTGGCCAGATAAATCCGTAAAAACCTGAAAAAAGCACTAGCCGAACATAGTCACTTTAAATATCGTATACGAAATACAAAAACGAACTGGAGGTAACAAATGAGCAAGCGCATTAACTGGAGTGGTGTATTCCCTGCGGTGACCACGCAATTCAACGACGACTTCACCATCAACCTGGACAAGACCCATCAGGTGATTTCCAACGTGATTCGCGATGGCGTCTCGGGCCTGGTGGTCTGCGGTTCGGTGGGAGAAAACACCTCGCTCACCGCTGAAGAAAAAATCGCCGTGACCGAAGTCGCGGTCGATGCCTCTCGCGGTCGCGTGCCGGTGATTTGCGGCGTGGCCGAGTTCACCAGCGTGCAAGCGGCCAAGGTGGCCAACGCCGTGCGCAAGGTGGGCGTGGACGGTGTGATGTTGATGCCGGCGCTGGTCTACGGTTCCAAACCGTTCGAGACCGCCGAGCACTACCGCTACGTGGCGAAAAACGCCGACGTGCCGCTGATGGTCTACAACAACCCGCCCATCTATAAGAACGACGTCACCCCGGACATCCTGATTTCCCTGGCCGACTGCGACAACGTGGTGTGCTTCAAGGATTCTTCCGGCGACACCCGTCGCTTCATCGATGTGCGCAACGAAGTCGGCGACCGTTTCGTGCTGTTCGCAGGCCTCGACGACGTGGTGCTGGAAAGCATCGCGGTGGGCGCCGAAGGATGGGTCTCGGGCATGTCCAACGTGTTCCCGAAAGAAGGCGAAACCATCTTCCGCCTGGCCAAGGCCGGCCGTTTTGCCGAAGCCATGCCGATCTACGAATGGCTGATGCCGATCCTGCACCTGGACGCCCGCGCCGACCTGGTGCAATGCATCAAGCTGTGTGAAGCCATCGCCGGTCGCGGCAGTGCGCTGACCCGTCCACCGCGCCTGGCCCTGCCGGAAGCCGATCGCCTGTTCGTCGAGCAGATCATGGCCAAGGCCATGGCCAACCGTCCGCAGCTGCCGGACGTCGGTCTCTGAGTGATTGCCGGGCGGGCCTTTGCGGGTCCGGCCCGGCTGCCTGTTTTTTGCGCCCTTACAGGAAACGCCAGCATGTCCAATCCTCAACACAGCTCAAGCGCAACCACACCCTCGGGACTCAAGCGCGTCGTCGCCGCCGCGATGGCCGGCACCGTCGCCGAATGGTATGAATTCTTTCTCTACGGCACCGCCTCGGCACTGGTTTTCGGCAAGCTGTTCTTCCGCCAGACCGACAACCCCGTCGACGGCATCATCGCCGCCTTCGCCCTCTACGCAGTGGGCTTTCTGGCCCGTCCGCTGGGCGGTCTGGTGTTCGGTCACTACGGTGACAAATTCGGCCGCAAGCGCCTGCTGCAACTGAGCCTGGTGGTGGTCGGCATCACCACTTTCCTGATGGGCTGCCTGCCCGGCTTCGACCAGATCGGTTATGCCGCACCGCTGTTGCTGGTGCTGCTGCGGCTGATCCAGGGGTTTGCCTTTGGCGGTGAATGGGGCGGCGCGATTTTGCTGGTGTCCGAACACTGCCCGGACAATCGCCGTGGTTTCTGGGCCAGTTGGCCACAGGCCGGCGTACCGGCCGGTAATTTGGTGGCCACGGTCGCCCTGCTGCTGTTGTCGTCGAACCTGTCGGAGGAGCAGTTCCTCGCCTGGGGCTGGCGCGTGGCGTTCTGGTTCTCGGCCGTTGTGGTGCTGATCGGCTACTGGATTCGCACCAGTGTCGATGACGCCCCGATCTTCAAGGAAAGCCAGGCACGCCAGGCGCAGACCCGCCAGCAACAACTGGGCGTGGTGGAAGTGCTGCGTCATCACTGGCGCGCGGTGCTGGTGGGGATTGGTGCACGGTTCGCTGAAAACATCCTCTACTACACCGTGGTGACGTTCTCGATCACCTACCTGAAACTGGTGGTGCACAAGGACACGTCGCAGATCCTGCTGCTGATGTTCGGTGCGCACCTGCTGCACTTCTTCCTGATCCCGCTGATGGGCTATCTGTCCGACATCGTCGGGCGCAAACCGGTGTACCTGACTGGCGCGGTGCTCACCGCGTTTTGGGGCTTCATCGGCTTCCCGATGATGGACACCGGCAACAACTGGCTGATCATGGCCGCGATTACCCTGGGCCTGGCCATCGAGTCGATGACCTACGCGCCGTACTCGGCGCTGATGGCCGAGCTGTTCCCGACCCACGTGCGCTACACCGCGTTGTCGCTGTGCTACCAGGTCGCGCCGATTTTCGCCGGTTCCCTCGCACCGCTGATCGCCATCACCCTGCTCAACAAGTACAACAGCTCGACACCGATCGCCTGGTACCTGGTCGGCGCCGCCCTGATCTCGATCGTGGCCGTCGGCCTGACCCGCGAGACCCGTGGTAAGTCGTTGCGCCAGGTGGATGCCGAAGCGGCGGCGCGGGTGGCGGCGGTGGACCCTGCCGCAGCCAAGCCACGCCGGGCGGATTCATTGGCCTGACCCGGACCCTGTAGGAGCGAGCCTGCTCGCGATGGACGCAAGGGCGACGCGTTAACTCAGGCAGCACGCGTTATCGTTGACGTCCATCGCGAGCAGGCTCGCTCCTACAAGGGACGGTATTCCATTTCTCGACAGGAGTTTTTTCATGCTCGGCCATAACTACATCGGCGGCACGCGCAGCGCTGCCGGCAGCATCGTTTTGCACAGCCACGACGCCAGCACCGGTGACGCGCTGCCCTTCTCGTTCGTGCAAGTCACCGTCGATGAAGTGGACGCCGCCGCTCAGGCTGCCGCGACCGCCTACCCGACGTTTCGCAACTTGCCGGCAACGCGCCGCGCAGAGTTTCTTGAAGCAATCGCTGCGCAACTGGATGCCCTGGATGATGAATTCGTTACCCTGGTTTGCCGGGAAACCGCCCTGCCCGCCGCACGCATCCAGGGCGAGCGCGCTCGCACCAGCGGCCAGATGCGCCTGTTCGCCCAGGTCCTGCGGCGCGGCGATTTCTACGCCGCGCGCATCGATCGTGCCCTGCCCGAGCGTCAGCCAATGCCACGAGTCGATTTGCGTCAGTACCGGATCGGCGTCGGTCCGGTAGCGGTGTTCGGCGCGAGCAATTTTCCGTTGGCGTTCTCCACGGCCGGCGGCGATACAGCCGCCGCCCTGGCCGCCGGTTGCCCGGTGGTGTTCAAGGCTCACAGTGGGCACATGGCGACTGCCGAGCAGGTGGCCGATGCGATCATCCGCGCCGCCGAACAGACCGACATGCCCAAGGGTGTGTTCAACATGATCTACGGTGCCGGCGTGGGCGAAGCGCTAGTCAGGCATCCGGCGATTCAGGCGGTGGGTTTCACCGGCTCGCTCAAGGGCGGGCGCGCGTTGTGCGACATGGCTGCCGCACGGCCGCAACCGATCCCGGTGTTCGCCGAGATGAGCAGCATCAACCCGGTGCTGCTCTTGCCTGAAGCCTTGCGCGTGCGTGGCGAGAAGATCGCCGCCGAACTGCTGGCGTCGGTGGTTCAGGGATGCGGTCAGTTCTGCACGAATCCGGGGTTGGTGATTGCCGTTCGTTCGCCTGAGTCGACGGCATTCATTGCACGACTCAGCCAGCTCATGGCCGAACAGCCGGCGCAAACCATGCTCAACGCCGGCACCCTCGCCAGCTACGAAAAAGGTGTGCGGGCCTTGCTCGAACATCCGGGCGTGACGCATCTGGCGGGTCAGGAACAGCACGGCAAGCAAGCGCAGCCGCAACTGTTCACGGCTGATGTCAGCCTGCTGCTCGAAGGCGATCCGCTGTTGCAGGAAGAAGTGTTCGGCCCGACCACGATCATCGTCGAAGTGGCGGACAAAGTTGAGCTGCGACAAGCGCTGGACAGTCTGCATGGTCAGCTCACCGCCACCCTGATCGGTGAGGCGCAGGACCTGCACACCCACGCCGATCTGCTGGTGTTGCTGGAACAAAAGGTCGGTCGGGTGCTGTTCAACGGTTATCCCACCGGGGTCGAAGTCTGCGATGCCATGGTCCATGGCGGCCCGTACCCCGCCACCTCCGATGCGCGTGGCACGTCGGTTGGCAGCCTGGCCATCGAGCGTTTCCTGCGCCCGGTGTGCTACCAGAATTGCCCGGACGAGCTGTTGCCCGATGCCTTGAAGAATGGCAATCCGCTGGGGATTGCGCGGTTGGTTGATGGCAGCAGCCACCGCCAGCCGATTTAAGAAAACTCGAATAATCGTGGGAACGGGCTGCTCGCGAAAGCGTCAGCCCAAACAACACTTGCATCGGCCCTTTGCCAATAGTCAGATAGGCACCACAACACACAAAAACGAGCTTTATTCATGCGTCAACTGCCCTCGCTCAACATGCTGCGCGTCTTCGAAGAGGTCGCGCGGCATCGCAGTTTCAGCCAGGCAGCCCTGGGACTGAACGTCACCCAGGGCGCGGTGAGCCGGCAGATCAAGCAGCTCGAAGACTACCTCGGCGTGGCGCTCTTTATCCGTACCCCTCAGGGCTTGTCATTGACTGAAGCCGGCAGCGCACTTTCCCCTCATCTAAGCGATGCTTTCGATCACATCGAACGAGCCCTGCAAGCGGTGCGCGTGCCCAACCTGCGTCTGCGCCTGCGCATCGTCGCACCTCCGACCTGGGCCACGCGTTGGTTGTCGGCGCACTTGCGCGCGTTCTGCCAGCGTTACCCCGACATCAGCCTGAGCGTGACCCACCAGGCCAGTCACGACAGTCTCGCCGAGATCGACTGCCACATTCGCTTCGGCCTCGAAGCGGACAGCCATTGCCACAGTCAGTTGCTGGTAATGGAACGGCATATCGCCGTGGCCAGCCCCGAGCTGTTCATCGACGGTCAGCCACCGGACCTGCAGCATTTGCCGCTGCTGCACATCCTGCACAACGGCAAGCGCTTGAAGGTCTGGGAAAACTGGCTGGCGGCGATGGGCCGCGAGGATGTCGACGCCGGGCAAGGTCTGGAATTCAGCACCCTGGACCAGGTGATCCATACCACGCTGGCCGGTGGCGGCCTGGCGGTGATCGACCGGCAGATGATCGAAAAGGAACTGGCCAATGGCAGCCTGCTGCCGATCACACCGGTGGAAGTGATCGGGCCGTATGGCTATTGGCTGGATGTGGCGAACGACAAATGGGGATTGTCGAAGGTGCGGTTGTTTACCGAGTGGCTCGGTTTAGTCAGCAATCCCTGACACCCCGCAGCCCCCTGTAGGAGCGAGCCTGCTCGCGATGGGGCCCTTCCAGCCAACATCCATGTCGACTGTCAAGCCGTCATCGCGAGCAGGCTCACTCCCACATTGGGCCGGTGTAGATTTTTAGACCGGTGTCGCTACTTTTACGGCTACAGACACACCACCCTCCACCGGACTCTGCGCCTTGCACGCCTGGCTCAAGGTCAGCGATTTGGTTTCCGGCGCCCAGGCCCAGGACAGCAACGCGCCAATCGCCAGGATCGCCGCGAGGATACCCATGGTCGGGCTCAGGCCGATGCCCGCCACGCTCACCGGCAGCAGAAAGGTGCTGACCGCTGAACCCAGTCGACTCACTGCCGTGGCCAAACCAATGCCGCTGGCGCGCACTTCAGTCGGGAAGCTCTCTGCCGGGAACACGCCGACCAGGTTGCTCACCGCCGACAACACCAACGTGAACAAGCCGAACACCAACACCATCAGCCACGCCGCACTGCTCGGCAGTACTGCGAGCAGGAACAATGCCACGGCGAGGATGATGAACGAGTTGATCAGGAATCCGCGCCGGGTGAACTTGATGGTGCACCAGATGCCGATCAGCGCCCCGAGGATCAGCAGCATGTTCAGCATCAGCTCAGTGCCGAAGCCTTCGGCCAGGCCCATCTTCTGCAGGATCGATGGCAGGAAGGTGTAGATGGCGAAGTACGGCATCACGATGCAGACGAAGAACAGGCAGTTGAACGCCGTGCGCTTGCGGTATTCAGGGCTGAACAACACCGCGTAACCGGAGCGGGTTTCCGTGGAACGGGTTTCGTCGAGTTCGACGTTGTCGCCGAGAAACTTTTTGACGATTGCGCGGGCCTCGGCAATGCGCCCCTGATTGACCAGCCAGCGCGGTGATTCCGGCGTACCGATGCGGGCGACCAGAATCAACGCCGCCGGGATCGCCGACGACGCCAGCATCCAGCGCCAGGCATCGTCGCCGAGGCTGAGCATCGCGGTGCCGACGAAAGTCGCGGCGACGTAACCGAAGGTCCAGATCACGCTGAAGGAACCGAGCAATACGCCGCGATGTTTCTTCGGTGCGAACTCGGCGAGCATGGCGTGGCCGACACTGAAGTCGCCGCCCAGGCCAATGCCGATCAATACGCGACAGAGGAACAGCGCCATCGCCGACTCGACATAGAACTGCATCACCGAGGCGATGGTGATCAGCACGAAGCTGACGAGGAAGATTTTCTGCCGGCCGACCTTGTCGGAAATCCAGCCGAAAAACAGGCTGCCGAGGAACAGGCCGATCAGCGCCGAAGCCCCTATCAGGCCTTGCCAGAATGCATCGAGTTGCATCTGTGGGCTCAGCAGTGTGAAAGCGATACCGATCAGGCCGAGGATGTAGCCGTCGGTGAAATGCGCGCCGAAAGTCAGGCCGGCGATCTTGATGTGAAAGCGCCCGATGGGCAGGTCGTCGATTTTTACCGGTTGTACGGACATGTAAGTCTCCAATTGTTGTTATTTAAGGAGAAACCGATAGCTTTTAATTGTGGGAGCGGGCTTGCTCGCGAATGCAGTGTGTCAGTCGACACATGTATTGCCTGACACTCCGATTTCGCGAGCAAGCTCGCTCCCACAGTTGGGATGTGGTGGGGTTAGAGACCACCCATCAACAGGTATTTGATCTCCAGGTAGTCATCCAGACCGTACTTCGAACCCTCGCGACCCAGGCCCGATTCCTTGATACCGCCGAACGGTGCCACTTCCGTGGAAATGATCCCTTCGTTGATCCCGACCATGCCCGCTTCCAGGCCTTCGGCCATGCGCCACACGCGGCCGATGTCGCGGCTGTAGAAGTAAGCCGACAAGCCGTACGGCGTGTCGTTGGCCCGTTGCAGCACTTCGGCTTCATCCTTGAAACGGAAACACGCGGCGACCGGGCCGAAGGTTTCGTCCTGGGCGATCAGCATTTCGCTGCTGGCCTCGGCGAGAATGGTTGGCTCGTAAAACGTACCGCCCAAGGCATGCCGACGGCCGCCGCAAAGCACCTTGGCGCCCTTCTCCAGAGCGTCGCTCACATGCAACTCGACCTTCGCCAGCGCCGCTGCATTGATCAGCGGACCTTGCTCGGTTTCGCCTTCCAGCGCATTGCCCACGCGCATCGCCGCAACCGCTTCGGCGAGTTTGCCGGTGAAGGCTTCGTACACGCCGTCCTGAATGAAGAAGCGGTTTACGCAGACGCAGGTTTGCCCGGTGTTGCGGAATTTCGAAGCCATCGCGCCTTTCACTGCGGCATCGATATCGGCGTCGTCGAAGACAATGAACGGCGCGTTTCCACCCAGTTCCAGCGAGACCTTTTTCAAAGTGTCGGCGGCCTGGCGCATCAGCAACTTGCCGGTGCGAGTTGAACCGGTGAACGACAGTTTGCGCACGATGCCGGAGGCTTGCAGTGCACCGCCAATCGCCACGGCGTCGCCGGACACCACGTTGAACACACCGGCCGGAATCCCGGCCTGTTCAGCCAATACCGCCAAAGCGAAGGCCGAAAGTGGTGTCTCTTCCGAAGGCTTGAGAATCATCGTGCATCCCGCCGCGAGCGCCGGGCCGACCTTGCGGGTGACCATCGCCAGCGGGAAGTTCCACGGGGTGATCGCGGCGACCACGCCGATCGCTTCCTTGACCACGATGATCCGCGCATCGGCCTTGTGGCTCGGGATCACATCGCCATAAGCGCGCTTGGCTTCTTCGGCGAACCACTCCAGAAAACTCGCGGCGTAGACCACTTCACCCATGGCTTCGGCCAGCGGTTTGCCCTGCTCGCGGCTGAGCAAAGTCGCCAGATCCTTCTGGTTGCTCAGCATCAATTCACCCCAGCGCTTGATGCGCTGGCTGCGTTCCTTGGCGGTCAATTTGCGCCACGCTGGCAAGGCGCGGTTGGCGGCGTCGATGGCCCGGTTGGTTTCTTCGGCCCCGGCCTTTTGTACGTCGGCAATCAGCTCGCCGGTGGCCGGGTTCAGCACCGGGTAAGTGGCCCCACCGCTGGACCCTTCGCCGGTAAACCAGTGCCCATCGATGAAATTGCCGTAACGGATCAACGCGCTCATGCCACGGCCTCGGTCAGGTTGAAGCGCTCCAGACCCGGACGGGCCGAACGCAGGATTCGTTTGCCGGCGGTGTAATCGTTGATCACGTCGCACGGCGTGTAGTTGCGCTCCAGCTCATGCAGCTCTTCGGCGTCGAGTTTGGTCTCCAGGGCCGCCAGGGCGCTGTCGAATTGCTCGGTGGTGTCGGCGCCGACCAGCATGCAATCCACGCCCGGATGGTTGGCCACCCACGCTTGTGCGATTTGCGCGTTGGACACGCCACGGGCACGGGCTACACGTTGCACCGAATGGGCGATTTCGAAGGAAGCTTCGTCGCTGTACATCTGCTGGGTGAAGAAGTCGGTCTGGTTGCGGGTCGACTTTGCATCGCCGGTCAGCAAGCCGCGAGCCAGCGGGCTGAACACCGAAACGCCAAGGCCCTGATCGTGGCAGAACGGGATCATCTCGCGCTCTTCTTCGCGGTAGGCGCAGTTCAGTTGCAGCTGCATGTTGATCGGCTTGACCCAGCCATTGCGCTCACAAGCCATGAGGATTTTTGCCAGTTGCCCGGTGAGCATGGTCGATACGCCGATGTAGCGCGCCTTGCCGGAACGCACGATGTCGTTCATCGCGCTCATGGTCTCTTCGACCGGCGTATTCACGTCGAAATAATGCAGCATGAAGACGTCGACGTAATCCATGTCGAGGCGTTTGAGCGACGCATCGATGCTGTCCATGATGTGCTTGCGCGAATGACCGCTGGCGTTGATGCCGGCGCGGGTGCCGTAGCCGACCTTGGTGGTGATCACCAGGTCTTCGCGACGGGCCAGCCGCTTGACGATGCGCCCTACCACTTCTTCGCCTGTACCTGCGGAATAGAAGTCCGCGAGGTCGATGAAGTTCACGCCGTTGTCCAGCGCGTGCTTGACGATCGGCTCGCTTTTCTTCTCGTCGAAGATCCACGGTTTCCAGTCCGGGGTGCCCATGTTCATGGTGCCCAGGCACAGACGGGAAACTTCAAGGCCGGAGTTGCCCAAACGGATGTATTGCATGGCGCGGACCTCAGGCTTTTGGCGTGTAGAAAGGGTTGCTGATGTGGTTGACCACATCTTTGAGCTGCGCGGTTTCCGGCTTGCCGGTCAGGGCGGCGCGAATCGCGGTGCGGCAGGCGTTGTAGTTGTTCAGGTAGACGGCATCGAGGTCGTCGCAGGCCGGATTGACCCAGTTGGCGGTGACGATGGCCCACTCGTCTTCGGCTTCCGGCGGCAAGGTGCCGTCGAGCAGCGCTTCCAGAACAGCCTTGGCGATGCCTGCCTGGGACGCGCCCCAGGTGGCGTTGCCGTGCAGGTCGCTGCTGATCGCGGCTTTGTTGACGTACAGGGTCATCGGCTTGACCGGGATGTTCGGTTGGGCGATCACCATGAACGGGCAATGGCCCTGGCTTGGCGAGGCCAGGCTGTTGGCGAACGCTTGCCCGGCCGGGCCGTTGCGCGGGCCGATCAGGATGTTGATGTGCGCGGCGTTCACGCCCGGGCCTTCGAAGCCTTCACCGATGTACAGGTCGAGTTCTTTCATGAGTCGTTACTCTTCAGGGAGTTTTTTGGTTGATCAGCAGCGCACGCAAGCACGAGGCCTGGCGTGGCAAATGTCTGGGTTCGAAGAGCGCAGCAGTACGCTGGCGAGGACGTGGCAGTGATGATGAGTCATGGTTGCAAACGCTCTTTTTTGTTGTTGATGAGCTGGTTTGCGATTTTTTAACACTGGGGGTTTGCGGGGCTGTAACCATAAAAAATCATGGGGGTATGAGTTCAGGTCATACCCCCTCAGGAGCGATAAAAAACTGCAGGAGCCGAGCTTGCTCGCGATGACGGTGTGTCAGCCAATACACAGGTTGACTGTTACACCGTCATCGCGAGCAAGCTCGGCTCCTACAGGGGATCGCGGGGTGTTTGGGGTTACTGCGACATCGCGTCCTTCTTCATCGCATCCTTGGACATGGCATCTTTTTTCATGCCGTCCTTGGACATCGAGTCTTTCTTCATTTCGTCTTTTTTCATCGCGTCCTTGGACATTGCATCTTTCTTCATGGCGTCTTTGGACATGGCATCCTTGGACATCGAATCCTTGCTCATGCTGTCGTTGCTCATGGTGTCAGCCGCGAACACGCTAGCGGCACCAACGGCCAGGCACATGGACAGAACAACGGTGGTCAACTTTTTCATGATGAAACTCCTTGAAGCACAGGTTGCGGACGGGTGAATTTTCCGGGGATTGATCAGCTGCCACCGAACCAGTTGTAGCCCTGGTCTTCCCAGTAGCCGCCGCTGTAGGTGTTGCTGACGAAAATCGCCTGAATGTGTTTAGGGTTCTTGTAGCCAAGCTTGGTGGGCATGCGCAGCTTCATCGGGAAGCCGTATTCGCGTGGCAGCACCGCGCCGTCGTACGTCAGCGCCAACAAGGTTTGCGCGTGCAGCGCGGTGGCCATGTCGATGCTGGTGTAGTAGTCGTCGGCGCATTTGAAGCCGACGTATTTGGCGTCGGTATCAGCGCCGATGCGCTTGAGGAAATCGCTGAATCGCACACCACCCCAGCGGCCGATCGCGCTCCAGCCTTCAACGCAAATGTGCCGGGTGATTTGGTCGGTCTGCGCCATGGCGCGCAGTTCTTCGAGGCGCCAGCTACGTTTGTCGGCGACCAGGCCGGTGACTTCCAGGCGATAGCTCTCCTCCTCCACCGTTGGTGCTTCGTCGATGCCGTAGAAGGCATTGAAGGGAAACGGCCGAGTGATCATCGACGCCGGATAGGTCGGCGCCATGGCGTTGGGGTTGAACAGCCAGCCTTGCACCCGGTCGTTGAAGCGCGACATGGACGACAACGCGGTCTCGACACTGTCGTTGTCGCTGATGTTGCAACCGGACAACATCGCCACACCGCCGAGGGTCAGGCCACGCAGCAGGAACGAGCGGCGTGAGCGGTCTTCGATTTGCGGGGCGAGGATTTTCCGGGCGTCGGTCAGGATCGAAGATTCGTCCAGCCCGGAGCCTTGATTGGGCTTTTTCATACGTGCTCCTTGCGGCCGACGATCATGGCCAACAGCGTTTTGGGGACCAACGCAACCATCAGCAGATGCACCGCCACGAAGGCCACCAACAGCGCCATCGCGAAGAAGTGCACACGGCGCGCGCCTTCGTAACCCCACATCAATTCGCGCAACAGCGGGAACTGCACCGACTTCCACAACACCAGCCCGGAGAGCACCAACAGGGTGATATCGACGATCACGAACAGGTACGCCACGCGCTGCACCTGGTTGTAGTGGCTGAGGTCGGCGTGGCCGAGTTTTCCGCGCAGTGCGGCCCACAGGTCATGCAGTACGCCTTTGGGCGAAACCGGGAAAAAACGTCGTTTCAGGCGTCCGCTGAACAAGTTGAACGCGAGGTAGACCAGGCCGTTGATCGCCAGGAACCACATCGCCGCGAAGTGCCATTGCAATGCGCCGCCGAGCCAACCGCCGAGGGTGATCGATTTGGGGAAGCTGAAATCGTAAATCGGCGAGGCGTTGTAGATGCGCCAGCCGCTGGTGACCATCACCAGCACCGCCAATGCGTTCAGCCAGTGGGTGAGCCGCAGCCAGCGTGGGTGGCTGGCCTTGGGTGAAGCAGTTGACTGCGACATGTCCGGCTCCGGTTGTTGTTATTCGTTGGAGCCGAGTATGGGAGCCGGAAGATCGCCAAATCCTCACGTAAAGTTAAATTTAATGTGATAACTCGCTCACTCACGGCTACCCAGAACCCTGTAGGAGTGAGCCTGCTCGCGATAGCGTAGCGTCAGGCAATACAGTCGCTGGCTGACATACCGCTATCGCGAGCAGGCACTCCTACAGGGGGCGGTGGTGCTCCGCCGAACGCGCATCTATGGTTAAATGCCGCCCCCCGTAAATTGCCGACCCAGACCCATGAACGCAGACGCCCTCTCCATCCTTCACGACCACTTGCTGACGGCACTGGCAACACCGCCTGCCGAAACCCGCCGCCTGTTCCACGGCCGTGGCCGCTGCTGGCCGGGGTTGGAGCAAGTGACCGTGGACTGGCTGCAAGGCGTGGTGCTGGTGGCGTTGTTCAAGGAGCCGGAAGCCGCGCAACTGGAGGATCTGAAGCGGTTGCTGATGACGATCACTCAGTCAGCGCAATGGGCGCAATCCGGTGCGCGCACCTTGCTGCTGCAACATCGCTACCTGCTGCAAAGCACCACCGAATGGCTGCTCGGCGACGTCATCGAAGAAATGACCATCACCGAAGGCGGGCTGAAATATCGGGTGGACCTGGGTCGCAAGCAGAACACCGGGTTGTTCCTCGACATGCGTTACGGTCGCGATTGGGTGCGGGCCAACGCCGAGGGTAAACGGGTGCTGAACCTGTTTGCCTACACCTGCGGTTTCTCGGTGGCGGCGATCGAAGGCGGCGCGACGCACGTGGTCAACCTCGACATGTCCAGCCCGGCCCTGAGCCGTGGTCGCGACAATCATCGGCTCAATGGACATGACCTGAGCAAGGTCACGTTCCTCGGCCACGACCTGTTCAAGTCCTGGGGCAAGGTGATTGGCAAAGGCCCGTACGACATGGTGATCATCGACCCGCCGTCGTTCCAGAAAGGCAGCTTTTTGCTGACCAAGGACTACCAGCGCGTGCTGCGCCGCTTGCCGGAATTGCTCGCGGAAAACGGTACGGTGCTGGCCTGCATGAACGACCCGGCGTTCGGTGCCGACTTCCTGATCGACGGCGTAACCCGAGAGGCGCCGAGCCTGCGCTTTGAACAGCGATTGGAAAATCCGCCGGAGTTTCCGGATGCGGATGTGGAATGCGGGTTGAAGGCGTTGGTGTTCAAACTCGAAAGCTGAAAAGCGAAAGATCGCAGCCTGCGCCAGCTCCTACAGGATCGGGTTTGCACCCGGTCAATGTAGGAGCTGGCGCAGCCTGCGATCTTTTGATCTTCGTTATTTTTAACCCAAAACCCGACGCCCCGCCGCCATCTGCCGCGCGACATTCGCCACCCGGGCACCGAGGTGTTGCGCGGTCAGCAAGTCCGCTTTCGGCGGGCCGAGTTCAGGGCCGACATCAGCATCGGACTGCGCCGCCGCACCGAGCCAGAAGCTGTGACGGTTGAGCATGTCTTCCGTGGTTTTGCTGCTGTTGTGGCCCGGTGGCAGGCCCAGGTTGATCCAGTGCATGCCGTGCTGCGCGGCGAAGATCGACAGCTGCTGCAAAGTCGCCAGTTTGTCGCCGGAGCGAGACGCCGCATTGGTGAAACCCGCAGCAATCTTGTTGGCCCACACGCCGCCCTTGGCGAAGACGTTGCGCGAGGTCGAATCCATGAAGCCTTTGAACTGCGCCGAAGCGCTGCCCATGTAGGTCGGTGTGCCGAAGATGATCGCGTCAACACCTTCCAGGGTTTCCCAGTACTGGTCGATTTGATCGACGCTGATCAGCGAAACCTGGGTGCCGACAACACTGCCGGCGCCTTGGGCAACGGCTTCTGCCTGTTTGGCGGTGTGGCCATAACCACTGTGATAAACGACGGCGACGCGGGTGATATCAGTCATGACGCAAACCTCGGTAGTGATCAGTGTGTCCGCCCGTATTAGGTTGCGGATTGAGAGTGATCATCTACCGAGCTCGTTCGATTGACGCACGAGGTTTTCAGGCTACTCGTTCGAATATTCGGAACATCTTGTCGAGCAGTTCAGCGCGGGTTGAGCACCAACGCAAACAACTCCCCATGCCCGTTCACATTGAGCTTGTGGTAGAGATTGCGTCGATGCACCTTCACCGTCTCCGGGGAAATGCCCATTTTCTGGGCGATGGCCTTGCTGGAAAAGCCCTGCAGAATCAGCCGCGCCGTTTCGATTTCGCGCACTGACAGGCGTGCGTCGAAACGGTCCAAAAGGGTTGCCAGATCACCGGCCACCGCTTCAGCGACCGGTCCTTCCGGTGGCAGCAATTGCACGTGTCGGCGCATGGCGGCCAGCACCCAGTCGCGCACGCACAACAGACGGCCCTGTTCTTCGAGACTGAAGCGCGTCGAGCGTCCCAGGGACAGACCGAGCACTGCGCCGTCAATGTTGAGCATGAACTGCAACTCGTCACCACCGACCACCGAACGGAAGTAACTGAGGTAGTACTCGCTCTGCTGGAACTGGTCCGGGGCCACGGAATCGAGGCTATGCAAACCGTCATTGATACCGGCACATACAGCCAGATAAAACGGGTCGAGCAGGTACATGCCGGCGCGGTAGTCCGCCAGTTCTTCGTGCTCGTCGCCGCTGCCCTTGGCGTCGAAATCGATCAGCAGGCGCGGCACTCGACCCGGTCGCATCACCGCGACCAGGGCGTTGTCCAGCGGCACCAGCAAGCGCAGGGTGTCGACCAGTGCGCGCCAGAACCCGTCTTCGCCCAATACGCCAAACACCCGCGCCAGCCCCTGGTGCAGCGGCAACTCTTTCAACAACGCGTCCACGCACTACCCCTTTCGAGTAACCCATGATGGGAATGGGTAACGGCCACCCCGGTCGATACGCTGCAAGCTCCTGAACATCACCGGCCGCAGCAGGCCAGGAGTGCCGCATCATGAGTGGTCACCGCTCGTATTTCAATCTGGGGTTTGGTGCCTGTCTGGCGGTTTCGCTGTCGGCGGTTGCCACTGAGAGCCCGACCGTTCACGTCTACAACTGGTATGACTACATCGGCCCGAACACCCTGCATGACTTCAAGCGTGACACCGGTATCCAGCCGGTCTACGACACGTTCGACAGCGCCGAAGTCCTGGAAGGCAAACTGCTGACCAGTCGCAGCGGCTACGACGTGGTGGTGGCCAGCAATTTCAGTTTGCCGACGCTGATCAAGGCCGGCGCCCTCGCCCCGCTGCCCCGCGCCGAGATGCCGGATTTCAAGAACATGGACACTGAGCTGCTGGCGAAACTGGCCAACAACGATCCGGGCAACCAGTACGCCGTGCCGTACCTGTGGGGCACCAACGGCATCGGCTACAACATCGACAAAGTGCGCGCGGTGCTCGGCGACAAGGCGCCGGTGGATTCCTGGGACCTGGTGTTCAAGGAAGAGAACCTGGCCAAGCTCGGCGAATGCGGCGTGGCGATGCTTGATTCGCCCTCCGAGATGCTGCCGGTCGCCCTGCACTACCTGGGCCTGCCGCCCAACAGCACCAACCCCGAGGATTACAAGAAGGCCGAAGCGCTGCTGCTCAAGTTGCGCCCGCACATCGCCTACTTCAACTCGTCAAAATTCATCAGCGACCTGTCCAACGGCAACATCTGCGTAGCGGTCGGCTGGTCCGGCGCGATGCTGGAAGCCAAGGCCACCGCCGAACAGGCCGGCAACGGCGTGAAGATCGCCTACAGCCTGCCCAAGGAAGGCGCGCCGGTGTGGTTCGACACGCTGGTGTTGCTCAAGGACGCGCCGCATCCGCAACAGGGCCTGGCCTTCATCGATTACCTGATGCGCGCAGAAGTCATCGCCCCGGTCAGCAATCACCTCAACTACCCCAACGGCAACCGCAACGCGACGGCGCTGGTGGCTGAGGCGACCCGCAACAATCCGGCCGTTTACCCGTCGGCTGAAGCGCTGGCCACGTTGTTCACCTTGCAGCCATTGCCGCCGGCGACCGAGCGGGTGCGGACGCGGATCTGGAGCAAGGTCAAGAACGGTCAGTAAGCCCACCGCCGTCCCTGTGGGAGCGGGCTTGCTCGCGAATGCGGTGTGTCAGTCGACATCTCCTTTACCTGACATACCGCATTCGCGAGGAAGCCCGCTCCCACAGGAGAATTGTGATAACCACGTCCTTTTTTTTCCAAGAACTTGAAGATGAGAAAACCAATGAAACCACGTGCCCGCGACCTGAACATCCAGTTCGGCCAACTGCAGCCCGGCCCGCTCAACGCCATCACCGACGTACCCGGCGTACGGGTCGGTCACAGCAATGTGCGCGGTCGCACCGCCAACGGCCGCGACATCCTGAGCGGCGTCACCGTGATCGAACCCCGTGTCGGTTCCACCAGCCAGCAACCGTGTTTTGCCGGGGTGCATGTGCTCAACGGCAACGGCGACGCCACCGGTCTTGAGTGGATTCGCGAGGCCGGTCTGCTGACCAGCCCGATTGCCTTCACCAACACCCACAGCCTGGGCGTGGTGCGTGATGCGCTGATCGCCGTGGACCGTGAGCAGCAACCGGACGACGGGCGACTCTACTGGAACATGCCGGTGGTGCTGGAGACCTACGACGGTTTGCTCAACGACATTAACGGGTTTCACGTCAAACCTGAGCATGTGGCCGAAGCCGTGCATTCAGCGGTGGGCGGTCCGGTGGCTGAAGGCAACGTTGGCGGTGGCAGCGGCATGATCTGCCATGAGTTCAAGGGCGGCATCGGTACTGCGTCGCGACGGCTGAGCGCTGCCCAGGGCGGCTGGACCGTCGGCGCCATCGTCCAGGCCAACCATGGCATCCGCAACGAATTGCGCGTCGATGGCTACCCGGTCGGGCGCTACATGGAACAGGTCGACTCGCCGTTTCTCAGGGCCTCGTTGCCGCATCCGGGCATGGGCTCGATCGTGGTTTGCCTGGCCACCGATGCGCCGTTGCTGCCGCATCAATGCACGCGTCTGGCACAACGCGCCAGCCTCGGTCTGGCCCGTACCGGCGGCGGCAATGAGGACCACAGCGGCGACATTTTCATCGCCTTCGCCACCGGTAACGACCACGTGCCGCCAGCGGCCTATGAAAGCAAAAAAGCGCCGACCACCGGCAACCTGAGCATGGTCAATAACGATCACATCAGCGAATTGTTCCTGGCGGCCACCGAAGCGGTGGAAGAAGCCATCATCAACGCCCTGCTCGCCGCCGAAACGACGGAAGGTAACGGGCACGCGGTGTCGGGGCTGGATGCCGAGACGCTGCTCAAAGCCTTGAATCAGGCCGGTTGGTCGGGTGAGCACCAGCGTAGAAGCTGACATTTGTGGGGGGACGCGACTAGCGGTACTTGAGTGCAAACCCCCACCTTTCTACGATGAAACTGCGCAGCCGCTTGCTTGCCCAAGCCGTTGCGTAGGTGGTGAGTGCATTGAACCCCTATCAAGCTCACCGCCTGCTTCATGCGCATCTTGAGCCTCAAAGGCTCCACTTTCTCCCCATCAAAGAGCTTTGAGGCTCTTTTTTAACCTTTTGAAAATCACCCTGTTTCATTGTGGAGGGTCTTCATTGGTTTCGGCAGCAGCGACCGACCGCCACGCTGCCTCCGCCAAGAATTCCCGATAGACCTTCGGGCTGCCCTTGACCCGCCCCGACAACCAGGCGCGGCAGTAGCTGTCGGCCTGGCCGATGATCAGCGACAACATCAACTCAGCCGGAACCCCCGCCAATTGCTCTTGGCGCTCGGGCTCGAACAGCCACTCCAGAAGCAGCTTGTTGCGCGCCTTGTTGCGGGTGGCGAGTTCGTCCTTGAGCGGTCCCTTGGTCACGGCAAATCGCGCGTGATACTGGAACCGCGCCCACTCGGGCTGGCTATCGACCCAATCCACGTAGCTGTGCACCAACGCCTGCACGCCCGCTTGGGTGGTCTGCGCCTCGGCGAGATAGCTGTCGCGCAATCGGGCCTGATCATCCAGCGCGGTGAAAAACAACGCGGCCACCAGCCCTTCCTTGTTGCCGAAGTGGTGGTAGATCGCGCCGACGCTGGTGTCGCATTCGGCGCGAATCATCTCGATGGTCGTGGCCTCGATGCCCTGCTCGTTGAACAGTTTGAGGGCCTTACGAAAGATGTCGCGCTTGAGTTCGGCGCGTCGGCCGGGGTAGCAGCGTTCGAGTAGGTCAGCAGTTTCCATGCGGGATGCGGTCCAAAAAAATCGATGGTGGAGGCTGGCGTCAGGTTGACAGATTTCGCGTCGACAGAATACTGTTCCGCAACAGAACAATATTCTGTAACGGAACAGTATTCCGTAAACCAATCCCTTGAAGAGGCTTCAACATGAGTCAGTTCCTCAGCATGTTCAACAGCGCAGGCCCGGAAGCGTTCAGCAAAATGGCCTGTCAGGTCGCGCCTTACTTCTCCACCATCAACCCGCTGGTCAAGGACTTGCGCCCAAACTCGGCCACCGTGCGGGTACCGTTTGCCAAAGAGATCACCAACCATTTGGGCACCGTGCATGCGATTGCGATGTGCAATGCCGCCGAGCTGGCCGCCGGGATGATGACCGACGTGTCCATCCCCGCCGGTGCGCGCTGGATTCCGAAAGGCATGACGGTTGAATACCTGGCCAAGGCCAAAACCGATGTGACGGCGGTGGCTGATGGCGAGGCGGTGGACTGGAGCACTGAAGGCGACAAGATCGTGCCGGTGGACATTCACGATGTGGAAGGCAAGAAGGTGTTTACGGCGCGGATTACGATGAATGTGAAGTTGGCCTGAATCCCAATGTGGGAGCGAGCCTGCTCGCGATGGGGCCAGACCAGTCAACACATGTGTTGAATGTAAGACCGCTATCGCGAGCAGGCTCACTCCTACAGGGGAATTGCGGTGCGGTCAGACCAACCGAAGTCGCGGACCACTGGCCGGCACCGCGTCGTCACCCAATCGCCCACGCACAAACTCATTGGCCTTGTGCGTCAACTGATCCAGATGTCGGTCCCGCTGTTTCTCCGCGTCGACCATCGCCCGTTTGCCGTGTTTTTGCAGCAGGTACGTGTGAATCTGTCGCACCTCCAGCGAGCTGTAGATCGGCGCCACATCCAGCAACGCCATCAAGCCGTCGCTGCCGTGATCGCGGGTGTTCATCAGCACCTGAGTCGCGCGCACGCCCACCACCTGGAAACCCATCGCTTCGAAATACGGCACCTTGGCCACAGCGCAAGTCAGCTCGGCATGGGGATAGCGACCGACCATTTCCCGCAACATCCGGCGCGCAACGCCTTGGCGCCGATGTTCAGTTCGAACCGCCATGTACGCCACGCCGCAGGCCTCGGGATCGTCCTTGACCGGCAGGTACAGCAAGAAACCGATGACTTGTTCCGGATCATCCAGATCGGTGGCGACAATCAACTCCACATCAATCCCTTTCGCCCCGTTCAGCGCTTCCAGATACAGGTGCACCTCATAGCCGATCGCGTACTGGTAGACGTTGTACAGCAGGTTGCTCGGCGGAATCGCGACCATGCTGATGTCGGTCAGGTTGTCGACCACCATCTGCAGGATCTGGCTATTGATGTGCTCGGGGCACGGGGTTTTGAAGTGCGTGATCTGGGGCATTGCGGGCGTGGGCTCCGGGACGGTTTGCGTGGGCTGCCCATCTTAACGCGTTCCGGCTCTTTGCTGGATTCATGAACCAGGCACATGACTCTATAGCCGAAAAAAGAATAAACATTTTCATCAATTCAATGGTCACTCTTATAGATGAGGGCTGCAAAGGTGCCAAAGGGCACTGCACGCAAAAATTACGCAAAGGAAATGACCTGATGACGATTTCCCGACGCACTTTCTTGATTGTTGGTGCGGTGACAGCGGCCAGCGTGGCGCTGCCGCCGTTCATTTCTGCACGGGCATCCGCCGCCAATGCCGCGCGGCCGATCAAAGCCGCGGTGAAGATCTGGGTGAATGACAAAGAATGCGCCCTTGACCTCGATACCCGCACCACCCTGCTCGATGCCCTACGCGAAAACCTGCATCTGACCGGCACCAAGAAAGGCTGCGACCACGGCCAATGTGGCGCCTGCACGGTGATCGCCAATGGTCGGCGGATCAATTCGTGCCTGACCCTGGCCGTGATGCATGAGGGCTCGAAGATCACCACTATCGAAGGCCTCGGCACCCCGCAACAGCTGCACCCCATGCAGGCCGCGTTCATCAAGCACGACGGCTATCAATGCGGTTACTGCACGCCGGGGCAGATCTGCTCGGCAGTCGCGGTGCTGGGGGAAATCCGCGACGGCATTCCCAGCCATGCCAGCCCCAGCCTGACCGAGCCACCGAAGCTGATCGCCAGTGAAATCCAGGAACGCATGAGCGGCAACATCTGCCGTTGCGGGGCGTACTCCAACATCATCGAAGCGATCAGCGAAGTCGCGGAGGCCAGCGCATGAGACCCTTTACCTACATACGCGCCAAATCCCCGAGCGAGGCGGCGGCACTGGCCGCACAGGTCAGCGATTCGCGGTTCATCGCCGGCGGTACCAATCTGCTTGACCTGATGAAGCTCGACATCGAAACGCCTACGCACCTGATCGACGTCAACGGCATTGGCCTGGACCGCATCGAAACCACGTCCGAAGGCGGCCTGCGCATCGGCGCTCTGGTCAGAAACACCGACCTCGCTGCCGACCCGCGCATCCGCAAAGACTACGGTTTGCTCGCACGCGCCCTGCTCGCCGGCGCCTCCGGGCAGTTGCGAAATGTCGCCACCACCGCAGGCAACCTGCTGCAACGCACCCGCTGCCCGTACTTTTACGACACTCATCAGGCCTGCAACAAACGCCAGCCCGGCAGCGGCTGCGCAGCCATTGACGGCGTCAGTCGGCAGCTCGGCATCATCGGTGTCAGCAACGCCTGCATCGCCACCCACCCCAGCGACATGGCCGTGGCAATGCGCGCGCTCGATGCTCAAGTCGAAACGATAAAACCTGACGGCAGCACACGCGCCATTCCGATTGCCGACCTGCATCGTTTGCCCGGCACCACGCCGAATAATGAAACCACACTGACGGCCCATGAATTGATTACCGCCGTGACCTTGCCGGCGCCAATTGGCGGCACACACATTTATCAGAAGGTCCGGGATCGGTCGTCTTATGCATTCGCCCTCATTTCAGTTGGCGCGATCCTTCAGAAGGATGGCAGTGGCCGGGTCGCTCTGGGCGGCGTGGCGTCTAAGCCATGGCGCGTCGAGAGCGCTGAGTCGGCCATGCCACAAGGTGCGAAAGCACTGACCGAAAAGCTGCTCGCCGGTGCGACACCCACCCACGAAAACGCCTTCAAACTGACTCTGGTCGAGCGCACGCTCGCTGCGGTGATGGCCCAAGCGAGGGAGCACGCATGAAATTCGACACGCCAGCCACCACCAACCCCATCGATCAAATGCAGGTCGTCGGCAAGGCCACCACCCGTATCGAAGGCCCGCTGAAAACCACCGGCACGGCGCATTACGCCTACGAGCATCACGACGTCGTACCGAATCAGGCCTATGGCGTGGTGATCGGTTCGGCCATCGCCAAGGGTCGCATCGCCTCCATGGACCTTGAAATCGCCCAGGCTTCGCCGGGGGTACTCACCATTGTCACCGCAGCCAACGCCGGCAAGCTCGGCAAAGGCAAATACAACACCGCGAAATTGCTCGCCGGGCCGGACATCCAGCATTACCACCAGGCCGTCGCTCTGGTGGTGGCGGAAACTTTCGAACAGGCACGGGCCGCCGCCGAGTTGGTCAACGTCAACTACGTACGTGCCGAGGGCGTGTTCGACCTCGCGGCCACTCGCGATTCGGGCAAAGAAGCCAAGGATCAGATGCCCGACACCGTGCATGGTGATTTCGAAGGTGCTTTTGCCGCTGCACCGGTGCAACTGGATGCGACCTACACCACGCCCGATCAGGCCCACGCGATGATGGAGCCGTTCGCTTCAATGGCGGCGTGGGACGGCGACAAGCTGACCTTGTGGACCTCCAATCAGATGATCGACTGGTCCGTCACCGATCTGGCGACAACCCTTGGTATACCGAAGCAGGATGTGCGGCTGATTTCGCCCTACATTGGCGGCGGTTTCGGCGGCAAGCTGTTCATCCGTTCCGACGCGGTGCTGGCCGCGCTCGGTGCCCGTATGGCCGGCAGACCAGTGAAAGTCGCGCTCGCGCGCCCACTGATGTTCAACAACTCGACCCACCGCCCCGCCACCATCCAGCGCATCCGCATCGGTGCCACCGCCGATGGCAAGATCACCGCCATGGCCCACGAAGGCTGGAACGGGGGCTTGCCCGACGGCAAAGTGGAACTGGCCTCGCAACCCAGCAAGTTGCTGTACGCCGGGGAAAACCGTCGGGTGACCATGCGTCTGTCGACCCTTGATCTGCCGGAAGGCAACGCCATGCGTGCGCCGGGCGAAGCGCCGGGGATGATGGCTTTGGAAATTGCCATGGACGAAATGGCGGAAAAGTTGAAGCTCGACCCGGTGGAGTTTCGCATCCTCAACGACACCCAGGTCGATCCGGTCAATCCGCAACGCCCCTTCTCACAACGCCACTTGATCGAATGCCTGCGCACCGGAGCCGAGCGTTTCGGCTGGAGCAAACGTCACGCGCAACCGGGTACGCAACGCGAGGGCCGTTGGCTGATTGGCATGGGCATGGGCGTCGCTTTTCGCAACAACCTGCTGGTGAAATCCGGCGCTCGCGTGCGGCTCAATGATCAAGGCATAGTCACCGTCGAAACCGACATGACCGATATCGGCACCGGCAGCTACACCATCATTGCCCAGACCGCAGCGGAGATGATGGGTGTCAGCCTCGACAAGGTCGTGGTGCGCCTGGGCGATTCGAGCTTTCCGGTGTCGGCCGGCTCCGGTGGCCAGTTCGGTGGCAACTGTTCGACCGCTGGCGTCTATGCGGCTTGCATCAAACTTCGTGAAGCCGTTGCGCAACGCCTTGCCGTGAACCTGGACGATGCGACGTTCGCAGAAGGAGAAGTCCGTTCCGGCGATAAACGCGTGCCGCTGCAAGAGGCCGCGCAAGCCGGAGAGTTGGTGGCCGAGGATTCGATCGAGTTTGCCGAGCTAAGCAAAAAATTCCAGCAGTCGACCTTCGGCGCGCACTTTGTCGAAGTCGCCGTGGACAGCGCCACTGGCGAAACCCGCGTGCGGCGGATGCTCGCGGTATGTGCCGCCGGGCGCATCCTCAATCCGACCTCGGCACGCAGCCAGGTGATCGGCGCCATGACCATGGGCGTCGGCGCGGCATTGATGGAAGAATTGGCGGTCGACAAGCGCCAGGGCTTTTTCGTCAACCACGACCTGGCCGGGTACGAGGTGCCGGTGCACGCCGACATCCCGCATCAGGAAGTCATTTTCCTCGACGAGACCGATCCGGTTTCATCGCCAATGAAAGCCAAGGGCGTGGGTGAGCTGGGTATTTGCGGGGTCAGTGCGGCAATTGCCAATGCCGTTTACAACGCGACGGGCATTCGGGTGCGGGACTACCCGATCACGCTGGACAAAATGCTCGATAAATTGCCGCAGATGATTTGACTTGGCACCGCGTCAGTCGCTCTGCGGTATTGGGTGAGTCAGTTGATTTTGTACCGGGTTTGCGGCCCCATCGCGGGCAAGCCCGCTCCCACAGGAGACCGGATTGCTTGGTTGAACTCGGATCGACTGTGGGAGTGAGCCTGCTCGCGATGGCGTCAGTAGCTTCGGCGGAGATTAGAAGTCGTAAGTCATATCGACCGACGCCACCCGCTCCTGCCCGTAGTAGCAACCGAACGAGTAGTTGCAGTCCGACACGTACTCGCGATCGAAGATGTTCTGCACGTTCAGGCGAGTTTGCAAACCGCGCAGGCTCGGGTCGAGTTTGCCCATGTCGTAGCTGACGGTGGCGTCGTAGACGACCCACGACGGCACGTCGAACGAGTTGGCCGCATCACCCGGTTTGCGTCCGGTGTAGCGCGCGCCGGCACCGAACGTCAGGCCATTGAGGGTGGCCTGGGTGAAGTGATAGTCGACCCACAACGATGCCGACACTGGCGATTGCGCTTCGTTGCGATTGTCCTCGTTGCCCCAGCTGTCCTTGGTGTAGAACGAGTCCATGTAGCTGGCGGCGGCCAGGACGTCGACGTTGTCGATACTGGATTTGACTTCCAGCTCGACGCCGCGCGAGCGCACTTCGCCGCCTTGGGACATGTATTCCGGATAGTCATCGTCGCCGGTCAGTACGTTCTTCTGCTTGATCTCATACACCGACGCGGTGATCAGGGTCTTCTCGAACGGCTGGTACTTCACGCCGACTTCGTACTGCTGACCTTCAGTCGGTTCGAAGGCCTTGCCGCCACGCTCGGGAGCGGCAGTGCCCAGTGTCGGCAGGAAGGATTCCGAGTAGCTGACATACGGCGCCAGGCCGAAATCGGTGACGTAGGTCAGGCCGACGCGTCCGGTGAACTTGTTATCGCGCTTGGATTCACGGGTCGACGCGAGCAAGTCCTTGTTGTCGATTTCCGCCCAGTCCTGACGACCGCCGATGGTCAGGATCCACTGGTCCAGTTTGATCTGGTCCTGCAGGTACACGCCGGTCTGGCGCAGGGTGTTGTCCCACTTGGTGGTCAGTGTCGGCATCACGCTGCTGGTGTCGTAGTTGTTCTTGCCATACAGGTCGACCGGCAACACGTTGCTGGCGTTGTAGCCGTCGTACTTTCGGGTGAAATGCCGATAGTCCACGCCCGCCAGCGTGGTGTGTTCCAGGGCGCCGGTGTTGAATTTGTATTCCAGGTTGTTATCGATGGTGTAGGCGATGTTGTGCTGGCGCCAGTCGATCTTGGCGCGGTTGGCCCGGGTGAAATCGGTCACGCCGGCATCATCGGTGACGAAGCTACGCAGGTAGAAGCCCTTGTAGCGGTCACGCACGTCGGTGTAACGCGCGGTAGAGCGGTACTTCAAGTCATCAGTGATGTTGTGGCTGAAGTCGTAGCCGAAGACGTATTGGTCACGCTTGTAGTCGTTGAAATTGGTGTCGCCGGAAAAGAAGTCGCGGTTGATTCGTTCGCCGTTGGGACCACGATCCAGCGAGCCGATCCGTGGCAGCGACTGATAATCCGGTACGCCGTCATCGCGCTGGACCTGCGCCAGCAAGGTCAGGAAGGTGTCCTCGGTCGGCGCCCAGGTCAGGCTCGGCGCCAGCAGCATGCGTTCACTGCTGTTGTGCTCGACTTGTTCGCCACCCTTGTTGGCGACGCCGATCAGGCGATAGGTGAACTGTTTCTGTTCATCGATCGGGCCGCTGGTGTCGAAGGCGCCGTTGACCCGGTCGTAACTGCCCGCCCCCAGTTTGATCTGGCTGCGCTGCTCGGTGGTTGGGCGCTTGGAGACCATGTTGATCAGGCCACCCGGCTGGTTCTGCCCGTAGAGTACCGACGACGGCCCCTTGAGCACTTCGATGCGCTCCAGGGTGTACGGGTCGATTTGCGGCGCGCCACCGAGGCTGCCCGCGTAAGGAATGTAGGCGCCATCGAGATACAGCGGCGTCGGCGCGAAACCACGGCTGGTGATTTCATCGGCAATCGAGTTGCGGTCGGTGTAGCCGCTGGTGTTCAGCCCCGGCGTGTAACGCAGGGCCTGGGTCAGGTTACGCGCACCCTGGGCTTCGACCTGGTCGGCGGTGACCACGTTGATGGTCTGCGGGATTTCCAGGATCGGCGTATCGGTCTTGGTCCCGGTCGCGCTGCGGGTCGCGACGTAACCGTCCACCGGACCGTAGGCCGACTCCACGGCAACCCCCGAAATGCTGGTGGCACCCAACTGAATCGCCGCACCCGCCCCTACGATCGGCAATAGCGAATAGCTGCCGTTGTCGTGACGCACCGCTTCGAGTTTGCTCCCCGCCAGCAACTGGCGCAGACCGGCATCCACCGAATAACGACCCTGCAGTCCCGCCGTTTGCTGGCCGTTGGCGGAGGTCGGTTCGAAGGAAACGGTGACTCCGGCGGTGCCGGCGAACTGGATCAATGCCGAGCCCAGGGGACCGGCCGGAATGTCGAATTCGGTTTCGCCCGTGGTTTGCGCCCAGGCCGGTTGCGCCACCACCGCCATGCCCAACGGGGCGACCAGCGCCATACCGAGCAGTGCGGCATGCACGGCGCGGCTCAAGGGTCTGACGGATGGCTGGAGGGAAGAAATGTTCAGTTGCGAATTGCGAGGGGTCATGCGGTGTCCTTTCGCCCGTTAGTGGCAGTAAATGGCGGCGTCTATGTGCGCCTCTAACTACCAAGTCGAACGAGAATCGAAATCAATAACCCCCGCGAAGATTTTTTTTGATCAATCACTCAGACCGGCTCCACACGGGTCCAAAACCGGCTGAAGCGACGTATGCGCACAGGCAAGGTCGAAGTCAGGTTGTCGAGGACCGTGTCGGTGCTGCCCAGATGAAACGCGCCGGAAATCCGTAGCGCCGCCACCGCCGGCTCACACCCCAGATGGCCGGGACGATAACGTTGCAGTTCGCGGACAAAATCACCCAGGCGCCAGTCATTGACCACCAGCATGTCCCGGGTCCAGGCATCCGCTTGCGGGGCGGCCCGCTGCACGGCGTCGATGGCGTCGCGGCGAAAGCTCAATTGCTGGCCGGCATCGACGCGCACCGCAGGGCCGGATAGATCGGCGCAGCGCACCTCGACCGCATGCTCCTGCACGCTGACCAGGCTTTGCTCCGCATCGCGCCGTACGACAAAACGGGTGCCCAGGGCGCGGATGCTGCCTTCGGCGGTGTGGACCACAAAGGGTCGCGCCAACGCGTCGAGCGCCGTTTCAATCTGGATTTCACCTTCGAGCAAACGGATTTCGCGCAGGGTATCGCTGTAGCGAATGTCCACCGCCGTTGCCGTGTTGAGTTGCAACTGGCTGCCATCGTCGAGCCGCACACGGCGACGCTCGCCAGTGCCGGTGCGTTGGTCGGCCATCAAGGTCGGCAGTGACGTGGTGTTCCAGGCCAGTGTCCCTGCCCCGCCCGCCATCAACAGAATCGACAAGACCTTGAGCACATCGCGGCGTTTGGCGCGGGCACTGGCCAGGGTCGGACGAGCGACGGCGGGAGTGACTTGCCCGAGTTTGTCCTGCAAGCGCGACAGACGCTCCCACGCCTGCACGTGCCGAGGGTCTCGATCCAGCCAACGCCGATGCGCTTCGCGAACGGCCTCGTCCGGCACCTCGCCGCGCAAGTCGACATACCAGCGCGCGGCGGCTTCGAGGGTCGCGTAGTCCAGCGGTTGTGCTTGGGCCACGGCTCAGTCCTCGATCAGCAACAGGCAGTGCGTCAGGGCGCGCACCGCGTGCTTCTTGACTGTGGTCACCGAGACATTCAGGCGCCGGCCGATCTCGACATAGCTCAGGCCATCGAGCTGGGCCAACAGGAAAATCTCGCGGGTTCGCTCACCCAGGCCGTCCAGCAAGCGATCGATTTCCATCAGGGTTTCGATGATCAGCGAACGGGTTTCCGGCGAGACCGCCACCGGCTCTGGAGCGTTGGCCAAGGTTTCCAGATAGGCCTGCTCCAGCGCTCGTCGGCGGAACATGTCGATCATCAGGCTGCGGGCGATGGTGCTGAGGTAGGCGCGGGGCTCGCGCAACTCCTGGACCTTGCGTTGAGTGAGGACGCGAATGAAGGTGTCCTGGGCCAGATCCGCCGCGTTGTGGTTGCAGCCGAGACGTTTACGCAGCCAGCCACACAGCCAACTGTGGTGTTCCTCGTAAAGCGTGTGCACGGCGTGTTGCAGCGAGAGGTCGGCGGAGGACATGGAAAAGGCCCGAAACAAATTTATTTGATAATGACTCTCATTTTCTTCCAAGCCAACACACTTTGGCAAGACCACCCCAGCATTGGTGAAAGTAACCCAATGAAATAAGGGGATTTCCCCCGTAAGCGCGGAATATGCCCCACCCGTTTCTGTAAGCGTGCAGAAACACTCTGAAACAACTTACTAATTCATTAGCACTTTTTTCTTCCGGCCAGATGATGGCCCAACAGTTGCACTTCCCCCATTACCGCAGCAGCTGTCGTTCCAGAACGGGATGGCGGGTTTCGCCGATTTGGCATGACGCGAGGGGAAAAAAATGAAACGTGCAACACCACCGTTCAACCCGATGGTTTGTCTGCGCAGGTCCGGCGTGGCCTCTGCGATGCTCATGACGTTGGCCACGGCCAACGCCGTACCGCTCGACGACGTCAACGAGCCACCACCAACAGACCCCTCGGCCTACTACCCTCTGCCCGCTGATCCGGTAGCTGCCGCAGCCGCGCTCGAGGCATTGAAAGGCATGCCCGAAGCCAACCAGGGCGCGATCGCCTATCCCAACGGCGTGTACGGCGACCGCAACTCACCGCGCGCAGAAAACGTGCTGCCGCCGAGTCTGCAGACCTCGTTCAATTACCCCACCAACGGCAAACCCAGCCCGTTGTTCGGGGCGCTACCGTACACCCAGCAATTATTGCTGTTCGAAGAATTCGGTACGGAAAAACTCGACCCTACCCTTCCGGCACCGCCGCTGACATTCCCGGTGCCCTCTGTCGGTCCGTTGCCACAACAGGACCCGGACAACGTCGCCCGCAGCGGACCGTCCGCCACGGCGCTGGAAGCCTTCATGCGTCAACCCGGGTTGTACCCGTTTCCGTCACAGTTCTCCAACGTACTGGACCGCAACCCGTGGAAAGCGCAAATCGAAGCCTTCCTCAACCGCCACCCGGTCGGCTCGCCGGCCGAGGGGCGCCCACCAGGAAAGGGTTGGTCGCATCAACGCTGGAACGAGTTCTACCCGCAGGTCGCCTTCAAGACCGTGCAAGCGGGCGCAAAACTCAACGGCGGCATGCGCGATCGGCGGCAACTGCACAACTATGCCGTCGGTGAATTCGGGCCTGGCGGGCTGTACTACCAGACCTCGGACATCCCGACCACGACAGGCACGACCAAAGGTATCGACACTCGTTTCCACCCCAATTTTCCGATACAGAATCACAACGCGCTGTGGACCTTCGACGGCACCTTTCCGCCAAAACTGCTGATGGTGCGTTACGGTCAACCAGTGCTGATGCGGCACTACAACGCGCTGCCGATCGACCCGGCGGCCAACATGGGTTTTGGCCTGCACACCATCAGCACCCACGAACACAACGGCCACTCCCCGGCTGAAAGCGACGGCTACACCAACGCGTTCTTCTTTCCGGGCCAGTACTACGACTATCGCTGGCCGCTGCAACTGGCCGGTTACGACACCATCAACACCGACGCCCATGACCCGCGCGCGGCGTTCCCCTGCGCGCCGGGCGAAACCCTGTTCGTCAACGATGCCAACCCGGGCCTCAAGACCTGCGACAACGGCAGCATCAAGATCCGTGGCGACTGGCGCGAAACCATGAGCACCCACTGGTTCCACGACCACATGCTCGATTTCACCGCGCAAAACGTCTACAAGGGCAACGCGGTGATGATGAACTACTACAGCGCCCTCGACCGTGGCAACGAAGCGCTGGAAGACGGCGTCAACCTGCGCCTGCCCAGCGGTTCGGCGCTGCCTTGGGGTAACCGCGACTACGACGTCAACCTGGTGGTGGCCGACAAGGCCTGGGACGGCAATGGTCAACTGTGGTTCAACCCGTTCAACACCGACGGCTTTCTCGGCGACCAGATCCTGGTCAACTGGCAGTACGAACCGCGCCTGAAAGTGCGGGCGCGCAGCTATCGATTCCGCATTCTCAACGGCTCGGTGTCGCGCTACTTCCGGATCGCACTGGTGCGTGAAGTCGCCGGCAACAGTGGCGAATATCCAGGGCCGGCAGGTTCCAACGTGTCTTATACCCGCGTGCCATTCCACATGATCGGCAACGACGGCAACCTCATGGAACACGCCATACCGTTCGACGGCAGCTTGGATCTGGACGGCGACGGCGATAAGCAGAACCACAACGCGATCCTGCCGACCCAAGGCATCGCCGAACGCTACGACATCATCGTCAACTTCGCAAAAAACGGGATCAAGACCGGCGACAAGCTGTACTTTGTCAACCTGATGGAACACAAGACCGGCAAGGGTCCGGAGAAAAACGGCCTGAGCCTGGCTGACGTGCTGTCCGAGAAGTACAAAGCGGTGATCAAGCAAGGCAGCAAAGGTCCGGAGTGGGACAAAGGCGACCCGGTGGTCGGCAAGTTCATGCAAATGATCGTGCAGCCCTACACCGGCACGGATGTCAGCATGAACCCCGCCGACTATGAACCCGCCAAACCGGGTAAAGCCGCCGGCAAAACCATGATCCCGCTGACCCTCAACCGTGACGATCCGCAGGTCCAGGCCAAGCTCAAACTGGCACGGCACCGCGAGTTCATTTTCGGCCGCTCCGACGGCACTGATGAAGCGCCGTGGACCATCAAGACTGACGGCGGTTTCGGCTACAGCATGGACCCTCGCCGGCTCAACGCGGCCCCGCAACTGGCCAACGGCCCGACCGATGGCGGCTACGTCGGCGACGGTACGCTGGAAGTGTGGAAAATCAAGAACGGCGGCAACGGCTGGAATCACCCGGTACACGTGCATTTCGAGGAAGGCATCGTCCTCAGCCGCGACGGCAAGGCGCCACCGGAATGGGAAAAATGGGCACGCAAGGACGTGTATCGCATCGGCGAAGGCATCGACAGTTCAGTCGATGTGGAAATGGCGATTCACTTCCGCGAGTTCGCCGGGACCTACATGGAGCACTGCCACAACACTCAGCACGAGGACTCTTCGATGCTGCTGCGTTGGGATATCGAGCATCCAGGGCAGTTCCAGTTGATGCCAACGCCGCTGCCGGGTTGGGACGGTGTCACCTACGTCAACTCCGCCGCACTGCCGACCTTCCGCAATGGCGATGGCAACGGTAATGATGACGACGATGACGACAACGAAGGCCAGAACAAGAAACCGATTGCCAACGCCGACAGTGCCGCCAGCAACAATGGCCAGCCGGTGACCATCAACGTCCTGGCCAACGACACTGATCCGGATGGCAACGTGCCGTTGAAAGTGGTCGGTCTGGCGCAACCGGACTCCGGTCAGGGCACGGTCAGCACCGACGGCGTCCGCGTGATCTACACGCCACCGGCCACCGTCACGGCGCCGTTCACCGCGACCTTCACCTATCAGGCCAGCGACGCCAAGAACGCGGTCTCGGAACCGGCAACGGTCTCCGTGGCGGTCACAGGGGCGGCGGTCGACGAAGACCTGGCGGTCACCAGCGCCTCGGTCACCTCCCGTAGCAACAGCCGCTACACCTGGGACCTGGCGGGTACTACGTCACGCGGCACCGGCAATACGCTGACCGTGACCGTGTCCACCACCGCCGGCCCGCTCAGCCTCGGCAACGCGATCCTCACGCCAACCGGCACCGGAGCGCGCTGGAGAGTGTCGGTCAGCACCACCGGCGCCGGCCCGACACCGAGCCCGACCGCGACCATACGCTCGGCCTTCGGGCAGGCGGTGACAGTGCCGATAACGGCGAAGTGATGGGTTAAATGATTGACGCCCGGTTCATGCAATGTGGACCGGGCGTTGGCCCTTAAAGCATGTTCGTAGCCAGACTCTGATAACTAAAACCCGTTTCAGCTATAAATCACCCGTTGTGCCCCGCAAGTGAAGCTATAAAGTTGTCAGACTTACCATACGCATCCCAGTAATAGTGCCAAAAGCCAAGTTCATCATCGAATGGAAATTTCCGGGGATCTGAACGCGATCCATCCGTGATGATTTGCCGATGGGTTGTAATATCAGATGCTGTAAGTCCGAAAGCAGAAGTGATCCAGGCGCAAAGACTCGCAACAGATCTAACCTGCTCATCGGGGTACAAGGGAGTTAAGGCAAGCTTGCTGCTTTGAACGATTTCAATACCCAGAGTGACTCGATTAACGGCAGCATTCTTGTAGGTTCGCCATTGCGTCGCCCTGCCCGCATGATTGCAATAATACTTGGGCAAGTCAGGATTCAGTTTCCATATCGAACCATCTCGTTCAACGGTGAAGTCTGTACTCACCTTTCGCCCATCCTGTGGGTTTTGGAGATACAGAGTATCGTTGTGCTTGCCGCTACCGGCCGTATCATGCAGAACAATACCTAAAATGCCAGTACGACCTGAGTTTATGTAAGTCGCCTTCAATTCTGTCCACAAGGGTTGCTTTGGGGTCGCCATAAAGCCTCCTACTGCACTGCCAAATCTGACTATTTCAGGCCGAAAATATCTGCCTCCACACTACCGCCACTTCCACGCCCCAGAGGGGAGTCATACACCAAAAGCAACTGTGATCCGGAGCCATCGCCCGCCGAGAAAAGTGTCATGCCTTCACCATGGTCACCTCTTTGGCCAAATGGGACATCCAGGACTTTTACGAGATTTTCTCTGGGGACCACACTATCGCCTGTCGTTTGCACGCCATTTACCCAACGACTGACCGTTACCGGGCCATCAAGATCCATGGTGGGTCCGGCAAGAATCAGCAGATCATTTCCGTCCACGCACAGATCGCGGATTCCCAAGCCATCCAGTTGAAGGAAGTGCTTGTTATACAGGTGACAATCCTCGCCAATATTCGCCAGGTTCATTGAGTAACTATCGTGTTCATCTATTCTCGGCTCAATTTCAAGGATGATGGCCCACCCTCTTAATACCGGCCCACGCAAGCCAATAAAAAGCCGCTTGCCGGCAACAGCCAGGCCTTCGATATCAAAACCGTTGTCCTTACCAGGAATGGCAAAAAAGTCACGCAGGTGTTCATCATGCTTGAGCGCTTTGGTCAGCGCATTCAACGACTGTTCCCCGCGCAACAGTGCGGCGGTTCTTTGCGAATCCGTAGCCGTGCGCACAAGTTGCAAGGTACCGCCTTCTTCCACCACTGGAATCCGGGCCAATAGGTAACGATTCCCGTCATTGCTCACTTTGCTGAGACGTTCGATATTCTCTCTGTCCGTTTTTCCGGCGTCTGCTTGCTTGCGTTTCAAGCTATGGGAACCAATCAACCACAGATAATGTTCGGCCTCGTCATAGGCGAGCCCTTCTATATCAGCCTCTTCGAACTCTTGCGGCGACGTTGGCGGAGAGGGCAGATCCAGCAGTTCGTTCAGCGCAAACTGCTGATGCCCCGCATAAATCAACTCACCAACCGCTGCCTGACTCGTCACGGTAAGCCGCTCCAGGCTCAGCGTTTCATCATTGGCGAGCCAAAGCGTCTGGTCGATCTGCAACACCGCTGATAATCCATCACGTAGCTTCTTTTTTTCATTCACATCAAATTGACTGTCAAACTTGAGTAACACTTTCCCTATACAACTCATACGAGCCACCTTCAGATAAATATCCGCAAGAGAATGGAATACAACAATGAAAACAGCTTACAACACACAGACGAACACTATAGATTCGCGCACCCGATCCGGAGCTTACACAACAAGTAAATATCAGGCTGTTTTGGAATAATATTTAAACCCAACAACACTATACAACCCACTCAACTACCGCACCTGAACTGAAGTCAATAATCGCTTTACTGAATATCCGGCCGCTATGGGAGCGAGCTCGCTCCCATAATGGGTTTAAATCACCCGATCTTATTCACCGGCCTGTAAGTCCCCGCCAAATACACATCCACATGATTTTTCGGCCGATACGTTCCCGAAGCGACCACCCGTTGCTGCACGCTGTCATCGAAACACTCTTGGCCGAATGGTGTCTTGCCGATAGGCCGGAAATAGCGCGCGTTCAACAATCGGTAAGTACCACCGAGGAAGTCTTTGTAGGAGTCAGTGATGTCGGACAGTGCGTTTGACTGTCGGGGGAGCTTCTTCGGGTTCAGTTCCAGCCCGCAATCCATGGCTTTATTGGCCATCCACCGCAGCGGAACATCCGACAGATTGTTATCGGCGTAACCGCCCCCCACATTGGCATGCGCGCCGCAAAACCAGACCTGCTCCATCACCTGATTCGGCTTGGCAATCGGGTCCCACAGTGTGCATTCGTAATTGGCCCGATGTTCATCAATGGCGATGGCATGGAAGGCATTGCGTACGATCCCGCTGAGTTCAGTGTCGTGAAATTCGTAGTATTTGTGGTTGAACCACTCAGCTGATTTGAACGGCACACCCAGCGCACCGACCGTGTCCCAGATACCCAGAAAGTGGATGTCGATTTCCCGGGAGTAACTCTCGCGGAAGAACCGGGCGTTCTCTGTATCCGCGCTTGAATCGCGGGTGCGGTACAAGGTGTAGGCCTCATCGATACGGTCGATGTGCTTTTTCGTCAGCAACCCGACATTGCGGATCAGCCCCACCAGGCTTCGTGCGGAATAGGCCCCGCGACTGAAACCGAAAATGAAAACCTGATCGCCCTCTTCGTAGCTTTTGGCCAACGCGACGTAGCCTTCCTTGATTTTCTTCGACAGGCCGACCCCGAACGCCCCACCCTCGAGTTTGTCGTACCAGTCGGTGCCCACGCCGGTGACATAGATTTTCTTCTGCACCGTCCCGTCCTTCTGACTGGACAGGATCGCGTCATGGAGCTTGACCACATTGGTGCTGGCGTCGCCATCGATCTCCGGCGCCTGATCAGGCAAGTTCCAGGTGCCATCGAATGCGACGATGATTTTTTTTGGCATGTTCATCTCCCTTCAAATTGACCGCCCATGCACGCCCGCTAGCGCTGCGGCGTAACCATCCGAAACTGGATATTAATCTCGTTGGAAACAAAGCTGTCGGCCCACTCACCCTCCCCGATCTTGAAGTCGTTGCGCTTGAGCGTCAGTTCGCCGACGAAGATACCGATGCCGCCTTCGGCCTTGAGCTGGACCGGCACATCCACTTCGCGGGTCAGCCCCCGCAGCGTGAGGTTGCCGGTGATCAAATAGCGGTTATTGGCGAGGTCTTTGATTCGCGTCGATTCAAAGTTCGCCTGCGGATAAGCCGCCGTATCGAACCAGGCGGGCTTGGGCAGTTCGGTCCTGGCGTCATCGCTGTCGACATCGATGCTGGCAAGGTCGATGGTCAGCTTCGCGTGAGCTTCTTCGGGACGCGCGGTATCGAAATCGAGGGTCCCCTCAAACTTGCTGAACGTGCCATACACCCGCGCGCCCATCTGATCGTATGTGAAACTGATTTTACTGGCTGTCGGATTCACGTCCGCGTACTCGACCGCGCAGGCGCTGGATAAACCGCCAATCGCGAGGACGGCTACTAATACAGTGAATCGAGGGAATCGAGAGTTCATGCGACTCTCCGGGCCGAAGCCCTCAAGGATTGAGGTGTCGAACGCTCCGTGGACTAAAGCAAAAAACGGCGGTTTGTGCCAGCCGCGTCAGCATGAAGGTTTCACTGATGCAGCCCTGTTCGGCGTTGTCGACACGGCGACATACTGTAGATCGCCTGGTGACTATCAGCTGGCCTCTTTCCCCCACGCCCGTTGCAACAGCTCCACGACTTCCCGATCCGTCGTCTGGGAAAAATCCATGTACCAATAACCGATCGACATCATCCAGTCAGGCATCAGCGGGCAGACCAGCTCATCCACTTCGCTGCGCAACGCCTCGGCGGTTTCAATCGGCGCCACCGGTACGGCGACGACAATCCGTGATGGCGCATGCACCCGCGCAGCCTGGATCGCCGCCATCATCGACGCGCCAGTCGCCAGGCCATCGTCGACCAGGATCACCACCTGATCCTTGAGTTGCAGCGGTGCGCGGTTGCCGCGATACGCCTGCTCACGGCGCAGCAATTCTTTGCTTTCGCGGGCAACCACGGCATCGAACGCGGCTTTATCAATGGGGTGTGCCCTTAGCGCCTGCTCATTGAGAATCTGGATGCCGCCACTGGCAATCGCGCCCATGGCGAACTCTTGATGCGACGGCACCCCGAGCTTGCGCACCAGCATCAGATCGAGGCGCACGCCGAGAGCCGTGGCCACTTCATAAGCCACCGGCACCCCGCCACGGGGCAAGGCCAGGACGATAACGTCAGATCGATGGGCGTATTGAAGCAGCGGTTCCACCAGCCGCCGCCCGGCGGCGGCGCGGTTTTGCAGGATGGTTGGCAATGAGGGGTCCATATGAAAACCTCCCCAGGCGATTGCGCCTGATGGTTAACCTCCCCTCATGGATTGTCGGTCCGACAGTGGCAGTCATCAAGCACTGTTCACGCAGCCCTTTGTAGGAGCGAGCCTGCTCGCGATGACGCCAGCCCCATCAACCGTGAAGCATCAGCGTTACTTCGCTACATGCCTGCCAAGAAAATCCCCCACCAATCCCGCAATTTCCCCAGGCTTTTCATCCAGCGCAAAATGCCCCGCCTCCAGTACATGAATTTCGGCATTGGGCAGATCCCGTCGATAAGCCTCGGTTTCGGCAACATCGAACGACGGATCAAACTTGCCCCACACCACTAGCGTCGGCGGTTGATGCGCGCGCAGCCAGGCTTGCCACTTCGGATAGCTGGCCACGTTGTTGCGGTAGTCATAGAACAGGTCACTCTGGATATCCGACTGTCCTGGCTGGTTCAGGAAACTGAATTCGTCGGTCCACAAATCCGGGTTGAAAACCTCAACCGCAGGATTGGCGCCGACATGCCGTTGTCGGGTGGTCGCCAACGAGAAAAAACTCGCCCGCAAACCCGCCTCGTTCGCGGCTCGATTGGCCCAAAACTCACGCCGCTTCTGCCACAGCGGCCCCAGCCCATCCTCATGAGCCACCGCATTCTGAACGATCAGCGCCTGCAGACGTTCGGGATGGGCGAGCATCATTCGGAACCCGACCGGGCCGCCGTAATCCTGCACATACAGCGAGTATTGGTTCAGGCCGAGGGCTTCGGTGAAATGCTCCATCACACTGGCCAGGTGATCGAACGTGTAGGCAAACGCCTTCGCATCCGGCGCATCGCTATGACCAAACCCCGGATAGTCCGGCGCCACCAAATGATAGTGCTGCGCCAGCCGTGCCAGCAGCGGGTCAAACATACGCGAAGAACTGGGAAAACCGTGCAGCAACAACAACGTTGGCGCATTCGGCGAACCGGCTTCACGATAGAAAATCGTCAGGTCATCGACCTTGATACTGCGGTAGGCAACCGACACCTGTTCCTCCGAATAGCTTGCCGATTCGGCAGCATGCACGGCGTTGGACAGCGACAGGCCCAAAGCGCAACCGAGGGCCAGGGCAGACAGCAGTTTGTTCATAAAACAGCTCCGATTGAAGAGTGAAAAAGTGGACTGGATAAACAGTGCCACCTCGATGTATCCACCCCGTATCGGATTTGTAATGGCCTGTATGATCACGGCCGATCTTACACAGCGATACACTTGCCTTGCCGAAAGCCTGCCTGTGAAATTGCCTACACCAACCGCTCAATCTTCTGATGCTGCCACACCAATTTGTAATACAGCGTCTGCAACGCCAGCATCCCCAGATACGCCACCGGAAACGCCATCCACACCCCTTGCAACCCGAACCGCGCATCCAGCAGATAAGCCACCGGCAACTGCACACACACCACGCACACAATCGAGATCGCCACCGGCACCATCACCGTGCCGCTGGCGCGCATGATCCCGCCGATAATCGCCTGGAAGCCGAACACCAACAGGCTCCAAAGCATGATGTGCAACAGGTGCTCAGCCATATTCAACGTCGCCTCTTCGGTGAGGAACGACGCCAGCAACCAACTCGACAACAAGTACCCGAGCACAATCAACCCGCCGGTCAGGCACACGTTGATCATCAACCCGGTCTTCAAGATCGGCCCGATGCGCTCAATGCGTCCTGCCCCGATCGCCTGCGCGCCGAGGATCGACGCCGTGATCGCAATCGACAGCGCCGGGAACTGCACGTAATTGACGATCTGCGTCACCGCGCCATACGCCGCCGTCGCCTGGGACCCGTGCTGGTTTACCAGCGCCAGAATCACCAGCTCTGACAGCGACAACACCACCATCTGCAACCCGGTGGGCAAACCGATGCGCAACACCTTGCCGAGGATCGCCCAATCCAGCTTCATCGCCGCAAAAAACTCGCGGTCCGGCGCCAACGGATGCCCGCGACGAATCAAGCGCCACGCCAGCCACCCCATCGCCACCAGGTTGCCCGCCAACCCGGCAAACGCCGCACTCTGAATCCCCATCGGCGGCAACCCCAACCACCCGCGAATCAACGCCGGCGTCAGCGCCAGACCGATAACCGTCGACACCACCAGCGCCAACAACGGCGACAGCGTGTCGCTCACCCCGCGCAGCAACTGCGTGAACAACACAAACACCAACAGCGACGGCATGAACCACAACATCACATGCGCATACGCCACCGCATCGTCCAGCACATCAACCGGCGTCCCCAACCCCACCAGAGAAGACCGCGCAAACACACTCCCCACCACCGCCGCCACCAACCCGATCAACAGCCCCAAAAACAACGTCGCCCCGGCAATCGCCTTCACCAAATGCGTCTCCCGCGCCCCCCACGCCTGCCCGATCAACACGCCTGCGCCCGCGCCCAAACCGATGACCAGAGCGATGAAGAAAAACACGATGGGAAACATGCCGGACACAGCCGCCAAGGCTTGAGTGCCGAGCATCTGGCCGATGTAGATACTGTTGACGGTGCCGGACATGGATTGCAGGAAGTTCGACAGGACCATGGGCGCCAGGAAAAGCAGGTAGATTTTCCAGAGTGGGCGTTGGGATTGCGCTGGGGTTTGCATTGGGTGGAGGTCCATCTCGACGGCGTGAGGGCTAATAGAGGATAGCTTCGGTGAGTTAGAAGCGAGGGGCAATGAACATTTCGGGGTTGTGTTTAGATTTTCAGGGAAGTGAGGTGAAAGGTCTGAGATTTCGTTGTGATTGGTCCTACATGAAGCTCGGAATGTCTCACCTACCGTGCTGATCTTGGGCGGCTTATAGTCAGCCGTCGCCCTAAATGGCGATTCGGGTTTGGCGACCCGATCGAATCGGAATGCAATGCGCTGTGCTTTAATGCACGCGCTTTTGCATGCCCGCAAAGTTGTCTTTATGGCAGCTGTGCGCGGGAGACCTTCGGGTCTGCCGGTTTCCCGATCCCGGTTCGCCAACCTGCGTATAGCTGTCACCCATTCGTTTGGCGACGAATGAGGGGCAGTCAACCTTTGCACTGATCGGAGTTACATCTATGGAAAGATACATGCCCCTTACCGGAATCGACCTGATTCCGGCCTCCCTGCTCATTGATACCGAAGCGCCACTCGATGTGCTGCAAGCCATGGCGGATTACCGAATTCGTACGGTTACGCAGGTGTTGGAAAATATTGCCTTTCGCGCAGAGATTGGTTGCGACACGGTCGTGTTGTCAGACTTTTCCAAGCTGCTGGCCATTCCATTGCGGGATGGGTGTGATTTGATGGATGTGATCGGACGGCGGTTGCGGGTTCAGGCGGCGGAATGAAGGGAAACGGGCGCTAAAGGCGCCCATTTCTCTTTGTCTGGTGAGAAACACGACTGTCTGGTTCAGTAAATGACAGTCAGTGCCGCGAAAGAGCAATCTATTAGTGACAACTTTGAACGGGCAAATCTAGCGCATAAAACTCCTGTCCAACTCCCTGCCAGGACCCGCTTGAGTCTTGGACCCGAAGCAAGTCATGGATTGAGCTTCAAATGCGCATTGACTCTCCCGTTTTTTGGATCAACAAACCAGAACTCATTATTAGCCACTTTCACTTGGCTACATTCCGTCGGATAGCCTTTGGCTATGACGCAAACAACACCCTCGCTGAGGGTCCAGCTTTCTTTCTCAGGAGGGTTAGGCGCCATTTGAAATACGTCCGTACCATCGGGAGAAAACAAAATCGAATACGGGCGACTGCCCTCCCGAGTGGTTCCATATAGCTTCTTGTTCATCAGCGTGCCGTGGATTTGCTCGTCAGTTAACGTGACGGCGTTCGCAGGCACTGACGGAGGTTGATAAGCGCTACTGCTCGCGCATCCGGCGAGAAAAATCAATAAAGAGATCATTCCGAACTTTGAGAAAGTCATGTCACACCTTCCGCGTATTTGCCGAAAAAATTTCGGTAAATCAAAGCTTAGACAACGCTTTTCAAAAGCCCTGATACAGGCGCCCAACGGTTGACGGTTATGGCACTCGTTTCTTCATTTGGCTGGCGCCGCACAGTTAGCTGGACGGCTGGTTTTGTCTTTTTTCGCCCATCGCATCAGACTCTTATCGGCCAATAGCGAACCTTCAATCGACATTTCCCGTAGCAGCTGGCGAAGCCTGCGTTCGGCTGCGAAGCAGACGCAAAATCAGGCAGCGCGGTCCTTCAGGATGATCACCTTTTCAGGTTTTACGACTGCTGCGCAGCCGAACGCAGGCTTCGCCAGCTGCTACACAGAGTGCCTGGCAACAGCAAATCTCGCCCTCTGTCGCCTCCCGCATTGACATATCGATAAATCTCGATATCCTGCGCTCATGGACCTACTCGAAATATTCAAAGCCCTCTCAAACCCTACACGCCTTCAAATCTTGAAAGGCTTGAAGGACCCCGTTAAGAACTTCCCTCCGCAGGATGAGGGTGACGTTCTCACGGTGGGGGTCTGCGTCAGCAGTATTCAGGAAGGTATCGGGCTGTCGCAGTCAACGGTGTCTGGTTATCTTGCGACGCTGCAACGCGTGGGCTTGGTCGAAGTCAGGCGCATAGGTCAGTGGACCTACTACAAGCGCAATGAAGCGGCCATCAGTGCGCTGGCCGAGATCATAGGGACAGATCTGTAATTTTTTTACTCCATGATATCGAGATATCTCGATATCCCTTTTTGTCGATACGAGGATTTTCAATGAAAGCGATGATGCTTAAATCATTTGGCGGCCCGGAATCGTTCGAACTCTGCGACGTGCCCAAGCCTGTGCCGCGTGCGGGACAAGTCCTGGTGCGGGTACAAGCCACCTCCATCAACCCTTTGGATTATCAGGTTCGACGTGGCGACTACGCCGATCTGGTGCCACTGCCGGCCATTACCGGACACGATGTATCGGGCGTCGTCGAAGAAGTTGGGCCGGGGGTGACGGCCTTCGCTCCGGGAGACGAAGTCTGGTACACCCCGCAAATATTTGACGGGCCAGGAAGTTATGCCGAGTACCACGTTGCGGCCGAAAGCATTATCGGGAAGAAGCCACCATCACTGAGCCATCTTGAAGCGGCCAGTCTGACCCTGGTCGGCGGGACGGTATGGGAAGCACTGATCGGGCGTGCAGCGCTCAGAGTGGGGGAAAGCATTCTGATCCACGGCGGCGCAGGGGGAGTCGGTCATGTAGCCATTCAGGTGGCAAAAGCCATTGGAGCGCGAGTCTTCACGACCGTGCGCGAAGCCAACTTTGAGTTCGCACGAACCATGGGAGCCGACGTGGTCATCGACTATGAAAAGGAGGATTACGTCGACGCCATCCTCCGCGAAACGGATGGCCGCGGAGTCGATGTCGTGTTCGACACCATCGGCGGCAACACACTGACGCGTAGCCCCGACGTGCTCGCCCAACTGGGTCGCGTGGTGTCGATTGTGGACATTGCCCAGCCACAAAACCTCGTTCAGGCCTGGGGCAAAAACGCCAGTTATCACTTCGTGTTCACACGACAGAACCGCGGCAAGCTGGATGAGTTGAGCACGTTGATAGCGCGCGGTCAGCTTCGGCCACACGTCGGCGCCGTCTATTCGCTTGCCGACCTTGCGCTCGCCCATGCCCGGTTGGAGAGTCCCAACAACGGCCTTCAAGGAAAAATCGTGATTGCGGTCGAGCCATCGCTCATCCCGTAAGTGCGTTCTTTTAACCGCTCAAGTCATATCAGAGGAATGCCATGATTTACGAAATCGCCCAGCTCCCCATTCACAAAGAACGCATTGAAATGTTCAGACGTGCATTTGCCGAGGTCGCGCCTATGCTCACCCGCGCAAAGGGTTACGGCGGCCACTTGCTTGCGCAAGGGATTGAAACCCCTGAGCGATTCAACCTGATAGTGCGCTGGGCTTCACTTGAGGATCACACGCCGGGCTTCGAAGAGAGTGAAGACCATCGGATTTTCATGATGGGGTTGGAGGAATATTTTTCGGAAGAACCGAGCGTCTACCACATTGAAGGGTCAGCTTTTTCTGCTGGCGAACAAATAGAAGAAGGGGGGCAGATTTTTTGACTTAATCCGCAACCCAGCCCGTAGCAGCTGGCGCAGCCTGCGTTCGGCTGCGAAGCAGACGCAAAATCAGGCATTGCGGTCCTTCTGGATGACTTCACTCTCAGGTTTTACGACTGCTGCGCAGCCGAACGCAGGCTTCGCCAGCTGCTACACCGAGTGCGTGGAAGAAACTATCGAGCTGACACGCATAGACCGAAAGTCGAGACTAGATCAGTCGAGCTATTATGGCGGCGACGACAAAGGTCGCCAGCGCCATCGCGGCCCCCATGCTGAACGGCAGCAGAGCCGCGCGCAGCGCGGTCGGAGGCGGGCTACGCATTTCTTCGGCAAAAGCTGCAACGTCGCGGTGCAGTTGTTCAATGCTGGATTGATTCGTAGGTTGTGTGGACATGCTGCTACTTCCTGTGTTGGTCACGCGTCTCTGCTGCGTGAACCCAGTTTGGGCAATGTGTGTAGCCGCTGCCCCCCTCCTGCCCTTTCAATACTTCCCGTTTTTTCATCTCCGGAATAGCGGATGGTTTCCGGAGAAGTCGTAGGCAAAATCCGAGAATCGGGTAAGGGGTGACCGACGCCCATCAGATAACCCTCACTCCACCAACGAAACCAACCTCGGCTCAACCGCCCCCTTCTCCACTTCCAGCAACGCCAACGTCACCGGCAACTTGAACCGCCGCGGCCCCGCGCTGCCCGGGTTTAGGAACAGCCGTTCGCCACGCCACTCAATGCTTCGCTTATGGGAATGTCCGGTAATCACCAGCCTCGTGCCCGCATCAAGCAGCGCGGGTACATCGGCAATGTCATGCACCAGTAAGGTTTGCCAACCGTTGAGGTCGAAACTCAGGTGATCGGCGACGAGTTCTGCCCACGGGGCCGTCTGGTCGTTATTCCCGCGCACGACATACAGCGGCGCAATCGCCGCCAGTTGTTCAAGGATTTCCGGTTTGCCGATGTCGCCCGCATGAATAATCCGTTCACAGCCCTGCAACGCCGCGAGGGCTTCGGGGCGCAGCAGGCCATGGGTATCGGAAATCACGCCAACTTTCATGCAAGGCTCCAGGCCAAATTCAATATTGAGCGCCTCTCACTTCGACGCATTCCGAGGATCATCATGGCTATCAATGTATTCAAGCCCCAGCGGCCCCGTGCCGTAAACCTGTGAGATGTACTCCCCGGATTTCGCCCAGTGAAAGTGCGGCGTATTGGCCGGCAGTATCACGACGCTACCCGGCCCATAAGCAACCAGTTTGTCCGGGTCAAAGACCTTACCAAACCCAATGTAGAAAACGCCGGACATGACGGTATAGATACGATTTTCTGGATGGGTATGGGGCATTAACTTCGTGCCGTTGGGCACTTTGACTCGCACAACGTAGGGTGCAGGCTTACTCGGATCGCCGGCGATAACAGCCAGTTTCACTTCTTTCGGGAACGCGGGAAAGCTGCGCCATTCCACGTCTTCGTTGTGTAAAGCGCCGACTTTATCGAGGGGCAAGGGTTGTGCCTGGACAAACGGCACGGCTGCACTTGCAACAAGAACCGCAGCCAAACCAGCCATTTTGAAAATGTTCTGAATCATGAGAGACACCTTAGCGATGCAGTAGACAAAATCGTCGGGCTGACTCTATTTGTGATCGGCGCTGCTGATAATGACACTGTGGCGCATTACAGTTGATCCGCAATGTAATCAATGTAATGGCGCAATCCCCGCTCCACATCATCACGCCTACCAGCGGTGTTCCGCTCGCCCTATCAATGCCGTCGATGTTCACAATCACTTCAATGAAGTTCTCTTAAAAAATCCGCGGCGTAACATCAGCTCCATACCAACCAACAACACCCCGGAGCACACGATCATGAAACGCCAAACCATCCTCAGCATCGCTTTCTCGATCTTCGCAGTTAACGCTTTCGCCGCAACTTCTGCTCAACCTGTCGTCGCTGAAGGCGGCGCGGATCGACTGATTGAAAGCCGTGTGGCTGAAGGTGGTTCGGATCGTCTGATCCAGAATCGTGTGGCTGAAGGCGGTTCTGATCGCCTGATCGAAAACCGCGTCGCTGCCGATGGTTCGGATCGTTTGAAAGGTAACGAAGTCGCTGCCGATGGCTCCGACCGTCTGCAAGGCAACTCCGTCGCCGCCGATGGCTCGGATCGTCTGCAAGGCAACACCGTCGCCTGAACACATCGCGACAACGCAATACCCACAAAAAACCCGGCCTGATCAGCCGGGTTTTTTGTGGGTGTAACAAATGTGCTTTTGGCTCCAGGCTACTGGTTAGTACACCACGTACATCCCCAGTCCCAAAACCACCACGACAGCATGCGGAAGGCACACATGTGGCCACCTCGCAAACTCGAAATACCTACCCGCCACCTCGGCATGAAACGTCTCGAACCACCGCGCCGATATCTGGAATGCAGGAATTGGCGGCGGGCTTTCAGCTGAAAAATACGCTTCAATGTCCCGTATGCGTCCATGGTAAGCATATTGAAAACCCTTCCAGGAGGTCTCCAATGCCCAGAAAAGAGTCGCGGTCAGCGCAGCGATCAGGAAGAGGCTTGGTGACGCGCTTGTGAAGCCGGCAACGATTTGAGCAAGGCTGAACGTCACACTCCAGCCTTTGATCAGCAGCGTTCTGCTGTCAAAATCTTCAACCACTTTCTGAAGGTGCAGGTACTCGGTTTCGAGCTGTTTTCTTAAGAGGTCAACGTCCATTGTTTTACCTTCAATTCGGTAAGTTCAGCTTCGTTCACGGTGAGGATAGTACAGCGCTGTAATTCATCACGTTTCACTACGCTCTCCCCGTTAGCGGTCAGTGCAGGTCATTCTGACTCTTCGAATGTCGTACCGTTATTGGGCTAACAGAATGGAGTCTGAAATGGTAAATCGCACAGGCAAACGGGTCGTTGTCATCGGCGCTGGCATCGTGGGCGCCTCCTTGGCATATCACTTGGCTGGCAAAGGTGCGAATGTCACCTTGGTCGAGGCTGAAGATATCGCGTCCGGGGTGACGGGAACCTCATTCGCATGGATCAATGCTTCACACAGCGAACCTGACCCCATTGCGCAATTGCGCGGTGCAGCCATTCAGGAATACCACCGACTCGAAACCGAACTGCCCGACTTGGCGATACGCTGGACAGGTTCTCTGTCCTACAGCGCAAACCTGGATGAAGGGCCCCCGGATATCCAATCATCGGCCAACCTGATATCCCGCTCGCGGATTCTGGGTCTTGAGCCGAACCTCAAGAATCCCCCTCGGCATGCCGTGTATGTCGCCGAAGAAGGCGCCCTCGATGCAGTGCAGGCAACACACGTTTTGATCGCGGGTGCTGAAGCGCATGGTGCGAAGGTTCTGACGCACACTCAGGTGGTGGGTTTTACAACCCGTGATGCAGAGGTGACGGGAGTCGAAACGGTAACCGGCATCATCGAGGCCGATATTGTCGTACTGGCCGCAGGGACCGGCATCACACAGCTGACCCAGACGCTGAAAATCCTTCTTCCCATCGAGGCCTCCCCAGCGATTTTCATCCGCTACAAGACACAACCCAATCTCGTGAACACCATCATTTCCAGCCCCGAAATGGAGGTAAGGCAAGGCTCGGAGGGTACGCTGCTGGCGGCAGAAGATTACTTGGGCGACGCTTGCGAAAACCAACCCATGGCGATCGCGCTGCGCACCGCTCGGGCCATCCAGAACGAACTCCATGGGGTTGTTTCCATCGAGCCGGAAGTGGCTTGCGTCGGACTCAGACCCATACCTGGCGATGGTATTCCCATCGTCGGCTACCTACCCGACATCGGCGGTGCGTACGTTTGCACAATGCACCCTGGCGTCGCTCTGGCGGCGGTAGTTGGCCGTCTTGCCAGTGAGGAAATAATCGACAACACGTTATCCCCTGCCCTTGCGCCCTGCCATCCCAAGCGGTTTTTCCGCACGTAGGGGACGCCCTTGATTGTTAACAGCGGCTGTTGCCCGCTTCATATAACTGCCGGTTACATTTTCAAATAGTTGTGTGTGAATGTTTGTAGGCTAAAAGCATCACTATAAAACGATGTACCCTTTCGAATAATTGTGCTCAATGTAAAACAAAGGGGGTTTTATGACCATCACTGCAATTCAATCAGTACACCCGAGCTCGCAACTACCCGACGTACACAAGCCTTCAAATTTCAGTTCTATTTCTGATGGACTTCACAACACCAGCAACACACCAGAAGGAACTCCTTTGATATCGCCACCAGCAACTAGACATCACACGCTCAATAAAAACACCATAGATTGGTTCAAGGCAGTGACGACCAACGATTGTGAAACAATCGAATCGCTAATCAAGAACGGCGTAGACGTCAACCTAAAAGGTCCCGGCGGCCTCACCGCTTTAGTGTACAGTCTGTTTGGAGATATTGACGGCGAAACAAACATCCAAATTGTCACACATATTCTGCAAGCAAAAGACTTGAACATCAGCAAAGATACCGCTGGTGTTTATTTCAACACATTACGAGAGCTTAAAAAAACTCAAGAAACAACAAACACCTATATTAAATATCAAAAAATAACCAAAGAAGAACCAGCACTCAACAAATTTACTATTGGCGCCGATAAAAAAACCGATGCACTTGAAGAACTGTACACAAGAGATGACGTAATAAAATGGCAAAAAGCCGTTATTCAACTGGTAACTCCGCCCCAGCTAACCGAGATCCAAAAAAACTGGTTTGAAGCCATCAAATATTCGGATACAGAAGCAATAAACCAAATGATGCAATCCGCAACAATTATCAACATGACAGATCACCTCGGCCGCACAGCCTTGTGGCTTGCTGCATACAAAGGGGATGTGGATCTTCTGGAAATCCTGCTTGCTTCCGACGGGCTCAACATCGATAAGCAAACCGCAGGTGAGTTTCACATGGATCTTTTCGTACTACGAGACTGCCTGATTTCTGGAAAAATCGACAAAGAAGAAATCCGTAAGGCGCTCACGGAGCTAACGACTGATCCCTATCCGAGTGTTTATGCCGAATTGCTTGAAAAAGTGGGTTCAACATCTCCCCACAACACCTCCATCTTCAATCGACTAAAACAGTCCCTTTTCACCACAATTTGTGTAAACACCGGATTCCGGAACTGACCAGCAGTCATCAGCCCCCCATCACCGAACTCGCCAACAACGCCTCCAACCCCATAGGCCTGGCAAAGTAATAACCCTGGGCCTGCCCTGCGCCCATCTCGCGCAGCAGGTCCAGCGTCGCTTGATCCTCGACACCTTCGGCCACCACGCTCAGGTCAAGCGATTCGGCCATGCGCACGATGGCCCGGACGATTGCGCGACTGCGGGCGCTGGTGGTCAGTTCGAGGATGAACGACTTGTCGATTTTCAAGCCGCTGAATTGGTATTGATGCACGTAGCTCAGGGATGAAAATCCTGCGCCGAAGTCATCGAGCACCACCGACATGCCGTTGTCGGCCAATTGCTGCATGGTCTGCTTGGCAATCGCCGGTTCGGCCACCAGCGCACCTTCGGTCAACTCCAGGCAAATCCGCGACGGCTCGACGCCGTGTTGCGCCAACAACGCCAACACATCACTGGCGAAGTCCGGCCGCGTCATGCTGTAGCTGGAGCAATTGACGTGCACCGCAGGCCAGTTGGCGTGTTCAGGTTTCGCGAGGATCGCGGCGATGCTGGCCAGCATGTACAAGTCCAGTCGGCCGATCAGGCGCAAACCCTCGACATCCGGAAGGAACTCGCCCGGCGCGATCACCCGGCCGTCCGGGGAATGCCAACGGATCAGCGCTTCCAGGGCTAACAGCTCGCCGGTTTCCACACTGACAATCGGCTGGAAATACGGCAGCAGTTCGTCGGTACGCTTGAGCGCATTGCGCAAGGCCCCTTCTCGCTCGACCTGGTCCGAGACTTCGCGGCGCACTTCCTGGTTGAACACCGCATAGCTGTCGCGCCCGGCACTCTTGACCCGGTACATCGCCGCATCGGCATCGCGCAGCAAGTCAGCCGGCTCGTGATGGAACTGACTGTCGGCGCTGACAATACCGATGCTGCAGGACGAAAAAACCTCATAGCCATTGATGAAAAACGGCAGGTCGAACGCCGCCAGGATTCGTTCGGCGATTTCGATGACCACGTCCAACGACGCCTCGGGAGCGAGCACTGAAAATTCGTCGCCGCCCAGGCGCGCCAGCATGTCGGTTTCGCGCAAGCAACCGCGTAGGCGGTGGGCGGCCTGCATCAACAGCAGGTCGCCGAAATGGTGGCCGAGGCTGTCGTTGACCATCTTGAAACGGTCAAGATCGATGAACATCACCGCCAAGTGCCCGCCGTGACTGCCAAAGCGTGACCAGGCCAGATTGAGGCGCTGCTGCAGGTAGGTGCGATTCGGTAGCCCGGTCAGCGCATCGTGGGTGTTTTCATGCTGCAACTTGGCATTGGCGTGATCGAGTTCACGGGTGCGGCTCTGCACCCGGGCTTCGAGCTTGAGGTTGGCGGTATGGATCGCTTCGGCGGCGGTACGGCGCGACAACGCGGTGTCGATGTGCCGCGACACGAACGTCAGCAGTTCCTGGTCCCGCAGCGTGTACCACACGTGCGAGGTATAGCTTTGCACCGCCAGCACGCCTCGCACCATGTCGCCATCGAACAAGGGAATGCCCAGCCAGGAGAAGGACCGGACCGATTCCTGAGCCAGTTCGATTTCACCGTTAGCAGCCAATCGTTCAGCCTCGCCGACGTCGATCAGGCAAGGTCGACGCTGGCGGATCACGTACTCGGTCAGGCCCCGACGCCCACGCCGCGCTGGCGGACAGATCGTCTGCCGCTCGTCCACGTAATAGGGAAAAGTCACTTCACTGGTCGCATCGTCGAACAGCGCAATGTAGAAGTTCTGCGCGAACAGCAGATCACCGACGATGCCATGCAAGGTTTGGAATAGCTCAGCCATGTCGCCAGACTGGCTCGACAGTTCGGCAATCTGGAACAGCGCGCTTTGCAGATGCTCGGCGCGCTCGCGGTCCGCCACTTCCTGCCGTAACGCGTCGTTGAGTGCCGAAAGCTCCAGGGTGCGGCGCATCACCGTTTGCTCCAGTTCCTCCCGGTGCAGAATCCGGCCCAGGGCCATGGCCACGTGGCGCGCCACTACCAGAAACAACGCGCGGTCTTCAGCGCTGTAAATACGCGCAACGTCATAGACCTGCATCGCCAGCATACCGAACACTTCATCCGAGGCGTTTTTCAACGGCGCGCCCATCCAGAATTCGGGACGATCACCCACGCAATAGAAACGCCCCTCCGCTTGAGCCGCGAGAATACCGGCGGCGTCGATCAGCAGCGGCTGGCCGGTGGTCAACACCTGGCCGGTCAATGACAGGCGCGAAGGGACAAGGTATTCGTAGTTCTCGGACTCCAGCGCATCAACGTCGATGATGTCGACGTAATACGGGTAGTCGATCTTGCCGGTGTGCGGGTCGTACAGCGCAAGATAGAAGTTCTCGGCATCGATCAGGCTGGCCAGCAACCGGTGAACCCCCACCAGAAACACGGCGCGGTCGCGGGTTGAACTGGCCAGGTAGGTGATTTCATACAGCACACGTTGAGTAATCTGCGCACGGGCAAGCGTATTGGTCTGTAGCTGAACACCCAGGTGCAGGGCAAATTCGGCGAGCGCCGGTTCCGCGGCCTCGTCTTCTGGCGCGAGTAGCCAGCCCAGCACACTTTCGCCCCTGCCGGTCGGCCAGCGGTGCAAGCGTCGGGCCCGGCAAAAGGCGTCAAATGCTTCATTCTCGATGTTTAAGGGCCACTGCGTCCGAGGGTCGCCTTGCCCGACGCAATGCATTTGTTCACCTGCGCGGTAAAACACCCACGCGGTGGTATGACGCCAGATGCGCGCTGAGTCCAGCAATTGTTCGATTGTGCCCGCGCTGCCAACGCAATCCATGCCGACAGTAGCCGGGTAATCGTTATGTTGAAGTGACGCTACTGCGCAATCGGTCGATTGCCGTGGGGAGTCGTTCCTTGTACGCAAACTCATCAGCGCTCCCTGAGCCAGAAACTGGCGACACTCACTGACTGCTAGCAATGTGCCAGTGAGCTTCTCATTTAAAGCTTGTTGTTATTTATTTCAATAATTTTGTTCGCTTGTGTGCCAACTATGAGACGAGCAGCAAGTTATTGGCGATTTGTCGTCCCGTGCGCGGCAATCGTCATCGGCGCCAACCAGCCTGACGCAGCTTAGTGACTATGCCCAACTCCCAACGCCTCCGCCATGCGTACCAGATCCGCAAAGGACCTGGCGTGCATTTTTTTCATGGCATGGGAGCGGTGAATCTTGATGGTGATTTCGCTGAGGTTCATCTGCCCGGCGATCTGTTTGTTCATCAGGCCTTTGACGGCAAGCGCCATGACCTCTCGCTCACGCGCCGTCAGCGATTGATAGTCGGCATGCAGGTTCGAAGATTGCCGTTCGACTTCCCGGCGCTTGATATCGGTTTGCAGCGCGGTGGATACCGCGTCCAGCAGGTCCTGCTCACGAAACGGCTTCGCCAGGAAGTCCACGGCACCCGCTTTCATAGCCTTGACGGACATCTCGATGTCGCCATGGCCGGTGATGAAAATAATCGGAATGGTCGTGTTGGACTCAACCAGTTGCCGCTGGAAATCCAGGCCGCTATTGCCTTGAAGACGTACATCCAGGACCAGGCAACTGGCGCCCTCGGTCTTCGGCTGGCGGAGAAATTCCGCCGTGGAGGCGAAGGTTTCGACGCGGATGCCGGCAGAGCGCAAAAGGTTGCTCAGTGCGTCGCGTATGGAAGCATCGTCATCCACCACGTACACGATCGAACCATTGTTTTGCGGCTCACAAGACGGTGCGTTCATGCACGGCACTCTTGAAAAATTGACGGAAAAAAAAGTGTAGCACAGCATCTAAATTTGCCTGGAATGCACCCAGGGAGCCGCCGTAGCGGCATCGCGGCCCTCGCTGACGCCAGGCTGCGAAGCAGAGTTGCAACGCCGAAATCAACCGGCTTGCCATTGGCGAAACCTTCCAGATCCGTCACCTCGATCGGCCCCTCTTAAACCTAAGTATTGCGACTGGCACTGACCGACTATGTTCATCCCTGCATCACGGGAAGCGTGAACTGAACCGTGGCACCGCAAGGCTGGTTGGCGCTTGCCCACAAACGACCGCCATGAGCCTCGATGATCGAACGACAAATCGACAACCCCAACCCCAGCCCCGTGGGTTTGGTGGTGTAGAACGAGGTGAACACCTGATCGGTGTTTTCCACGAGAAATCCCGGCCCGGAATCGCTGACGCTCACCCGCAGGTAGCCCGCTTCTCCCGGCGCCACGCTGATCTGCAACTGCCGCTCGCCCTGGGCAGTCCCGCTCATGGCCTCAAGCGCATTCATGATCAGGTTGAGCAACACCTGTTGCAGCTCTACACGATCGCCTTCGATGAGGGGCAAACCGTCCATGAGTTGAGTTTGCAATGCGACGCCATTCTTCATGATCTGGCTACGGCTGAACTCGATCATTTCGCCGATCGCGGCGTTGATGTCCACCGGCCCCTTCTGTCGCGGCGCCTTGCGGATGTGCTGACGAATCCGCCCCAGCACGTCTGCTGCGCGGTTGGCATCGAGGATGAGTCGACTGAGCACATGACGCACCTCGTCGAGCTCGGGTGGCTCGGTGTTCAGCCAGCGCTGGGCGGCATTGGCATTGAGGATGGCGGCGGCAATCGGCTGGTTGACCTCGTGAGCGATCGACGCCACGAGCTGGCCCATGGTCGCGACACGGTTGGCGTGGGACAACTCGGTCTGCACCTCGCGATAGCGCCGCTCGCGCTCGGCAACCTCGCGATACAAACGGGTATTTTCCAACGAAATGGCAGCCTGTGACGCCACCAGTTTGAGCACCGCGATCCGGTCCGGGCTGAACACCCCGGCGGTCAGATTGTTTTCCAGATAGAGCGCGCCTGTCAGCTTGGCCTGGTTCATCAACGGCAGGCAGAGGATCGAACGGGCGCGATGCTGACGGATGTAAGGGTCTGTAGAAAATGCCGCCTCGGTCACGGCATCGTCGAGCACAACGCTCTCGCGGGTGCGCAGGACTTGATAGAGAACCGACTCCGGTAGCACCTGCGAACTGACCGGGATATCGCGCAATTGCGTTGCGTTGTCGCCGGTAGTCACTTGCGCGGCGATCCGGTGTTCCGCGCAGGTCGAGAGAATCAACAAGCCCCGTTCGGCACCGGCCTGCTCGATGGCCGTGAACATGACTGTGTCGATCAGTTTTTCAAGAACGATTTCGCCCGACAACGCCTGGGAGACCTTGAGTACTGTGGCCAGGTCGAGGTGTTCGACCGCCGTGGCCATGGTGGTGGTCGAGCCCAGCAGGTGTTCTTCGGTACGCAGCGATGGATACTTCGCGTCGAGCTGCCGAACCTTGCCATCGGCGCCCCAACGCAGATAACCGTAACGGGCATCCTGCAAATAGACCCGGGCAATCTTGCCCAGGCCACGCGCGGCGTAGAAGCGAGATGCGAGCTCGTTGGCAAGCGCCTCGATCTGGATAAAGCCGCTGTTCTGCGCCATGTCGATGGCTTGTTCGTAAAGCAGCTCTGCCTCGACGACACGCCCTTCAACCCGAGCGATTTCGGCACCGACCAATGCCGCCCTGCTGGCAAAATTATCTGGACACTGTTGCGCCCAGGTCTGTAATTGCCGGTGACTGTCCTTCATGGCGCCCAGGTGCGGACCGTATTCGTCCGCCGGGATGCTGTCACACCAGGCGGCCCGGGCTAATGCGTCATAGAAGTAAAACTCGGCTTCCTCGAAAAACGACTGGCATACCCAAAGCAGCTGTTGCGCCTTGGCGGCAGCTGCCATGGCTGCCTCGGGATCGTCGGCCATGTAGCGGGCCTGCAACTTGCGAACCCAATAAAGACACTCGGCCAGCACCAGATCCGGGTTGCTGGACAAATGGGCTTCGGTGTCGGGCTCGTTCAACTCGCCTTCGTCGAGACGGCCAAACGTGGTCGTCAGGCCCCGGAGCATGCGGATCAGTGCAAGTTGGGTGTTGATGAAATCCACGACCAGCCCGAAGCGCACCGTCTTCGCGTAATCGAGGCCGCGTTCGGCTTCGATTTGCACGTCGGGCAACACCTCGCCGGCGAACAGCAGGTCAGCCGTAAGATTGTTGCCCGCATAAGCGCCGTATGGCAGGTCGCCGATGCGGTTCGCCGCCGCAAAGGAACGGCGCAGCAGTTCGCGACATTCGGCCACGGGCCTCATCCAGCGCACGGCAAAACACGAGAAGCACAGGTAGGTGCTGGCCTCGAATCGCGTAAGCCCACGTCGCTCAATGAGTTCGCAGCCGAGCTGACCGAAGCGGAACCCCATCTGGTAGTCACCAAAACGCCGGCCCGCTACCCTGAATAGATTGGCGTAAAGCACGCAGGAGGCATCGCAGTTGCCCCACTCGAGGCTGAGACTGATCGCCTTGCAGATCGACAGGCACGACAGATTGAAATCAGTCTGCAAGGCTGGCGCGAAAAGCTTGCCCAGCGCGTTGACTGTGACGAGTGATGTTGCATCCTTCATCAGCGGTAAATCGATGAGATCTTCAATGGCCCGATCCCCCAGCAGCGAGCCGATCTGTTCATATTCGCGGCGTACTTCATCGTCATTCGGATGGGCTGACCACTCGATGCCCACATGACGCAGGTAGTCGAGGCAAACGGCGACCGCGCCATCGCTACGATCAAGCAGCAGATAAACGTCCATTTGCAGGCAGGCGACGTCGGCGCGTTCGATCGTGGTTGCGGCGCGTTTCGACAGTGCCGTCAGGCGCTCATCCGCGACCGATAGCTGCCCGGTCAGGAATTCGCATTCGGCCCGGTTCAACTCCAGCGCGAACATCAGCTCATGGCGATGCGTCCAGCCATCTTCATCCAATAGCTGTGCACCGGTGCTGAGGTAGTTGAGCGCGGAGGCGTAAGCCGTTGACGCCTTGGCGCGCTGGCCGGCCATCAAGTTGAAACCGGCCAGTTGCACCCGCTCGTTCTGCTCGGTGAGCAGTGCGGCACCGCGATTGAGCTGACCGACGATTTCAAAGATTGCCGCTTCCAGGTCTGCCGCAGGCGTCTGCGCGGCGAGCAGCCGGCCGGTGCGCAGATGAGCCTGGGCGCGGGAATCCCTGGGGATCAGTGAATACGCGGCCTCATGGATGCGGTCATGGACAAAGCCATACGCGCCCTCCAGCCGCTCGACCAGTTCCTGGCGAATCGCTTCCCACAACACCGTACGGACCTGTGCCTTGGGCATCCCCATGGCGGTTGAAAGCGCAGTGATAGTCGCGACGTTTCCCAGACAGGCAAGTTGCTGCAATGCCTGCTGTGTCTCGGCCGACAAGCGAGTCAGTTTGTCGACCATCAGGTCGACGATGTTGTCGGTGTAGCCCTTGGCATGGATGCGATCCGGGTCCCAGCACCATCGGCGTGCATCGTGATCGAACGTCAGCAGTTGCTCCTCGGCGAGCGCATGCAGGAACTGGATCACAAAAAATGGATTGCCCGCGGTCTTGTCCAGCACCAACTGCGCCAGCGGTTCGATATGCGCAATCTCGTCATGCAGCGCCTCGGCGATCAACTGCTCGATGTGTGCCTTGGCCAGCGGTGCCAGCGTGATCTCATCGACCCTGCCGCCCGCAGCGCGAATGGCCTTGAGCTTGCTCGACAGCGGGTGTGTGACATCCACTTCGTTGCTGCGATAGGCGCCCACCAGCATCAGGTGGCGCATGTCCGGGCTGGTCAGCAGATCCTCCAGCAGGTCGAGCGTCGCCGCGTCGAGCCATTGCAGATCGTCGAGAAACAAGGCCAGCGGATGCTCGGCCCGGGCAAACACACCGATAAAGCGCCGGAACACCAGAAGGAAACGCCGTTGTGCCTGCTGCGGGTCAAGGGCCGGAACCGCTGGTGGTTCGCCGATGATGAGTTTGAGTTCCGGAATGAGGTCGGTCATCAGCCGCGCATTGGCATCCAGCGCCTGTTGCAACGCGTCACGCCAGTGCGCCAGCTCCGTGTCGTTCTTGCCCAGCAGCGTGCGCACCAGGCTTTGAAAGGCCTGTACCAGCGTCGAATAAGGAATGTCGCGCCGGTATTGATCGAACTTGCCGGAGGCGAAAATTCCGCGCGGCGGCACCAGCACTTTGTGCAGTTCGTTGACCACCGACGACTTGCCTATACCGGAATAACCGGTGACCAACACCAGCTCCGGCGCACCGTTTTCTACGATTCGCCCGAAGGCGGCAACCAGCGTTTCAACCTCGCGCTCGCGCCCATAGAGTTTCTCGGGCACCAGCAGCCGATCGGACGTGCCGTGCTCACTCAGCGTAAAGTCGTTGATCCGGCCCAGGTTCTGCCAATCCGCCAGGCATCGGCGCAGGTCATGCTCTATCCCCGCAGCCGTCTGATAGCGCTCCTCGGCGGTTTTGGCCAATAGCTTCATGACAATGTCGGAGAGCGCTTCGGGAACGGTTTCAACCCGCGAATTCGGTGGTTGCGGCTTTTTCGCGATATGGCAATGCACCCACTCTATGGGGTCGGTCGCGGTAAAGGGCAGCGAGCCGGTCAGCATCTGATACAGGGTGACGCCGAAGGAATAGAGGTCGCTGCGCGAATCGATCGAGCGGTTCATCCGGCCGGTCTGCTCAGGTGCCATGTAGGCGAGCGTGCCGGCGATGGTCTCGGGCGCCTGCCGTTCGCGCGGCAGCCGTGAGGCCAGGCCGAATCCGGTGAGCCGGGCCTGTCCGTCAGCGCAGTTCACCAGGATATGACTGGGCTTGATGTCTTTATGGACAAGTCCACGTTGGTGGAGCTTGCCCAGGACCACCGCGACGCTGATGGCGTGATGCAGAAAAGCGCTGATTTCCATGGGCGCCACCAACCACTGCACGAGCGGTTCGCCACCGGGATCTTCGAGCACCAACTGCATCTGCCCACCTTCACGCACCATCTCAAGCGGTCGAACCGCCCAGCTACGGTCCAGTTCGTCCTTCAGTGCAAATTCGTGGGTAAGACGGCCAAGGCAGGCCGGAAGCGGCTGTGCGGCAGCAGGTCGCGCCACCAGCACACTGCAATCACCGCCCGTGCCCGAGCGCAGTTCCCGGCAGAAGATACGCTCACCATCGTCCCATAATATCTGCATGTTGTTATCCACCGGAGAGGGAACAAAAGTCGTGTCTTGTCTGCCGTTTGCCTTCGGGGCGGGCATCCGAAACGGTCGCGACGTTTCAGATTAGCTTCTTATCGCCACGCGCCAAGTAAACATCGTTGCCACGTGTACGATTGAACACCGCCCACGATGTCATCGAACGGCCTGCGCTACATCAACACTTAGATCTTAGCGACCTATACATAGATATACTTTTCCCACCTTGAAGACCGCGTATCTTGTAGGTACAACCGGCGTAGTCACGAGCCCATTACATGACCCAATCCCCCCAGACACGCAGTGCCACAATTATTGCAATTGTCGATGATGACGATTCCGTTCGAAGTGCCCTGAATAGCCTGGTGCGGTCCGGCGGATATAAAACCCGAACCTATTGCAGCGCCCTGGAGTTTCTCGACGCTAACGCTTCCACCGAAACCCATTGCCTGATTTCCGATATCCAGATGCCGGGCATGAGCGGTGTCGAGATGCTTGAACAACTTATCGCGACGGGCTTTCACATTCCCACGATATTCATCACCGCCTATCCCGCAGCTGCTCCCCCTCTGGGCGCTCATACCCCGGAGTTGGTTGCCTGTCTGCCCAAACCCTGTGACGGCGACAGGCTGCTGAACTGCATCGAAGCCGCCCTGCTCCAGCGCCACTGATCCGAATCCCCCTCTGCGTTACCTGTTTTGCAGCTCTCCAGCAGCCACTGGGCGTCAGTCACCTGCCACCCGACTGTCGAGCGTCGATCAGTTAGGCTCACTTTTTGAGAGGCGTCACCAGCGGCATGTCATCGCTGTCGACGACGAACACCGCCAACAGGCGTGCTGGTTGACTGTCGCTGGCGTTGGCGCTGACCTCATGTACGGAGCCCGGCTCCTCCACGAAGTTTTCGCCGACGTGGTAGACCTTTTCCGGCTCGCCTTTGATTTTGATGCGAAACGATCCTTCCAGGACCGTTGCATAGATGAAGGCCGTTTTCGGATGGGTGTGCGCCGGCGACGCGGCACCCGGCCCGTACTCGACGACCACGCCTTTCATGCTCTTGCCAGGAATGTTGGGAATGGGACGGTCGAACACCACCGTCACCTTGCCGGGAGGCGGCTCAGCGGCCGACGCCGCGCCGATCGAAAGCACTGTGAAAACAGCGGCCAACAGCATGCGAGTAACCATGGCATTTGCTCCTACGTGGGTGGGGATGTGATGGGGCGAATTGTCAGCGGTTCGCCGACAGGGCAAACCAGTCTTCGAAGCGGATCGCGCCCAGACGGGCACTCTTGCCGGCGGTCAGCGATTGATCGTCGAGCACGGCGCCGAAGTAGCGGGCGTTCACGTCCGGCACGACTTTGCGTTTGTCCCCGGTTGCCTGCATAAAGCGCCTGACCAGTTCGTCGATCGGCAGGGCTTCGGGACCGGCGACTTCGACCGTGCCGTTGACTGGCGCTGCCAGTACAACATCCGCCAGCGCGGCCACTACATCGTCGGACGCTATCGGCTGGATCAGCGCCGGCGAAGCACGAACCTCCTCGCCGACGGTAAACGACTGGACAATGCCGCCGACAAATTCGAAGAACTGCGTGGCACGCAGCAGAGTGTAAGGAATGCCGGATGCCTTGATGATGTTTTCCTGCGCGACTTTGGCCCGGAAGTAACCGTTTTCAGGCAGCCGCTCGGTGCCGACAATCGACAGGGCAACGTGATGGCGAACCCCGGCAGCAGCTTCGGCAGCCAGCAGGTTGCGGCTCGACGTTTCGAAAAAATCGAGAACGGCCTGGTCCTCCCACGACGGCGCATTTGCCACATCAACCACCACATCAGCGCCATCCATCGCTTCGGCCAGGCCTTCGCGGGTGATGCTGTTCACGCCCGTGCTGGGGCTGGCGGCGAACGCGTCATGGCCGCGCTCGCGCAGGGTGTTCACAAGTTTCGATCCAATGAGGCCGGAGCCTCCGATAACGACGATCTTCATGGGTTTACTCCACTTGTCGACGGCAATCATTGCGTCGGTGTGGAGCAAGATTGCCTGCCCGCGCGCGGCGAGTCCTTGCGCCGGGCTTGGGTTTGCCTTGGCGAACGCTTGGATTTACGTCCAAGGAAATTCTTGATCGTCCAGCGGCCCTTGCCGCTGACGGTGCAGCGGCGTTCGACCTGCCGTATCATCAGCGTCAGATACCAATCGCCAGTCGCCTGGGACACGGAGTTGAGGGCGCTTCGCCAGGGGATGCTCACTTTGCAGTTCGCATTTGATGACTTCGTGCTCGATCAGGATCGCCGGGAGCTGACCTTGCGCGGGCAAGTCGTGGCCGTCGGCCCGCAGGTCTTCGATCTGTTGCTGCTGTTCGTCAGCAACCCCGAGCGCGTGGTCAGCAAGGACGACTTGCTCGAAGCCGTCTGGAGCGGCCGGATCGTCTCGGAATCGACGATCACCAGCCACATCAATGCGGTGCGCAAGGCCGTCGGCGATACCGGCGAAGAACAGCGCCTTGTGCGCACGGTCGCCCGCAAGGGTTACCGCTTTGTCGGGCAGGTCAATGTCGAAAATAACGGGCAACAGCGCCAGCCCGACATCAACGAATACGCGACTTCTTCCAGGCAAACGCCCTCCTCAGCGCTGGTTCTTCCGGACAAACCCTCGATCACCGTTTTGCCCTTCCACAACCTCAGTGGCGATCCAGAGCAGGAATATTTCGCCGACGGCGTGGTGGAGGACATCATCGCCGCCCTGTCGCGCATCCGCTGGCTGTTCGTCATTGCGCGCAATTCGAGTTTCACGTTCAAGGGCCGGGCGGTGGACGCCAGAGGCGTTGGCCAGGAACTGGGCGTTCGTTACGTGCTGGAAGGCAGCGTGCGAAAGTGCGGGAACAAGGTGCGCATCACCGGGCAATTGATCGACGCAACGAACGGCACGCACATCTGGGCGGAGCGTTTCGAAGGCCTGCTCGACGATATCTTCGAACTACAGGATCAGATCGCCGAAAGCGTGGTCGGCGCCATCGCGCCGCAACTCGAACGGGCAGAAATCGAACGCGCCAAACGCAAGCCGACGGACAGTCTCGACGCCTACGATTATTACCTGCGTGGCATGGCCAAACTGCACAGCGGCAACCGGGAAGCCATCGAGGAAGCGCTGCCGATGTTCTACACGGCCATCGAACTCGATGCGGAATTTGCCTCGGCCTACGGCATGGCCGCCTGGTGTCACTTCTGGCGCAAGCTCAATGGCTGGATGATCGATCGGCCTGCCGAGATCGCCGAGGGAATTCGGCTCGCGCGCCTGGCGGTGGCGCTCGGCCGCGATGATGCAGTCGCATTAACGCGCGGCGGGCATGCACTGAGCCATCTCGCCGGCGAGGTCGACGGCGGCATTGCCCTGCTCGACCGGGCGCGCCTGCTCAACCCCAACTTCGCGCCCGCCTGGTTCCTCGGCGGCATCCTGCGCGCGCTGCACGGTGAAACCGACGCGGCCATCAAGGACTTGAACCATGCCGTTCGCTTGAGTCCGCTGGACCCGGAAATGTTCCGGATGCAGATCGGCATGGCGCTGGCGCACTTTTTCGCCGGACACTTTGATGCCGCTAAGGACTGGGCGGAAAAGGCCTTGGGCAACCTGCCCAGTCTGCTGCCTCCGGTGGCGTTGGTGGCGGCCTGTCATGCACTCAGCGGGCGCATGGATAAAGCGAAAGTGGCGATGCAGCGCCTGCACGAACTGGATCCCTCTTTGCGCATTTCCAACTTGAAAGACTGGCTGCCGATCCAGCGCCCCGAAGACTTCGCCCGGTTTGCCGATGGGCTGCGGTTGGCGGGATTGCCGGAGTGATCGCAACTGGCTGGTCCCTGGGCTACTGACAACAACGCTTTTCGATCCGGCAAAAACACGATGCCTTGATCTCCACATCTGCCCGCGCCATCGCCAGGTTGAGCCGCACTTGCGCTGCCGCCGCTTCGGCATCGCGGCCCAGTCGTTTCAAACATTCCACATAGCCGTGCAAGCTCCAGACATTATCCAAATGCCACGCCGCGCGGCTGAGGGTGTTGTCCAGGCCGAGATCGGCGCTGTAGGCGTGCAAGGCTTCTTCGACCCTGTCCTGTTCCAGCAGCAGCGCACCCAACGCGTGTCGCACCGGTTGCATCCAGCCCCAGGGTTCGTCGTAGGGCAAGTGATCGTCCAGTGATTGTGCTTCGCGCAGGTGGGCGAAAGCTTCGTCGAAGTTGCCTTTGCGGTATTCGATTTCGCCGCGCAGCATGCCGGCCGCTACGGCGAGGATGTCGTTGCATTGGTTGTTGAACAGGTAACGTGTGTCCGGCACCCGGGCCCAGGCTTCAAGGAACAGGTGGTGTTCGGTTTCGGCGGCGTCGACTTGCCCACAAGCCGCATGGGCCACACCTTTGGCGTAGTGCAACATGGCCGTTGTCACGCAGTACAGCGCCTGGTCATCCGGTAGCGGTGTGGCGAGGATGTCGTGCCATTTGCCGAAGCGGATCTGCACGTGGACCTTCATCGACACGAAGCTTTCCAGCCAGTCGGCCATGGGCGGTTGCTCGACGCGCAGCAGCTCTTCCTTGATGGTTTCGGTCAGTTGCTCGGCGGCTTCCAGTGCCGGTTGGTACTGGCCGAGGAACATCGCCGAGTAGAGTTTGAAGTGGTAATTGTGGCTGCGGTACAGCGTGTAGAAGTTGATCGGGCCTTCCTGTGCCAGGTATTGGCTGTCGGCCTGGATCGCCCGGTGATTGGTGATCATGGCGCCACGGTAGTCGCCGCAGAGTACGTCGATGTGGGATGGCATGTGCCGCAAGTGTCCGGCATCCGGCACCAGGTCGCGCAGGACATCGCCGGCGCGTAACGCCCGTTCCGGGTACGGCGACATTTCCATGGTGTGAACGTACATGTGCAGCACGCCCGGGTGCGGCGCGTCACCGTTTTGCTCCATGCGCTGCAAGGCCCTTTCGAGTACGGCCACCGTTTCAACGGTGTCGGCACCCGCTGCCGGTTCGCCGGTTTTCAGATCCCATAACTGCCACGGCGTGCGGTCGATCAGCGCTTCGGCGAACAGCGCCACCACGTCGGGGTCATCGGGGAAGGAGTTGTAGATATCACGCATGGACGCCGCGTAGGCATCGTTCCAGCTGAAGAGTTCGTCAACGCTATTGGCCTGTTCGGCCTGGTAGCGTTGCGGGAGCGCGCGAATCAGCGCCTGCTCCACCGGCGTTGTGCCGTCGAGATGCACCAGCGCGATTTGCGTCGCCAGTCGGGCCCGGGCCACGGCTTCCTTGAGCTCTTGTTCGATGAAGGCGTCCCAGCGTTTGTTGTAGTTGGGACCCGAGGCGTAGGCGATGCCCCAGTAGGCCATCGCGCAATTGCGATCGTGTTCGAGGGCTTTCTGGAAACAGCGGATGGATTCGTCGTGGTTGTAGCCGTAGCACCACATCAGGCCACGGTCGAACCAGAGCTGGGCTTGTGGCGAACTCGTTGTCACCGGGCGGCTGTAGGTGCCCAAATCGTAGTAGTCGTGCATCGGTTTATTCTCTCGATCAGAGCATGAAACCTGCGAAGAACCAGCATACCCCCGCGCTACTGGCCGAGCCGTGCAGCCGACGACAGGCTACGCCGCATCATCACGCCCACAAGGGGTATGCCGCTTGCCCTATCAATGTTGTCGATGTTCACCATCACTTCAATGAAGTTCTCTTAAAAAATCCACCGCGTAACATCTGCTCCATACCAACCCATAACACCCCGGAGCACACGATCATGAAACGCCAAACCATCCTCAGCATCGCTTTCTCGCTTTTCGCAGTTAACGCTTTCGCCGCAACTTCTGCTCAACCTGTCGTCGCTGAAGGCGGCTCGGATCGACTGATCGAAAGTCGTGTGGCTGAAGGTGGTTCGGATCGTCTGATCCAGAATCGTGTAGCTGAAGGTGGTTCGGATCGCCTGCTGGAAAAGCGTAACGCTGTAGCGGCCGATGGTTCGGATCGTTTGAAAGGTAATGAAGTGGCTGCCGATGGTTCCGATCGTCTGCAAGGCAACACCGTTGCCGCTGATGGCTCGGATCGCCTGAAAGGTAACGAAGTGGCCGCCGATGGCTCCGACCGTCTGCTGCGCAACCTCGTCGCTGAAGGCGGTGCCGATCGCCTGATCAAGTACCGCGCTGCATAAACACCTGGCTTCACCGCTTCATCCGCAAAAAGCCCGGCCTGATCAGCCGGGCTTTTTCGTGTTCGACATCATGCGACTGATTGAAATTTCTTGCGGTACGCCGCCGGCAACAATCCCACGCGCTGGCGGAAGAGCCTGCGGAACGAGTTACCGTCTTCATAGCCCACCGCGTAAGTGATGCTGTCCAGGGTCATGCGGGTGGATTCCAGCAGCTGCTTGGCTTTCTCCAGACGCAGGGTTTGCAGGTAGGTAATCGGCGTATAGCCCGTCGCGTCCTTGAAGCGTCGCTTGAAATTGCGCACGCCGAAACCAAATTGCTGGGCAATGTCATCGATCAGCAACGGCTGGTCAAAATGAGCCTCAAGCCAGTTCTGCGCCCGCAGCACTTCGCCATCGCCATGGTTTTTCGGCAATGACCACATCACATACACCGACTGCTCGCTGCGCACCGAGTCGACCAGCAAGTATTTGCCGCACTTCTGCGCCAGTTCCAGTGAGGCGAAGCGACGCACCAGATGCAGCAGCAGGTCCATGGCGGCACTCGCGCCGCCGCTGGTGATCACGCGCTGGTCTTCGCAGATGATCTGCGTTTCCTCAAGACACGCCGCGCTGTAGCGGCGACGAAAGAGGTCGGCAAAGGCCCAGTGCGTGGTGCTGCGAACGCCATCCAGCAACCCCGCTTCGCCCAACATGAAAGCCGCCGTGCACATCGACGCCACCACCGCGCCCTGCGCGTGTTGTTGACGCAGCCATGGGCCATACACGGCGAAGGTCGGCAAGGCGTCTTTCAGGGTGAAAAGGAATCCGGGGATCAGCACCAGATCGGTTCGCGGGATCTCGGCGATGGACCGGTCCGCGCGTAACGTCTGCCCTCCCCACGCGGCGACTTGCGCGCCATCCAGCGATGCACTCACCACCTCGAACGGCGAGTCTTCGGCGAACAGGTTCGCAGCGCTGAGCACTTCCAGGGCCAGGGTCGCGCTGGCGGCGGAACATTGATCAGCCAGAAGCAAGGTGATGTGCATAAAACCCCGTTGCGCTTTTCGCATGAAAAAAGTCATTTGCGCACCTACCTTAGCCGATTTCCGACGCCTAAAGTGCAGCCATCACTTAATCATCGGCGTACTTATGAATCTCTGGTTCCGACTGTTCCTCATGCTGTTTCGTCGTCCGTGGCGCAAGCCCGTGGATGCCTTGGCCACCACCGTCGTGCACATGCGGGTGTGGCCGCTGGATCTGGACCTCAACCGGCACGTCACCAATGGCCGCTATTTCACCCTGGCCGACATCGGGCGCATGGATTACGTGCTACGCAGTGGCGCCTTTCGTGTGGCGCTGCGCAACAAGGCAGTCCCCATCGTCGGCGATACCTGGGGCAAGTTTCGTCGCGAGCTAAAGCTGTTCGAAGCGTTTGAAATTCACACGCGGATGCTCGGCTGGGATCACAAGTGGAGCTTCATGGAGCACCGTTTCGTGAGCAATGGCCGAGTGGTCGGCGTGGTGGTGATGCGCGGCTTGTTCCGTGCGACGAAAGGCACGGTGCCGCCCGGCGAATTTGCTCGCGAACTGGGGTTGTCGGAGCAATCGATGGAAATGCCGCAATGGCTGACAGACTGGTCGCAAAGCTGCGACGACATGAGCCTTCAGCTGCGGGACGAAGAGGCACCGCGTACCCGCCAGGCACAGACCGTCGAATGACAGTCTCAGGGGCACGCTCTATCCTGTCGCCTTCACCCACCGCCCGGAGACGCCCGTGCCGCCCCTGACCGCCCGCGAGGTTTACCAGCAATTGCGCGATGCAGCCCTGGGCTTGCGCCCGCTCAAGCGCCTCGAAGATCAATCCGGTACGGTGCAGGTCGACATCGAGCAATGGCGTTTTAGCCTTGATGTCGACGGCACACACCTGCGCCACTGCCTGCATTGCCAGAGCCCGGACGGTCGCGAATTCAACGGCGGACAGCGCTTCGGCACCGACCCGGTGAGCTTGCTCAGCACCTGGGAACTGGCACAGATTGAACGACTGTTGGCCGCCACTGTAACGGGTTGAATACACTGTCGTGTTTCATGCCTCGGGCTCAGCTGTGATACATAAGACCTGATGCGCATCCCATGCCCAAGAGGTTTGCTTATGTTCCACTGCCCACGCCTGCCGCAATTGCTGAGCTGTGCCCTGCTCGGCTTGCTCGCCAGCGGCGCCCAGGCCGCCACCGCTGCACCCGAAACCCTGCAACCGCTGCTGAACACGATCAACGAGCGCCTGAACATTGCTGATCAGGTGGCATTGACCAAGTGGGACAGTGGCAAACCGATCCAGGATACCGCCCGGGAAGCCTTGGTGATTGCCAATGCCAAAAAGCAGGCCGTCGAGCGCAAAGTGGACCCGGACGAAGCCGCAGAATTGATCGCCGCGCAGATCGAAGCCAACAAACTGGTGCAGTACGGTTTGATCGCGCAGTGGCAGGCGGCGCACAAGGCGCCCGATGTACCGCGACCAGACCTCAATCAGATCCGCCCCAAACTCGATGAACTGCAAACCCGTCTGTTGCAGGAGTACGCCGATTTCGTGCCCTACCGCGTCGACCCGGAATGCCCGGCGTGGCTGGCCGAACAGCGCTCCGCCCTGATCAAGGATGCCCTGCACGGCCAGGCCCTGATCCGCGCTACCGGGGAATTGTGCGTCACCGATCAATGACCACGAATACGGCGCTGGCAACCATTGACTGCGTCAATAGTCACCATTAACTCAATGAAGTTCTCTTAAAAACTCCAGGGCGTAACATCAGCTCCATACCAACCGACAACACCCTGGAGCACACGATCATGAAACGCCAAACCATCCTCAGCATCGCTTTCTCGCTTTTCGCAGTTAACGCTTTCGCCGCCACTTCTGCTCAACCTGTTGTCGCTGAAGGCGGCTCGGATCGACTGATCGAAAGTCGTGTGGCTGAAGGTGGTTCGGATCGTCTGATCCAGAATCGTGTGGCTGAAGGCGGTTCTGATCGCCTGATCGAAAACCGCGTCGCTGCCGATGGTTCGGACCGTTTGAAAGGTAACGAAGTCGCCGCCGATGGCTCCGACCGCCTGCAAGGCAACACCGTCGCTGCCGATGGCTCCGATCGCCTGCAAGGCAACACCGTCGCCGCCGATGGCTCGGATCGTCTGCAAGGCAACACCGTCGCTGCCGACGGCTCCGATCGCCTGCAAGGCAACACCGTCGCCGCTGACGGCTCGGATCGTCTGCAAGGCAACACCGTCGTCGCCGATGGCTCGGATCGCCTGCAAGGCAACACCGTCGCCTAAACGAATCGCTTCACCGCAATACCACGAAAAAGCCCGGCCTGATCAGCCGGGCTTTTTCGTGGGCGTTGAAAAGAGTTCAACGCCATCGGCAATTTCCTGCAAAGGCGCCGGACGTATCCCATGTAACAAAAGGATCAGGCTGATATTCATGGCGTGCGTAAAGGTTTGAAATATGGGACCGGCAACTCAATTGGCCGGAACGCATCGAGCCACTGATCAAGCTGCGGTTGACCCCAAAGCCCCCGTTCAACCAGAATGCTGGAGGTAGCGCCAATGTAGCTACAAATCAACGATGAGGTTACTGCCATGGGTGCATTACTTAAAACGACGGACGTGCGTTGCCGCATTGATGAGGATTTGAAAGCACGAGCTACCGAAGTCTTGAGCGCTTGTGGACTGAGCATCAGTGATGCCATGCGTCTGTTTCTTCGACAAGTAGTAGCGACTCAGGGACTTCCGTTTGAAGTTCGCGTCCCATCGGAGAAAACAGCTCGCGCCATGATGGAAGCACGCGAAATTCGCCAGCGGTTCGACTCGATAGACGAAATGCTGAGGGACGTTGATGGCGAAACCGGAGAAAAAGCAAAAACGCGCTGAACTGCCCAAGCAGTGTGCACAGACCTCGGAATTCAAGAAGTCATGGGAACGTTACAAGCGTGCCGGGCGCCGTGACATGAATGAGGTTCGTCAGGTAATGGTCATGCTTTTTCTGGGAGACTCATTACCAGCGCAGTACCTGGACCATGCGTTGTCGGGGGATTGGACTGGTTTTCGAGAGTGTCACATTGGTGGTGACTTCTTGATGATTTATGAACACACGCGCTCCGACCTACTGACATTTGTCGATCTCGGAAGTCACTCGGAACTGTTCAAGTAACACGGGACTTCATCTGCGATACAACAAACCTCGATTGATTCGGGCTTTTTCATGGCCGGAATTTACGCGAATCTAGGCTGCCCTTTCCGGAAACCTGCGCATGAGCAAAACCGAAGCCCTGACCACAATCATGCTCGGCCCCGTATTGCTGATGCAGGGCATGTACACGCGGCGCGCCACACCGAAATTGCCAGAAGCCGAGGGTGAGCGCCAAGGGCTGGTCGGCAATGGCGAACCCCTGCGCTTGCTGATTCTCGGCGACAGTGCCGCGGCGGGTGTCGGGGCGTCGACTCAGGCTGAAGCGCTGAGCGGTCAGGTGGTCAGTCGTTTGGCCAAGGATTATCAGGTTGGCTGGACGCTCTGGGCGCGGTCGGGTCTGGATTCGCAAGCGCTGCTGGAACTGCTCGAACAACACGCCGCGCAACCCTTCGATGTGGCGCTGCTGTCCATCGGCGTCAACGATGTCACCAGCACGATCACCGATATGCAGTGGATCGCCCGGCAACAGCAGTTGCTGGACGTGCTGCTCGACAAGTTCGGGGTCAAGCTGGTCGTCATCTCCCCTCTTCCGCCGATGCACCTGTTTCCCGCATTACCGCAACCGTTGCGCTGGTATCTCGGTAACCGCGCGGCGCGTTTCAATGCGCATCTTGAGAGACTGGCGGATCGTCAGGATCGCTGTAGGATGCTGACAACCCATTTGGCCCCCGTGGACGGGGCGATGGCGCGAGACGGTTTTCATCCCGGCCCGGCCATCTACAGTGTGTGGGCAGATGACGCCGCGCAGGTCATCGCCCGACAGTTTGGTCACACCGCATCAGGCACGCTTTGAACAACAACAAAAAACAGGAGTTGAATATGTCTGAACTGCAATTGCACCCCAGAGCCGCAGAGTCCTTGAACCTGTGGCACGCGATGATCCGCACCGGTGACTTGAAGGCCTTGCCTGCGTTGCTGGACGAGCAAGCGGCGTTCCGTTCGCCAATGGCGCACACGCCTTATCCGGGCGCGCCGGTGGTATCGATGATTCTCAACACGGTGTTCGAGGTGTTCGAGGACTTCACCTACCACCGTGAACTGGCGACCGCCGACGGCCTGAATGTGGTCCTCGAATTCAGCGCCAAGGTTGATGGTAAACAGCTCAAGGGCATCGACATGATCCGCTTCAACGAACAGGGAAAAATCGTCGACTTCGAGGTCATGGTCCGGCCAATGAGTGGTTTGCAGGCCTTGGGCGAAGAAATGGGTCGACGTCTCGGCGCTTACCTGGCTGCCAGCAAAGCCTGATCGTTGTGCAACACCGGTCGAGATTTTGGCACGACCTGCAACTCGACCGGCTCACAAAGCAACGCACTGCAGCGCGAACGTAACCAGCGCTGGCCAGAGTCATCGTGCACCGCCGCGCGCCAGACCATTGAAAGCTCCGGTGCCGGCAGTTGCAACGGCGCCGGCTCGGCTCTCATTCCCGGCACAGACGCCATTGCCTTGGCCACGTAATCCGGCACGATGGCGAGCATGTCGCTTTGCGCCAGCAACCCCGGCAATGCACTGAACTGCGGGACGGTCAGCACCACTTTGCGTTGCCGGCCCAGCAGGTTCAAGGCATGGTCGGTGTCATCCGAGGCGCTGCCCACGGACGACACCACCACATGCGGGCGCCGACAGAACTCGTCCAGGCCCAACGGACCGGGTCGGGTGTCAAACCGCAGCAGCATTGGCCGGATCGGCCGCAAGCCTTTGCGTCGGGCATTCGCCGGCAGGTCGAGGGTATGGCTGATGCCTACTGAGATGTCGCCGTTAACCAGCCTTTGCGACATCTGCTGCTGATCGACCCGATGCACAATCAACTTGATGTTCGGCGCCTCGACCCGCAGTTGCCGTAACAGCCGCGGCAGCAACGCGTACTCGACATCATCAGACAGGCCGACGTGAAAGGTCGCCTCGCTGGTGCGCGGGTCGAACGATTGGCAACGGCTCAACGCGGCGGCGATGCCATCCAGCGCCGGTGCCAGGTTGGCGAAGATTTCCTCGGCCCGTGCGGTGGGCTCCATCAATCGCCCGCACCGTATGAACAACGGATCATCGAATAGCACGCGCAAACGGCCCAGGGCACCGCTGATGGTGGGCTGCCCCAGGAACAGCTTTTCGCCGACGCGGCTGACATTTCGCTCATGCATCATCGTCTCGAAAACCACCAGCAGGTGGATATCGGCACGACGCAGGTCATTTCTGTTCATGAGGTTCGCTACCCGGCACGCGGCCATTTGAGTTCGGGAAGGTGCCTGAACAGGGTATGGCGGCGGGGGCAAAAGGTCTGTCGTACCTGCGGACAGCGCGATCATGCATTAGGTGAGTGCGTTGATACTTCCGTATAACGCCCGCAAAAAAAACTTATTCCAATTAAGCACTTCCGCGACTTTTCTACTGAAGCGCGATTCGCCGCCATGGCAGTTTTTTCGGGTTTTTTGTCCTAACGGGGTGCGAGCCCGTGCTTCTAGGATACTGAACCGATTCTCCGCCCCCAGCCCGAACAAACCACCGAGGCGCGCATGATCGAAATCCCCAAAAAAAAGCCTGCCAACGCATGCAGCGCGTCCGCCTCTGCAAAAGGAACCTACAGCAAGATGCTGTACAACTCAGGACAAAGGGCCTCTCGTCACTTGCTCGGCCTCAACCTCAAGCCGTTGGAAAACCTGTTGGTGTGGCTGATGGGATTGGTCGTGGCGTGCGGGATCCTGATCAACACCGAAACCCAATCCGACCTCACTACCACCACGCTCTACATCGCGTTGTTGCTGATGGCGATCAACCTGTTGTCGATCAGCGCCGTGATCGTGGTCGCGTTGTTCTGCATGTTGGTGCTGACGTCGATGTGCCTGTATCACGGCGGATTCAGCCGCTGGGACTCGGTCACGGACTTGCTGCGCAGCTTGACCGTGTTGGCGGCGATCATTTTCCTGGCGCTGCGCAGCAAACGGGTCTCCGACAACCTGCGCCACAAGGAAGTCTACATGGTCGGTGCGCAGCGCCTGACCCAGACAGCGTGCTTCGGCTTTCGCGCGGACCTTGGGAAAATGGGCTGGTCGGAGCAGGCGGCACGGATACTCGAATACCCGGCGGGCGCACCTTCCTCGGTGGACTTGTTCCTGGCGCGAACCCACCCCGATGACCTGCCGCTGGTGCTGGCCGGTTTTGACAAGGCTGCCCGCCATGCAACCTTGATCGAGGTCAAACACCGGTTGCTGATGCCTGACGGGCGCATCAAGTATTTGCACATGTTCGCCACCCCGCTCGGCAGCTTTGAGTACCTGGGCGCACTGATGGACGTGACCGCCAGCAAACTGGCCGAAGAAGCACTGTGTCGCGCCCAGACCCAATTGGCCCATGTCACCCGCGTGACGACGTTGGGCGAACTGGCCGCCTCCATCGCCCATGAAGTCAATCAACCGCTGGCGGCGATCACCAGCAGTGCCGAAGCCTGCCGCAATTGGCTCGGCCACCCGCAACCCGATGTATACGAAGTACGCCAGTCACTCGAACGGATCATCGCCAGTTCCAACCGGGCCAGCGAGATCACCCACCGCGTCAGGGCCTTGTCGCGCAAATGCGGCCCGCTGCGCCAGAACGAATCACTCAACGACATCGTCAGCGAGACCCTGAGCCTGGTTCGCTATGAGTTGGCGCATCACAAGATCACCCCGAAAATCGAGCTGACCGCGTTCGGCGGCCAGGTCAGCGCCGACCGCGTGCAATTGCAGCAAGTGATCATCAACCTGATCATCAATGCTTGCCAGGCCATGGACGCGGTCAGCCCTGGCGAGCGGGCGCTGTGCATCCGCACCAGGGTGAAGGACAACGAAGCAGTTCTCGAAGTGGCCGATCAAGGCCCCGGCATTCCCGCCGAAGTCTTGCCGCAATTGTTCACGCCATTTTTCACCACCAAGGCAAACGGCCTCGGCATGGGCCTTTCCATTTGCCGTTCGATCATCGATTTCCACGAAGGGCGGATCTGGGCCACCAGCACAAGCGGCCAGGGCAGCTCGTTCCTGTTTGCCCTGCCGATACGCGTTGCCAACGATCAAGGTTTCGCAGCGGCCATTTAATACACAGGTATGAGTGCCGCCTGCCCGGCTGACAATTAATGTAGCGCCCCTCGCCAGGAACACAGCGCCGGGCGGTTGCGCGTCCAACCCTTTGGAAACCAGCAATGAACGAACAACATCCGCTCAACAAGATCACGCAGAACGAGTCCATGGTTTTCATCGTTGATGACGATGCGCCGCTGCGCGAATCCCTCGGCAGCCTGTTGCGTTCCATCGGCCTGCGGGTCGAGTTGTTCGGTTCGGTCGCCGAGTTCATGAAGTACCAGCGTCCGGACACGGTCAGTTGCCTGGTGCTGGATGTGAGGCTGCAAGGCAGCAGTGGCCTGGACTTTCAAAACGAACTCGCCGCCGCCGGCATCAACGTGCCCATCGTGTTCATCACCGGGCACGGCGACATCGCCATGACCGTGCGGGCAATGAAAGCCGGAGCAGTGGATTTCCTGACCAAACCCTTTCGCGAACAGGACCTGATCGATGCGGTGTGCGCCGCCCATAGCCGGGACAAACAGCGACGCGAGTCAGAACGGCATGCCGATGAATTGCGCTCACGTCACCAGACCCTGAGCGCGCGGGAACAAACGGTCATGGCGCTGGCCGCCTCGGGTTTGATGAATAAACAGATTGCCGGTGAAATCGGCTTGAGCGAAATCACCGTAAAAATCCATCGCGGCCAGGCCATGCGCAAAATGGGTGCGCGTTCGTTTGCCGATCTGGTGCGCATGTCTGAGGTGATCTCGGCCCAGCCAGTAATCAGGTGACTATACCCACGTATACTGTGCGCCCTTTCAGGACGGCGTATCTTGCAAGGATGGCGCAGAGCCTATTTAGTGCTCTGTGCTACCAGGCAGGACACCACTATGTGCAATAAGGCAATGATTGCCGTTGTCGATAACGATGAATCCGTTCGAATGGCGCTGGACAGTTTATTGCGATCCTATGGTTATACGGTGCGAACCTACGAAGGCGCGCATGAGTTTCTCTTCTCCGATCGCCCGCTTAATACGTCCTGTTTGATCTCCGACATACAAATGCCGGAAATGGACGGCATCACCATGTATGAAGAGTTGGTGGCCAAAGGCATTCATATCCCGGTGATTTTCATAACCGGGAACCCCTACGCGCAGCGCCCGCCGCGCACCGGCGCCATGAAACCCATTGCCTTTTTCCCCAAGCCTTTCTCCACCGAAAAGTTGCTCGCCTGTATCGAAACGGTCCTTAACCGACGCAACTAACATCTGCCGATTCAAGCAACTAACACCTTGGTATAGCCCGTTAATACCTAGTCATACTTCGGCTGACCCTATGTAGCAGTGTCAGATCCAGACCCCTCGAATAACATCTGTTCCAGATCAAGCCGAACCCGACTGTTTAGTGATGCCTTCTTGCGTCGCAAATGGTCAACCGCCGCGATGGCGCTTACATCGCACATTCTTTTTTACGCCCTCGATTGTTCTTCAGGAGCTAAACAATGAAACAGCAAATTTTGATTATTGGTGCAGGGTTCGGTGGGGTCTGGAGCGCATTGAGCGCCGCCCGTCTGCTGGACAAGCACGATCGAAATGACGTCGAGATCACCGTGTTGGCTCCTCAGGCCGAACTGCGCATCCGCCCGCGTTTCTACGAGCCTGACGTGCATACCATGAAGGCACCGTTGAACGATTTGTTCGACGCGGTGGGCGTGAAATTCGTCAAAGGCTCGGCCGAGATCATCGACGAGAAAAGCAAAACCGTCAGCTACATCAACGCCGCGGGCATTGAGGGCAAGCTGAGCTACGATCGCCTGGTGCTGGCCGCCGGCAGCAAGCTGCAGCGTCCACCCGTTGAAGGCATGCTGGAACATGCGTTCGACGTCGACGAGATCGAATCGGCCAGCCGCCTGGAAGCCCACATCAAATCGCTGAAAGACAAACCGGACAGCACCGCCCGCAACACCGTGGTGGTGGCCGGCGGTGGTTTCACCGGCATCGAGACCGCCACCGAAATGCCGGCGCGCCTGCGTGCCGTGCTCGGTGAAAACGCCGACATCCGCGTGATCGTGGTCGAACGCTCACCGAAAATCGGATCAGCCCTGGGCGAAGGCATCAGTCCATCCATCGTCGAGGCTTCGGAGTATCTGGGCATCGAATGGGTTGTCGGCGCCACCGTTGCCTCGGTCGATGCCAACGGCGTCACCCTCGCCGACGGTCGTCGCATCGAATCCAACACCGTGATCTGGACCGTCGGTTTCCGCGCCCACTCGCTGACCGAGCAAGTGCAAGGCACCCGCGATCATCAGGGCCGCCTGCATGTTGATCAGAACCTGAAAGTACGCGGTCACGCCGATGTCTACGCCTCCGGCGATGTGGCTTACGCCGCGACCGATGACCTGGGCAACTTCGCGGCGATGTCCTGCCAGCATGCGATTGCCCTGGGCCGTTATGCCGGCAACAACGTTGCCGCCGAGCTGCTGGGCGTCGAGCCGATGGCCTACAGCCAACCCAAGTACGTCACCTGCCTGGACCTGGGCGCCTGGGGCGCGGTGTTCACCGAAGGTTGGGATCGCCAGGTGAAACTGGTGAAAAAGGAAGCCAAGGACCTCAAGACCCAGATCAACACCGTGTGGATCTATCCGCCGGCGGCTGATCGTGCCACCGCATTGGCGGCAGCCGACCCGCTGATTCCGGTGGCCTGAAGACGACGGATGCGGCCGTGAATGCCACGGCCGTGACACTTCAAAACGGAGGTGATCGAAATGTATGGTTTTTTTGAGCATCCGTATCAGGTTTTGAAGTTGTCCCACGCCATGCTCATCGGCGGACTGATCGCGTTAGTGGTCGGGGCGATTCTGGCCTACGGCCTGGATCAATACCTGTCGCTGCCCAGCGTGGTGATGGCCCATGCCATGACGATTCTTGGCCCGACGGCCATCAAGCTCGGTTATGTGATGCGCCTGCTGACGCTGCATCGCCTGCGGCGCCAGCAAGTCATCGATTCGCCTGGCCTTGCCAGGTGATGTGAAGCTCAACGCCTGTATCCCGGACAGCCCACTCCTTGCTGGCCCGGGACATTTCCCAAGCGCCCGCCACTGGTTTTTCTGGCGGGCGTTTTTTCTCAAGCCGGATCGACCCGACATCGCGCTAAACATTTGCTCCAAAGGATGGATGACCAGCCCGTTTCAGCAGCGCTTTTGCACCACAACACCAACACCCCTCACAAAGAGTTTGCCCGGCATTACCGATGCCTTGCGAGTTGCCGTTCGATAGCAAAAATCCGGAAGAACAAATGTCTATCATTAAACGTTGCAAGAAACTTTTTATGTCAGATGCCGTCGCCTGGCTGGCCGCCATTGCAGCGGGATGCATGATCTTCATTACCAACGCCTATCTCGACCTCGATGTGGCTCCGACACTGTTCTACATCACCCTGGTGTTCATGTCGGCGAACTTCTTTCCTGTTCCTGTCTTCCTTGCCGTCGCCCTGGGTTGCGTGGCCATTCTGACCGCCACTTTTATTGCCGACGCAGGCTATCGTGATCACCGGTTGATCGCCGGATTCGTGCGCTGCCTGATTGCCTTGACCACCATTACCCTGCTGGCCCTGCGCAGCAAACGCGCGACCAACACGTTGCGCCGCAAAGAGGCGTTCTTCCTGGGCGCACAAAAACTCAGTCACACCGGCAGTGTCGGCTTCACCATCAATGACGAAGTCATCGTTTCGTGGTCGGACGAAGCTTCGCGCATTTTCGAATACCCGCTGGACGAAACACCGACGCTGGCGATGGTCCGGGGACGCACTCATCCCGATGACCTGGCGATTTTCGATAGTGTTCTGGAGCAGGCCGCGCGCCAGCAAAGCCTGATCGAAGTGGAACATCGGCTGGTCATGCCGGATGGCCGGATCAAGTACGTGCAGATGATCGCCAACCCGTTGTTCAAGAATGGCCGGCGCATTGAATACGTTGGCGCGTTGATGGACGTGACGGCGTCCAGACAATCCGAAGAAGCACTGTTTCACTCCCAGGCGCAACTCGCGCACGTGACGCGGGTGACGTCCATGGGCGAACTCGCGGCGTCCATCGCCCATGAAATCAATCAACCTCTGGCGGCGGTGATCACTAGCGGGGAGTCCTGCAAACGCTGGATCAATCGCCCTGAACCGAACCTCGAAGAAGCACGCCGTTCACTGGACCGGATCATTCAAAACTCGGCCCGGGTTTCCGATGTCATCGCCTGTATCAGGGCGCTGTCGCGTCAAAGTGAAGTGCAGCGCAAGGCAGAAGCGTTCGACGACATCGTCAGTGACTCACTGACGCTCATGCAACATGACATAGGCAACCACCAGGTCCGCCCACACTCACAATTGGACGCTCCCGGCGCGCATATCAAGGGCGATCGGATTCAACTGCAGCAAGTCATCATCAACCTGATCATCAATGCCTGCCAGGCCATGGCCAATGTGCATGACCGCACTCGAACGCTACGGATTCAGACCTCCGTGCAGGACAACGAGGCGGTGCTCGAAATCGCCGACTCCGGCACCGGCATTGACCAAGACATTCTCCCATCGCTCTTCGATCCGTTCTTTACCACCAAACCCACCGGCCTGGGGATGGGCCTCTCGATCTGTCGCTCGATCATCGAGTTCCACGGCGGGCGCATCTGGGTCAGCAGCACCGTGGGCGTCGGCACACAGTTCCTCTTTGCAATTCCGCTGACCACCCTGAGACACGATGAATAACCCTCATCCACACCTGATGCCGCTACGCGGCGACACGGAGATCAAGCAGTGTCCATCGATGAACTGAACCACCGCTCTGAACACCAAAACCCTGCGCACGCGCAACCGCGCACCGTCATCTTCGTGGCGTATCCGCAAATGGGTTTGCTGGACTTGACCGGTGCCCAGACCGTTTTCTGGGCGGCAACCCGTAGCCTGGCTGAACTCGGTTTGCCGGGTTATGACTTGCACACGGCCAGTCTGGACGGCGGGCCGATCCGCACCGGCGAAGGTCTGGTGGTGGAAACCCGGCGCCTGAGTGAACTGGCCGATAGTCCACCTGATACGTTGATCGTTCCCGGCTCGCCACACATGCGCCAGGTCATGGCCGACAGCGCGCCGCTGGTGGACTGGCTACGCGTCGCTGCCGGCACGGCCAGGCGCACCACATCGGTGTGCAGCGGTTCGTTTTTCCTGGCCCGCGCGGGTTTGCTCGATGGCCTGCGTGTGGCGACTCACTGGCTGATGGCCGACATGTTCGAGCGGATGTTCCCGCAGGTGGAGCTCGACCGCGAGGCGATTTTCGTCCAGCAAGGCTCGGTGTGGACATCCGCCGGGGTCAGTGCCGGGATCGATCTGGCGCTGGCGATGGTCGAGGCCGACAACGGTCGAGAGGTAGCGATGCAGGTCGCCCGGCGCATGGTGGTGTACTACCGTCGCCCGGACAATCAGGAGCAATGGAGCCCGCTGTTGCAGTCGCAATATCCGGCCGCCTGATCCGCAGGCCTTGCATCGGGCAAGGCCGCGTTCACTTTCTTTGCAGCAGCCATTGCAGCAAACCGGTTTTCTTGACCTCCACCGTTTTTTGCATGACCAGGGTCTGACGGATTTCCTGGCGCTGATCCTGCAAATTACTCAGGGCGGTTTTCAATTCAGCGAGGTGCTCCAACTGGCTGCCGAACAGGTTTTTCTCGATGCGAAACAGACGTCCGCTGGTAATGCTGCGGAACTCCCCACGCGAAGGTTTATCGGCAAGAATGCCCTCCTCGCCCAAGACTTCACCCGGCCCCATACGCCCGACTTCCACCAGTTTTTCGTCGTCATGAATTGCCACCGACACCACACCGGTGCTGATGATCATCAGGCAATCGGCAACCTCGCCGAATGCCAGAATCACCTCGTCGGCCTGATAGTCCACGGGGCTCATTTCATCGGCCAGGCGGTCACGCTCGTCATTGCTCAGCGAGCGGAATATCCGCACGTCCTCCAGCAACCGACGCTGACGGTTCCAGTGCTGCTCGTCCTGGCCGTGGCCCCAGCTGACACCCGCGGCTTCGAGGTGACGATGGGCCAGGTCAAACATCAGGTTGCAGATTTCATTTTTGCTTTTGGCCGAGGCGATGAAGCCCTTGAGCTCGTACTCGGTGTAATCCAGGTGCGAGGCTTTGACCGAGACTTTGGCCGTGCGCGCCGGCAGTAGCGCACGGGTACCGCGCAAGGTTTTTTCCAGGGCATCGATGGCCCGGCGCGGACGCACACTGCTGGGCACGGCGATGATCACACTGACTCCATGCACATCACCCGGCCGACTGAAATTGATGATCCGCGCTTTCGCAGCCACCGAGTTGGGCACTACCGCAATGCCACCCATGTCGGTCATCAAGTGGGTCGAGCGCCAATCGATTTCGACCACTTTGCCCTGGGTACCGTCAATGGAAATGCTGTCATCGAGTTGGTAAGGCTTGGTGGTGTTGAGCACGATGCCGGAAAACACATCGCTTAAGGTGCTTTGCAACGCCAGGCCGACAATGATCGCCATCGCTCCGGACGTCGCGAGCAAGCCCTTGACCGGCAACTGCAAAACGTAGGCGGCGGCGCCGACAATGCCGATCAGGAAAATCACGGCGCCCAGCAGGTCGTACAGCAAACGCGCGCTGTGCCCGGCCCTGGACGTCAGGCCATAGCCAACGATGATGGTCACGGTCCGGGCCGCGAACAACCACCAGCCAATGCCCAGCACCGTACCCATCAGGTTAAGGACGGCGTCGTCCGGCCACAGTGGCGGTTGCAACGGGCTGATGCCGGCCGAGGTCATGACCCAGCTGAACGCCACAAAAATACCGATGCGAACGCACAGGCGCAGGTTGTGCCGCGTCGCGCCGATCAGTTGCCAGAGCGCCAGGTCGATCACGACCAGGATGACACCGCAGATCAAGGGGTGAGTTTGCAGGAACGTGAACATGAATGATTTCTCCACTGCCCTTTTCAGCAGTCAGGAACCTGCGGGCGATTGCCGTCAAAAACAGATTAGCGCCGATGGGAGAAAACACCGCGAAGGCCGGCGACCAGCCTTGTGCATCTGATTGATCGGCACTGTAAGTTGCCCGAATGCACCAGGCACTCCTACCTCAGTGCTAACCGTTAATACCCAGGTATGACGAGGCTGACCCCCATGTGCTAGCGCGCTGTCTTGAGGTAGGAGTGTTATCCGGACCCCGTCGATTTACGCTGGTCACCTCGAATGAATCAACTCATCGCGCCGATGCGCTGGCCTGAGGACGGTTGTCATGAACGCACTGCAAAAGCTGTACATCGTCAGTCATCCGATGCGCATCAGCCGTTATGGTGCGCACACGTCCCTGTCCATCGCCGAGCGCGTGGAGATCATCGACGCATTGACGCAAACGCTGAGCACCACACTGGGCATTCTCGCTCAGCTCAAACGGGGTCAGCAGAAACTGCACAACGTCAGCTTCCTGCCGGTCCAACAGCTGTTCCACCGGCTGGTGCGCACCAATACCGACTATGCCGAATTCCTCGTTGCCGGCATCACTGACCTGGGCGGATATGCCGAAAGCGCATCGCTCTACGCCCTGAATGACACAAACGAGGCACAGTGTTTTGCCGATTGCCTGACAGGCATTTGCCAGGGAACGCGCCGCCTGCGGGCTTTCGATGCCTTGCTGCGTGATTACCGGGAATGCGCCATCGCCAACAAGGACAACGCCAGCAAACGTTTTTTCGAAGAATGCACGCGCCACACCGCGCGGTTTCTGTTGTTGATCGAGGACAACCTCAGCCATGAACAACCATGGTGAAGGCTCTATCTCAAGACTTGATATTGATAACCCGTCGCAACTAAGGCGAAAAACCAACCAAACATACCCAAGTATACTATTCCGCATTTTTGGAGCGCGTATCTTGCAAGTATGGCGGGCGCCACTTAGCGCCACTCGCAATGACGCAAGGTTTCTACATGTTCAACTCAGCTATTATTTCAGTTGTTGATGATGACGAACTTATTCTTGTCTCACTGGACAGTTTATTGCGCTCTTACGGTTACACGGTAATGACCTACAACAGCGCCTATGCGTTTCTTGAGTCCAGCGGGCCAGAGCAGACCCACTGCCTGATCTCGGATATTCAGATGCCCGGCATGTGCGGGGTAAAGATGTACGAAGCGCTGGCGGCCAGGAATACCCATATCCCCACGCTGTTTATTACGGGTAAACCGGGGCTGCCGCCGCAGTTCAGTGCCAGTGTGCGAAAGCCTGAAGGTTACTTTTCCAAACCTTTTAATACCGATGCGTTGCTGGCGTGTATAGAACGGGCCTTGAAGCGCCGGATTTGATATTGATTAAACAACTTACCTTTTCTTTATCCGTTTTCGATTAGTTAAGACTTTCACGCTCCCCACTCAACTAAAACATCAACTTAAAGAAACCGTGCCATGCCCAAAAACAAACTGACCTCAATCAACGGCGCGCCCGTCGTCGACAACTTCAATATCCAGACCGCCGGCCCTCGTGGCCCGGCACTGCTGCAGGATATCTGGCTGCTGGAAAAACTCGCTCACTTCGACCGCGAAGTCATTCCCGAGCGGCGCATGCATGCCAAAGGTTCCGGCGCCTACGGCACCTTCACCGTGACCCACGATGTGACGCGCTACACCAAGGCCCGCCTGTTTTCGGAGGTCGGCAAGCAAACGCCGATCTTCACCCGGTTCTCCACCGTTGCCGGCGAGCGTGGCGCCGCCGATGCCGAGCGTGATATTCGTGGTTTTGCCCTGAAGTTCTACACCGAGCAAGGTAACTGGGATTTGGTGGGCAACAACATCCCGGTGTTTTTCTTCCGCGATCCATTGCGTTTCCCGGACCTCAACCACGCGGTCAAACGCGACCCACGTACCGGCATGCGCAACGCGCAAAGCAACTGGGATTTCTGGACGTCACTGCCCGAAGCCTTGCATCAGGTGACCATCGTCATGAGTCAGCGCGGCATCCCCCGCAGCTACCGGCACATGCACGGTTTCGGCAGCCACACCTTCAGCCTGATCAACGCCAACAACGAGCGGTACTGGGTCAAGTTCACCTTCAAGAGCCAGCAGGGCGTGCAAAACCTCAGCGACGAGGAAGCGCAAAACCTCATTGGCCGCGACCGGGAAAGTCATCATAGGGATCTGTTCGACAGCATCGAAGCGGGCGACTTTCCGCGCTGGACGTTCTATATCCAGGTCATGACCGAAGACCAGGCCCACGACCACGAAGTCAATCCGTTCGACCTGACCAAGGTCTGGCCGCACAAGGATTACCCGTTGATCGAAGTAGGCTATTTCGAACTCAACCGCAATCCGGAAAACGTCTTCGCCGAAGTCGAGCAAGCGGCGTTTTCGCCATCGAACGTCGTGCCCGGTATCGGCTTCTCACCAGACCGGATGCTGCAAGCGCGCTTGTTTGCCTATGGCGACGCGGCGCGTTATCGCCTCGGCGTCAACCATCACCAGATCCCGGTCAACGCCGCCCGCTGCCCGGTGCACAGTTTCCATCGCGACGGCGCCATGCGCGTGGACGGCAACTACGGCGGCCAGTTGGCGTACGTTCCCAACAGCGATGACCAATGGGCCGACCAACCGGACTGGCGTGAGCCGCCGCTGAAAATATCCGGCGCTGCCGGGCATTGGGATCATCGTGTGGATGAGGACCACTTCGAACAGCCGGGCAACCTGTTCCGCCTGATGTCGGAATCGCAGAAGCAGGCGCTGTTCGAAAACACCGCGCGTTCGCTCAGTGGCGTGTCGCAACAAGTGCAGCAGCGGCATGTTGCTCACTGCACCAAGGCCGATCCGTTTTATGGGGCTGGGGTTGCGAGAGCGTTGGCCGAACTCGCCCGGTAAACCCAAAACCCTGTGGGAGCTTGCTCCCACAGGATCATCCGGGGATTCAAAAAATCAGTGCGGCACACCCAATTTCGTCGCCACCTCACCCGCTGCCAGATGTCGTCCATCGGCCGCAACCAGTTCCAGTTTCTGAATCGGTTTGCGATTTTTCGCATCGACCATGACCGACCCGAGTTCGCCGGGCTCGTACATGAATTCATTGCCCCACTGCGACAGCGCAATCAGCACTGTCTGCAACGCACGCCCCTTCTCGGTCAGCACATATTCCTTGTAAACACTGCCATCCGCGGCCGGGAGCATTTCCATCACACCCTGCGCCACCAAGCCTTTGAGCCGTGTACTCAGAATGTTTTTCGCGACATCCAGGCTTTTCTGGAAATCGCTGAATCGCCGCGTGCCGGCAAGGGCGTCACGAATGATCAGCAGCGACCACCAATCGCCGATCAGATCAAGGGACCGGGCCACCGGGCATGGATCACCCTGCAAGCTTTTGCGCTTCACCTCATTTACCTCCATTAAAAATTGACGGATTGGCGCAAAGCACGCCTTCCAGTCAGTGGTTGCATAATACAACCTTGGGTGCTAATAATTACAACTGTTGGTTTTATTATAAAACCAAAAACCCGATTCCAATCTGTTGACGCCAGTGCCAGGCACACCTTTGTACGGGCCTCAATGGTTGCATCATGAAACCTAAAAAATAGGAATTCCCCCATGAAACTGGCTGGAAAAACGGCATTCATCACCGGCGGCAATAGCGGCCTGGGCCTGGCGACCGCAAAGCTTTTCATCGCAGAAGGCGCAAAAGTGGCCATAACCGGCCGCAGTCAAAAAACCCTGGATGAAGCGCGCGAAGCGTTAGGTCCGAACCTGCTGGCAATCCAGGCCGACCTCACCGATGTCAAAGAGATCGAACGCGCCGTGGCCGAGGCCGTCGCGGTGTTCGGCAAACTGGATGTGGTATTTGCCAATGCGGGAATCGCCGGCCTGACGCCCGTCGGCGGGACCACACTGGAAGCCTTCCAGAGCATCATCCAGACCAACCTCACCGGCACCTTTTTTACCGTGCAGGCTGCTGAACCGCACCTCAATCCCGGTGCCTCGATCATTTTGAACGGCTCGGTTCACGCCGACATGGGCTGGCCGGGCTACAGCGCTTACGCAGCGACCAAAGGCGCGGTCCGCTCGATGACGCGAGTCATGGCAGCAGAGTTCGCCCCACGAGGGATCCGGGTCAATCAGATCACACCCGGCGCCGCACGCACGCCGGTATGGAATCCGCTTGCGTCGAGTTCGGCAGCCATGGATGCACTGGAAGTGAAATTGGTGACGACCATTCCCCTGGGTCGCATTGGCGAAGCCGAAGAAGTCGCCACGGTGGCGCTGTTCCTCGCCTCCAGCGATTCAAGCAATGTGGTGGGTGCAGAGATTGTCGTGGATGGCGGCGCAACCGGTTCACCCTTGGGCGCACCGGCTCACCGGAAAAATTGGGAGTCTTGAGGCACTGGCGATAATCGACAAGCGATTTGAATGACCTGTGGGAGCGAGCTTGCTCGCGATAGCGGCGTGTCAGTCACCGTCAATGGCGACTGGAACACCGTCATCGCGAGCAAGCTCGCTCCCACAGGGTTTGTTGCTTCATTTCAGGACGCGCTGAGCACCCATCAAATTTCCGTAGCCCTCAAGACCACCGGCGCGACTGAACTATGGCGTGTGCACAAGCCGAGCGTCGATGGCATCATCACCCGCTACGAAGGTTTCGATGCCGATGGTGAACTGGTCATCCGGCTGTTCGGCGTGCGCAAGCCGGGCATCCCGGAGCGTGACGACTGGCGTTCCCTGGCCGAAACCGTCACCGTCCTGAACGACTAAGGAAAAGTCTTGATGCGTATCAAATCACTGCGGGTCGCCGGCGGCGCGTTCAGCGAATGGGTGGTCGCCCTTGGTAGCGAGAGCAAACCGGTGGGTGTCGACAGCTATCTCCAGACAACAGAGAGCAACCGATGACGGCCATCGTTCGGCCACGGCCGATGCTGATTACCCTGGGTCTGTTGTTGCTGTTGGTGTTCTGGCTGTCCCTGGCCCTCGGGCCGGTCAGCCTGCCGCTGGGCGATACCTTGCTGGCCGGGATGCGCTTGCTCGGGATGCCGGTTGACGGTGGCGACACGCAACAGGCGGAACTGATCCTCGGTCAGATCCGCCTGCCGCGCAGCTTGCTCGGCATCGCGGTCGGTTCGGTACTGGCTCTCTCGGGCGTGGCGATGCAGGGGTTGTTTCGCAACCCGTTGGCAGACCCGGGTCTGGTCGGCGTGTCCGGTGGCGCGGCACTCGGCGCAGCTTTCGCCATCGTCGGTGGCAGCATGCTGGGCGGTTTGCCGCCGGCCATCGAGCCGTATCTGCTGTCGGTCTGCGCCTTCGTTGGTGGCTTGATCGTTACGGCGGTGGTGTATCGCTTCGGGCGCAGCAACGGCCAGACCGACGTCGCCACCATGTTGCTGGCGGGCGTGGCGATGACGGCCATGGCCGGTGCCGGGGTCGGTTTGTTCACCTATCTGGCCGATGACGCCACGTTGCGCACCCTGACCTTCTGGAACCTGGGCAGCCTCAACGGCGCCAGCTACCCGCGCCTGTGGCCATTGCTGATCGTGGCGGTGGGCGTGGCGCTGTGGTTGCCGCGTCGCGCGGCGGCGCTCAATGCGATGCTGTTGGGCGAATCGGAAGCGCGTCACCTGGGTTTTAATGTCGAGCGGATCAAACTCGAACTGGTGCTGTGCACGGCGCTGGGCGTCGGTGCCGCCGTAGCGGCGGCGGGCCTGATCGGATTCATCGGTCTGGTCGTCCCGCACCTGATGCGGCTGCTGGTCGGTCCGGATCATCGGGTGTTGTTGCCGGCCTCCTTGCTCGCCGGGGCTAGCCTTTTGTTGCTGGCCGATCTGGTCGCCCGCCTGTTGCTGGCGCCGGCCGAGTTGCCGATCGGCATCGTCACCGCACTCATCGGTGCGCCCTTCTTCCTTTATCTGCTGGTGCGAGGGCGTTCCTGATGCTGCGGGCAAACAACTTGCTGGTGCGGCGCGGCAGTCGCACCGTGCTGGCCGACATCGATATCGAGTTACGTCCGGGTGAAGTCCTCGGCGTGCTGGGGCCTAACGGCGCCGGTAAAAGCACCCTGCTCGCCGCCCTTTGCGATGAGCTTCCCATCAGTGAAGGAACGGTCAGCCTCGACGAGCGCAAGCTCGCGGACTGGCCCGGTCAGGAGCGAGCCAAACGCCTGGCGGTTCTGCCGCAGAGTTCGAGCCTGAACTTCGCCTTTTCGGTCAATGAAGTCGTGGGCATGGGCCGTTTGCCCCATGCCAGCGGCCGCGTGCGCGATGCCGAAATCGTCGCCGAAGCGCTGAGTGCCGCCGACGCCTTGCACCTGGCCGGGCGCAGTTATCTGGCCTTGTCCGGTGGCGAGCGCCAGCGAGTGCATCTGGCGCGAGTACTTGCGCAACTGTGGCCGGGTGCCGAGGGGCAGATTCTGCTGCTCGACGAGCCGACGTCGATGCTCGATCCGCTGCACCAACACACCATTCTACAAGCGGTACGCGACTTCGCCGGGCGCGGTGCGGCGGTGCTGGTGATCCTGCACGACCTTAATCTGGCCGCGCGTTATTGCGATCAGTTGCTGCTGTTGCAGGACGGACGCCCGCACGCCTACGGCCCGCCGGATGACGTCCTGACCGCCGAAGCACTGCAAGCGGTGTATGGGCTGCAAGTGCTGATTCACCAGCACCCGGAACGTGGCCACCCATTGATTATCGCACGCTGATACCCGCCCCCTCCCGCCATTGCAAGCGAGGGGGCCACCGTCTAATAAGGAAAACCGATGCGCATTCTGCTGTTATGCCTGGTCAGCCTGCTGGCGGCCTGCCAATCCCATTACGTCGCACCGCCACCGACGCCGATCGCCCCGCAAGGTCGCAATCACGCGGATCTCGGGGTGATCCGCGAACTCGCCACCGGCCGCACTCTCACCCCGCAAGAACTGGTCGAGCGTCTGGCTGCTGCGCCACGGGTACTGGTCGGTGAACAACACGACAACCCCGATCACCATGCCGTGCAACTGTGGCTGCTGCGCCAACTGGCGGCGCAACGTCCGCAAGGCAGCCTGCTGATGGAAATGCTCAACCCCGACCAACAGGCGAAAGTCGACGCCGCGCAGGCCGCCACTCGTGCCGGTCAGCCAACGGCCGACGCTTATCAGGCGCTGTCCTGGCAAGCCAACTGGGATTGGGGCGTCTACGGTGCGATTGTCACTTACGCCCTGCGCCAACCCTACCCGCTGCTGTCGGCCAACCTCGATCGGTCGCAGATCATGCAGATCTACAAACAGCGTCCGACCCTCAGCGGCGAAGCGTCCATCACACAACAGGTGCAAGCGACTTTGCTGGAAGACATCCGCGAATCCCATTGCGGCTTGCTGCCTGAAACGCAGATGCCAGCGATGCTCGCCGTCCAGCAGCAGCGTGACCGACGCATGGCCGAGCGCTTGATGGCGGCACCGACGCCTGCCGTATTACTGGCCGGGGCGTTCCATGTGCGCAAGGACCTGGGCGTGCCACTGCACCTGAAAGACCTCGGTGCTGGCGAGGGCAACGCGGTGCTGGTGCTGGCCGAAGCGGGCAAGACCGTGACCGCCGAAAGCGCGGATTACGTGTGGTACACCGCCGCACAACCGGAGCAGGACCACTGCGCGAAATTACGTCGTTAAAAAGCAAAAGATCGCAGCCTGCGGCAGCTCCTACATGAGATCTGTGTAGGAGCTGCCGCAGGCTGCGATCTTTTGATCTCACGGCGCCTGAAAGGTCTGCAAATACGCCAGCAAATCATCGATCTTTTCCTGATCGCTGATCCCCCAGAAAATCATCCGCGTCCCCGACACCACGGCCTTCGGATCCTCGATGTACGCCGCGAGTTTTTCCTGCGTCCACACCACTCCGGATGACTTCATGGCATCGGAGTACTGATAGTCCGTGGTACTCCCGGCAACACGTCCGAAGATATTGTTGAGCTGCGGACCAAAAAAGGGGCGCGCGCCCTCTCCGACCTGATGGCAACCACCGCAGACCCGCTTGAACAGTTTCCCGCCCGCCTCGGCATCGCCGGCGGCGAAAGCGTGTGTGCCGAACATGCCTGCACCGAGGCTCAGTACGAGCGTCATCACGACCGCTTTGTTCATTCCCATGGCTCCAGATCAGGCATTGCCTACAGCAAAAAATGGCGGTCATTTGATCACGACCCCGCCTGCAAACCGAAGCCTTTCAAACGTTCAATTTCGCCGATCTGCCAGCCGCCCCCGCATTTGACCCGCGCCGGGCATACCTGTGTATGAATTTTTAACACCTAGATGTTCGCCCGAACAACCTACGCATAAGTGACGTGTTTTTTCCGCCAATTAAGATGGCTGGCATGAATGTCGGGCCGAAATGGCAGGCATTCATGCCAACCCGATTGTTGCGTGAACGATCCCGTGACTCACTAGGTGAACATGATGAACACCCACAACCTTGCATTAGGAATTGTCCTCCTTTCGGCCCTCGGTCTTATCGGGGCGAACACTCAAGCGGCCGAAGCGGGAGCCACCACGACCGGTGCCAACACCGCCGCACACAACGTTGCCGAAGGTGCGCCCGACCGCATCAAGGAAAAACAACTGGCCGAAGGTGGCGCTGATCGCCTGCAAGAACGACGACTCGCCGAAGGCGGCGCCGATCGTCTGCAAGAACGACGACTCGCCGAAGGTGGCGCCGATCGTCTGCAAGAACGACAACTTGCCGAAGGTGGCGCCGATCGTCTGCAAGAACGACAACTTGCCGAAGGTGGCGCCGATCGCCTGAAAGAACGACAACTTGCCGAAGGTGGCGCCGATCGTCTCAGAGAGCGGCAACTGGCTTCTGACGGTTCCGATCGGCTGAAGCAAAACAGCGTTGCAGCGGGCGGTTACAACTCGATGCGCGGCACCCGCGTAGCAGAAGGCGGTTCTGACCGGTTGCGGCAAAACCACTATGCCGATGGCAGCAACGGCTACGATGCCAGCTCCGATGTCATGCCCTACTTCTGCATGGAATGTCGCTGAGCGGCCATTGAATCACCGCAAAAAAAATGTAGGAGCGAGCCTGCTCGCGATAGCGGATTGTCATTCAACATTGATGTCGACTGACATGACGCCATCGCGAGCAGGCTCGCTCCTACAGGTTTTGCGTTTTAACTTCAGTCCTTGAAGTCAGTAGACAGCGCCAGCTCATTCCACTCGGCCAGTTCCTCGGCGACGAAGCGGTTCTTCGCTTCGATGCGCGCGATGGTATCGCTGCCCAGCGCCAGACGCTGTGGCGGTTTCGGCGCATTGACCAGGGCGAACATCGCCTCGGCAAATTTCACCGGATCACCTGGCTGCGCATGGTTGGCCGCCTCGGCATGCTTGCGCATCGCGCCGACCGTTTCATCGTAGTCCGGCAGTTCCAGCGCGGTCTTGACCAGCGATTGCTCGTCGAGGAAGTCGGTGCGGAAGAAGCCCGGCTCGACCACCGTGGCGTGGATGCCCAGCGGTGCCAGCTCCTGATGCAGCGCCTCGGTGATGCCTTCCACCGCAAACTTGGTCGAACCGTAGACGCCCCAGCCCATGTAGGCCTGGTAGCCGCCAATCGAAGAGATGTTGATCACATGCCCGGAGCGCTGGCGGCGCATGTGCGGCAGTACCGCACGGGTCACGTTGAGCAAGCCGAAAACGTTGGTGGCGAACAGACGCTCCGTCTCACTGGCACTGGTTTCTTCCACCGCTCCCAACACACCGAAACCGGCATTGTTGATCAGCACGTCAATCCGGCCAAAACGCTTGATGCCTTCCGCGACCGCCTGATGCGCTTCTTCTTCGCGGGTCACGTCCAGACGCACGGCCAGCAGGTTGGGATGGTCGCCCAGTTTGGCGATGACTTCTTCAGGTTTACGGGCGGTGGCAATCACCGCGTCGCCGGCACGCAGAGCACGTTCTGCGATGAGGGTACCAAAACCACGGGAAGCTCCAGTAATCAACCAAGTACGCATTTCAACTCCTCCTGTCAGCGACCCGAGCGTTATTGCCGGGCCTTCTTGATGAGTTGACGCAACTTTAAAACTCCACTACTGATGTGATAATCCCAATAATTTTGCATGGCTTTGTGAAAGGTATTCACAGATGAAAGCACCTTCGGCGGCAGATCTCTCGACCTTCCTGAGCGTGGCCAGCCACCTGAACTTCAGCCGCGCGGCGGTGGAACTGGGGCTGACGCCTTCCGCCCTGAGCCATTCGGTGCGCACCCTGGAAAACCGCCTCGGCGTGCGCCTGTTCAACCGCACCACCCGCAGCGTCGGCCTGACCGAGGCCGGCGAGCGTCTTTTCGCGCGATTGAAACCGGCGTTCCGCGACATCGACGATGCGCTCGAAGACCTCAACAGCTTTCGCGACAAACCCTCCGGCAACCTCAGGATCACCGCCGGGCGCCAGGCTGCAGAACTGGTGGTGCTGCCGCTGGCCGCACGGTTTCTGGAGGCCTACCCGGACGTGAAACTGGAGATCGTGGCCGACGACGGCCTGGTCGATGTGGTGGCGGCAGGTTTTCATGCCGGCGTGCGCTTTGGTGCGCGACTGGAGGCGGACATGGTTTCGCTGCCGATCGGCGCCTACATGCGCTCGGTGGTCGTTGCCTCACCGGCGTTCTTCGAACGGCATGCAATCCCGCAAAAACCCGAGGACTTGCATGGCCTGCCGTGCGTTCGTCACCGCTTCCCCAGTGGAACACTGTATCGCTGGGAGTTCGAACGTGGCGGTATCGTCCAGGAAATCGAAATCGACGGCCCGCTGACGCTGGGCGATGTGAGCCTGATGGTCGGCCCGGCATTGCTGGGCGTTGGCATCGCTTACATTTTCGAAGACATGGTCAAGGCGCAAATCGCCGATGGCAGCCTGATCCAGGTGCTGAGCGACTGGTGCCCCTACTACCCGGGCCTGCATCTCTACTACCCGAGCCGCCGACATGTGCCGGCGACGCTCAAGGCGTTCATCGAGTTTGCCCGGGCCGCCCGGGAGTAGCTGCCAAGCCAGTAGACGCGGCTTGATCAGGCCTTGAGATAGTCCAGGGTTTGCGCCGTGGTCCACAGGCCGTTGGCGATGTAGCGGTAGTTGATCAACGCCGCCAGGTAGCCATCGCCTTCAGGGGTGGTCGGGCCGGCGGTGGCGTCACGCACCACGGCGACTTCAAAGCCCTGTTCCAGCAGTTCGCGCAAGTGCGACTCGACGCAGAGGTTGGCCGCCATGCCCGCCAGAATGATTTGCGACACTCCATGCTTGCGCAGTTGCAGCGCCAGGTCGTTGGTTTCCGGGCCGTAGACCTTGTGCGGCGACGCGATGATGGTTTTTCCGTCGAGGATGTACGGCTTGAATTCGGGCATGAAATCGGCGCCGGAGTTTTCGAAACCGTCGAGGGTCAGCGGGCCCTTGCGATCGAACATGCAGATACTGTGCATGACCTTTTCCAGCGGCCCGCCGAACTGCCATTTGTGGTCGCACGGATAGTAGTAATGCGGCGAAACCGCGACGGTGATGCCCGCGTCTTTGGCGGCAGCAAACAACTGGCCGAGGTGATTGACCACGTCATGTTCGACGACGCTCTTGCCGAAGATGCTCCAGCTCACACCCTCGGGGCTGAGGAAGTCGATCTGCGGGTCGATGACCACCAGCGCAGTGCGGGACAGGTCAAGCTTCATGCCCGGATCCGGCAGCGCAGGCTCTGCCGGGTCAGCGTACTGGGGGGCGGTGCGAATCGGATCGTTACTCATGACGGTGGACTCCGGACGTGGACAAGAAAAATCACTCTGCGCCGTGGCACCGGGAAGGGGTGTTGGTTACCATCGGCGAGAACTTCATCCTACGGTCGCGCCCTGCTCCCCTTTTGTCAGGACGTACAGCGTCTTTACCCGGGCGTCTCTAAATGGACATTCTTTCCGAATTCTTCGAACGCACGCATTTGCAGGGCCGGCTGTTTTTTACAGGCACGGTGGACGGCACGCTGGTCCTCGACAAACCGCCGGGCATGGCGTTTATCCATGTGATCAGTCGTGGTGGCATGGACATGGTGCAGCCGGGATTGCCAAAGATCTCGATCAGCGAGCCCAGCGTGCTGTTTTGCCCCAGCAGTTGCCGTTACCAGTTGCGATCGAGTACGGCCGACGGAGCCGAACTGATCTGCGCGTCATTCCAGTTCGGCCGCAACTCCCTGCAACCCTTCCCGCTCGGGCTCAAGGAAACCCTGGTGTTTCCGTTCAGGGAGCTGGAAAACCTCGCACCGTTAATCGGCAGCCTGATCGGTGAATTCGAGGATCAGGCCCCCGGCCGGACCAAGGCGCTGAACCTGCTGCTCGAATACATTTTCGTGCTGCTGGTGCGCCGTTCAGTGGTGGAGGGAAAGATTTCCAGCGGCCTGCTCTATGCCCTTCAGGACGGACGCCTCGGGGCGGTGTTCAACCGGATTCACCAAGAGCCCGAGGCGCTCTGGACCGTCGAGAAACTCGCCCAGCTTGCGAACATGTCGCGCTCGAAATTCTCGGCGTGCTTCACCCGGATCATGGACATTTCACCCATGGGCTACGTCACGGCGTGGCGCATGAAACTGGCCCAGGACCTGTTGCGCGAAGGGGTGCAGATCAAGGTGATCGCCGCAACGGTCGGCTACAGTTCGCAAGCCTCGTTCTCCCGAACCTTCCTCAACGTGGTGGGCCTGCCACCGGCCGAATGGCTCAAACGCGATGCCAGCGATCAGGATCAATCGCCAATCACGGCGCGGGTGATCCGGGCGGCTGAAAACCTTTAACCCTGTCAGAGAGAAAACCGATGGTCACGTGCTACCTGAAATATGTGCTCGATCCGTACAAGCTCGACGCGTTCGAGCACTACGGCAAGTTGTGGATCCCGCTGGTGGAGAAATTCGGCGGCCAGCATCACGGCTATTTCCTGCCGTCCGAAGGCGCCAACAACATCGCCCTCGCCATGTTCACGTTTCCCAGCCTGGCAGCATATGAACACTATCGGCAAGACTCGATGAACGACCCGGATTGCATCGCCGCGTTCAAGTACGCCGAAGAAACCCGCTGCATCCTCAGCTACGAGCGCAGTTTCTTCCGACCGGTCTTCGGTGAGCCGAAAGCGCAACAGGCCTGATCGGCCTCAAGGCGCATTGACCACGACGTAAGTCACGTCGCTGCCTTGATACTGCGGCTGATACCAGGTCGAGCCGCACTGCATGTAGACCGTGTTGTATTGCATGACTTGCACACAGTTGGTGGGCATTTGCGCCGGGGTCATGATCGAGCCGACGACTGCGGCCGTCACGGCAACCGTGGCCGTAATTGCCGCTGCGGCGGCAATCGGATGGTAGTGATCGTCGTAGCCGTACCGACCGTGCCCATCGACATCGATGTCGACGTCGCGATGGTTGTCGATGTTGACGTTGCGATTGACGTTACGGTTGTGCGTGCTGTTGTTGATGTTGGTGCGGTTGCCCACGTTGTTGCCGGCATTGACCCGATTTCCGGAGTTAACCCGGTTATTGGCGTTGACCCGGGTGGCCCGTTGCGTGTTGCCGGTGTTGATGCGCTGCGCCCGTGGCGCGCTGGGTGGCGGTGGCCGGTTTACCGAAGCCCTGGCGTGACCTTGGGCGCGCATGGGCCGGGCGTCGGCTTCGGCGATCAGGCCGATGGTCAGCGCCGAGGCGGTTACCAGGGATAACAACAGGCTGCACGACATTGCGCTGTTCATGTCATTCCCCTCCCTTGTCACTGGCTTTCTTCAAAGGAATGGACACATCACCTTTGCCCGGTTTGAAGGTGAAGATCGAGTCCTTGATGTCCGGCTTGAGGTTCCAGCGATAGACCGCGCTGTACTCCGGAAAACTCGCCTCATCGGTGGTGGTAATCACCAGTTTGCACGGCAATGGTTTTTCGGCGCGGGTGATCCATAGCTGCCAGTCGATCCCCTGCTGCCGGAACGCCAGGTGATCGCAGAGCTTGCCGTTGATCGTCGATGGGCCGACGTACAGCGCTTCCTTCAGGGCATCGATCTGCGACTGATCGCTGCCAAACAGAAACAAGTCTTCCATCGGGACCTGAACGCCGTAATAGTCTTCGAGCCGGTGCAAGGTTTCAGACACTTTCGGCGGCGCATCGACCGTGGTGTAGTACTTGAGGAACGGCGAATACTGGGTCAGTTTCTTGCCGTTGTAGAAGAACTCCCGGGTCCTGACATCGCCCTCGGTCTTGGCATACAGCCGATCATGGCCGACCACTTTCAGCGTCGTCACGGCCTCGGTTTTGATCTTTTGCCCGGACTCGAGCACCGAGTCCCTGGTGATTTCGGCGTCGACCTGAAACCTTTTCAGGCTGCGCAGGTAATTGCCCATGTCAATCACCTTGTCGACCACCTGCGGGTTAATCAAAGGCGTGTTGTCGGCAGCTGGCGGGTCCTCGGCGTGAGCGACGGGAATCACGGCCAAGGTGAACAACAGGCCGAAAATACTCATATCGACTTTCATGGATCCCGCTCCTGGCCTGCGCACGTTCCTGGACTGAATTTTCAGCCTAGACCCCACTTGCCCTGACCGCCATCAGCCCTGTTTCAGATCCAGACAATAGGTGTAGTAACCCGGATCGCGCACGTAACCCAGCGACTCGTACAGGTGCTGCGCGCTGACGTTGTCGGTGGCGGTTTCCAGGGTCATGCCCTTGGCGCCGGCCAATCGGGCAAAGTCGCGGGCGGTGTTCATCAGCAGCGTGCCGACGCCTTTGCCACGGGCGGCGGGCGTGGTGAACAGATCGCCAAGCAGCCAGGTGCGATGCGCATCGATGGAGGAAAAAGTCGGGAACATCTGCACGAAACCCAAGGCTTCACCGTCGGCGTCCTCGGCATAGAAGATCACCGATTCGTCGCGGGCGATGCGTTCGGCGATGAACGCGCGCGATTGCGGCAGGTTTGAAGGTTGGAGGTAGAAACCCCGGTAGGCGTCGAACAACGGGGCGATTTTGTCGATGTGGGATGCGTCTGCGCGCAAGGCCTGAATAGCCATGAGGATGCTCCATTGCGGTCTCAAGGAATTACAGACTAGCAATGGCAACGGAACAGAGACGCACTATTTTCCTGAAAGCACCGCGACCCACTGTGGGAGCGGGCTTGCTCGCGAAGAGGCCGTGTCAGTCGACATAAATGTTGAATGACACACCGCTTTCGCGAGCAAGCCCGCTCCCACATTAGGCTCCCACATTGGATTGCGGATTGTGGTCAGACCCGCACGTTACGTCCCGGCAATCCATTGCGCTGACTGTTCTCCCAGTTCTCCACCAACCCCACCGGTACATCCGATGCCGGCAGCATCTTCACGCCACGCACCAGATCCGAGGCACGTTCGGCGAGCATGATGGTCGGCGCATTGAGGTTGCCGTTCGGTTCAGTCGGGAACACCGACGAATCGATCACCCGCAACCCGGCAATGCCATGCACCCGCAACTCGGAATCCACCACCGCCATGTCGTCCTCGCCCATGCGGCACGAACCGCAAGGGTGGTAAGTGCTTTCGAGGTTTTCACGCACGAACGCATCGAGGTCTTCATCACTGGTCACCAGCCCGCCGGGAGCGATTTCGCCGTCACGGAAACGGTCCATGGCTTTCTGACCGATGATCTCGCGGGTCAGGCGGATGCAGCGGCGGAAGCCTTCGCGGTCCTCTTCGCGTTGCAGATAGTTGAAGCGGATTTCCGGATGTTCATACGGATCGGCCGAACGCACCCGCACATAGCCACGGCTCTTCGGTTTGTTGGGACCTGTGAGCACCATGAAACCGTGGCCCTTGATCGGCTTGTTGCCGTCGTAGCGCATCGCCGCCGGCAGGAAGTGGAACTGGATGTCCGGCCAGCGCAGGCCCTTCTCCGAGCGAATAAAACCACCGGCCTCGAAGTGGTTGGTCGCGCCAAGGCCATCCTTGAACAGCAGCCAGCGCAAACCGATCATCAACTTGCTCAGCGGGTCCATCTTGCTGTTGAGCGTCACCGGTTCCTTGCAGCCGAACTGGATGTACACCTCGGCGTGGTCCTGCAGGTTCTCCCCTACTCCCGGCAGATCATGGCGCACGCCGATCCCGGCTTTGCGCAGGACTTCGGCCGGGCCGATGCCGGAGCGTTGCAACAGGTGCGGCGAACCGATCGGCCCGGACGAAATCAGCACTTCGCGGTTGCAATACACCTGATGGGTCTGGCCGTCGTGGTCGTACATGACCCCCACCGCACGCTTGCCTTCGAGGATGATCTGCCGAGTCATGGCGTGGGTGATCACGGTCAGGTTCGGGCGGCCCATCGCCGGGCGCAGATACGCATTGGCGGTGGAGCAACGCACGCCGTTTTTCACGGTCATGTGCATCGCGCCGAAACCTTCCTGCATGTAGCCGTTGCAGTCTTCGGTCTTGATGTAGCCCGCCTCGGCACCGGCTTCAACCCAGGCCCCGTATAGCGGGTTTTTCATGTGGTTGCCGTTGGTGGTGTGCAGTGGCCCGGTTTGCCCGCGATAGCTGTCGCCACCCGACTCATAGCTTTCGGCACGCTTGAAATACGGCAGGCAATTCTTGTAGCCCCAGCCCTGGGCGCCGAGGGATTCCCATTCGTCGAAATCCAGCGCGTGACCACGGATGTAGACCAGACCGTTGATCGACGACGAACCGCCCAGCACTTTGCCCCGAGGGCAGTGAATGCGTCGGCCGTTGAGGTAAGTCTCAGGCTCGGTCTCATAGCGCCAGTTGTATTTCTTGGTGTTCATCGGGATCGAGAAGGCACTGGGCATCTGGATCACTACGCTCTTGTCGCTGCCGCCGAATTCCAGCACCAGCACCGAGGTGGCGGGATCTTCGCTCAGGCGGTTGGCCAACACACAACCCGCCGAGCCTGCGCCAATGATGATGTAGTCGTATTTTTGCGTGGTCATGCTTTGCGTGGTCATTCTCTGCGTGGTCATAGTTATCTCCCGACCGTCGATTCAGTGAATACCGGCAATGGCTGCTGTTTGTGGGTCAGCGTGTCGCCGGTGGTGTATTGCGGGGAGGTCTTTTCGATCTGCTGGATCACGACTTCTTCGCGTTTCAAGTCGATCGAGCGGCTCAGCCAGTAGTACGCCAGCCCCGAGACGATCAACCCGACCAGCCAGGCGATGTCGATGCTGCCGAGCGCCTTGGCCAGCGGGCCGACGTACACCTCGCGCTGTTCGACGCCGTCGTAGATGTAGAAGAACGGGATCATCGAAATGAAGCCGATGGCGTAGGCGGCGATACCGCGCAGGCCCCAGCTGCCGTAGATGTTGCCGTGGGGCATGAAGAAGTGCGGGATGGCGTAGCGGCCCTTGCGCACGAAGAAGTAGTCGGTGAGGTTGACCGAGGTCCAGGGCACCAGGAAATACAGCATCACCACCAGGTAGATCCCCAGCACCGACAGGCCTTTGCCGGAACTCTGGATGCTCAGCGCCACGCCCAGTTGCAGCAGGATCACGAACGCGATGGCCAGGATGCGCGCCTTGCGGGTGGGTTCGATGTGTTTGATCGAGTCGACGCAGGTCAGCGTGGTCAGCTTGGCGCTGTAGATGTTCATCGCGATCACCGGCAGGAACGCCAGAATGGTGACCACCACCACCGCCGTGCCCATCAGCGGCGATACGGTGTTGCCGACTTGCCCGAGCGCCACCAGCACGTCAGTGGAGTGCAGGTGATCGGCCAGCCAGCCACCGACGGAAATCATCCACGCGCCGGACAACGACGCCCCGAGAAACACCACCGCAATCAACTTGCCGCTGGAGGTGTTCTTCGGCAGGTAGCGCGAATAATCCGAAACGTACGGGGCGTAGGCGATGTTGTAACTCGCCGCGGCCGCGAACTGCGCGATGAAACCGGTCCAGTTGAAGCCCAGCGGTTCGCGGGCCACTTCACCTTCGGCGAGCGCCGGCAACACGGCATCCGGCACCCAGCCCATCACCACCGCCAGGGTCACCAAACCGTACAGCGGCAGCGACAAGTACAACGCCCATTTGAAGCTGCGGTGCATCCAGTCATGACCGAGGATCGCCAGCACCGCCGCCGGAATGGTCACCGCCACCGCGATCACGGCGGGATTGAATCCGAACAGCGTGTGCAGACCTTGCATCATCAACACCAGATTGACGATGTTGAACCCGGCGAACACGAACAGCGTCGCCAGTAGCACCAGGATCACGCCGCGATAACCGAACTGCGCCCGCGACTGGATCATCTGCGGCAGGCCAAGGTGTGGACCTTGCGAACCATGGAAGGCCATGAACAGCGTGCCGAACATGATGCCCAGCGTGCCGGCCAGCGTGGTCCACAGCGCGGTGAGGCCGACGCTTGGGCCGACGAAACCGATGGTCATGGTGAAGAAGGTGAAGTTGCCGAGGAACCAGAACGGGCCCTGGCTCGACAGTTTGTCGGTGCGCTCGTTCTCAGGGATGAAGTCAATGGAATGCCCCTCGACGACGGACTTGTCGTCGAGGGCGGACACGCTCGTGGCTGACTTGGCGTTAGTGTTCATGATGGACTCTTATTGTTGGAAGATCATGACGAGATAACCGCGTTTTTTCGGGTGAACGACTCCCCTGTGGCGAGGGAGCTTGCTCCCGCTGGACTGCGTAGCAGGCCCATTTTCAGGGCCGCTTCGCGCCCCAGCGGGAACAAGCTCCCTCGCCACAGGTTTAGTGTTGCCCGTGCCTACCTGGCGTTGTTGCAGATGCCTTTTGACCGTGGGGGCGCATCAGCTTGGCAGCGTGATCCACACAGCCTTGGTTTCGAGCAGGTAGTCGAGCTGCTCGGCGCCCAGGTCCTTGCCGAACCCGGACTGCTTGTAGCCACCGAACGGCATCGAAGGGTCGAGGGTGCCGTGGGCGTTGACGTAGACCGAACCGGCCTTCAAGCGTGGAATCAGGCTGTGCACCTTGCCGAGGTCATTGGAATACAGTGCGGCAGCCAGGCCATACGGCGAGTCATTGGCCAAGGCCAGCGCCTCTTCCTCATCGTCGAACGGTGCGGTGACCAGCACCGGGCCGAAGATCTCTTCCTGGACGATGCGCATGTCGTTGCGGCAGTTGGCGAAGATGGTCGGCTCGACGAAGAAGCCAGGGCCATCGACCGGTTGGCCGCCGTAGACCAGTTCGGCGCCTTCGGCCTTGCCGGTTTCGATGTACTCGGTCACGCGCTGCTTTTGCAGGGCCGAAACCAGTGGGCCGATGAAGCAGTCTGGGTCCAGGCCCGGAGCCATTTTCAGGGTGCGCGTGTAGGCGATCAGCTCACGCAGGAATTCGTCGTAGACACTGCTATGAATATAGGCCCGTGTACCCGCATCGCATACCTGCCCGGAGTTGAAAAACACACCGTTGGCGACTGCCTGGGCGGCGGCCGGGATGTCGGCGTCGGCACAGACGATAACCGGTGATTTACCACCGAGTTCAAGGGTCAGGCGCTTCATGTCATCCAGTGCTGCGCGGCCGACCGTCTGGCCGACCGGGGTCGAACCGGTGAAGGTCAGTTTATCGATGCCGGGATGGGTGGCCATGGCCGCACCGACCACGCTGCCGCGCCCGGTGACGATGTTGATCACGCCGTCGGGGATGCCCGCTTCCTGCACCAGTTCCGCGAAGCGCAAGGCCGACAACGACGTTAGTTCAGCGGGTTTGACCACCACGGTGCAACCGGTCGCCAGCGCCGCACCGAGCTTCCACGCCATGGTTTGCAGCGGGAAATTCCACGGCACGATGGCGCCCACCACACCGACCGCTTCCTTGCGGGTATAGGCCAGGTAATTGCCCGGCAGCGAAGGTTCGACGGTGCGGCCGTGCAGTTTGGTGGCCCAACCGGCGAAGTAACGCAGGGTATCGATGGTGCCCTGGATGTCGACGTCCTTGGCGAAGGCCACGGATTTGCCCATGTCGATGGATTCGATCTCTGCCAGTTCAGCGGCGTTCTGCTCGATCAGGTCGGCCAGGCGCTGCATCATGCGCTCGCGTTCTGCCGGTTTGGCCTGACGCCAGGCGCCGCCGTCGAACTGCGCGCGGGCGGCTTGCACGGCGCGGTCCAGATCATCGGTGGTGCCCATGGGAATGCGGGTGATCAGGCCTTCGGTCGACGGTTCGATCACATCGGAGGTTTCACCATTGCTGGATTCGACCCAGGCGCCACCGATGAACATTTTCTGGACCTTGCTGAGAAAGGTCTGAGTGGCTTCGCTGACGCCGAATTTCTGCAGGTAACTTTTGACGATCGTGTCCATTTTTATTCTCTCTGCCCGGCAGTCAGGTCCTGCCGGGTTTTTGTGGTTTCGATGTTCAGGCTGGCGTGGCTTCACTCTCGGCCGCCGCCCTTACCTTGCCCCGCTCGTGGAAGATGAAACCGATGCTGTTGAGCAGCAGTTGCGCGGCGAGGATCGAGGTCATGCCGGTCGGGTCGTACACCGGCGCCACTTCCACCAGGTCCATGCCGACGATGTTGCCTTTGCTGCGCTTGGCCAGGGCCTGGATGATTTCCAGCACTTCGTAGTAGAGGAAGCCGCCGTGGCTCGGGGTGCCGGTGCCGGGGGCGATGGACGGGTCGAAACCGTCGATGTCGATGGTGATGTAGTAGTTGATGTTCTGCGGGATCAGCGCCAGCACACCCTCGACGCCGAGGCGACGCACATCGCGCACCGAGAGGATTTTCGAGCCCGCTTCATGGGCCGCTTCGTAGTCGTCGCGGTTGGACGACGAGACGTTGCGGATGCCCATTTGGGTCATGCCGACGATGTGGTTCATTTCCGAGGCGCGGCGCAGCGGGTTGCCGTGGCCGTAGCGCACGCCGTGGCGCTCGTCGACGAAATCCAGGTGCGCGTCGAAGTGAATGATGTGGATCGGGCCGCGGCCTTCGAAGGCCTTGATCACCGGCGCGTGCACCGAGTGATCGCCGCCGAGTACCACCGGCATCACGCCGGCATCGAGGATCTTGCGCACGGCGTATTCGGTGTTCTTGTTACTGGTGACCATATCGGTGTGGACGATGTCGGCATCACCGACGTCGACCATGCGCACGTCCGATGCGGTGAGGTACATCACGTCATCTTCGTGGTCGTAGGCGCCGGCGTGACCGAAGGAAAACAGCGTCGATGCTTCACGAATCCCGCGTGGTCCGAAGCGTGCGCCGGAGCGCCACTGGGTGCCCATGTCGTTGGGCACGCCGAGTACCGCGACGTCGGCATCCAGTGCATCCCAATCGGTGCACACCGGGGATTTGCCAAAGGTGCAATGACCTACGAATGGCAGGTTCAGACGACCGGATTCATAACCGTTGTTCGACATTTCTAGCCTCTCCACTTCTTGTTATCGGCCTGGCGGACTGCAAGGCGACCGCCGCTGGAAAGACTATGGGCGCAGCTTTTCGTGGAAAAAATGCTAAACATCAGATACTCATATCGGCATTACCGATGCATCCCCATGCCGGAGGTCCAAGATGATCCAGCTGCACGATGTCGACCTGAAACTGCTCAGGGTGTTTGCCACGATTGTCCGCTGCGGCGGCTTCTCGGCCGCGCAGGCGGCGCTCAATGCCGGGCAGTCGACCATCAGCGAACAGATGACCCATCTGGAAACCCGGCTCGGGGTCAAGCTGTGCCAGCGCGGGCGCAGCGGCTTCCGCTTGACCGAACAAGGCGTGGCGATTCATGAAGCCACCCAGCGTCTGCTGTCGGCGGTGGAAAATTTCTGCATGGACGCCGACGTGCTCAAGCAGCACATCAGCGGCAAGCTCAATCTGGGGATCATCGACACGACGATCACCGACCCGGATTCGCCGATCCCGCGCACCACCCAGCGCTTCGTTTCCCGGGGCCACGATGTGCACCTGAACGTGTACGTCGGCACCCCGGCGGAACTCGAAGAACGAGTGCTCGACGGCCGCTTGCACCTGGCCATCGGGCACTTCCCGATTCATCTGCCGGGGCTGCTGCAATCACCGCTGTACCAGGAAGCCTTGGGCTTGTATTGCGGGCGGCGTCACCCGTTGCATGGCAGCCAGGCCGAAGGCCAGGAACTGCTCGAAGAAGTCGCGGCCAGCCGCATCGTGGTGCGCGGCTACATGCAGCAATACGACCTCGAACACTTGGGCGTGAGCAAGGCGGCGGCCACCGTGGACAACATCGAAGCCACCGCGATCCTGATCATCTCCGGTGCCTACCTGGGTTTTCTGCCGGAGCACTTCGCCGCGCAATGGGTCAAGAGCGGCGAAATGCACCAACTCGCGCCGAACAGCCTGCGCCTGAAATCGCCGTTCGACGTGATCACCCGGCGCGGCGTGGCACCGCCGCCGATCCTTCAGGCGTTCCTCGAGGACCTGGCAGCCAGCGCCCGTAAAACCGCCAACGGCTAACGTGACGCTCGCCAAATTCAAATTTCGCCCTGCATACTGATTTTAGTTCGCCCACCTTGCAGGCCTGTCATGCGCATCCACGTCACCTTCATCGACCGCGTCGGAATTACCCAGGAAGTGCTGGCCCTGCTGGGCGGGCGCAGTTTCAATCTGGACGCGGTGGAGATGGTGCCGCCGAACGTCTACATCGATGCGCCGACCCTCGACGCCGACGTGATGGAAGAACTGCGCGAAGCCTTTCTCGGGGTGCAAGGTGTGCAAGCGGTGACGGTGGTCGACATCCTTCCCGGCCAGCGTCGGCACTTGCAACTCGACGCGTTGCTCGCGGCCAGTACAGACCCGGTGCTGGCGGTGGATGATCGTGGTCACGTGCTGCTGGCCAATCCGGCGCTGATCGCCCTGTGCGGTCGTGAACCGGCCGGGGAATCGCTGAGCACTTTGTTCGATGATCCTGATTTGCAACGCAGCCTGATCGCTCACCATTTCCGCCTGCCGATGCACGAGGTCAGCCTTGGCGGCCAGACCTTGCTGCTCGACGCCATGCCGGTCACCGATGCCGGCGCCCTGCTCACGCTCTATCAACCGAATCGCATCGGCGAACGCCTCTCGGCGCTGCATCACGATCACGCCGAAGGGTTCGACGCACTGCTCGGCGAGTCGCCGCCGATCCGCGCGCTCAAGGCCCGCGCCCAGCGTGTGGCAGCGCTCGATGCGCCATTGCTGATCCAGGGTGAAACCGGCACCGGCAAGGAACTCGTGGCCCGCGCCTGTCACGCCATCAGCGGACGGCGTGACGCGCCGTTTCTGGCGCTGAACTGCGCGGCGCTGCCGGAGAGCCTGGCCGAGAGCGAGCTGTTCGGCTACGCCCCCGGCGCCTTCACCGGCGCGCAACGCGGCGGCAAACTCGGGCTGCTGGAACTGGCCGATCAGGGCACGGTGTTCCTCGACGAAGTGGGGGAAATGTCGCCGTACCTGCAAGCCAAGTTGCTGCGTTTTCTGAGCGATGGTTGCTTCCGTCGGGTCGGCGGCGATCGTGAGGTCAAGGTCAACGTGCGCATCCTCAGCGCCACCCACCGCGACCTGGAAAAGATGGTCAGCGAAGGGCATTTCCGTGAAGACCTGTTCTACCGCCTCAACGTGCTCAACCTGCAAGTGCCGCCGCTGCGCGAGCGCGGTCACGACATCCTGTTGATGGCCAATCACTTCATGCAGCAGGCCTGCGCACAGATCCAGCGCCCTGTCTGTCGCCTGGCGCCAAGCACCTTCCCCGCCCTGCTCGGCAACCGTTGGCCGGGCAACGTGCGGCAACTGCAAAACGTGATTTTCCGCGCGGCGGCGATCTGCGAAAACCCGCTGGTGGACATCGACGACCTGGACATCGCGCGCACAGCGGTGGAGCGCAAGAACGACGGCGAAGTCGGCAGCCTGGAAGAAGCCGTGGGTGACTTCGAAAAGAACCTGCTGGAACAGCTTTACCGCAGCTATCCATCCAGTCGATTGCTGGCGGCGCGGTTGCAGACTTCGCACAGCGCCATTGCGATTCGGTTGCGCAAGTACGGGATTCCAGCCAAGCCTTAAAACTGACTCAGTCAAAAATGTGGGAGCGGGCTTGCTCGCGAAGGCGTCGTGTCAGACAACATAAATGGTGAATGACACACCGCCTTCGCGAGCAAGCCCGCTCCCACAGTGGACTGTGTTGTTGTTGAACTCTCCGTGTTCAAATCGATACAGCGTAACGAAATCAAGACAAAACCCTGTACGCACTGCAATGACGGCGTCCACGCTTACATCCCTGCCCGACTGTATTGATCTCAATACACACGCAATTCCCCCCGCGTCAAAAAATATCTTCAACCAATTGATTTTAAACAAATAATAAACCTTGGCACCGCCCTTGCTATCACTCCTCCAACCCCACTCGTTGCCCCCCAGCGAGCCTAAAAACAATAAGGAGTTGATATGAGCGAATTGCGTTTCACCGTCGATCACGAATGGTTGCGTCTTGAGAGCAATGGCCTGGTCACTGTCGGCATCACCGCGTTTGCCCAGCAGGCATTGGGGGATGTGGTGTTCGTTCAGGTGCCCGAATTGGGCGCTTTCAATGCCGGTGCTGAAGTCTCGGTGCTGGAATCGGTGAAAGCCGCCAGCAGCATCGGCATGCCGCTGGACGGTGAAGTGGTCGAGATCAACGCAACGCTGGAGAACACCCCGGAACTGGTCAACGAAGACCCATTGGGCGAAGGCTGGTTCTTTCGCTTCAAACCGGTCGATGTCGAAGCGTTGAGCGATTTGCTGGACCAAGACGCCTATGAACGCCTGACCGCAGAACACGCCGACGCTTAAAGCCCCCTTTCCACACAAGGACCACACCATGTTCAGCAAGCACGACCAGATCAAAGGCTACGACGACGAATTGCTGGCGGCGATCAATGCCGAGGACGCACGGCAAGAGCATCACATCGAACTGATCGCCTCGGAGAACTACACCAGCCAACGGGTGATGGAAGCGCAAGGCAGCGGCCTGACCAACAAGTACGCCGAAGGTTATCCGGGCAAGCGCTACTACGGCGGCTGTGAACACGTCGATGTGGTTGAGCAACTGGCCATCGATCGCGCCAAACAGCTGTTCGGCGCCGATTACGCCAACGTCCAGCCCCATTCCGGTAGCCAGGCCAACGCGGCGGTTTATCTGGCGTTGCTGCAAGCGGGCGACACCGTGTTGGGCATGAGCCTGGCCCACGGCGGCCATCTGACCCACGGCGCCAAAGTGAGTTTTTCCGGCAAGCTGTACAACGCCGTGCAATATGGCATCGACACCAAAACCGGGCTGATCGACTACGACGAAGTCGAGCGTCTGGCCGTTCAACACCAGCCGAAAATGATCATCGCCGGGTTCTCCGCCTACTCCAAGACCCTGGACTTCCCGCGCTTCCGCCAGATCGCCGACAAGGTGGGCGCGTACTTCTTCGTCGACATGGCCCACGTCGCCGGGCTGGTGGCGACCGGTCTGTACCCGAACCCGTTGCCGTACGCCGACGTGGTCACCACCACGACCCACAAGACCCTGCGCGGCCCACGCGGCGGTTTGATCCTGGCCAAGGCCAATCCTGAACTTGAGAAAAAGTTCAACGCCGCGGTGTTCCCCGGTGGTCAGGGCGGCCCGTTGATGCACGTGATCGCGGCCAAGGCCGTGTGCTTCAAGGAAGCGCTGGAGCCGGGATTCAAGACTTATCAGGCGCAGGTGATCCGCAACGCCCAAGCCATGGCGCAAGTGTTTATCGAGCGGGGTTATGACGTGGTGTCCGGTGGTACCGACAACCATCTGTTCCTGGTCAGCTTGATCCGTCAGGGCCTGACCGGCAAGGACGCCGACGCGGCCCTTGGCCGTGCCGGTATCACCGTGAACAAGAACGCCGTGCCCAACGATCCGCAATCGCCGTTCGTGACTTCGGGCCTGCGCATTGGTACGCCGGCGATCACCAGCCGTGGCTTCAAGGAAGCGCAAAGCATCGCGTTGGCAGGGTGGATTTGCGACATCCTCGATCACCTCGGCGATGCTGATATCGAGGCCAATGTCGCTCGACAAGCCGCCGCCTTGTGCGCCGACTTCCCGGTCTACCGCGACTGACCACACAACACAAAAACCCTTGTGGGAGCGGGCTTGCTCGCGAAGGCGGCGTGTCAGTCAATATGGATGCCGACTGACACGCCCCCTTCGCGAGCAAGCCCGCTCCCACAGGTTCTGTACCCTGTCGCACAAGGAAAGCACCATGAATGCCAAAGTAGAAGTCGGCACCAAACTGCGCGGCGCAGAAAAGGTCGCGCGGATTCCGGTGAAGATCATCCCCACCGACGAATTCCCGCGTAAACCGGACTGGATTCGCGTGCGCATGCCAACCTCCCCCGAAGTCGACCGCATCAAGCAGCTGCTGCGCAAACACAAGCTGCACAGTGTCTGCGAAGAAGCCTCCTGCCCGAACCTCGGCGAGTGTTTTTCCGGTGGCACCGCGACGTTCATGATCATGGGCGACATCTGCACTCGCCGCTGCCCGTTCTGCGATGTTGGCCATGGACGCCCGAAACCACTGGACGTCGACGAGCCGACCAACCTCGCCGTGGCCATTGCCGAATTGCGCTTGAAGTACGTGGTGATCACCTCGGTGGACCGCGACGATTTGCGCGATGGCGGCGCCCAACACTTTGTCGATTGCCTGCGCGAGATCCGCAAGCTGTCGCCGGGCATTCAACTGGAAACCCTGGTGCCGGATTATCGCGGACGCATGGACGTCGCCCTGGCGATCACCGCCAACGAGCCGCCGGATGTGTTCAACCACAATCTGGAAACCGTGCCGCGTCTGTACAAGGCCGCGCGACCGGGTTCGGATTTCGAGTGGTCGCTGGACTTGTTGCAGAACTTCAAGCAACGGGTGCCGCAGGTGCCGACCAAGTCCGGACTGATGCTGGGCCTGGGCGAAACCGACGAAGAAGTCATCGAGGTGATGCAGCGCATGCGCGAGCACGACATCGACATGCTCACCCTCGGCCAGTACCTGCAACCGTCGCGCAGCCATTTGCCGGTGCAGCGTTTCGTGCACCCGGACGTGTTTGCCTGGTTCGCCGAGGAAGGCGCGCGCATGGGTTTCAAGAACGTCGCGTCCGGTCCGTTGGTGCGCTCGTCCTATCATGCCGACCAACAACTTCATGGAGGTGGAGCGGGTTTCAAGCCATGATGAGGTGTCTGGTCATGCATGGAGCCGTTTGCGATGTCGCGTTCACCCTGTCTGTTGCTGCTGTGCCTGAGCCTTGCCACGCCGTGCATGGCCGACGAATCGAAACCCGAACACATGGTGTATCTGCGCACCATCGATCCGGGCATCGAGCAGGACATCCGCTACGCCAGCGCCCACAACTTCACCGGAAATCCGCTCGACGGTTACCAGGCCGCCGAGTGTCTGTTGTCAGCGGACGCCGCCAAGGCATTGGTCCGGGTACAAAAGGCCCTCAAAGCTGAAGGCTACGGCTTGAAGGTGTTCGACTGCTATCGCCCTGCCCGGGCGGTCGCGGACATGGGCCGTTTCGCCACGGAGCCGGGCGACCCGCTCAAGACAGAGTTCTACCCACGGGTAGACAAGCAGGACTTCTGGCGCCTGGGTTACGTGGCGCGGGTCTCCAATCACTCCCGTGGCAATACGGTCGACCTCACCATGACCGGCCCGAGCGCCCTGCCCGCCGACGCCTGGACGCCCGCCGCCACACCGGTCGATTGCACTGCCGACTATGCCCAACGTTGGCACGATGGCGCCGTAGACATGGGCACCGGGTTCGATTGTTTTGATGAGCGCGCGCATACCGATTCATCACTGATCAGCGCGGCGGCCAAGAACAATCGCCAGCGACTGAGCCGTGCGATGGAGCATGAAGGATTTACCGGTTACGCCAACGAGTGGTGGCACTTCACGTACAGTCGGGACGCGTCGTTGAAGACCGTCATGGATTTCCTCATTACGCCGCTTACGCCATGAAACGCCTGATCGGGGCTTGGTCGTTGCTGATGCTGCTGTTGCCCGGTGTGGCCATGGCTCAAGGACTCGACGGCAGCGATCAGTTGATTGTCGTCACCAGCAAAAACTGGGATGACATCCAGGGCATCGCCCAGCGCTATGAACGGCACGGCGACCGCTTTGAAAAGTTCGAAGCCGCGTTTCCCGTGGTGCTCGGGAAGAATGGCATGGCCTGGGGCCAGGGCCTGCAAATCGTCGATCAACCCCAGGGCCCCATCAAACAGGAAGGCGATGGCAAGGCCACGGCCGGGATGTTCAAACTGGGAACGGCGTTCGGCTACAACGCTTCAGCCAGCACCCGCCTGCCTTATCTCGCGCTGACACCCACCATCGAATGCGTGGATGACAGCCAGTCGGCGCGCTACAACCAACTCGTCGACGGCGCAATCGTGGCGAAAGACTGGAACAGCGCCGAACGCATGCGGCGCAAGGACGATTTGTATCGCCAAGGGATTTTCATCCAGCACAACACCCCGGCATCTCCCGGCGCCGGCTCCTGCATTTTCTTCCATATCTGGCGCAGCCCGACAGCGCCGACCCGAGGCTGCACCGCCATGGCCCCTGAAGACATCGCGCGATTGCTCAACTGGCTCGACCCGCGCCAGTCCCCGCTGCTGGTGCAACTGCCCGAGGCGCAATACGAGCAGTTGCGTGAACGCTGGAAGCTTCCGAAGCGTTGACTTCAGGCCCACGCTTTGTCTGGCGAAACTTGTGCGCCGTCTCCACAAACGGCGTCACGATCAGGCTATAGAGCGTCAGGTAGCGCTCGTGGTCCGCTTCACCGGTGCCGAAGCGGATGGCCTCGGGTTTCGCCTGCGTGACGTAGAGCGTGCCGAACATCCAGTCCCAGAGTGACAGGTTGAGGCCGAAGTTCTTGTTCATGTGCCGAGGCGCATCGCTGTGATGGATCTGGTGCTGCGCCGGACTGTTCAACACATGCTCGACCGCCGGACCGAACGACAGCCAGACATGGCTGTGGCGCAGGTTCGCCGCCAGTGCGTTGAGGATGAACACCATGTAGGTCACGCCGAACAGCGTGTAGCGGCTGATCTCCCCGCCGCAGGCGTACCAGAACACGCCGGCAAACGCGCTGATGAACACGATGTCGATCAGCCGCTCGACCATTTTCTCGATGAAGTGCACGCGACTGGCCGTCACCGGAACCAGCACCGGCGCCGAATGATGGACTTTGTGGAAGGCCCACAGGTAGCGCGAGTGATAAGCGCGATGCGCCCAGTAATGGATGAAGTCCTGCAGCAAAAACACGCCTAGCCCGTAGAGCAAGGACAGCGCCAGGTGTTCCTCGACCTGCACCCGCGCGCCCCACAGGTGAGTGAAAAAACGGATGTAGTCGCCGGAGCGCAGCACGTACGGATCAACGAGCCCGACAACGGGCACCACCAGCATGACTTTGAGGATCGCGCGCACGAAGTAGTAGCGGTAATCGAGCTTCGCCGAAGGGTGAAAATGCACGCGGTTGCCGCCGATGAACTGCCAGAACGTGTGTGCATCGGTCAGCCCGCGAGCCTTCCTGAAACGGAACAGAACGTAAGCAACGGCATAGGAGACGAAGAGGAAAGCCACACAGAGACGGCCATTGAGGTCGAACAGGCCGAGAAACTGCTCGCTGACAGGCGCGATCACCCACCTGAACAGGTATTGGTAGAACGGTGCGAGAACATCCATGAACGGCTGCCCCCTGTGGAAGTGCAAGAATCGCTTTTTGCAGGAGCACGGCTTGCCGGCGATGACGTCCTCAAGATCGCCATCGCCGGCAAGCCGTGCTCCTGCATTGGCTGATCAGCAAGTGTAGACGCTATTGAGGATGTATCTTATTCAGGCCTTTGAACTTCGGCAACGGATATCCCCAATGCCGAGGTCCGGGCCAACAGGAAGTACAGAATCCCCGGCACCACCAGCCCGACAATCCACGAAATATCCACGCCGCCGAGCTGCGCGACCATCGGTCCGGAATAGAAATGGGTGTCGACGAAAGGCAACTGAATCAGCACGCCGACGACATAGACGCCGATGCCCAACAGGTTCCAGCGACCGTAGCGCCCGGCCGGATCGGACAAGGCCGGGATGTCATAACGCTCCTTGTTGATGAAGTAGTAATCCACCAGGTTGATCGCGCTCCAGGGTGTGAAGAACGTCAGCAGGAACAGGATGAAATATTTGAACGAGTTCAGGAACGAATACTGTCCCAGCAGCGCCAGCGTGGTGGACGCCGCGACAATCACCAGCACGAACAGCATGCGCTGGCCGGCGGTGATTTCGAGGCGGCTGCGGAAACCGCTGATGATGGTCGCCACGCACATGAAGCTGCCGTAGGCATTGAGGGTCGACACCGTGACCTTGCCGAACACCACGCTCAAGTACAGCAACGAGGCCATCACCCCGGTACTGCCCAGGCCGACGATGGTCGCCACTTCGTGACCACGGAAATTCGCCCCCGCCAACGCCGCGGCGAATACGCCCAGCACCATCGACGCCTGGGCGCCCAACACAGTGCCCAGGCCGACAGCGGTGAAGGTTTTCCAGGAGGACGTCTTGCTCGGCAGGTAGCGCGAATAATCCGCCACATAAGGGCCGAACGCGATCTGCCAGGAGGCGGACAGGGAAACTGCCAGCAGGAACGTGCTCCAGCCGAAATGACGGTTTTCCAGCAACAGGCCGATGTCGTTGAGGGTCATCAAGCGGGTGAACAGATAGACGAACGCAATGACGCCCAGCACGCTCGCCACTCGCCCGACCAGATGAATCACCCGATACCCGAACATCGTCAGCAGCGCGATACACCCGGCAAAAATCAGGATGCCCGCACTGTCGCTGACGCTGATCAACTGGGCAATCGCCTGCCCCGACAACACCGCACCCGTGGCACTGAAACCGAGGTACATCAGGCACACCAGCACAATCGGGATCGCCGCGCCGTAGACCCCGAACTGCACGCGGCTGGAGATCATCTGCGGCAAGCCGAGCTTCGGCCCTTGCGCCGCGTGCAACGCCACCACCGCGCCGCCCAATACCTGGCCGATCAGCAACCCGATGAGTGACCAGAACACATCACCGCCCAACACCACGGCCAGCGCCCCGGTGACGATCGCGGTGATCTGCAGATTGGCGCCGAGCCACAGGGTGAACTGGCTATAGAGGCTGCCGTGGCGCTCGGCTTCGGGGATGTAATCGATCGAACGGGTCTCGATCAGGGGACTTCGTTGTGGGCTGTCTGTGACCTTGGTCATTATTTTTGTTCTCTTCAAAATTTGAGGCTTCACTCAATCCTGTGGGAGCGGGCTTGCTCGCGAACGCAGTGTGTCAGTCGACACTTATGCAATCTGACACACCGCGTTCGCGAGCAAGCCCGCTCCCACACTGGGTAGTGTTTAGCTGACTATTTTTATTGTTGATTTACAGCCACTTGCCCCACAAACGGCACCTTGGCCCACACCACCTTGCCGCCGACCATCGTCATCAGCACCTGATTGCGCCCCAGTTCATCCTCGGGCACCTGCATGAAGTTCTTGTCCAGCACGATCAGATCGGCAAACTTGCCCACCTCCACTGAACCGACCACCTTCTCCAACTTGAGCTGTTCGGCGGCGTTGAGGGTGATGGTGCGCAGCACCTCGGCGCGGGACAGCGCCGGGTCGGCATTGAGCCTGCCTGCGTAGTTGGGGCCATAGCTGTGCGGGTTCTGCGGATCGCCCGAGCGGGTCACACCGACCTTCAATGCGAGGAACTCGTCGAGCGGATCGACCGGCCAGTCGCTGCCATAAGCCACACGTCCGCCAGCGCGGGCGATGCTGCCCGAAGGTTCCATGCGCGCGAAGCGTTCGACGCCCAGGTGATCGCTGGTGCCGTCAACCGTGGACGGCGCTTGCTGCGCCCATTGGAAGGACATGTTGGCGGTCACGTCGAGCGTCTTGAAACGCCCGTAGTCGGCAGGGTCCACCGATTCGGCATGGGTGATGGTCGGACGAAAGCCGTTGCCGGGCAGTTGCTGGCGCACGTATTCGATACCGTTGAGCGAATCACGCACCGCGCGATCCCCGGTGGCGTGCAGGTGCGGGTCGAATCCGGCCTGCACCGCTTTGAGCAGCAGCGGATTGAGCACCTGCGGCGGGAAATACAGTTCGCCACGGTTTTTCCCCGCCGTCCATTTCGGCGCTTTCTCGGTGCCGGCGTTGTGCAGGTACGGCGTCAGCATGGCCCCGGTATCGGCCGGCGCGTTGATGATGCCGTCCATGAACAGTTTGACGTGGCGCATGCTCACGCCCGGCGCGACCTGGGCTTCGCCCTGATCGTAGGTGGTGGCCAGTGCCTTGGCTTCGGCGATAGTCTTGTTCGGGTCGGCAGTGGCGGCGGCCGGGTCGAGTTTGATCGACAAAATGGCGCGGGCCGTCAACTCGCCGGATTGCTGCAACGTGGTGAACGCCTTGCCATTCTCCGGCCCCGACAAGGCATCGAAGAAACTGGTGATGCCCTGCTGGCGCATGGCGTCGAGCGCGGCGCGGCTCTGGATCAGCTTCTCGGCATCGGTCGCCGGCGGCACCACGGCGGCCATGGTATCCGCCGCGCCGTCCTCGCAGATGCCGGTGGGGTTGCCGGCACTGTCGCGCGCGTACTTGCCGTCGGCGGGGTTGACCGTGTGCTTGTCGATGCCGGCCACTGCCAGACCACGGGAGTTGGTCAGCACGGTGTGGAAGTCGGTGGAACGTACCTGAATCGGCCGTTTGGTGTTGAGCGCATCAAGGGTCGATTTGTCGGCATCGCCGTCGAGGCCGGTCATGCCCATGCGATCCCAACTGCCGACTTCAAGCCACACGTCCTGGCCTTTGTCCTTGTCGGCATCCAGGCACGCCTGAATGGCTTTTTGAAAATCCTTGCGCGTCATCGTCTGGTATTTCAGGTCGCACAAGGTCATGGCCCGACCGCCATCGCCGGGATGCATGTGCGCATCGATGAAGCCCGGCATCAGCATGCGTCCGGCCAGATCGATCACCTGCGTCTGTGCACCGATGAATGAGGCTGCCCCCTCATCGCTGCCGACATAAACGATCTTGCCGCCCGTGACGGCAACGGCCTGCTGCACCGAATCCTTGCCATCGACGGTGTAGACATAACCGTTGCGCATGACCATGTCGGCGCTGGTCGGACTTTGGCTCTGGCTCCCCACCAGCGCCACACAGGAAACGGCCGTTGCACCGGCAACGGCGATAAATAGCCTGGAAAACATCACTGGCCCCACCTCTGTTTTTATAGTTTTTGAAGGGCCCGGCCACACGGCCGCGCAAGCCCTTGATATGCAGGGCATACCCTATAGCGCGCGGTGGCTGGATGGACCTCTGCAAATGAGGAGGGGTCAGGCAAAAAGTGGGGGGGTGGTTATGATTTCCTACGGTTGCGTTGTGCAGGCGGAACCCTGCGAACGCAGGACCGAACCCAGTTCCACCTTGCTCTTCACGCCGAGTTGCAAGTAGCAATTGCGCAGGTAGGTGCGCACGGTGGCCGGGCTCAGGCCGAGGATTTTGGCGATTTCTTTATAGGAATGACCGGCAGCGAACAGCATCGCTGCGGTCCGCTCCCGAGGCGCCAGCACCGCGCCGCGTGGTTGTGTTTCCAGCGACAGGATGACGTGCTCGGCGTTGGGCGTGAGGGTCAGCGCCGAACGTCCCAAGCGCATCACGCAAGGTGCCTTGGGCAATTGCGCGATGATCTCGGCGGGTAGCGTGGAACCGCTCCAGCCGGGCAATTCCCGTTGAATGACCGCGCACAACCCGGCGCCGATATACAGCAAACCGCCGTCCCGCCGCGCCACCCCGAATTCGCTGGCGCCGTTGCCGGTGTCGACGCGGATCATGTCCTGCACCTGGAATCGCCACAGCTGCAACAAGTGATCGCAGAACGCCGAGAACAGACCGGCCTCGTTGTCCGAGAACGCAGGGGCATCGCCGCCACGGTAGAGACAAACGAAAAACATCAAGCCGCTTTCCGGCAGCTCGAAGGTGATGCACATCGGGTGGTAGAGATCATGCCGTCGGGCGAACGCGTCCACGTCGGCATCGGGATCGGTGAAGCCGCTGTCGCGGATGACTTCGCCAGGGCGGCTCAAGGTGTCATGGGAGAACTTGTCGCTGCCGGCACTCTGTTGCCATTCGCCGGCAAACGATTCGGGCAGATCGATGCGCCCGTGCATCCAGCTTTGCGGTGGCGCGCTAGCGTCCGACGTGGACATCTCGCCCCACCACGCCGAAGCGAACGGCACTTGTTGACGCAACACCTGCAAGCCGTCGGCAATGAACTCGGCGGCACCCCGCTCCCGCGCCAGACGCCCCAATTGCAGCAGACAACGGTTGAACGCTTGCAGCATCGCCATCGACGGGTCGATGCCCAGCTGATTACCCTCCTGCATCGTGCCGATCCTGTTCATTGCATGGTCTGTCGTTTCGACCATGCCACAGGCGCCGGGATGGCGTCCACAGGGTCACTGAGCCGAACTGCTCAACTCATACAACTGCGGCCGCCGATCCCGATGCAGATCATTGCGCTCGCTGATGCGCTTGTTACGCGCCTCGGCCAGGTTCAGGGTGGCCAGCAAGATCTGTTCGCCGCCCTGCTCCGCCGGCCCGGCCAATGGATAACCGTCGGCATCGACGATCACCGAGCCCTGCACCCAACCCACGCCGCGCTCGTGACCGTAACGGTCACACGCGGCGATGAACATCCGGTTCACCGAGGCATTGGCCTGCACCCGCAGGACCTCTGCCGGGCGCTCGGTTTGCGGACGTGGACCGTCGGGCCAGTTGACCGGCGCGCACAACAAATCCGCGCCGGCCAACGCCGGAAGACGCACCCACTCGGGGAACTCCAGGTCGTAGCAAATCAGCACGCTGATACGTCCGTGGACCGTTTCGATCACCGGCGGCGCAGCATCGCCAGCAGTGAAAATTTCCCGTTCGGCATCCCACAGATGCGCCTTGCGGTACACCGCGCGCAAACCCTGGGCATCGATCAGCGCGGCACTGTTGGCCAGTTCACCGTTGGGCAAATGCTCACAGAAACCGCCGACCACAACGACGTTCAGTTCCCGGGCCAAGGCTTGCCACAGGCGCAGGGTCGGGCCATCGCAGGTTTCCGCCAGCGCCAGCGCTTCGTTGCGGTCGGCAAACAGATAGCCGCTCTGGATCAGTTCCGGCAGGACGACGACTTGGGCGCCCAGCAACGCCGCCGAACGGATCGCCCGTTCGGTGAGGGTGCGGTTGTAAGCGAGGTCGCCGATTTTCGGTGCCAGTTGGCAGCAGGCGACCACGGTATTCTTGGCAATGTTCAACGCACCAACTCCGCTGTTTGATGAGTCATGGCGACAATGTCCTTTTCGGTAATCGAGTCGATGACCCGGCGCTCGGCGTTGAGGTCCAGCGAACGACTGAGGATGTAATACGTCAGGCCCGACACCAGCAATCCGACCAGCCACGCGATGTCGACGCCTTCGAGCATCCGTGCCAACGGGCCGACGAACACTTCTTTGCCGGCAGCGGCGTCAAAGATGTAGAAGAACGGCACCATGGCCGCGAAGCCGATCAGGTACGAGACGATGCCGCGAAATTGCCAGGCGCCATAGATGCCTTTTGGCGTGAAGAAATGCGGGATCGCGTAGCGACCTTTGCGCACGAAGAAGTAGTCCACCAGGTTCACAGCGGTCCACGGCACCAGGAAGTACAACAACAAGACGAGGAAGGTGTTCAGCAGCGCGATGCCATCACCCTTGATCGACAGCACGCAGGTCAACAGGATGATGCTGATCGCGCTGATCGACAGCACCCGGGAGCGAGGCGTCGGGGTGATTTTCTTGATCGAGTCGACGCCGGTCAGCAGCGTCAGCATGGCGCTGTAGGTGTTGAGCGCGATGATCGGCAGGAAACCCGCCACCGAGACGATCACCAGCAAATTGCCCAGCCCCGGAATCATCGAAGAGCCGACCTGATTCAGCGCCACCAAGGCATCGACAGCTTTCAATTCCTGGGCGAGCCATGCGCCGAGGCCGATCATCCAGCTACCGGACAGTGACGCACCGATGAACACCGCCGCGATCAGTTTCGGGCGGCTGGTGTTTTTCGGCAGATAACGCGAATAGTCGGAAACGTACGGCGCATAGGAAATGTTGTAGCTGGCGCCGATGGCAAACAGTGTGGCGAAGGCGATCCAGCTGAAACCCAGATCAGTCGCCGGTGTGACGCCTTCGGAACCCGCGCCGAACATCAGGGCAATGGTCACCAGCGCATACAACGGAAGTGTCGCCAGCAACGCCCACTTGAAGGCCTTGTGCATCAGGTCATGGCCGTAGATCGACAGCAACGCGCCGACCAGCACCACGGCCACCGCGACGATGGTCGGGTCAACGCCGAACACATGCTGCAGCCCGTTCATGATCAACGAGATGTTCACCACGTTGAAACCGACGAACACAAACATCGTCGCCATCAATGCGAGGATCACCCCGCGATAACCGAACTGGGCGCGGGACTGGATCATCTGCGGCAGGCCCATTTCCGGACCTTGCGAACCGTGGAACGCCATGAAAATCGTGCCGAACATGATGCCCAGCGCGCCGGCCAGCATCGTCCACAATGCCGACAAGCCCAGGCTCGGCCCGACAAAACCGATGGAGATAGTGAAGAAGTGGAAATTGCCAAGAAACCAGAACGGCCCCTGGCTGCTGAGTTTGGCGTGACGCTCGTTTTCCGGGATGTAATCGATCGAGTGGCCTTCGATGGCCAACCCGCTGCTCGCCTCGGCGGCGTGCGCAGAAAGTGGAGACCCTGACATACGATGATTCCTATGCAGTAGATTGTTTTTGTTTTGAGCGCAGCGGTCGGTTCGACGTCCGGATCAGGTGAAACTCCAGAAAAAGCTAACGATGACGCTGGTTTCCCTGCAATGTATGGCGTTGGCTTCGGCCATAAAATATCTCAGGCGCACTGTTCACATAGATCGGCGTCTATGTAATCGAGTATCGGGAGCCTCCATGCTGGGAACTGTAACGGAGCTGGATCTGCGCTTGATCCGGGTATTTCTCACCGTCGTCGAAGCGGGCGGGATTTCAGCGGCGCAAACCGCGCTCAACACCACGCAACCGACCATCAGCGCGCAACTGGCGACGCTGGAAGCGCGGGTGGGTTTTCGCCTGTGCGAACGCGGTCGCGGCGGGTTTTCGGTGACGCCCAAGGGCGGTCAGTTTGTCGAAGCTGCACGCCGCTTGCTAGCGGCGGCCGAAGGCTTTCGGGTCGAAGTGCAGCACATCAACCGCAAGGTCTCAGGCAACATCAACATCGGCCTGCTCGGGCAGATCGACCCGGTGGCGAACAAGAAAATCGGCTTGGCCATTGCACGCCTGCGAGCCCGGCACGAAGGGTTGTACTTCCACTTCACCGAGCTGTCGTCGTCGCTGCTGGAAGAAAAAATCATCAACAGCCACATCGATCTGGCCATCGGTTATTTCTGGCACCGTTTGCCCAACATCGACTATTTCCCGTTGTTCCAGGAAACCCAGATCGCCTATTGCGCGCCGTCGCACCCGCTGTTCGAACACGTGGGCGCACTGACTCGCGAAGACGTCAGCCACTACGACTGGGTCTGGCCAAGTCATCCGCTGCCGGAAATGCCCGCCCCCACTTCGATCGAACGCCTGACCGTGCTCACCGACAGCATGGACGGCGCCGCGCTACTGATCCTCTCCGGCCAGCACTTGGGCTTCCTGCCGCAGCACTACGCGGCCCGGCATGAACAGCTCGGGCAGTTGCACCCGCTCAATCCCGAATTGCTGCGCTATGAGGTCGGCTTTCATGCGGCGGTCAGGCATTCGGCGCGGCAGCGGGATCTGGTCAGTGCGTTTCTGAACGAGTTGATCGATATCTTCGGCACAGCATAAATCTTCTGTTTTCCTGCGAACCACTCATCTTCACGGCTGGCCCTACCGCTATATATTTTTGTATATTGCGAAACTCAAATCGCCAAGACACGTCCATGAGCCGCATTCGCCAACACAACCAACAGCTGATTCTGGAAGCCGCCAGCGCCGAGTTCGCCGCGAAAGGTTTCGACGCCGCCCAGACCCGCGACATCGCCGCGCGGGCCGGCGTGCCGAAGGCGAATCTGTATTACTACTTCCAGAGCAAGGAAACCCTTTACGCCAAGGTCCTGCTCGGGTTTGTCGAGCCGTTGCTGGAAGCGTCTGCGGTACTGCGCGAGAGCGACGACCCGCTGGTGGGTTTGCCTGCCTACATCGAGGCGCGGATTCGCATCGCCCGTGAGCATCCGCATATCGCGAAGGTATTCAGTGATGAGTTGTTGCTCGGCGCGAGGCAACTGCCCGAGCAATGTCGCGACCTGCTGTATGCCGAAGCCCGACGCAATGTCGACTGCCTGCGCAGCTGGATTGATCGGGGGTTGCTGGCGCCGATCGATCCGGAGCATTTGATGCTGTTCATCTGGTCAGCGACGCGCACGTACACCAATCTCGACTGGCAGATGGCGCATATCACCGGGCGGGAGACGCCACAGGATGAGGATTATCAGAATGCAGCAGCGACCATCACCCGGTTGGTGTTGGGGGGTGTGATGCCGGAGGTTATGGAAGCGCCTCGGTTATTGAGGTTCGCGACTTGATTCGTCAATCACGACCGGGAACCTGTAGGAGCGAGCTTGCTCGCGATGAGGTCGGTACATTCGGCCTGTTCATCGACTGATACACCGCCATCGCGAGCAAGCTCGCTCCCACAGGGTCTGTGACAATTTCAGAACTGGATATCTTTGGCCGGAATCACATCGATCCGCGTCACCGAACCGGTGAGGTGCGCCCAATCCTTGTTGTGCTCGGCAATGATGTCTTCAGCGGTGAGGTTGCCGTTGTCGACGGTGGAATGCGCGTCGTTCGCCAGCACCACGTCATACCCCAGTGTCAACGCTTGACGCACAGTGGCGTTGACGCAGTAATCGGTTTGCAGACCGCAGATGACCAGGCGCTCGAAGTCTTCCTTCGGTAAAAGTTTTTGCAGGTTGGTCTGGTAGAACGAATCCCTGGTGGTCTTGCGCACGCGCAGGTCCTTTGGCGCCGTTTCCAGACCTTCAGCCAGTTGCCAGCCCGCCGCCTCGTGCGCAAGGGGACTGTTCGCCTCTTCGTGCTGAATCAAAACCACCGTAACGCCGGCATTGCGCGCCTGCGACGAAAGGTCGTTGATGGTATTGATCACGCGATTGATCTCGAAGCACTCGTATTCACCCGAGCATAGAGCCTGCTGGACGTCGATGATTAACAGTGCAGTGGTCATGATTCCTTCCTTGAAAATTCAGAGGGGCAAGGGACGAACATAAGTCCGTCCCCCGCCAAACACAACCCTCAGTAACCCAACGACAACCCAGTGTTACGCCGTGGATCGTTGGCCCCGTAGAAACGGTTCTTGCCCACCGGTTTTCCGTCCAGCGACGGCGCGCCTACGAGGATCGCCGCCAAGTGGTTGGCATCCTGCGGGCCGGCGAACTTGTGGCCCCAGCTTTCGAGGATCTTTACCGTGTCCGGGCTGGTGGTGAAGGTTTCCAGATTGGTTTCCTCCGGCAGCCATTGCTGGTGGAAACGCGGCGCATCGACCGCTTCCTGGATGTTCATGCCGTAGTCGATGACGTTGAGCATGGTCAGCAAGGTCGCGGTGATGATGCGGCTGCCGCCCGGCGTGCCAACCACCATCACCACTTTGCCGTCCTTGGTGACGATGGTCGGGCTCATGGACGACAGCGGCGCCTTGCCGGGCGCGATGGCGTTGGCCTCGCCCTGCACCAGGCCGTACATGTTCGGCACGCCGATTTTCGAGGTGAAGTCGTCCATCTCGTCGTTGAGGATGACCCCGGTCTTGCTGGCCATGACCCCGGCGCCGAACCAGTCGTTGAGGGTGTAGGTCACCGACACCGCGTTGCCCCATTTGTCGACGATCGAGTAATGGGTGGTGTTGCTGCCCTCATGGGGCGCTACGCCAGGCTTGAGGTCTTTGGACACGCCGGCCTTTTGTGGGTTGATCGCTTCACGGAGCTTGGTCGCGTAGTTTTTATCCAGCAAATGGGCGATCGGGTTCTTCACGAAATCCGGGTCGCCGAGGTAGCTGTTGCGATCGACGTAAGCGTGACGCATCGCTTCAATCTGATAGTGCATGCCCTGGGCCGAGTGGTAGCCCAGATCCTTCATCGGATAGCCTTCGAGGATGTTCATGATCTGGCAGATCACCACGCCACCGGAGCTCGGTGGTGGTGCCGAAACCACGTGGTAGCCACGGTAGTCGCACTCGATCGGCGCCAGTTCTCGGGTCTTGTATTTGTCGAGATCGGCCTGGGTGATGATGCCCTTGTTGGCCTGGCTGGAGGTGACGATCGCGTCGGCTACCCAGCCTTTGTAGAAGCCATCGGCGCCCTTCTCGGAGATCTCCCGCAGGGTTTTGCCGAGGTCTTTCTGCACCAGTTTCTGCCCGACCTGCATCGGCTCGCCGTTGCTCAGGAAGATCGCGCCGGAGTCCTTGATGTCCTTCTTGAACACGTCGGTGGCGTAGTCCAGCAAATCGACATCGCCCTGCTCCAGCACGAAGCCGTCTTCAGCCAGTTTGATGGCCGGGGCGATCACGTCCTTGCGAGGTTTGGTCCCGTATTTGCTCAGCGCCAGTTCCATGCCGGACACCGTGCCCGGCACGCCAACGGCCAAGTGACCGCGTGTACTCAAGTCCGGAATGACGTTGCCGGCCTTGTCGAGGTACATGTCGGCGGTGGCGGCCAGCGGGGCTTTTTCGCGGAAGTCGAGGAAGGTCTTGCGGCCGTCGGCCAGTTGAATGGTCATGAAACCACCACCGCCCAGGTTACCCGCCGCCGGATACACCACCGCCAACGCGTAACCTACCGCGACAGCGGCATCGACCGCGTTGCCACCGTTCTTCAACACATCCACGCCCACATGGCTGGCCAGGTGCTGGGCGGTGACCACCATGCCGTTTTCTGCGGCGACCGGGGCGACAGAGGCCGCATGGGCCGTCAGGCAGCTGAGCGCCAACGAGGTCGCAATCAGCGATTTGGCAAAAGGTTCGTACTTCATGAGTCGGTCTCTTCTTGTTTTAAAGTAGGAAAACGCGTCAAAAGCAGTAGCCAAGTATGGTCGGGATTGCGTATTGCGCCTCCCCGACGAAGCAGTATCCTTAACGCCTGTTCAACAATCAGACGGGGCCTGCGGCATGACTTACACCTGCACCACCCTGGCCTCCCCGGTCGGCGAGTTGAAGCTGGTGGCGAACGGTTCGAGACTGGTCGCCATCCTCTGGGAAAACGACAAACCCGGTCGGGTGCGTCTCGGCGCGATGATCGAAGCGCCGGACAGCCCGATCCTCATGCGCGCCGCCGAGCAACTGCGCGAATATTTCGCTGGCACACGCCAGCGATTTGAACTGGAGCTGGATTTTGTCGGCACGGAATTTCAGAAAAAGGTCTGGGCGGCGCTGCTGACCATTCCTTTTGGCGAAACCCGCAGCTACAGCCAGATCGCCGAACAGATCGGCAACCCGAGCGCGGTGCGGGCGGTAGGTGCGGCGAATGGCAAGAACCCGATCTCGATTATTGCGCCTTGTCACCGGGTGATTGGCGCATCGGGGAAATTGACCGGGTTTGCCGGGGGGCTGGAGGCGAAGGAGCTGTTGCTGACGCTGGAAGGCGGGCATTGGCCAGGCACAGCGCGCTTGCCTGGCTTCTAACCCTGTAGGAGCTGCCGCAGGCTGCGATCTTCTAAAAGCAAAATCAAAAGATCGCAGCCTGCGGCAGCTCCTACAAAATTGTGTGTGCCCAATTCAGGAAAGCTGCGCCTCGTACTCCTTCTCGTACTGCCCCGCCAGCGTCTCTTTCTGTTTGTCATTGAGCAACTTGCCAGCCATCTGGAAGAATTTCTGCTCCTCCTCCTCGAGATGGTGATGAACCTTTTCCGACAGCTTCTTCGCGGTCGCCAGCCAGGCCGGGCTGGACATCTCGGTCTCGTCGAGCTCCTCCATCATTTCATCCATTTCGTGATGCTCGGCGATTGCGTGGCGGCTGAGGTCGACGCCGTTGTCGAACTCCATCAGCGGAATGTAGAAATGCCGTTCTTCAGCGGTTTCATGGGCCTGCAATTCGGACTTGAGTTGCTTGTAGGCCTCGACGCGTTCAGGCGTGTCGCCGCTGGTGTGGATCAGCGCCTTCGCATAGATCCGCTGGCGTTCATGGCTTTCGCGCAAGGCTTCGAAAATGTTCACGGCGTGTCCTCATCAGTCGCGCTCGGCAATGGCGCGTCACAACAAATGACACCTGCGTGATGGCGACGGTTCCACCGGTGTTGTGGTGATGGAACATTGGCGTCGACCGCGATAGGCTGCGCGTTCACAGCCATAAGGATATAGCCATGACCCTGCGTATCGAACGCAAGCACAACCCCAGTAACGAAGAACGCGAGGCGATCCTCGTGCCGTTGCGCGCCTATAACACCTCGAAGTCCGCGAGCCCGCCACCGGAACATATCGCACTGCTGATACGCGACGACAACGATGAAATTGTCGGCGGCGTTTATGCCCGGTTGTTTTATCAGTGGTTGTTCATCGACTTGCTGGCGGTGCCGGAACAGGCCCGTGGACAAGGCATGGGCACGAAGCTGATGCAGATGGCGGAAGACCTGGCGCGGGAAAAGGAATGCGTCGGTCTGTGGCTGGAAACCTTTGAGTTCCAGGCGCCGGAGTTCTACAAGAAATGCGGTTATAGCGAGATCGGCCACATCGCCGACTACCCGCCAGGGCACAAGCATTTCTTCTTTCAGAAGCGCTTGAGTTACTGATTCAACCCACAGTCGCCTGCTGTACACCAAACAAATGTGGGAGCGGGCTTGCTCGCGAAAGCGGTTTTTCATTCAACATTGATGTTGCCTGGCATACCGCCTTCGCGAGCAAGCCCGCTCCCACATTGGGTACTACATTGGTCTCACAGACAGGTAGCCAACGCCGCCAACCGGCGCTTGGCGACGAAATCGTCCTGCTGCGCGTAGTAGCTCAACACAGTGCCCGAAGCATCGGTGGTCACGTCCACGAAAGACTCCGCCGAGCGGGTGTAAACCGTGGTGCCGCCCTTCTCTGCTGGCTCCAGGTAAGCAGCGGCATCAACACCGAACACCGATTCGTCCTGCCAGGAAAACTGCACGCACTGGGCAACGTCTTTGGCCGGTTTGTCCGAGTTCAGGGTTTTGTACGGGGCCTTAGTGCGAGCATCGTTCATTGCCGAGCCCGCGCATCCCGCCAGCAAGGCAGCGGCCAGCGCTACCATCAGAATTCGCATTGCATTGCCTCATCAGGAAAAAGCGGACTGTATCACCGTGGCACAGCGAATCGTTCTGCTTTACTTCATTTATACAGCGACACCGCGCGACGATTCGCGCACCCTGTCGCGCCATAACGCTGCATCGCACTTTTGACTGGAAGCCCCATGACCCCCAACGCCGAGTTTTACAAACCGACCGCTGAATATGCCGACAAGCTGATCAGCCAGATCGGTCAGACGCCGTCCTGGATCGCCAAGCGAATCGGCGTCACCGACAAGCGAATTCGTTACATCCTCGACGGCGAGAGAACCGTCAAAGGCGAAACCACGCCGATCCAGATGACCTACACCGAGCAATTTGCCCTCGAATGTCTGGCAGCAGCGGCCAAGGCCAGCAAGAAACAGTCTTCGTAATCCGTTCTAAAGGAGTGACCATGGCGGCATCCGAGTTGCAACACGAACAGGCACTTAAGAAGTTTCTCGATGAACGTCCCGAGTTGCTCCATCAACTCGACAATCTCAACCCGCTGCTGGCGCAGGCCAAGGGTGAAACCCAAGCGCAGTTTCGCGAAGAGCGGTTGCATGAAGCCTTTGAGGAAGAGGCCGAACGCCTGGGATTGTTCGCCTGGGAGCTGACATTGCAACTCACGGCCGCCACGCCGCAAGACTACGAGGCCCAGCGCCTTGCCGTGCACCGGGAAGTGGCAGAGATGGCCGGCATGGACTGGCTGGAATATTGTGACTTGTATGGGATAACACCTTAGTCATCGCTCAAGGACATCGATCGCCCATGCTGCCATCCACCGCCAAGCCCCACGCCAGCCCCGGTCACCTGCACACGCAGAAATGGCGCGGGCGCATCGGCCTGAGTCTGGTGGCCATGCTTTCGGTATTGGCCGGGATGACCGACGCGATCGGCTTCATGGCCAGCGGCGACTTCGTTTCGTTCATGAGCGGCAACACCACCCGCATGGCCGTGGCCATCAGCGCGGGCGATCTGGGACTTACCCTGCGCCTGGTGATACTCGTCGCGACGTTCATCCTCGGCAATGCGCTGGGCATTATTGTCAGCCGGCTCAGCGGACGCCGAGCGCTGCCCCTGCTGCTGAGCATCGCCGCCCTGTTGTGCGCCGCCGCGGCCTGGCCTTACGACGAGCAACTGCCTGCGCTGCTGGCGGCGATCATTGCGATGGGCATGCTCAATGCTGCGGTGGAAGAAGTGAATGGTTTGCCGGTCGGACTGACCTACGTGACGGGTGCCCTGTCGCGCTTCGGTCGCGGACTCGGGCGCTGGATGCTCGGCGAACGGCGCAATGGCTGGCGCGTGCAATTGATACCGTGGACCGGCATGTTTGCCGGGGCGGTCATCGGTGCTGTGCTGGAGCATCACTTTGGGCTCAAGGCGCTGTTTGCCAGCGGTCTGTTGGCGGCGGCGTTGGGTTTGTTGTCGCTGAAAATTCCGCGGCGTTGGCAGTTGGGGTATATGCCGCGCTGAATAATATGCTGCCTGTAAGGACGCCTTCGCGAGCAAGCCCGCTCCCACACTCGACCGAGTTCTATCTAAAGAATACGGTTAAATGTGGGAGCGGGCTTGCTCGCGAAGGGCGCGACTCGGTCTCAAGACAATCGCCCTTCGCCGCCCCGCCGATAAAGCTTTATCATGGCCGCAGTTTCGCTGATCGAGTCCGTCATGAAGTTCGCCATCGCCGTGTTTTCCGCCGCCCATGCGCCCTCCTCGCGCCGCGCCTTGCTGTTCGCCCAGGCCGCGCTGGCCGGTGGGCATGAAATTGTCCGGCTGTTTTTGTATCAGGATGGCGTCTACAACGCCTCCGGCAGCGTGGTCACGCCCCAGGACGAACTCGACTTGCCCAAGCAATGGCGCACCTTCGTCAGTGAGCAAAAACTCGATGGCGTGGTCTGCATCGCCGCCGCCCTGCGCCGTGGCGTGTTGAACGAGGAAGAAGCCAAGCGTTATCAACGCGACGCTGTTGCCGTCGGCGCACCATGGGAATTGTCCGGGCTCGGCCAGTTGCATGACGCGGTGCAGGATGCCGACCGCCTGATCTGTTTCGGAGGCGCATAAGATGGCCAAATCCTTGTTGATCATCAGCCGTCAGGCGCCGTGGTCCGGACCGGGCGCGCGGGAAGCGCTGGACATCGTGCTGGCCGGTGGCGCTTTCGATCTGCCGATCGGCCTGCTGTTTCTCGATGACGGCGTGTTCCAGCTCGCGACGAAACAGGACGCCAAGGCCCTGCAACAGAAAGATCTGAGCGCCAACCTTCAAGCCTTGCCGATGTTCGGCGTCGAAGAGCTATTCGTTTGTGCTGACAGCGCGGCGCAGCGGGGGCTGGACCCGAGCGCGCTGTCGCTGGAGGAAGCCCAGGCGCTGGACGCCGCTGAAATCACCGCACTCATTGACCGTTACGACCAGGTGATCACCCTCTGATGTCGACTTTGCATGTGTTGTCTCATTCCCCCTTCGGCGACGAACGCTTGAGCAGTTGCCTGCGCGTGATCGGCTCCCATGACGCGCTGCTGCTGTCCGGCGACGCGGCCTATGCCTTGCAGCCGGGCACCGCACCGTTCAATGCATTGAACGCTCGCGGCCTCAAGCTCTATGTTCTGGCCGAAGACGCCCAGGCCCGGGCCATCGACGTTCCAGACTGGGCCGAAGCCATCGATTACCCGGCCTTCGTCGAACTGTCGATCAACCACGACAAGGTCAACAGTTGGCTATGAATGCATTGACGGTCGGCGCCCGCGCCATCGAGCTGGACAAGGACGGCTTCCTGGTCGAACTGAGTGACTGGTCGGAGGATGTCGCCAGTGCCCTGGCAGCTGCCGAAGACATCGAGTTGAGCCCCGAACACTGGGAAATCCTCGAACTGCTGCGCAGTTTCTACGCCGAGTTCCAGTTGTCGCCGGCCACCCGCCCGCTGATCAAATACACCGCATTGAAGCTCGGCCCGGAAAAAGGCAACAGCCTGCACCTGAACCGACTGTTCAAAGGCACCCCCGCCAAACTCGCCGCGAAACTGGCGGGCCTGCCCAAACCGACGAATTGCTTATGACCGACTACCCAGCGCTGACCCTCGAAACGCCCGCCGAACACCCGTTCGCCCAGTTCGTGCGCATCCTTGGCAAAGGCAAACGCGGCGCCCGCGACCTGACCCGTGAAGAAGCCCGCGCCGCCATGGGCATGGTGCTCGATGAACAGGTCGAGGAAACCCAACTCGGCGCATTTTTGATGCTGCTACGACACAAGGAAGAAAGCGCCGAGGAAATGGCAGGCTTCACCGAGGCCTTGCGCGAGCGCTTGACTCCACCGGCAATGGCGGTGGATCTGGACTGGCCAACCTACGCCGGCAAGAAACGTCACCTGCCTTGGTATCTGTTGGCAGCGAAGTGCCTGGCGCAGAACGGCGTGCGGATTTTCATGCATGGCGGCGGCGCCCACACGGCGGGTCGGCTGTACAGCGAGCAATTGCTGGAGGAACTGAACATCCCGCTGTGCCGCAACTGGCAGCAAGTCGGTGCGGCCCTGGACAACGGCGGACTGGCGTTCATGCCGCTGGTGGACTGGGCGCCACAGCTGCAACGGATGATCGATCTGCGTAACACCCTGGGACTGCGCTCGCCGATTCACTCGCTGGCGCGGATTCTCAATCCATTGGGCGCGCGTTGTGGCTTGCAAAGCATTTTCCACCCCGGCTACCAGGCAGTGCATCGCGATGCCAGCGGCTTGCTCGGCGACACCGCGATTGTGGTCAAGGGCGATGGCGGCGAGATCGAGATCAACCCGGACGCCGACAGCCATTTGTACGGCACCACGGGCGGTGAAAGCTGGGATGAGGAGTGGCCGCAACTGTCGAGCCAGCGCCACGTCAAACCGGCATCGCTTGAGCCAGAGCATCTGAAGGCCGTATGGCGTGGCGATGTGATTGACAGCTACCCGCAAATGGCCCTGATCTCCACCATGGCGCTGGCCTTGCGTGGCCTCGGCCAGACTCGCGAGCAAGCGTTCGAAACCGCCCAGCAATACTGGGACGCTCGGGACAAATCGATTTAATCGATCATACCCCCTCAAGCTTTGCGCTTTTTTATCGAACCTATCGGAATAGACTCCTCTCCAACGCTTATCGGTTGAGGAGTCTCGAACATGGGTTTGTTAGTTGAAGGTCGCTGGCAAGACAAGTGGTACGAAAGCAGCAAGGACGGCGCGTTCCAGCGTGAGCAGGCGCAGCGTCGCAACTGGGTCACCGCTGACGGCCAACCCGGCCCGAGCGGTGTCGGCGGTTTTGCTGCCGAGCCTGGTCGCTATCATCTCTACGTGTCCCTCGCCTGTCCGTGGGCTCATCGCACGCTGATCCTGCGCAAACTCAAGGGGCTGGAAAGCCTGATCGATGTGTCGGTGGTCAGTTGGCTGATGCTGGAAAACGGCTGGACCTTCGACAAGACGCTGGGCTCTACCGGCGACAAACTCGACCATTTCGAATTCATGCACCAGCGCTACACCGCCGATACCGCCGACTACACCGGTCGCGTCACCGTGCCGGTACTCTGGGATAAGCAGCAGAAGCGCATCGTCAGCAATGAATCGGCGGAAATCATCCGCATGTTCAACAGTGCCTTCGATGACTTGACCGGCAACGGTCTGGATTTCTATCCGGAACCATTACGCAGTGAGATCGATGCGCTGAACGAGCGGATCTATCCGGCAGTGAACAACGGCGTGTACCGCGCCGGTTTTGCCACATCACAGCATGCCTATGAAGAGGCGTTCGACGATGTGTTTGCGGAACTGGATCACCTGGAACAGGTGCTGGGCGCCAACCGTTACCTGACCGGCGAGTTCCTGACCGAAGCGGACATTCGTCTGTTCACCACACTGATTCGTTTTGACGCGGTGTATTACGGCCACTTCAAGTGCAACCTGCGGCGCATTGCCGATTATCCGAACCTGTCGAACTGGCTGCGGGAGATGTATCAGTGGCCGGGGATTGCCGAGACGGTGGATTTTACCCACATCAAGAATCACTACTACGGCAGCCACAAGACCATCAACCCGACCGGGATTGTGCCGAAAGGCCCAGAGCAGGATTTCACCGCGGCCCATGATCGGGAGCGGTTGAGTGGGAAAGGGGTTTGGCGCAGGGTCTGAAGATTGAGCAGTTTTTGAGGGCCCCAATCGCTAGCAGGCTAGCTCCCACATTTGATTTGTGTCGTTTCACAAATCCCCTGTGGGAGCTAGCCTGCTAGCGATGGGACCGACTCGGTTTTCAGAGTTGCCCCTGAGCCCCTTCAAACCACGCCAGTTTCTCGCGCAGTTGCACCACTTCACCGACGATCACCAATGTCGGCGCATGTACTTCATGCTCCGCCACCAATTGCGGCAAATCAGCCAGCGTGCCGGTAAACACCCGCTGATTGACCGTGGTGCCCTGCTGGATCAGCGCCGCCGGGGTATCGGCGCCGCGACCGTGCTTGATCAACTGCTCACAGATAATCGGCAAACCCACCAGCCCCATGTAGAACACCAGGGTTTGCGCTGGGGCAACCAGGTCGGCCCACGGCAAATCGGTGGAACCGTCCTTCAGGTGCCCGGTGACGAAGCGTACCGACTGCGCGTAGTCGCGGTGGGTCAGCGGAATCCCGGCGTACGCCGCGCAACCGCTGGCTGCCGTGATACCCGGCACCACCTGGAACGGGATGCCGTGAGCCGCCAGTTCTTCGATCTCTTCACCGCCACGGCCGAAGATGAACGGATCACCACCCTTCAATCGCACCACGCGCTTGCCTTGCTTGGCCAGATCCACCAATTGCTGGTTGATCTGATCCTGCGGCACGGCGTGATCAGCGCGACGCTTGCCGACATAAACACGCTCGGCGTCGCGACGGCACAATTCCAGGATCGCCGGTGCAACCAAACGGTCGTACAGCACCACATCGGCTTGTTGCATCAGACGCAATGCCTTGAACGTCAGCAGATCGGGATCACCCGGCCCGGCACCCACCAGATACACCTCACCGGTGGCCACCGGCGCTTCACCATCGATTTTCGCCTGCAACAGACGCTCGGCTTCACCGCCCTGCCCGGCCAGTTGACGGTCGGCAATCGGCCCCTGGAAAACCTCTTCCCAGAACGCGCGGCGCTGCTGCACATCCGGGAACAGTTTTTTCACCTGATGGCGAAAACGCGCCGCCAGGCCAGCCAGTTGGCCGTAGGTAGAAGGAATCCAGGTTTCGATCTTGGCGCGGATCAAACGTGCCAGCACCGGCGCATCGCCGCCGCTGGACACTGCAATGATCAACGGCGAACGGTCGACGATCGCCGGGAAGATCACGCTGCACAGCGCCGGCGCGTCGACCACATTGACCGGCACGCAACGCCGATGGGCATCGGCGGAGACTTGTGCGTTCAGCGCTTCATCGTCGGTGGCGGCGATGATCAGCCCGCAACCGTCGAGGTCCGCTTCGGCATAGCCACGCACCAGGCACTCGCCACCGCTGCCGGCAACCAGTTCGCGCAATTGCGTTTCGATTTCAGGTGCAACCACCCGCAGCAGCGCACCGGCATCGGCCAGCAGGCGGGATTTGCGCAAGGCGATCTCCCCCCCACCGACGACCAACACACGACTGCCGCGAAGGTTGTGAAACAGCGGCAGATAGTTCATTTAACCGATGACCTCGAGGCCACCCATGTACGGCTTGAGTACCTCAGGCACACGGATCGAACCGTCGGCCTGCTGGTAGTTTTCCAGCACCGCCACCAGGGTACGACCGACCGCCAGGCCGGAACCGTTCAGTGTGTGCACCAGCTCGGGCTTGCCGGTTTCCGGGTTGCGGAAACGCGCTTGCATGCGACGGGCCTGGAAGTCGCCACAGTTGGAGCACGACGAGATTTCGCGGTACTTGTCCTGGCTCGGGATCCACACTTCCAGGTCGTAGGTCTTGACCGCGCTGAAGCCCATGTCGCCAGTGCACAGCGCCAGGGTGCGGTAAGGCAGCTCCAGCAGTTGCAGGACTTTCTCGGCGTTGGCGGTCAGGCCTTCCAGCGCTTCCATCGACTGCGACGGCTCGACGATCTGCACCATCTCGACCTTGTCGAACTGGTGCTGACGGATCATGCCGCGGGTGTCGCGACCCGACGCGCCGGCTTCACTGCGGAAGCACGGGGTGTGGGCGACGAACTTGATCGGCAGTTGCTTCGCGTCGACAATTTCACCGGCAACGATGTTGGTCAGCGATACTTCGGCCGTCGGGATCAGGTACAGATCGGCTTCGCCTTCGCGGGCGATCTTGAACAGATCCTCTTCGAATTTCGGCAACTGGCCGGTGCCTTGCAGCGCCGGAGCCTGGACCAGATAAGGCGTGTAGGCCTCTTCGTAGCCGTGCTCGGTGACGTGCAGGTTGATCATGAATTGCGCCAGGGCGCGGTGCAGACGGGCAATCGGGCCGCGCAGCAGGGCGAAACGTGCGCCGGACAGCTTGGCGGCGGTTTCGAAGTCCAGCCAGCCGAACTTCTCGCCCAGGGCCACGTGGTCCTGAACCGGGAAATCGAAAGCGGTCGGCGTGCCCCAGCGGCGCACTTCGACGTTGTCGTCTTCGTCTTTACCGACCGGCACCGATTCGTGCGGCAGGTTGGGGATGCCCAGCAGGATCGAGTCCAGATCGGTCTGGATCGCGTCCAGTTCGACTTTACCGGCACTCAATTCGCCCGCCATGCGCTCGACGTCCGCCATCAGCGGCGCGATGTCTTCGCCGCGCTGCTTGGCCTGACCGATGGATTTGGAGCGCGCGTTACGTTCAGCCTGCAGTGCTTCGGTGCGGGTCTGGACGGTCTTGCGCTGTTCTTCCAGCGCTTCGATGCGCGCGACATCCAGGGCATAGCCACGGGATGCCAGGCGGTCCGCTACGTCCTGAAGGTTGCTACGTAACAGTTTGGAATCGAGCATGTCGGTCTCTCGTTATCAAAGTTTGGTCAAGGACAGGCCAGCCCAGGTGGCGAGCAGCCCGCCGAATACGCTGATGGCCGCATAGCCCAGGGCCAGCGGCACTTGCCCGCTTTCCAGCAAGCGCACCGTATCCAGTGAAAAGGATGAAAAAGTCGTCAGCCCTCCGAGGAAGCCGACGATCAACCCGGCGCGCACCTCGATCGGCACCTCCGGGCGAATCAAAAACAGACCGTATAGAACGCCGATCAGCAAACAGCCCACGATATTAACGGCCAGCGTCGCGGTATAGAAGTGCCGCGGCCAATTAGCGTTGATCCAGTTACCCGTGGCAAAGCGCAACAGCGTGCCGGCGATCCCGCCGACGGAAACCGCAACGATCAATGGAAGCACTATTTTCTCCGCTGCCGAGGGCTTAAACGGTCGAGTTTTGCCAGGTGATTGAGCTTTTCGCCGATCTTCAACTCCAGTCCCCGGGGCACCGGTTGATAGAACGGGATCGGGTCGAGTTCTTCCGGAAAATAATCTTCCCCTGCGGCGTAGGCATCAGGTTCGTCGTGGGCATAACGGTATTCGTCGCCGTAGCCCAATTGTTTCATCAGTTTGGTCGGCGCGTTGCGCAGGTGCAGCGGCACTTCCAGCGAACCGTGTTCGGCGGCGGCGCGCAGTGCGGTCTTGAAGCCCATGTACACCGCGTTGCTTTTCGGCGCGCAGGCCAGATAGGTGATGGCCTGGGCCACCGCCAATTCGCCTTCGGGGCTGCCGAGGCGCTCCTGCACTTCCCACGCCGCCAGGCACAGGCTCAGCGCTCGCGGGTCGGCATTGCCGATGTCTTCGCTGGCCATGCGCACCACGCGCCGGGCCAGGTACAACGGATCGCAACCGCCGTCGATCATTCGCGCAAACCAATACAACGCGCCGTCGGGATTGGAGCCGCGCACCGATTTGTGCAGCGCAGAGATCTGGTCGTAGAACGCTTCGCCGCCCTTATCGAAACGCCGACGGGTATCGCCGAGCAGGCTTTGCAGCAGGTCGGTGCCGATTTCGCTGTTGTCTTCGGCCAGGTCCGAGGCGTTTTCCAACAGATTGAGCAAGCGCCGGCCATCGCCATCGGCAGCCGACAGCAGCATCTGGAAGCCTTCATCGCTGAGGGTCAGGTTGCGTTTACCCAAACCGCGCTCTTCGGTCAGCGCGCGGTGCACCAGTTTGCGCAGTGCGGCTTCGTCGAGGCTTTTCAGCACATAGACTCGCGCACGGGACAGCAAGGCGTTGTTGAGTTCGAACGAAGGGTTTTCGGTGGTCGCACCGATGAAAATCAGCGTGCCGTCTTCGACATACGGCAGGAATGCATCCTGCTGGGACTTGTTGAAGCGGTGCACTTCGTCGACGAACAGAATCGTGCGCCGACCGTATTGCGCGGCCTGCTGCTTGGCGATTTCCACCGACTGACGGATCTCCTTGACCCCGGCCAGCACCGCCGACACCGTTTCGAAGTGCGCTTCCGAGACTTCCGCCAGCAATCGCGCCAGCGTGGTTTTACCCACGCCCGGCGGCCCCCAGAAAATCATCGAATGCAGGGCACCCTGCTCCAGCGCTTCGCGCAAAGGCTTGCCGCGAGCGAGCACGTGTTCCTGACCGACGTACTCATCCAGATTGGTCGCTCGCAGGCGCGCGGCCAAAGGCTGAGAGATCGGGGCGCTGCGAAACAGGTCCATGGCGTACGTTTAAAACCTCGTATTACAAATCTGCTGGAAACCTGTGGCGAGGGAGCTTGCTCCCGCTGGACTGCGCAGCAGTCCCTTTTTTGGGGGCGCTTCGCACCCCAGCGGGAGCAAGCTCCCTCGCCACATAAGCTCGCACCTACGGATTGCGGTTACTCCTGGATCACGTCCGCACCCTTCGGGATATCGAACTTGAACTTGGACGCCGGGATCGGCTCATTGGCCTTCACCCCGGTGAACAGGATATTGGTGCGCTGGCCGACGCTGTCGATCAGTTGCATGTCATTGACCAGACCGTTGCGGAACGACAGGCGCAGGCTGTCGAACAGGGTGTCCTTGGTTTTCGGCTTGAGGGTGAAGTCAATCACGCCGCCGGCTTCCTTGGCACTGATGTCGAAGCTCTCGCTGATCTTGGACACGTCACCGGACAACAGCAACGCTGGCGTCTGGGTCAGGCGCTGGTCGAGGTTCTTGATGGTGGCCTGCTCCAGGTCCGGGTCCCACAGGGTGACTTTCTTGCCATCGGAAACCATGGTCTGCTCGGCAGGAGCATTGGTGTGCCAGTAGAACAGGCCTGGACGCTGCAACGACATCTCGCCGGCAGTTTCCTGCAACTGAGTGCCAGTGCCATCGAGGGTCAGTTGCGAGAAACGTGCGCTCAGGGTCTGGGATTTTTCCAGCAGTTGGGTCAGACGCGCCACGTCCTTGTCATCGGCGTGGGCCGAAAGCGTGGTCAAAGCCAGTACCGGCAGCAACAGCATGCGGATCAGACGCATGGGAGTCCTCATTACATTCGTGGGAGTGCGGGTGGCGCCTCAGGACGCCGCCCCTTTTCATATCAGGTCAGTCGCGCGCCGGGGTTGGGGCCAGGACTTCTCGCGAACCGTTGGTGTTCATGGACGTCACGACCCCGGCCATTTCCATGGCTTCGATCATGCGCGCGGCGCGGTTGTAGCCGATTTTCAGCTTGCGCTGGACAGCGGAAATGGAAGCACGACGGCTTTCCAGAACGAACTGCACCGCTTCATCGTACAGAGCGTCAGCCTCGGGATCATCACCGTCGCCACCACCGCTGCTGCCTTCAAAGCCACTACCGGCCTCTTCGACACCGTTGAGGATGTCGTCGTTGTACTCCGGCGCACCGCGCAGTTTCCAGGCCTCGACCACACGGTGAACCTCATCGTCGGACACGAAAGCACCGTGGACACGAATCGGCAGGCTGGTGCCCGGCGGCATGTAGAGCATGTCACCGTGGCCCAGCAGTTGTTCGGCGCCGCCCTGGTCGATGATGGTCCGCGAGTCGATCTTGCTCGATACCTGGAACGCCATGCGGGTCGGGATGTTGGCCTTGATCAGACCGGTGATCACGTCCACCGATGGACGCTGGGTCGCGAGGATCAAGTGGATACCGGCCGCACGCGCCTTCTGGGCGATACGAGCGATCAGTTCTTCAACCTTCTTGCCGACGATCATCATCATGTCGGCGAATTCATCGACGACCACCACGATGGTCGGCAGTTTTTGCAGCAGCGGTGCTTCGTCGTGGATGCTTTCGCGCTTGTACAGCGGATCGCTCAACGGCTCGCCAGCGTCCTGGGCTTCCTTGACCTTGGCGTTGAAGCCCGACAGGTTTCGCACGCCCATCTTCGCCATCAGCTTGTAGCGGCGCTCCATCTCGGCAACGCTCCAGCGCAGGGCGTTGGCGGCGTCCTTCATGTCGGTAACCACCGGGCACAACAGGTGCGGAATGCCTTCGTAGATCGACAGTTCGAGCATTTTCGGGTCGATCATGATCAGCTTGGCGTCTTCCGGGCCGGACTTGAACAGGATCGACAGGATCATCGCGTTCACACCCACCGACTTACCGGAACCGGTGGTGCCGGCCACCAGCAAGTGCGGCATTTTCGCCAGGTCAGTGATGACCGGCTTGCCACCGATGTCGTGGCCCAGGGCCAGGGTGACCGGCGATTTGAAGTTGTCGTACTCAGGGGTCGACAGCACCTCGGAGAAGCGCACGATCTGCCGGTCTTCGTTAGGAATTTCGATACCGACCGTGGTCTTGCCCGGAATCACTTCCACCACACGCACACTGGTCACGGCCAGGGAACGTGCCAGGTCTTTGGCCAGGTTGGAGATGCGGCTGACTTTTACGCCGGCCGCAGGCTGGATTTCGTAACGGGTAATCACCGGGCCCGGGTGAATCGAATCCACGGTGACTTCGACGCCGAATTCCTTGAGCTTGATTTCCAGCAAATGGCCAACCGCAGCCAGGGATTCAGGCGAATAATTGAGTTGTTTCTTTTCTGCCGGGTCGAGAATCGAGATCGGCGGCAAGGTGCCTTCCACAGCGCTGTCGACGAACAGCGGTGCCTGTTTCTCTTTTTCGACACGCTTGCTCGGCGCGGCGGGCTTGACCGGCGCCGGCGCAATAACCGGCGGCACCTGCTTCTCGCGCTCGGACATGTGCTTGCTCAGGGCCTGCTCACGTTCGATCAGGCGTTCCTTGACCTTGGCCTGTTCGCGTTTGTCGCTGACGGTCGGCGCGACCACGTCGTGCACACGATCGTCGACTTCACGCAATTGCGCGACCAGTTGCTTGCGTTCGGTACGGGCCGCCCACCAACGATTGGCGGCGCCCTGGAACAGTTCAAACAGGTCGAGGGTGATCTTGCCGGTGACGTCCATCACCTTGAACCACGACAGGTCGGTGAATACGGTCAGGCCGAACAGGAACAGAGCGATGAACAGCAACGTGCTGCCCTGAATGTTCAGCGCGTTTTTGGCCAGGTCGCCAAGGCTTTCGCCCAGTGCACCGCCAGCGCCAGCCGGCAGACCGGTCGCGGCATGGAAATGGATATGAGCCAGCGCAGCACCGGACAGCACCAGGAACACCAGGCCGATCAAACGCCAGGAAAACAGCCAGCCGCTCCACTGCCAAGGCTCGTGGCGCTGACGGAAGATCTGATAAGCCTTGATCGCCAGCAACAACGGGAAGATATAGGCGAAGTAACCCAACACCATGAACAGGATATCGGCGCTGTAGGAGCCCGCCGGACCGCCGAAGTTCTGCACGTCGTCGATCTTGCTGTTGTGGCTCCAACCCGGATCGTCCTTGCCATAGGTCAGCAAGGCCATCATCAGAAACAGGCACAACGCACCGATGGCGATCAATGCACCTTCCTTGAGGCGGTAGTGCAAATGCTGGCGCCAGAGCGGAACGACTGTTTTGGGTGCTTCGGTGGATTTCTTCAAAACGCTACTTTTCCTGCGCCCAAGGCGCGTCCATCTGATGAATGTCTTTAAAAAAACGGCAAAAAACTGCCCAATCCAGGCAGGTAAAAAAGTTAACAGGCCTAACTGGTACTACTTTTAACACTGCGCCCCGGTTTTTATAAACACGAAGCGCATCGCTTATTTTGTTACAAACACTGTTACAGCCAGGCATTGTACGGGTTTGCTCATCCAATGCCATGCTGGCAACACTTGTATGCAGCATAGTCAAAAGCACATTGCATGCGACTCAATTTGAGCATGCATTCTCTTTTGTGACAAAGGCTTATGAGGTGTTTTTATGAGCGCAGTGCAACATCACCGTCTGATCATTCTGGGTTCCGGCCCCGCCGGTTACAGCGCAGCCGTGTATGCCGCCCGCGCCAACCTCAAACCCGTTGTCATTACCGGCATACAGGCAGGTGGCCAGCTCACCACCACCGTCGAAGTCGATAACTGGCCTGGTGATGTCGAAGGCCTCACCGGCCCCGTCCTGATGGAACGCATGCAAAAACACGCCGAACGCTTTGACACACAGATCGTCTACGACCACATCCATACAGCCAAGTTGCAACAGCGCCCGTTCGAGTTGACCGGCGACAGCGGCACTTATACGTGCGACGCGCTGATTATCGCCACCGGCGCTTCCGCGCAATATCTGGGCCTGCCATCGGAAGAGACATTTGCCGGCAAAGGCGTTTCGGCCTGCGCGACCTGTGATGGATTCTTCTACCGCAAGCAAGTGGTTGCCGTGGTCGGCGGCGGCAACACGGCGGTTGAAGAAGCCCTGTACCTGTCGAACATCGCCAGCGAAGTGCACCTGATTCACCGGCGCGACAAGCTGCGCTCGGAGAAAATCCTCCAGGACAAACTGTTCGAGAAAGCCGCCAATGGCAACATCCGCCTGCACTGGAACCAGAATCTGGATGAAGTGTTGGGTGATGCCAGCGGCGTGACCGGCGCCCGCCTGCGCGATAGCCATACCGGCGAAACCAAGGAACTGGCGGTTTCCGGCGTGTTCATCGCCATCGGCCACAAACCCAATACCGACTTGTTCGTCGGCCAACTGGAAATGCGCGACGGTTATCTGCTGGTCAAGGGCGGCAGCGAAGGTGATGCCACCGCAACCGCCATCGAAGGCGTGTTTGCGGCCGGCGACGTGGCCGATCACGTCTATCGCCAGGCAGTCACCTCCGCCGGGGCCGGCTGCATGGCAGCCCTCGACGCGGAAAAATACCTCGACGACATTCCCGTCGTTTAACGGCACACTGGGTGGCGAGCCTCACGCTCGCCACCGCCCTTCCCTTCTGCAAGCCCGGACGCCATGCTGACTTGGTTACAACGCAACTCCCTGACTTTCCCACCGCTGGAAAAAGCCATGCGCGACCCCAACGGCCTGTTGGCCGCCGGCGGCGACCTGTCTGCCGATCGGTTGATTCAGGCCTACCGCCACGGTTGCTTTCCATGGTTCTCGGAAGGCCAGCCGATTCTCTGGTGGTCGCCGGACCCGCGCACCGTACTGTTTCCCGACGAACTGCATGTGTCCCGCAGCCTGAACAAATTGCTGCGCCAGCAACGCTATCAAGTGACCTTCGATCAGGATTTTGCCGCGGTCATCAGCGCCTGCGCTGCCCCTCGGGAATACGCCGACGGCACCTGGATCACCGAAGCCATGCAGAACGCCTACCTGCAACTGCACAAACGCGGTTACGCACATTCGGTGGAAGTCTGGGATCAGGGCACGCTCGTCGGCGGGTTGTATGGCCTGGCGATGGGGCGGCTGTTTTTCGGCGAGTCCATGTTCAGCCGCGCCGACAACGCCTCCAAATATGGCTTTGCCACCTTGGTGCGACATCTGAAAGACTCAGGCTTTGTCCTGATCGACTGCCAGATGCCCACCGACCATCTGCACAGCCTGGGCGCCCGGGCGATCCCGCGCAGCGCATTCGCCGGTTATCTGTCGCAATATCTGGATCAACCCAGCCGCGCAACCTGGGTTTGCTGAGCGACTTTTGCGCGCGTGGCTTACACTTAATCGAAAGCATTATCCCGAGGGTTGATCATGACCGAGTTGGCGCGTTTGAAGTTCTATGCCACTCAGCCCCACTCTTGCAGCTATCTGCCTGAGGAGCAGGCCACGACCCTGTTCCTAGACCCTAGCCAGCCCATGGATGTGCATGTCTATGCAGACTTGTCGGAAATGGGTTTTCGTCGCAGTGGCGACCACTTGTATCGCCCCCATTGCCAGAACTGCAATGCGTGCGTGCCGGCGCGCATTCCTGTAGCCCAATTCACGCCCAACCGTCAGCAGAAGCGTATTTTCAAGCGTAACGCCGACTTGCAGGTGCGCCCGGCCAAGCCAGGTTTCAGCGAAGAGTATTTCGACCTTTATCAGCGTTACATCGAAGAGCGGCATGCCGATGGCGACATGTACCCGCCCAGCCGCGATCAGTTTTCGACCTTCCTGGTACGTGACCTGCCGTTCTCACGGTTCTACGAATTCCGTCTCGACGGACGGTTGCTGGCGATCGCCGTCACCGACCTTCTGCCCAACGGCCTGTCGGCGGTCTACACCTTCTACGAGCCCGCCGAAGAACGACGCAGCCTGGGGCGTTACGCCATCCTCTGGCAAATCGCCGAGGCCCGGCGCTTGGGGCTGGACGCGGTGTACCTGGGCTACTGGATCAAAAACTGCAAAAAAATGAGTTACAAGACCCAATATCGCCCCATCGAGCTGCTGGTTAACCAGCGCTGGGTCGTTCTGAACTAGAGCACACCCTTAAACCCCTTGGCTTGACCCCCACTTTTCGGGCACAATGCACGCCGCTTTTGCCTGGCGCAGTTGCACCGGGCCATTCACTGGACACCGAGGGCTTTACTGCATGTCGAAAGAAGACAGCTTCGAAATGGAAGGCACTGTCGTCGACACCCTGCCCAACACCATGTTTCGCGTGGAGTTGGAAAATGGGCACGTCGTAACCGCGCATATTTCCGGCAAGATGCGCAAGAACTACATCCGTATTCTTACCGGTGACAAAGTGCGCGTCGAGCTGACGCCCTATGACTTGAGCAAAGGGCGCATCACTTACCGCGCTCGCTAATCAAGTCAATACAAAACGCCCGGCATAATGCCGGGCGTTTTTGTTTGCCTGCGATTTACCTGCCGAACTCGGACAATGTGGGAGCGGGCTTGCTCGCGAAGGCGATCTGTCTGACACAGGGATGCTGGACCCACCGACGCTTTCGCGAGCAAGCCCGCTCCCACACTGGATTTGTGTATGACCTGCAGACAGCAAAAAGGCGCCAATCGGCGCCTTTTTGCTGTACTGCGGTTTAACGTCAGGCCATTTCAGCCGTGGTCTCGAACTCGAAGGTCAGCTCGCCGTCCTTGATGTCGATGTGTACCACACCGCCATGTTCGGCCAGTTCGCCAAAGAGAATCTCCTCCGCCAGTGGACGCTTGATCTTGTCCTGGATCAGGCGAGCCATAGGTCGAGCACCCATTGCCGAGTCGTAACCACCGGCCGCCAGCCAGCTGCGAGCCGCATCGGTGACTTCCAGCAACACACGCTTGTCTTCCAGCTGCGCCTGAAGCTCGGTAAGGAACTTGTCCACCACACTTTTGATGACCTCATGGCTGAGGCGACCAAACTGGATAATGGTGTCCAGACGGTTGCGGAACTCCGGCGTGAAGCTCTTCTTGATCACTTCCATCGCATCGGACGAGTGGTCCTGATGGGTGAAACCGATCGACGCACGCGCTGCGGTTTCGGCACCGGCGTTGGTCGTCATGATGACGATCACGTTACGGAAGTCCGCTTTACGCCCGTTGTTATCGGTTAGCGTACCGTGGTCCATGACCTGCAACAGCAGGTTGAAGACTTCCGGATGCGCCTTCTCGATTTCATCGAGCAACAGCACGCAGTGAGGCTGCTTGGTGATGGCTTCGGTCAGCAGACCGCCCTGATCGAACCCGACATAGCCCGGAGGTGCACCGATCAGACGCGATACGGTGTGGCGCTCCATGTACTCGGACATGTCGAAGCGAATCAGCTCGACGCCCAACGCCTTGGCCAACTGACGCGCCGCTTCGGTTTTACCGACACCGGTAGGCCCGGCGAACAGGAACGAACCGACAGGCTTGTCAGGCGACTTGAGGCCGGCGCGGGACAGCTTGATCGCGGTTGCCAACGAGTCGATCGCCGCATCCTGACCAAACACTGTCAGCTTCAAATCACGCTCAAGGTTACGCAGCAGTTCTTTGTCGGAACTGGTGACGTGCTTTGGCGGAATCCGCGCGATTTTCGCGACGATGTCCTCGACTTGCGGCACTTCGATGCGCTTCACACGCTTCTCGACCGGTTGCAAGCGCTGGTAGGCACCCGCTTCGTCGATGACGTCGATGGCCTTGTCCGGCATGTGACGGTCATTGATGTAACGCGAAGCCAGTTCGGCAGCCGCGCGCAGGGCTTCATCACTGTATTCAATATTGTGATGGCTCTCGAAACGCCCCTTCAGGCCGCGCAGAATACCAATGGTGTCCTCCACCGAAGGCTCCGACACATCGACCTTCTGGAAGCGTCGTGCCAAGGCACGGTCCTTCTCGAAGATCCCGCGGAACTCCTGGAAGGTGGTCGAGCCGATGCAACGGATATCACCGGACGACAGCAGCGGCTTGAGCAGGTTCGAGGCATCCATGACGCCACCCGACGCTGCACCCGCACCGATGATGGTGTGGATTTCGTCGATGAACAGGATCGCCTGCGGACGTTTTTTTAGTTCATTGAGCAACGCCTTGAAGCGTTTCTCGAAATCACCGCGATATTTGGTCCCGGCCAGCAAGGCTCCCAGATCGAGGGAATACACCACGCTGTTGGCCAGCAGGTCCGGCACCTGGTTGTCGACAATACGCTTGGCCAGGCCTTCGGCAATCGCGGTTTTACCCACGCCCGCCTCGCCCACCAGCAACGGATTGTTTTTGCGACGACGCGCCAGGATCTGGGCGACGCGCTCGACTTCCAGCTCACGACCTACCAACGGATCGATACGACCCTGGCGCGCGAGTTCGTTAAGGTTGCTGGCATAAGCATCCAGCGGATTGCCTGAAGAAGAAGACTCACCGCCCTCGTCATCCTGCATATCTTGCTCACCTTCAGAGTGATCGCCGTGCCCTGGCACCTTGGAGATGCCGTGGGCGATGTAGTTGACGACATCGATACGCGCAACGCTCTGCTGTTTCAGCAGGAACACTGCCTGACTCTCTTGCTCACTGAAGATCGCGACCAGCACGTTGGCGCCAGTCACTTCGCGTTTGCCCGAGCTCTGTACGTGAAACACAGCACGTTGCAGGACACGCTGGAAGCCCAGGGTTGGCTGGGTTTCGCGATCCTCGTCATGGACGGGGATCAATGGCGTGGTGGAGTCGATGAACTCCTGCAGGTCATGCTTGAGTTTGTCGAGGTTTGCACCGCACGCACGCAAAACGGTGGCGGCAGCCTCATTGTCCAATAGGGCCAGCAGAAGGTGTTCGACGGTCATGAATTCATGACGCTTCGAACGAGCCTCCTTGAAGGCAAGATTGAGGGTGACTTCGAGCTCGCGGTTTAACATAGCTTCACCTCATACCCAAGTGTCCGGCGATTAACCGTCCTTCTCGATTTCACAGAGTAGCGGATGCTGGCTTTCCCTGGCGTACTGGTTGACCTGCATGGCCTTGGTCTCGGCGATGTCGCGGGTAAACACTCCACATACTGCCCGTCCTTCTGTATGGACGGCCAGCATGACCTTGGTCGCCAGCTCGCGATTCAGGTTAAAAAACACCTCGAGCACTTCGACGACGAAATCCATCGGTGTGTAGTCATCATTAAACAAAACCACCTTGTACATCGGCGGCGCCTGTAAAGCAGGCTTGGCCTCCTGAACAGCAATGCCTGCGGAATCGTCGTCGTGTTCCTCCGGGCGATCTTTCTGGAGAGTCGGGCGATCCTGATTGAATGTTAGTCGAATCTGGCTGATTGCATGCATGGAAAGAAAGGTTCGTCAGTTGTGCAAATACAGTGGTGGGGGCGGCCTTGGAGGATTTCAACTCCGACTGCCTGGTCACCTTGACTATCGGCAAAACGGTGTTACAACCAATAGAGCCCACAGTGGGTAAAAAAGGTCCGCGGAGTCAACTTTTTTCGAAGAAGTGACTGCGGATGAACTGGATGATACTCCAGTGATGGAGTCTGTTGCAGAGGGATATGGGTATGTCAGGCGACAAGAAGACAGCGCCGGTCAAAGGCACTGTGAAAGGGAAGGTCAAATGGTTCAACAATGCAAAGGGTTACGGTTTTATCAACGAGGATGACAAAAGCGAAGACCTCTTCGCCCATTACTCGGCCATACAAATGGAAGGCTATAGAACCTTGAAAGCCGGGCAAGCCGTCGTCTTTGACATTATTCAAGGACCCAAAGGCTTGCACGCCGTCAACATCGGCGACCCAGCCGCTACAGCGAACAACACTACAGTCGCCATGCAACAGACCGAGAAGGTTTAACACCGCACCGTCATCCAGTCATAAAAAAACCGCCCGATTCAATCGCTTGAATCGGGCGGTTTTTGTCATGCCTGCTGTTCGCTTACATGTGCGAGATCAGCGCATCGCCGAAGCCTGAAGACGAAACCAGCTTGGCGCCATCCATCAAGCGCTCGAAGTCATAGGTCACGGTCTTCGCGGAGATCGCGCCGTTGGTGCCCTTGATGATCAGGTCGGCCGCTTCGGTCCAGCCCATGTGGCGCAGCATCATTTCAGCGGACAGGATCAACGAACCCGGGTTGACCTGGTCCTTGCCGGCGTACTTCGGTGCAGTACCGTGGGTGGCTTCGAACATGGCGACGGTGTCGGACAGGTTGGCACCTGGCGCAATACCGATACCGCCCACTTCTGCCGCGAGGGCATCGGAGAGGTAGTCGCCATTGAGGTTCAGCGTTGCGATCACATCGTACTCGGCCGGACGCAGCAGGATCTGCTGGAGCATGGCGTCGGCGATGGCATCCTTGACGACAACGTTCTTGCCGGTTTTCGGGTTCTTGAACTGCATCCACGGACCACCGTCGAGCAGGGTCGCGCCGAACTCTTCTGCCGCCACTTCGTAGGCCCATTCCTTGAAGGCGCCTTCGGTGAACTTCATGATGTTGCCTTTGTGCACGATGGTCAGCGAATCGCGATCGTTGTCGACCACATATTGCAGGGCCTTGCGCGCCAGACGCTTGGTGCCTTGCAGGGAAACCGGCTTGACGCCGATACCGCAGTTTTCGTCGAAACGGATCTTGGTAACGCCCATTTCTTCTTTAAGGAATTTGATGACCTTTGTCGCTTCCGGCGTACCGGCCTTCCACTCGATGCCGGCGTAGATGTCTTCGGAGTTCTCGCGGAAGATCGTCATATCGACGTCGCCTGGCTTCTTGACCGGACTCGGCACGCCTTCGAACCAACGTACCGGACGCAGGCAGACATACAGGTCGAGTTGCTGGCGCAGCGCTACGTTGAGGGAACGGATACCGCCGCCGACCGGCGTGGTCAACGGGCCCTTGATGGAAACCACGTAATCCTTGACTGCGTCCAGGGTTTCCTGAGGCAGCCAGGTGTCCTGATCGTAAACCTGAGTCGCTTTTTCCCCGGCGTACACTTCCATCCAGGAAATCTTGCGCTCGCCGCCGTAAGCCTTTTTCACAGCAGCATCGACAACCTTGATCATGACCGGACTGATGTCGACACCAATGCCGTCGCCTTCGATGAAGGGAATGATCGGGTTATTAGGAACATTGAGAGAATGGTCTGCATTGACGGTGATTTTGTCGCCGACGGCTGGAACCTGAATCTTCTTGTAACCCATGCTGAACTCCATTGATTGGATTGAACATCTGGCTTGGTTCGAGCGTAACCCAGTTGAATCGGCGCGCAAACCCTATGTTCTATCCATATGCCGCAAAGCCCTGCAACTGGCGCGCTACAAGCCTGAAAGCAAAGGGAAAAGCGCCAAAATCAAGCACGACGAATGACACCTCGCCGCACTCGCCCCTGCGACCTTTAGACCAATGGACGAGAATCGTTGCGTATGAACCATCGGCAGATTGCCAGCTACCTATGTATAATGCCGCCGCTGACCAAAGGGTCACGACGACTGGAAGGCTCTACGATGAGACTTTCAGCCCGACAGGCCGGCCTGTTACCGCAGACCGGCTGCTTGACGCCCTACTGATGCACCCAACATCACAGCAACGAAATCTCGATATTCGGCTCATGGATGACTTTGAACGAACGCGCTTACCCGGCGCCCCTCGAGTTTCTGCGCACGCTTTAGCAAAGAAGAGAGAGTTAATCCGAATATGCCCACCCGCTCGAAGATCATCTATACCTTCACCGACGAAGCCCCAGCCCTCGCCACCTATTCACTGTTGCCTATCGTAGAGGCGTTCACCGCCTCGGCTGATATCGCCGTGGAAACCCGCGATATCTCTCTTGCAGGGCGCATCCTGGCCAGCTTCCCCGAGCAACTGGGCGACAAAGCCGTAGCCGACCACCTCGCCGAACTGGGCGCCCTGGCCGTTACGCCTGAAGCCAACATCATCAAACTGCCGAACATCAGCGCCTCGGTTCCGCAGCTGCAAGCCGCGATCAAAGAACTGCAAGCCCAGGGTTACGCGCTGCCGGACTACCCGGAAACCGTGACCAGCGACGCCGACAAAGAAGCCAAGGCCCGCTACGACAAGATCAAGGGCAGCGCCGTGAACCCGGTTCTGCGTGAAGGCAACTCCGACCGTCGCGCGCCGCTGTCGGTGAAGAACTACGCTCGCAAGCACCCGCACAAAATGGGCGCCTGGGCTGCGGACTCCAAGTCCCACGTTGCGCACATGAGCAGCGGTGACTTCTACGGCAGCGAAAAAGCCGCCCTGATCGACGCCGCTGGCGCCGTGAAAATCGAACTGATCGCTCAAGACGGCACCACCACCGTCCTGAAAGAAAAAACCAGCGTTCAGGCTGGCGAGATCCTCGATTGCGCCGTCATGAGCAAAAACGCTCTGCGTGCTTTCATCGCCGCTGAAATCGAAAGCGCCAAGGCCCAAGGCGTGCTGCTGTCCGTTCACTTGAAAGCGACCATGATGAAGGTCTCCGACCCGATCATGTTCGGTCAGATCGTTGCCGAGTTCTATAAAGACGCACTGGCCAAGCACGCTGACGTGCTGGCACAGATCGGCTTCAACCTGAACAACGGCATCGGCGACCTGTACGCTCGCATCAAGGCCCTGCCGGCCGAGCAGCAAGCTGCCATCGAAGCTGACATTCAGGCGGTCTACGCCGCTCGCCCTTCCCTGGCGATGGTCAACTCCGACAAAGGCATCACCAACCTGCACGTGCCGAGCGACGTCATCGTCGACGCCTCGATGCCGGCCATGATCCGTGACTCCGGCAAGATGTGGGGCACCGACGGCCAGCTGCACGACACCAAGGCTGTGATCCCGGATCGCTGCTACGCGACCATCTACCAGGCCGTGATCGAAGACTGCAAGGCCAATGGCGCCTTCGACCCAACCACCATGGGCAGCGTGCCGAACGTTGGCCTGATGGCGAAAAAAGCCGAAGAGTACGGTTCCCACGACAAGACTTTCCAGATCAAGACCAACGGTGTTGTCCGCGTGACCGACACCAACGGCACCTTGCTGCTGGAACAGTCGGTTGAAGCCGGCGACATCTTCCGCATGTGCCAGACCAAAGACGCGCCGATCCAGGACTGGGTCAAACTGGCCGTCAACCGTGCTCGCGCCAGCAGCACTCCGGCGATTTTCTGGCTGGACCCGATGCGCGCCCACGACGGCGTAGTGATCGAGAAAGTTCAGGCTTACCTGAAGGATCACGACACTGCCGGTCTGGACATCCAGATCATGGCGCCAGTCGATGCAATGAAATTCACCCTGCAACGCACCCGCGAAGGCAAGGACACCATCTCGGTGACCGGCAACGTACTGCGCGACTACCTGACCGACCTGTTCCCGATCATGGAACTGGGCACCAGCGCCAAGATGCTGTCGATCGTGCCGCTGATGAATGGCGGTGGCCTGTTCGAAACCGGCGCCGGCGGTTCGGCTCCGAAGCACGTTCAGCAGTTGCTGGAAGAAAACTTCCTGCGCTGGGATTCGCTGGGTGAATTCCTGGCCCTGGCCGCGTCCCTGGAACACCTGGGCGTGACCTACAACAATCCAAAGGCGCTGGTTCTGGCCAAGACCCTGGACCAGGCCACCGGCCAGTTCCTGGACAACAACAAGTCGCCATCGCGCAAAGTCGGCAACATCGACAACCGCGGCAGCCACTTCTACCTGGCGCTGTACTGGGCTCAAGCGCTGGCTGCCCAGACTGAAGACACTGCACTGCAAGCGCAGTTCGCGACCCTGGCCAAAACCCTGACCGAGAACGAGGCAACCATCGTTGCCGAGCTCAACGCCGTTCAGGGCAAGCCAGTCGACATCGGCGGTTACTACCACGCCAGTGCCGAGCTGATCAGCAAGGCCATGCGCCCAAGCGCCACACTCAACGCGGCGATTGCTGCGCTGGTGTAAGGTTGTAAGGAAACATCACAAACCCCGGCCCTGTGCCGGGTTTTGTGTTTTCAGACCTTACACAAATCTCATGTGGGAGCGGGCTTGCTCGCGAATGCAGTTTATCATTCAGCATCTTTGTTGGCTGACACGCCGCATTCGCGAGCAAGCCCGCTCCCACACTGATCGCATTTCAATTTCAGAATTGAGGAATTTTATGGACTGGAAACCCCACATCACCGTCGCCACCATCGTCGAAGACAACGGCCGCTTCCTGATGGTCGAAGAGCACAAGGCCGGTCGCAACGTACTCAATCAGCCCGCCGGTCATCTCGACCCGAATGAAACCCTGACCGAAGCCGCGGTCCGCGAAACCCTCGAAGAAACCGGCTGGGACGTAGAACCCACCGGCGTACTGGGCATTTACCTCTATACCGCCCCGAGCAACGGCGTGACCTACCAACGGGTCTGCTTCATCGCCAAACCGCTGAAACATCATCCGGATTATCAGCTGGACGACGGTATCGTCGGCGCCAAGTGGTTGACCCGCGACGAATTAATCGAGCAGCGCGACAACTGGCGCAGCGAGTTGATCATCCGTTGCATCGACGACTACCTGGCCGGCAATCACTTCGGCCTCGAATTGATCCGTCCTTCTCTTTAGCCTTGTGCGCTTCAGCCTGCTAGAATCGCGTCCTTTTTCAAGACACTCATTGAATCCCTATGCGTGATCCAGCCCCTTCTGACACACAAAAGAAGCGCGTCATTGTCGGCATGTCCGGCGGCGTGGACTCTTCCGTTTCCGCCCTCCTGCTGATCGAGCAGGGTTATGAGGTGGAAGGCCTGTTCATGAAGAACTGGGAAGAAGACGATGGAACGGAATACTGCACCGCCATGGACGACCTGGCGGACGCCCAGGCCGTGTGCGACAAGATTGGCATCAAGCTGCACACCGCCAACTTCGCCGCCGAGTACTGGGACAACGTGTTCGAGCATTTCCTCGCCGAATACAAGGCCGGACGCACGCCGAACCCGGACATCCTGTGCAACCGCGAGATCAAGTTCAAGGCGTTCCTCGACTACGCCATGATGCTCGGCGCCGACCTGATCGCCACCGGTCACTACGTGCGTCGCCGCGACATCGACGGCCGCACCGAACTGCTCAAAGGCCTGGACCCGAACAAGGACCAGAGCTACTTCCTGCACGCCGTCGGCGGCGAACAGATCGCCAAGACCCTGTTCCCGGTCGGCGAGCTGGAAAAACCGCAAGTGCGCGCGATTGCCGAGAAATACGAGCTGGCGACCGCGAAGAAAAAGGATTCCACCGGGATCTGCTTCATCGGCGAGCGCCGCTTCAGCGACTTCCTCAAGCAGTACCTGCCGGCGCAACCCGGCGAGATCAAGACCACCGAAGGCGAGGTCATCGGCCGTCACCACGGCTTGATGTATCACACCATCGGCCAGCGTCAGGGCCTCGGCATCGGCGGCCTGAAAGACGCCAGCGACGAGCCGTGGTACGTGCTGATCAAGGATCTGGAGCACAACGAACTGATCGTCGGCCAGGGCAACGACCATCCGTGGCTGTTCTCCCGCGCCCTGCTCGCTTCGGACATCTATTGGGTCAACCCGATCGACCTGACTGAGCCGCGCAAGCTGACCGCCAAGGTCCGTTATCGCCAGAGCGACCAGCCTTGCACGCTGGAGAAGACCGCCACCGGCTACCGCGCAACCTTCGATGACCCGCAACGCGCGGTCACTCCAGGTCAGTCCGTGGTGTTCTACGACGGCGAAATCTGCCTCGGCGGCGGCGTCATTGAAGTTGCAGAGCCGTGGACCAGCAAAGGCGCTCTTCAAGGCGAGCAGCAATGACCCCCACTCAGGAGCAACTGACCGCGCTGGGCGGCGTATTCCTCGCCGCCGTGCTGGTGGACAAGATTGCCAAGACCGGCCAGACCAACGAAGCCGGCCTGACCTGCATGCTCGGCAGCCTGCTGATCCGCGACCCCAAGGACACTCTGGAAGTCTACGGCGGCGACGACATCAATCTGCGCGAAGGCTATCGCGCCTTGGTCGGCGCCCTCGAACGCGACCCGAGTGCCCTGCAGCGCGAACCGCTGCGTTATGCGCTGGCCATGCTCGGTCTTGAGCGTCAGCTGGCCAAGCGTAGCGACATGCTGGACGTGATCGGCAAGCGCCTGCCACAGATTCAGTCCCAGGTTGAACACTTCGGCCCGGCCCACGAAAACGTGATCGCCGCCTGCGGCGCGCTGTATCAGGACACCTTGAGTACCCTGCGCCAACGCATCCAGGTGCATGGCGACATGCGCAACCTGCAACAGCCGAGCAACGCCTCGAAAATCCGCGCCCTGCTGCTGGCCGGCATCCGTTCGGCACGCCTGTGGCGGCAGTTGGGCGGTCATCGCTGGCAGTTGGTGGTCAGCCGCCGCAAATTGCTGAAAGAGCTTTACCCGTTGATGCGTAACGAATAACGCGCATCGACAGCACCGAACCTAGCAATACGCGTAATACGCCGGTCAGTTGGCGACGGACCGGCGGATTTTTTCATGTATGATACGCGCCCCATTTCGTTGCCCGACTGTCCGAGAACACCCCATGCAGCTTTCTTCGCTCACTGCGGTTTCCCCTGTTGACGGCCGCTACGCCGGCAAAACCCAGGCCCTGCGCCCAATTTTCAGCGAGTACGGCCTGATCCGTGCCCGCGTTCTGGTTGAAGTGCGCTGGCTCCAGCGCCTGGCCGCTCACCCTGCCATCAGCGAAGTGCCGGCGTTCTCCGCCGAAGCCAACGCTGTGCTCAACACCCTGGCGGAAAACTTCTCTCTGGAGCACGCCGAGCGCGTCAAAGAGATCGAGCGCACCACCAACCACGACGTCAAAGCCATCGAATACCTGCTCAAAGAGCAAGCGGCCAAGCTGCCGGAACTGGCCAAGGTCAGCGAGTTCATCCACTTTGCCTGCACCAGCGAGGACATCAACAATCTGTCCCACGCCCTGATGCTGCGCGAAGGCCGTGATGACGTGATGCTGCCGCTGATGCGCCAGACCGCCAACGCCATCCGCGAACTGGCCATCCGTTTCGCCGGCGTGCCAATGCTGTCGCGCACCCACGGTCAACCGGCCTCGCCGACCACCCTGGGCAAAGAACTGGCAAACGTGGTTTACCGCCTGGAGCGTCAAATCGCTCAAGTCGCCGCCGTTCCGCTGCTGGGCAAGATCAACGGCGCTGTCGGTAACTACAACGCTCACCTGTCCGCCTACCCTGAGATCGACTGGGAAGCCAACGCCCGCGCCTTCATCGAAGACGAGCTGGGCCTGGGCTTCAACCCGTACACAACGCAGATCGAACCGCACGACTACATCGCCGAGCTGTTCGACGCGATCGCCCGCTTCAACACCATCCTGATCGACTTCGACCGTGACATCTGGGGCTACATCTCCCTGGGTTATTTCAAGCAGCGCACCATCGCTGGCGAAATCGGTTCGTCGACCATGCCGCACAAGGTCAACCCGATCGACTTCGAGAACTCCGAAGGCAACTTGGGCATCGCCAATGCATTATTCCAGCACCTGGCGAGCAAGCTGCCGATCTCCCGCTGGCAGCGCGACCTGACTGACTCCACCGTACTGCGCAATCTCGGTGTCGGCTTCGCCCACAGCGTGATCGCGTACGAAGCCAGCCTCAAAGGCATCAGCAAGCTGGAGCTCAACGAGCAGAAGATTGCCGCTGACCTGGACGCGTGCTGGGAAGTTTTGGCCGAGCCGATCCAGACCGTGATGCGTCGCTACAACATCGAAAACCCGTACGAAAAACTGAAAGAATTGACTCGCGGCAAAGGCATCAGCCCTGAAGCACTGCAGACTTTCATTGACGGCCTGGACATGCCAGCCGCCGCCAAGGCCGAGCTGAAACTGCTCACCCCGGCCAACTACATCGGTAACGCTGTAGAGCAAGCCAAACGCATCTGATCGACCGCTTGACCCTTTTAAGACGCCCGGCAGCGCCGGGCGTTTTTATTCCCGTATGAAAAGTGCTTTTTTTCAATAGGTTACACATGAATCCTGACATCCCTCTTCAACTTCTGGGCGGCATCACGGCACGGGAATTCCTGCGCGACTACTGGCAGAAAAAACCGCTGCTGATCCGTCAGGCGATTCCTGATTTCGAAAGCCCGATCGACGCCGACGAACTGGCCGGCCTGGCGCTGGAAGAAGAAGTCGAATCGCGCCTGATCATCGAGAACGGCGAGCGTCCTTGGGAATTGCGTCGCGGCCCGTTTGCCGAAGACGAATTCAGCAAGCTGCCTGAGCGTGACTGGACCTTGCTGGTTCAAGCCGTTGACCAGTTCGTACCGGAAGTCAGCGAACTGCTGGAGCACTTCCGCTTCCTGCCGAGCTGGCGTATCGACGACGTGATGATCAGCTTTGCCGCCCCCGGTGGCAGCGTCGGTCCGCACTTCGACAACTACGACGTATTCCTGCTGCAAGGCCACGGCAAGCGCAACTGGAAAATCGGCCAGATGTGCGATTCCGAAAGCCCGCTGCTGCAACACGCCGACCTGCGCATTCTCGCCGACTTCGAAGCGACCGATGAATGGGTTCTGGAACCGGGCGACATGCTGTACCTGCCGCCGCGCCTGGCCCACTGCGGCGTGGCCGTCGATGACTGCCTGACTTACTCGGTCGGCTTCCGCGCACCGAGCGCCGCTGAAGTACTGACCCACTTCACCGACTTCCTCAGCCAGTTCCTACCGGACGAAGAGCGCTACACCGACGCCGACGCCCTGCCTGCGGCCGATCCGCACCAGATTCAGCACGACGCCCTGGATCGCCTGAAAAACCTGCTCGCCGAACACATGAGCGACGAGCGCCTGCTGCTGACCTGGTTCGGCCAGTTCATGACCGAGCCGCGCTACCCGGAACTGGTAGTGGGCCCGGAAGACCTCGCAGAAGACGACGTCCTCAGCGCACTGGAGCAAGGCGCGGTGCTGATCCGCAACCCGAGCGCGCGCCTGGCCTGGTCCGAAGTCGACGACGATCTGCTGCTGTTCGCCAGCGGCCAGAGCCGTTATCTGCCGGGCAAACTGCGCGAGCTGCTGAAGATGATCTGCGCCGCCGATGCGCTGCACGTCGACAACCTCGGCGAATGGCTGAGCGACGAAGACGGCCGCGGCCTGCTGTGCGAACTGATCAAGCAAGGTAGCCTGGGGTTCGCCGATGAATAAGATTCACGTACGTGTCGCAGACTGGCAAAAGGACAACGCCGAGATCCGGCGCATTCGTGAGACGGTGTTCGTTGCCGAGCAATGCGTTCCACCTGAACTGGAATGGGACGCCGATGATGCATCGGCCGTGCACTTCCTCGCGCTCGAAGGCGACTTTCCGATTGGCACCGCACGTCTGCTGCCCGACGGCCACGTTGGCCGGGTGTCGGTTCTCAAGGACTGGCGCGGCCTTAAGGTCGGCGATGCATTGATGCAAGCAGTGATCGGTGAAGCCGAAGAGCGCGGGCTGAAGCAACAAATGCTCAGCGCTCAGGTTCAGGCCACGGCGTTCTATGAGCGCCTGGGCTTCAGCATGGTCAGTGAGGAGTTCCTGGAAGCCGGGATTCCGCATGTGGACATGGTTCGCCATTCGGCCTGATACCTTGTGGCGAGGGAGCTTGCTCCCGTTGGGTCGCGAAGCGGCCCTAAATTATTGGGACTGCTGCGCAGCCCAACGGTAGCAAGCTCCCTTGCCACAAAAGCTGCATGCAAACACCACAAAACGCCCTGACATCTCACGATGCCGGGGCGTTTTGCTGTCTACCATTCAACTTGCCCCTCCCCGGGCCGACAAACTGGCAATATCAACACTTTGAAGTTGGCGGAGATAACGGATATGTCCCTACGCACCCTGCTTGCCACACTGTTGGTGAGCTGCAGTTTTTCGGTCATGGCAGCCACTGAAATCGTGCCTTTGAATTACCACACCAGTGCCGACATGCTGCCCGTGGCGCAGGATTTCATCGGTAAGGAAGGCACCGTCAGCGCCTATGGCAATCAGCTCATCGTCAACGCTGATCAACGCAAAATCGACGAACTTAAGGCCTTGATTGGCCAACTCGATACTGCGCCAAAACGCCTGCTGATCACCGTCGATACCAACGAAAACAACTTCCAGGGCGATCAGGGTTACTCGGTGAACGGTGCAAAGCCCAGCCAGACCCGCATCATCAATCGCAGTACCGATAGCCGCGACGGCGGCATTCAGCAAGTCCAAGCTACCGATGGCATGCCGGCACTGATCCAGGTTGGCCAAAGCGTGCCGCTGACCAGCACCCAGACCGACTCCTACGGCGACCTGCGCAGCCAGACCGAATATCGCAACGTCACCCAGGGTTTCTACGTCACGGCCAACGTCACCGGCGAGATCGTTCATCTGTCGATCAGTACAAACCGTGACCGCTTGAGCCAGGAACGTCCCGATGTAGTGAACGTGCAAAGTACCGACACAACCGTCACCGGTCGCCTCGGCGAATGGATCCTGCTGGCCGGCACCAACGGCCAGACACAAGCTGATAAACAGGGCGTGACCCACAGCTACTCGACTCAAAGCCGCAACGACATGACCCTGCGGGTGAAGGTCGACACTTTGGACTAAGGCACCGAAAACTGACTGAAGAGTCGTATTAGACCAAAGATGTAGTGCTTGAAAAAAAGCACTACAAAACGTTTGACGAGCCAAAAAAGCGAAGGCATGATGGCCTCGCTCCCGCTAATCAGGGGCCCTGGCAAGGGCCTTCGAGGCGATGTTCGCACCTACCCCGCGAACCGCTTCGTGTCTGTACCGCCCACAAGGTGTGTTTGACGAGGTTGCCGACTGGAACGAAGTTGTCCCGAGGGACGGAAGCGTATTTAGGTAAACCCGGCATCACACTGAAGTTCGTATAAAGGCCCACGACGCCCGAATGCGCCCGCCAGTTCGCCCTTACCTGCTCACTTCCCCTCGAGCCCATCGTTCATCCCGTCGCCATCCCCGCCGAATCCGACTTGACCGCCTAAGCTTCTGGTCAGCGAGCGCAGGAATTTTCCACCGCAGAACAACTTTTCATAAAGACGCGACGAGGTTTATCTCCCATGGCACTGACACGCGAACAGCAAATTGCAGCCCTCGAAAAAGACTGGGCTGAAAACCCGCGCTGGAAAGGCGTGACACGCACTTACTCCGCTGCTGACGTCGTCCGCCTGCGTGGCTCGGTTCAACCTGAGCACACCTTTGCAAAAATGGGCGCCGAGAAGCTGTGGAACCTGGTTACCCAGGGTGCCAAGCCAGCCTTCCGTCCTGAGAAAGATTTCGTCAACTGCATGGGCGCCCTGACCGGCGGCCAGGCTGTGCAACAAGTCAAAGCCGGTATCCAGGCGATCTACCTGTCGGGCTGGCAAGTGGCTGCGGACAACAACTCCGCCGAATCGATGTACCCGGACCAGTCGCTGTACCCGGTGGACTCGGTTCCAACCGTGGTCAAGCGCATCAACAACTCGTTCCGTCGTGCCGACCAGATCCAGTGGAAAGCCGGCAAGAACCCGGGTGACGACGGCTACATCGACTACTTCGCGCCAATCGTTGCGGACGCTGAAGCCGGTTTCGGTGGCGTACTGAACGCTTACGAGCTGATGAAGAGCATGATCGAAGCAGGCGCCGCCGGCGTTCACTTCGAAGACCAACTGGCTTCCGTGAAAAAATGCGGCCACATGGGCGGCAAGGTACTGGTTCCAACCCAGGAAGCCGTACAGAAGCTGACCGCTGCTCGCCTGGCTGCTGACGTTGCCGGTACTCCGACCATCATCCTGGCCCGTACCGACGCCAACGCCGCTGACCTGCTGACTTCCGACTGCGACCCGTACGACCAGCCTTTCGTGACTGGCGAACGTACCCAGGAAGGTTTCTACAAGGTTCGCGCCGGTCTCGACCAGGCCATCGCTCGCGGCCTGGCTTACGCTCCATACGCCGACCTGATCTGGTGCGAAACCGCCAAGCCTGACCTGGACGAAGCTCGTCGCTTCGCTGAAGCGATCAAGAAGGAATACCCGGACCAACTGCTGTCGTACAACTGCTCGCCTTCCTTCAACTGGAAGAAAAACCTGGACGACGCGACCATCGCCAAGTTCCAGCGCGAACTGTCCGCCATGGGCTACAAGCACCAGTTCATCACCCTGGCCGGCATTCACAACATGTGGCACAGCATGTTCAACCTGGCGCACGACTACGCCCGCAACGACATGACTGCCTACGTGAAGCTGCAAGAGCAGGAATTCGCTGACGCTTCGAAAGGCTACACCTTCGTGGCTCACCAGCAGGAAGTGGGCACCGGCTACTTCGACGACATGACCACCGTGATCCAGGGTGGCTCGTCTTCGGTTACCGCGCTGACCGGTTCGACTGAAGAAGAACAGTTCCACTGATCTGCTTCGCCTGAGTAAACGGCCGTTGCGGACCGATTAAAAACCGCAACGACGCACATCTGACGCCCCGACTGGTTCGGGGCGTTTTTTTGGGTGCCACTTAGCCCTGACACGATCCTGTAGGAGCAAGGCTTGCCCGCGATGGGTGCGCCGCGGTGAATCAGGGGAACCGTGTCATCGTTCATCGCGGGCAAGCCTTGCTCCTACAAAAGCACAGAATTTGATTGATCCAGCTCGCCATCGCCACCCGAAAAATCCGCTAAAACCCAGCCCGCCGCTACTTGCAGTAACGCCCATATAAGACAACTTCCCAACTTCCCACAGGGCAAACAGTTTAAATCCCACGCCAAACAATATTGATTATCATTTAGCTACAACTATGTTCGTTACATTCCCTACAAAACATAATTGACGAAATGCCGGCTAATGCCCACGGGCCAAGGGTTACAGGGCTTTGAGGGTACGTAATGTCCTTATTCCTATAAATAATTTCGCTATAGGAATTTTACTTGCCGGGTGTTTAGCCATAAAATCAGCGGGATTGATTGCTGCGACATATCGTCACTGCTTTGTTCTTTTTCAAGCTCAGAGACCTTTGCTCTCTGTTAAGGATTACCAGCATGCCCGAAGCGACAGGACTCATGGCCCACAACTGGGGCTTTGCCATTTTCCTTCTAGGCGTCATCGGCCTCTGTGCCTTTATGCTGGGCGTCTCCAGCCTCCTCGGGTCAAAAGCCTGGGGCCGCAGCAAAAACGAACCGTTCGAGTCCGGCATGCTACCTACAGGTGGCGCCCGCTTGCGGCTCTCAGCCAAATTCTATCTGGTCGCGATGTTGTTCGTGATCTTCGATATCGAAGCCCTCTTTCTCTTTGCATGGTCTGTGTCCGTCCGCGAAAGCGGCTGGACCGGATTCGTCGAAGCTCTCGTTTTCATAGCAATTCTGTTGGCAGGTCTTGTCTACCTATTCCGAGTGGGCGCCCTTGACTGGGCTCCGGAAGCTCGGCGCAAGCGGCAAGCGAAGCTGAAACAATGAGGCTTTGGCAATGCAATACAATCTCACCAGGATCGACCCCGATGCTCCTAACGAGCAGTATCCGATTGGCCAACGGGAAACCGTTTCCGATCCGTTAGAAGATCAAGTCCACAAAAACATTTTCATGGGCAAGCTCGAAGACGTGCTTAACGGCACGATCAACTGGGGGCGCAAGAACTCCCTGTGGCCGTATAACTTCGGTCTTTCGTGCTGCTATGTGGAAATGACCACCGCCTTCACGGCGCCCCACGACATCGCGCGCTTTGGCGCCGAGGTTATCCGGGCATCGCCGCGTCAGGCGGATTTCATGGTTATCGCCGGTACCTGCTTCATCAAGATGGCGCCGATCATTCAGCGTCTCTACGAGCAAATGCTCGAACCTAAATGGGTCATTTCCATGGGTTCGTGCGCCAACTCCGGTGGCATGTACGACATCTACTCTGTCGTTCAAGGGGTGGACAAGTTCCTGCCCGTGGACGTCTACGTGCCTGGCTGCCCGCCCCGTCCAGAAGCTTTTCTGCAAGGCTTGATGCTGTTGCAGGAGTCGATTGGCCAGGAGCGTCGCCCGCTTTCCTGGGTCGTTGGCGATCAAGGCGTGTATCGCGCCGAGATGCCTTCCGAAAAGGAAAAGCGCCGCGAACAGCGAATCGCAGTCACCAACCTGCGCAGCCCCGACGAAGTCTGATCCAGATCTGCTTCTTTAATAGAACGAGAAACTGGCTTCATTCTTTACGTTGACCGAAAGCGATAAAATAACCATGACTACAGGCAGTGCTCTGTACATCCCGCCTTACAAGGCAGACGACCAGGATGTGGTCGTCGAACTGAACAACCGTTTTGGCCCCGAGGCGTTCACCGCCCAGGCTACCCGCACCGGCATGCCGGTGCTTTGGGTTGCCCGCGCCAAACTCGTCGAAGTCCTGACCTTCCTGCGCAACCTGCCCAAGCCGTACGTCATGCTTTATGACCTGCACGGCGTGGACGAGCGACTGCGCACCAAGCGTCAAGGGCTGCCGAACGGCGTCGACTTCTCCGTGTTCTATCACTTGATGTCGATCGAACGTAATAGTGACGTCATGATCAAAGTCGCCTTGTCCGAGAGCGACCTCAGCCTGCCGACCGTCACCAGCATCTGGCCGAACGCCAACTGGTACGAGCGTGAAGTCTGGGACATGTACGGCATCGACTTCAAAGGCCACCCGCACCTGACGCGCATCATGATGCCGCCGACGTGGGAAGGTCACCCGCTGCGCAAGGACTTCCCGGCGCGCGCCACCGAGTTCGACCCGTTCACCCTGAACCTGGCCAAGCAGCAGCTCGAAGAAGAGTCCGCGCGCTTCAAGCCGGAAGACTGGGGCATGAAGCGTTCCGGCCCGAACGAGGACTACATGTTCCTCAACCTCGGTCCTAACCACCCTTCGGCGCACGGTGCGTTCCGCATCATCCTGCAGCTGGACGGTGAAGAGATCGTCGACTGCGTTCCGGACGTCGGCTACCACCACCGTGGTGCCGAGAAGATGGCCGAGCGTCAGTCCTGGCACAGCTTCATCCCGTACACCGACCGTATCGACTACCTCGGCGGCGTGATGAACAACCTGCCGTACGTGCTCTCGGTCGAGAAGCTGGCCGGCATCAAGGTGCCAGAGAAGGTCGACGTCATCCGCATCATGATGGCCGAGTTCTTCCGAATCACCAGCCACCTGCTGTTCCTGGGTACCTACATCCAGGACGTCGGCGCCATGACCCCGGTGTTCTTCACCTTCACCGACCGCCAGCGCGCGTACACGGTGATCGAAGCCATTACCGGTTTCCGTCTGCACCCGGCCTGGTACCGCATCGGTGGCGTCGCCCACGACCTGCCGCGCGGCTGGGAAAAGCTGGTTAAAGACTTCGTCGAGTGGATGCCAAAGCGTCTGGACGAATACCAGAAAGCCGCACTGGACAACAGCATCCTGCGTGGCCGGACCATCGGCGTCGCCGACTACAACACCAAGCAAGCCCTGGAATGGGGTGTCACCGGTGCTGGTCTGCGTTCGACCGGTTGCGATTTCGACCTGCGCAAGGCGCGCCCGTACTCGGGCTACGAGAACTTCGAATTCGAAGTGCCGCTGGCGGCCAATGGCGATGCCTACGACCGCTGCATCGTGCGCGTCGAGGAGATGCGCCAGAGCATCAAGATCATCGAGCAGTGCATGCGCAACATGCCGGAAGGCCCGTACAAGGCGGATCACCCGCTGACCACGCCGCCGCCGAAAGAGCGCACGCTGCAGCACATCGAAACCTTGATCACGCACTTCCTGCAAGTTTCGTGGGGCCCGGTCATGCCGGCCAACGAATCCTTCCAGATGATCGAAGCGACCAAGGGCATCAACAGTTATTACCTGACGAGCGATGGCGGCACCATGAGCTACCGCACCCGGATTCGTACCCCAAGCTTCCCGCACCTGCAGCAGATCCCTTCGGTGATCAAAGGCAGCATGGTCGCGGACTTGATTGCGTACCTGGGTAGTATCGATTTCGTTATGGCCGACGTGGACCGCTAAGCATGAACAGCACGCTTATCCAGACAGACCGTTTCGCCCTGAGCGAAACCGAGCGCTCGGCCATCGAGCACGAGCTGCATCACTACGAAGACCCGCGCGCGGCGTCGATCGAAGCCCTGAAGATCGTCCAGAAGGAACGTGGCTGGGTGCCGGACGGCGCCCTGTACGCCATCGGCGAGATCCTCGGCATCCCGGCGAGCGACGTTGAAGGCGTGGCGACTTTCTATAGCCAGATCTTCCGTCAACCGGTCGGCCGCCACATCATTCGCGTCTGCGACAGCATGGTCTGCTACATCGGTGGCCACGAGTCCGTGGTCAGCGAAATCCAGAGCAAGCTCGGCATCGGCCTGGGGCAGACCACCACCGACGGTCGTTTCACCCTGCTGCCGGTCTGCTGCCTCGGCAACTGCGACAAGGCGCCGGCGTTGATGATCGACGACGACACTTTCGGTGATGTGCAGCCAGCAGGCGTTGCCAAATTGCTCGAGGGCTACGTATGACCCTGACTTCTTTCGGTCCAGCCAACCGCATCAAGCGTTCGGCCGAGACTCACCCGCTCACCTGGCGTCTGCGTGACGACGGCGAAGCCGTATGGCTCGACGAGTACCAGGCCAAGAACGGTTACGCCGCTGCGCGCAAAGCCTTCGCCGACATGGCCCAGGACGACATCGTCCAGACCGTGAAAGACGCCGGTCTTAAAGGTCGCGGCGGTGCAGGTTTCCCCACTGGCGTGAAGTGGGGCCTGATGCCCAAGGACGAATCCATCAACATCCGCTACCTGCTGTGCAACGCGGATGAAATGGAGCCGAACACCTGGAAAGACCGCATGCTGATGGAGCAACTGCCCCATCTGCTGATCGAAGGCATGCTGATCAGTGCCCGCGCACTGAAAACCTACCGGGGCTACATCTTCCTGCGTGGCGAATACACCACCGCCGCCAAGCACCTCAACCGTGCCGTGGAAGAAGCCAAGGCAGCGGGCCTGCTGGGCAAGAACATCCTGGGCAGCGGCTTCGATTTCGAGCTGTTCGTCCACACCGGCGCCGGGCGTTACATCTGCGGTGAAGAAACCGCACTGATCAACTCCCTCGAAGGCCGCCGCGCCAACCCGCGCTCCAAGCCGCCCTTCCCTGCCGCCGTTGGTGTATGGGGCAAGCCGACTTGCGTGAACAACGTTGAAACCCTGTGCAACGTGCCGGCGATCATTGCCGACGGCGTGGACTGGTACAAATCGTTGGCCCGCGAAGGCAGCGAAGATATGGGCACCAAGCTCATGGGCTTCTCCGGCAAAGTGAAGAACCCGGGCCTGTGGGAACTGCCGTTCGGCGTCACCGGTCGTGAGTTGTTCGAAGACTATGCCGGTGGCATGCGCGACGGTTACAAGCTCAAGTGCTGGCAGCCTGGCGGCGCCGGTACCGGTTTTCTGTTGCCGGAACACCTGGACGCACAAATGTACGCCGGCGGCATCGCCAAAGTGGGCACCCGCATGGGTACCGGCCTGGCCATGGCGGTGGACGACAGCGTCAACATGGTGTCCCTGCTGCGCAACATGGAGCAGTTCTTCGCCCGCGAGTCCTGTGGTTTCTGCACCCCGTGCCGCGATGGTTTGCCATGGAGCGTCAAGCTCCTGATGTCCATCGAGAACGGTGAAGGCCAGCCAGGCGACATCGAGACCCTGCTGGGTCTGGTCGGCTTCCTCGGCCCAGGCAAGACCTTCTGTGCTCACGCACCGGGCGCCGTGGAGCCGTTGGGCAGCGCAATCAAATACTTCCGTCCAGAGTTCGAAGCCGGTATCGCGCCTGTCAGCGCCGCCGTCCCGCCTCTGGCAAGGCCGATCGTAGTCGGCGCGTAAACGCTTAAAAAAAGCGAAGGGTCCGTGCCCTTCGCTTTTCGTGTGATGACGCCTTTAACGGCTGTGTTGATTCACGCGGATAACAAGATTCCATTAGCCACGCCCGCTGACACCGGGCCAACGAAGAACTTTGAACCATGGCCACTATCCACGTAGACGGCAAAGCGCTCGAAGTCGATGGGGCAGACAACCTGTTACAGGCATGTCTGTCTCTGGGCCTCGATATTCCGTATTTCTGCTGGCACCCTGCCCTTGGCAGCGTTGGCGCTTGCCGCCAATGCGCGGTCAAGCAGTACACCGACGAGAACGACACCCGTGGTCGTATCGTCATGTCCTGCATGACCCCTGCCACCGACAACACCTGGATCTCCATCGAAGATGAAGAATCCAAGGCCTTCCGCGCCAGTGTTGTCGAATGGCTGATGACCAACCACCCTCACGACTGCCCGGTCTGTGAAGAAGGCGGTCACTGCCACCTGCAAGACATGACGGTAATGACCGGCCACAACGAGCGCCGTTACCGCTTCACCAAGCGTACCCACCAGAACCAGCAACTGGGCCCGTTCATTTCCCACGAAATGAACCGCTGCATCGCTTGCTACCGCTGCGTGCGCTTCTATAAAGACTACGCCGGCGGCACCGACCTCGGCGTGTTCGGCGCCCACGACAACGTGTACTTCGGTCGCGTTGAAGACGGCACCCTGGAAAGCGAGTTCTCCGGCAACCTCACCGAGGTCTGCCCGACCGGTGTGTTCACCGACAAGACTCACTCCGAGCGCTACAACCGCAAGTGGGACATGCAGTTCTCGCCGAGCATCTGCCATGGCTGCTCCAGCGGTTGCAACATCTCCCCGGGCGAACGTTACGGCGAACTGCGTCGCATCGAAAACCGTTTCAACGGTTCGGTGAACCAGTACTTCCTGTGCGACCGTGGCCGTTTCGGCTATGGGTACGTCAACCGCGAAGACCGCCCGCGTCAGCCATTGCTGGCCAACGGCACCAAGCTGAGCCTCGACGAAGCGCTGGATAAAGCCGCTGACCTGCTGCGCGGTCGCAACATCGTCGGTATCGGTTCGCCTCGCGCCAGCCTCGAAAGCAACTACGCGTTGCGCGAACTGGTCGGTGCCGAGCACTTCTACTCCGGTATCGAAGCTTCCGAACTGGAACGCATCCGTCTGGTCCTGCAAGTGCTGAAAGACAGCCCGCTGCCAGTGCCGAACATGCGCGACATCGAAGACCACGACGCCGTGTTCGTCCTCGGTGAAGACCTGACCCAGACTGCTGCGCGCATGGCTTTGTCCCTGCGTCAATCGGTCAAGGGCAAGGCCGAAGACATGGCCGACGCCATGCGCGTTCAGCCTTGGCTTGACGCCGCGGTGAAGAACATCGGCCAGCACGCGCTGAACCCGTTGTTCATCGCCAGCCTGGCTGAAACCAAGCTCGACGACATCGCCGAAGAGTGCGTTCACGCCGCTCCCGACGACCTGGCCCGCATCGGTTTCGCCGTGGCTCACGCCCTCGACGCCAGCGCTCCAGCCGTTGAAGGCCTGGACGCTGAAGCCCTCGAACTGGCCAAGCGCATCGCCGACGCCCTGCTCGCGGCCAAGCGCCCATTGATCATCGCCGGTACTTCCCTGGGCTCAAAAGCCCTGATCGAAGCGGCTGCGAACATCGCCAAAGCCTTGAAGCTGCGCGAGAAGAACGGTTCCATCAGCCTGATCGTGCCAGAGGCCAACAGCCTCGGCCTGGCCATGCTCGGTGGTGAATCGGTCGACGCTGCGCTGCAAGCCGTGATCGATGGCAAGGCCGACGCCATCGTCGTGTTGGAAAACGATCTGTACACCCGCACCGACAAAGCCAAAGTTGATGCCGCTCTGACCGCCGCGAAAGTGCTGATCGTTGCCGACCATCAGAAGACTGCCACCAGCGATCGCGCGCATCTGGTCCTGCCAGCCGCCAGCTTCGCTGAAGGCGACGGTACTCTGGTCAGCCAGGAAGGTCGCGCCCAGCGCTTCTTCCAGGTTTTCGATCCGAAGTACATGGACGCGAGCATCCTGGTTCACGAAGGCTGGCGCTGGTTGCATGCCCTGCGCGCTACCCTGCTGAACCAGCCGATTGACTGGACCCAACTGGACCACGTCACCGCCGCTGTCGCAGACAGCACTTCGATCCTGAACCGCATTGTCGATGCCGCACCGTCCGCCGCGTTCCGCATCAAGGGCATGAAACTGGCCCGCGAACCGCTGCGTTACTCCGGTCGTACCGCCATGCGCGCCGACATCAGCGTGCATGAACCGCGTACCCCGCAGGACAAGGACACCGCGTTCGCCTTCTCGATGGAAGGTTACTCGGGTTCGGTTGAACCGCGTCAGCAAGTGCCATTCGCCTGGTCTCCGGGCTGGAACTCGCCGCAAGCCTGGAACAAGTTCCAGGACGAAGTCGGTGGTCACATCCGCGCTGGCGACCCGGGCACCCGCCTGATCGAAAGCACCGGTGACTCGCTGAACTGGTTCGCCAGCGTTCCGCGCGCGTTCAACCCGGCTCAGGGCACCTGGCAGGTCGTGCCGTTCTTCCACCTGTTCGGCAGCGAAGAGAACTCTTCGAAAGCCGCTCCGGTTCAAGAGCGCATCCCGGCCGCTTATGTTGCTTTGGCCAAGTCCGAAGCCGATCGCCTCGGTGTCAATGACGGCGCCATGCTGAGCCTGAACGTGGCTGGCCAGACCTTGCGTCTGCCGCTGCGTATCAATGAAGAACTGGGTGCAGGTCTGGTGGCATTGCCTGCGGGCATCGCCGGCATTCCGCCAGCCATCTTTGGCAAATCCGTTGACGGTCTGCAGGAGGCAGCTCAATGACCTGGTTCACTCCTGAAGTGATCGACGTGATCATCGCGGTCCTCAAAGCCGTGGTGATTCTGCTCGCCGTGGTGGTTTGCGGCGCACTGCTGAGCTGGGTCGAGCGTCGCTTGCTCGCCCTCTGGCAGGACCGTTACGGTCCGAACCGCGTCGGTCCGTTCGGCGCGTTCCAGATCGCCGCCGACATGATCAAGATGTTCTTCAAGGAAGACTGGACGCCTCCATTCGCCGACAAGATGATCTTCACCCTGGCACCGGTAGTCGCCATGAGCGCCCTGCTGATTGCCTTCGCGATCATCCCGATCACCCCGACCTGGGGCGTGGCGGACCTGAACATCGGCATCCTGTTCTTCTTCGCCATGGCCGGTCTGTCGGTCTACGCGGTGTTGTTCGCAGGCTGGTCGAGTAACAACAAGTTCGCCCTGCTGGGCAGCTTGCGTGCCTCGGCGCAGACCGTGTCGTACGAAGTGTTCATGGGCCTGTCGCTGATGGGCATCGTGATCCAGGTCGGCTCGTTCAACATGCGCGACATCGTCGATTACCAGGCGCAGAACCTGTGGTTCATCATTCCGCAGATCTTCGGTTTCCTGACCTTCTTCATCGCTGGCGTGGCCGTGACTCACCGTCACCCGTTCGACCAGCCGGAAGCGGAACAGGAACTGGCCGACGGTTACCACATTGAATACGCCGGCATGAAATGGGGCATGTTCTTCGTCGGTGAGTACATCGGCATCGTGCTGATCTCGGCGCTGCTGGTGACCTTGTTCTTCGGTGGCTGGCACGGTCCGTTCGGCATCCTGCCGCAGATCCCGTTCATCTGGTTCGCACTGAAAACCGCGTTCTTCATCATGCTGTTCATCCTGCTGCGCGCCTCGATTCCGCGCCCACGGTATGACCAGGTGATGGATTTCAGCTGGAAGTTCTGCTTGCCGCTGACCCTCGTCAACATGCTGGTGACCGCTGCGATCGTGTTGCTCAACACGCCCGCCGTCGCGGCTCAGTGAGGATAGAGAATCATGAAGTACATATTTGACATCGTGCATGGCCTCTACACCCAGCTTCGCAGCCTGGTGATGATTTTCGGCCACGCCTTCCGCAAGCGCGACACGCTGCAGTACCCGGAAGAACCGGTCTACCTGCCGCCGCGCTACCGTGGCCGTATCGTCCTGACCCGCGACCCCGACGGCGAAGAGCGTTGTGTAGCCTGCAACCTGTGCGCCGTGGCGTGCCCGGTCGGTTGCATCTCGCTGCAGAAAGCCGAAACCGACGACGGTCGCTGGTATCCGGAGTTTTTCCGTATCAACTTCTCGCGCTGCATTTTCTGCGGCCTCTGCGAGGAAGCCTGCCCGACCACCGCGATCCAGCTGACGCCGGATTTCGAAATGGCCGAGTTCAAACGTCAGGACCTGGTTTACGAGAAAGAAGATCTGCTGATCTCCGGCCCCGGAAAAAACCCTGATTACAACTTCTATCGTGTTGCAGGTATGGCGATTGCCGGGAAGCCGAAAGGCTCCGCGCAGAATGAAGCCGAACCGATCAACGTGAAGAGCTTGCTGCCTTAAGGAAGAAAGATGGAATTCGCTTTCTATTTCGCATCGGGTATCGCTGTGGTGTCCACGCTTCGCGTGATCACCAACACCAACCCTGTGCACGCCCTGCTCTACCTGATCATTTCGCTGATCGCCGTGGCGATGACGTTCTTCGCCCTCGGCGCACCGTTTGCCGGTGTCCTGGAAGTGATCGCCTACGCTGGCGCCATCATGGTGCTGTTCGTGTTCGTGGTGATGATGTTGAACCTTGGCCCGGCCTCGGTTCAGCAAGAGCGCGTCTGGCTCAAGCCCGGCATCTGGGGCGGCCCGGTCCTCCTCGCCGCGCTGCTGCTGGTGGAACTGCTGTATGTGCTGTTCTCCCACCAGACCGGTGAAGCCGTCGGCCACACCACCGTAGACGCCAAGGCCGTGGGCATCAGCCTGTTCGGTCCGTACCTGCTGGTGGTCGAACTCGCCTCGATGCTGCTGCTCGCCGCAGCCGTCACGGCGTTCCACTTGGGCCGCAACGAAGCCAAGGAGCAATGACGATGCCTGCTATCCCTATGGAGCATGGTCTGGCGGTCGCCGGCATCCTGTTCTGCCTCGGTCTGGTCGGCCTGATGGTCCGCCGCAACATCCTCTTCGTGTTGATGAGTCTTGAAGTGATGATGAACGCCTCTGCACTGGCCTTCATCGTTGCCGGTAGCCGTTGGGCGCAGCCGGATGGACAGATCATGTTCATCCTGGTGATCAGCCTGGCAGCCGCCGAGGCCAGTATCGGCCTGGCGATCCTGCTGCAACTGTATCGCCGCTTCCACACGCTCGATATCGACGCTGCCAGTGAGATGCGCGGATGAACCTACTCTTTCTGACTTTCGTATTCCCTCTCATTGGTTTCCTGCTGCTGTCGTTCTCCCGTGGACGCATCTCGGAAAACCTGGCCGCACTGATCGGCGTGGGTTCCATCGGTCTGTCGGCAATCGTTACCGCCTACGTGATCTGGCAATTCAACGTCGCCCCGCCGCAAGGCGGTCACTACACCCAGGTGTTGTGGCAGTGGATGGCGGTTGAGGGCTTCACGCCGAACTTCGCGCTGTATCTGGACGGCCTGTCCGTGACCATGCTCGGCGTGGTTGTCGGCGTCGGCTTCCTGATCCACCTGTTCGCGTCCTGGTACATGCGCGGTGAAGCCGGTTACTCGCGCTTCTTCGCCTACACCAACCTGTTTATCGCGAGCATGCTGTTCCTGGTGCTGGGCGATAACCTGTTGTTCCTGTACTTCGGTTGGGAAGGTGTGGGCCTGTGCTCGTACCTGTTGATCGGTTTCTACTACAGCAACCGCAACAACGGTAACGCCGCACTCAAAGCCTTCATTGTGACCCGTATCGGTGACGTGTTCATGGCCATCGGCCTGTTCATTCTGTTTGCCCAACTGGGCACGCTGAACGTTCAGGAACTGCTGGTGCTGGCACCGCAGAAATTCCAGGCCGGCGACTTCTGGATGGTCATGGCCACCCTGATGCTGCTGGGCGGCGCTGTCGGTAAATCCGCGCAACTGCCGCTGCAAACCTGGCTGGCGGATGCGATGGCCGGTCCTACTCCGGTTTCAGCACTGATCCACGCCGCAACCATGGTGACCGCGGGCGTCTACCTGATCGCCCGTACCCACGGCCTGTTCACCCTGGCGCCGGAAATCCTGCACCTGGTCGGCATCGGCGGCGGCGTGACCCTGGTTCTGGCTGGCTTCGCAGCCCTGGTTCAAACCGACATCAAGCGTATCCTCGCCTACTCGACCATGAGCCAGATCGGCTACATGTTCCTGGCCCTGGGCGTTGGTGCCTGGGACGGCGCGATTTTCCACCTGATGACCCACGCCTTCTTCAAGGCGCTGCTGTTCCTTGCTTCCGGTGCGGTGATCGTTGCCTGCCACCACGAGCAGAACATCTTCAAGATGGGCGGACTGTGGAAGAAGTTGCCACTGGCCTATGCCAGCTTCATCGTCGGCGGCGCGGCCCTGGCGGCCCTGCCTCTGGTGACTGCGGGCTTCTACTCCAAGGACGAAATCCTCTGGGAAGCGTTCGCCAGCGGCAACAACGGTCTGCTCTACGCAGGTCTGGTTGGCGCGTTCATGACCTCGCTGTACACCTTCCGCCTGATCTTCATCGCGTTCCACGGTGAAGCGAAGACCGAAGCCCACGCCGGTCACGGCATCGCCCACTGGCTGCCACTGTCGGTGCTGATCGTACTGTCGACTTTCATCGGCGCAATGATCGTTCCTCCGCTGCACGGCGTGCTGCCACAAAGCGTCGGCCATGCCGGCGGCGAAGCCAAGCACAGCCTGGAAATCGCGTCGGGCGCCATCGCCCTGGCCGGTATCCTGCTGGCCGCGCTGCTGTTCCTCGGCAAGCGTCGCTTCGTCACTGCCATCGCCAACAGCGGCGTCGGTCGCTTCCTCTCGGCCTGGTGGTTCGCTGCCTGGGGCTTCGACTGGATCTACGACAAACTGTTCGTCAAGCCGTACCTGGCGATCAGCCACATGCTGCGCAAAGACCCGCTCGACCAGACCATCGGTCTGATCCCGCGCATGGCCAAAGGCGGTCACACCGCCCTGAGCCGTACCGAGACCGGTCAACTGCGTTGGTATGCCGCCTCGATGGCTGCGGGTGCCGTGCTGGTAATTGGCGCCGTCGTGCTGGTAGCGGTCTGATATGAACCTTGCGAATTTGCGAAAGGAAACGAGCCCGTCATGATTCTGCCTTGGCTAATCCTGATTCCCTTCATCGGCGGCCTGCTGTGCTGGATGGGTGAGCGCTTCGGCTCTACCCTCCCACGCTGGATTGCGCTGTTGACCATGTCCCTGGAACTCGCGCTCGGCCTCTGGCTGTGGGCCCACGGCGACTATTCATTTGCTCCGGCGCCTGGCGCCGATCCGACCTGGGTGATCGAGTTCAAGCACATCTGGATCCAGCGCTTCGGCATCAGCGTGCACCTGGCCCTCGACGGCCTGTCGCTGCTGATGATCCTGCTGACCGGTCTGCTGGGTGTCCTCTCGGTACTCTGCTCGTGGAAAGAGATTCAACGTCACGTTGGCTTCTTCCACCTGAACCTGATGTGGATCCTGGGCGGTGTCGTCGGCGTGTTCCTCGCCCTCGACCTGTTCATGTTCTTCTTCTTCTGGGAAATGATGCTGGTGCCGATGTACTTCCTCATCGCGCTCTGGGGTCACAGCTCTTCGGACGGCAAGAAAACCCGGATCTACGCGGCGACCAAGTTCTTCATCTTCACTCAGGCTTCCGGCCTGATCATGCTGGTGGCGATCCTGGGTCTGGTACTGGTCAACTTCAACGAAACCGGCGTGATTACCTTCAACTACGCCGACCTGTTGAAAACCAAGATGTCGATGACCACCGAGTACATCCTGATGCTCGGCTTCTTCATCGCCTTCGCGGTCAAGCTGCCAGTCGTACCGTTCCACTCCTGGTTGCCTGACGCTCACGCCCAGGCGCCGACCGCTGGTTCCGTAGACCTCGCCGGTATCTTGCTGAAAACTGCGGCCTACGGCCTGCTGCGTTTCGCCCTGCCGCTGTTCCCGAACGCTTCGGCCGAGTTCGCGCCGATCGCCATGACCCTGGGTCTGATCGGGATCTTCTACGGTGCGTTCCTGGCGTTCGCGCAAACCGACATCAAGCGTCTGATTGCCTTCTCGTCCGTTTCCCACATGGGCTTCGTACTGATCGGCATCTACTCCGGCAGCCAACTGGCGCTGCAAGGCGCTGTGATGCAGATGCTGGCGCACGGTCTGTCGGCCGCGGCACTCTTTATCTTGAGTGGCCAGTTGTACGAACGCACCCACACCCGCGACATGCGTGAAATGGGCGGCCTGTGGTCGAAGATCGCTTACCTGCCGGCCCTCAGCCTGTTCTTCGCAGCCGCATCCCTGGGCTTGCCGGGTACCGGTAACTTCGTCGGTGAGTTCCTGATCCTGATCGGCACGTTCCCTGCTGCGCCGTTGGTCACCATCATCGCGACGTCCGGCCTGGTGTTCGGTTCGGTCTACTCGCTGATCATGATCCACCGCGCGTACTTCGGCCCGGCCAAATCGGACGCGGTACTGCATGGCATGGACGGTCGCGAACTGATCATGGTGGTCGGTCTGGCTGCACTGCTGATCTACATCGGCGTGTACCCACAACCGTTCCTCGATACCTCTGCCGCGACGATGCATGGCGTGCAGCAGTGGCTCGGCACCGCCTTCACTCAACTCGCTTCGGCCCGGTAAGAGCGCTATGGAATTCACGACTCAACACTTTATCGCGCTAGCGCCGCTGTTGATTACCAGCCTCACCATTATCGTGGTGATGCTGGCAATCGCCTGGCGCCGCAACCACTCGCAGACCTTCCTGATTTCCGTGGCGGGCCTGAACCTGGCTTTGCTGTCGATCCTGCCAGCCTTGAAAGTCGCGCCATTGGCCGTGACGCCATTGCTGCAAATCGACACCTTTGCCTGCCTGTACATGGCGCTGATCCTGGTCGCCACCCTCGCCTGTGTCACCCTCGCCCACGCCTACCTCGGCGATGGCGGTTCGGGTTACCCGGGCAACCGTGAAGAACTTTACCTGCTGATCCTGATGGCCGCCGCCGGTGGCCTGGTTCTGGTCAGCGCGCAGCACCTGGCCGGGTTGTTCATCGGTCTGGAACTGCTGTCGGTGCCGGTCTATGGTCTGGTGGCTTACGCCTTCTTCAACAAGCGCTCGCTGGAAGCCGGCATCAAGTACATGGTGCTGTCGGCTGCCGGCTCGGCGTTCCTGTTGTTCGGTATGGCGCTGCTGTACGCAGACTCGGGTTCCCTGAGCTTCGTCGGCATCGGTCAGGCGCTGGCGGCTACTGGCCTGCCAAGCTCGCTGGCGCAACTGGGCCTGGGCATGATGCTGATCGGTCTCGCGTTCAAGCTGTCGCTGGTACCGTTCCACCTCTGGACTCCAGACGTTTACGAAGGTGCTCCGGCGCCGGTTGCAGCGTTCCTCGCTACCGCATCCAAGGTTGCCGTGTTCGCCGTGATGGTGCGTCTGTTCCAGATCTCGCCAGCCGCAAGCAGCGGCGTGCTGAGCGACGTGCTGACCATCATCGCCATCGCGTCGATCCTGTTCGGTAACCTGCTGGCACTGACCCAGAGCAACCTCAAGCGTCTGCTGGGTTACTCGTCCATCGCCCACTTCGGTTACCTGCTGATCGCCCTGGTGGCGAGCAAAGGTCTGGCCGTGGAAGCCATCGGCGTGTACCTGGTCACCTACGTGATCACCAGCCTCGGCGCCTTCGGCGTGATCACCCTGATGTCCTCGCCGTACAACGGCCGTGACGCGGACGCCCTGTACGAATACCGCGGCCTGTTCTGGCGCCGTCCGTACCTGACCGCCGTACTGACCGTGATGATGCTGTCCCTCGCTGGTATCCCGCTGACCGCTGGCTTCATCGGCAAGTTCTACATCATCGCCACCGGTGTCGAATCGCACCAATGGTGGCTGGTCGGCTCGCTGGTACTGGGCAGCGCCATCGGCGTGTTCTACTACCTGCGCGTCATGGTCACCCTGTACCTGATCGAACCGAACCTGCGTCGCCACGATGCGCAACTGCACTGGGAACAGAAGGCAGGCGGCGTGATGCTGCTGGCCATCGCCCTGGTCGCGTTCTTCCTCGGCGTCTACCCACAACCGCTGCTGAACCTGGTTCAGCAATCGGGCCTGGCGGGTTGATCGCATAAGCGACATTCGGCAGTAAACAGAACGGCACCTTCGGGTGCCGTTTTTGCGTTTGGGCATTTGCGTGCAGCCACAAGTCATCGGTTGTCAGGAATGGCCTCTTCGCGGGCAAGCCCGCTCCCACAGGTTATGTGTCGTGCACAAAATTTGTGGTCTCACTCGGTTACTGTGGGAGCGGGCTTGCTCGCGAAGGCATCGGGACAGACACCAACAAAAACGGCACCTCTCGGTGCCGTTCGCCTTTAACAATACAACCAGCTTACTTACGCGCCGCCTCCCACGATTTCAGCAGTTCGGCGTAGCTTACGGTCTCGCCTTTAGGCTTCTCGTTCGCCAGTTTCGGCTTCGGTGCACCCGGTTGGTCGAACCAGTATTGCGCATCGCGCTCAGGGTTCATTTTCGGGGCGCAGGTGGCTTGGGCCTTGGAGCGTTCCAGGCGGGACATGATGGCGTCCTGATCCTTGGCCAGACCGTCGAGTGCCTCTTGCGGGGTTTTCTCGCCGCTGGCGGCTTCAGCAATGTGGCTCCACCACAACTGCGCGAGGCGAGGATAATCCGGCACGTTGGTCCCGGTCGGGGTCCATTGCACGCGGGCCGGGCTGCGGTAGAACTCCACCAGACCACCGAGTTTTGGCGCCAGGTCGGTCATCGCTTGCGAGTTGATGTCCGACTCGCGGATCGGCGTCAGGCCAACGATGGTTTTCTTCAGCGAAACGGTTTTCGAGGTTACGAACTGCGCATACAGCCAGGCAGCCAGTTTCTGTTTCTCAGGCGTCGACTTCATGAACGTCCACGAACCCACGTCCTGATAGCCCAGTTTCATCCCCTCTTCCCAGTACGGACCACGCGGCGACGGCGCCATACGCCATTTCGGCGTGCCGTCGGCGTTCATCACTGCCAGGCCGGGTTTGGTCATGTCGGCGGTGAACGCGGTGTACCAGAAGATCTGCTGGGCGATGTTGCCTTGGGACGGCACCGGTCCGGATTCGGAGAAGGTCATGCCCGCCGCTTCCGGTGGCGCGTATTTCTTCATCCAGTCCACGTACTTGGTGGTGGCGAACACGGCCGCCGGGCCGTTGGTGTCGCCGCCGCGGGTCACGCTGGAACCCACCGGATGGCAATCCTCGACGCGGATACCCCACTCGTCCACCGGCAAGCCGTTCGGCAAGCCCTTGTCGCCGCCACCAGCCATGGAGAACCAGGCATCGGTGAAGCGCCAGCCCAGGGACGGGTCTTTCTTGCCGTAGTCCATGTGCCCGTAAACACGCTTGCCGTCGATTTCCTTGACGTCTTCGGTGAAGAACTTGGCGATGTCTTCATAGGCCGACCAGTTCACCGGTACGCCCAACTCGTAGCCGTACTTTTCCTTGAACTTGGCTTTCAGGTCCGCGCGTTCGAACCAGTCGGCACGGAACCAGTACAGGTTGGCGAACTGCTGGTCGGGCAGCTGATAGATCTTGCCGTCCGGTGCGGTGGTGAACGAGATGCCGATGAAGTCCTTGATGTCGAGGGTCGGCGAAGTGAAGTTCTTGCCTTCGTTGGCCATCAAGTCGGTGATCGATTCGGTCTTGCCGTAGCGGAAGTGCGTACCGATCAGGTCCGAGTCGTTGACCCAGCCGTCATAGATGTTCTTGTCCGACTGCATCTGGGTCTGCAGTTTTTCAACCACGTCGCCTTCCTGCAGCAGGTCGTGGGTCAGCTTGATCCCGGTGATCTCGCTGAACGCCTTGGCCAGCACCTTGGATTCATACTCGTGGGTGGCGATGGTTTCCGATACAACCTTGATGCTCATCCCGCGAAACGGCTCAGCCGCCTTGATGAACCACTTCAGCTCTTCGAGTTGCTGATCGGCCGTCAGGGTGGACGGCTTGAATTCAGCGCCGATCCATTTCTTCGCGGCATCTTCGTAGGCATCGGCCCAGGCCGAAGCGCTCAAACCGCTGAGTGCCAGCATGGCTGCCAATGAAATGCTATGTCGCAGCTTATTGTTTTTGTCGAACATAGAGACCTCCTTATTGAATTTCGGAGCAACATTGCCGAGCGATTCGACTAGCCCCAACGCATCACAGCCAACAGCCACACCAGGGACAACGCGAACGCTACCCAGATGCTCCAGTCGGTGACGCCAATTACCAGCAAATGCAGGTAGGCGCTGCCGAGAAGACCGATAAACAACCGATCGCCACGGGTGGTGGCAATCGGCAAAAAACCACGTCTGAGAACACTCGGCGAGCGCAACTCCCAAGTCGTCATACCGATCAGGATCAAGCCGATCACACCAAAGAATGCCGCCGTCGGGACGGTCCAGCTCATCCATTCCATCATCAGCTCCTCATACCCGGCCCAGGGCAAAGCCCTTGGCCACGTGGTTGCGTACAAACCAGATCACCAGCATGCCCGGCAGGATGGTCAACACCCCCGCCGCCGCCAGCACGCCCCAGTCGATACCGGACGCCGAGACCGTGCGCGTCATGACCGCTGCAATGGGTTTGGCGTTCACCGAGGTCAGCGTTCGCGCCAGCAGCAGTTCGACCCAGGAAAACATGAAGCAGAAAAACGCCGTGACACCAATGCCGGAGCCGATCAGCGGGATGAAGATTTTCACGAAGAACTTGGGGAAACTGTAGCCGTCGATATAGGCGGTTTCGTCGATTTCCTTGGGCACGCCGGACATGAAGCCTTCCAGAATCCACACCGCCAACGGCACGTTGAACAAGCAATGCGCCAGAGCCACGGCAATGTGCGTGTCGAACAAGCCGATCGACGAATACAACTGGAAGAACGGCAGCAGGAACACGGCCGGTGGCGCCATGCGGTTGGTCAGCAACCAGAAGAACAGGTGCTTGTCGCCGAGGAAGCGGTAACGCGAGAACGCGTAGGCCGCCGGCAACGCCACACTGAGGGAAATCACCGTGTTCAGGCTCACGTAGTACAGCGAGTTGAGGTAACCGGTGTACCAGGCCGGATCAGTGAAGATCACCTTGTAGTTGTGGAAGGTGAAATCCTGGGGAAACAGCGTCAGCCCGCCGAGGATTTCGGTGTTGCTCTTGAAGGACATGTTCAGCAGCCAGTAGATCGGCACCAGCAGGAACAGGATGTAGATCAGCAGTGGAATCAGCTTTCTCTTGCTCATGGCGGGCCTCAGCGGTTGGCGTCAGAGTGAGTCATGGCGGTGTAGAACAGCCAGGACACCAACAGGATGATCAGGAAGTACACCAGCGAGAACGCGGCCGCCGGCCCCAGGTCGAATTGCCCGATCGCCATCTGCGTCAGGGTCTGGCTGAGGAAGGTCGTGGCGTTGCCCGGCCCGCCGCCGGTGAGCACGAACGGCTCGGTGTAGATCATGAAACTGTCCATGAAGCGCAGCATCACCGCGATCAACAGCACACTCTTGAGCTTGGGCAACTGGATGTGCCGGAACACCGCCCAGGCCGAGGCCCGGTCAATTCGCGCGGCCTGGTAGTACACGTCCGGAATCGCCCGCAACCCGGAGAAGCACAACAGCGCCACCAGCGAGGTCCAGTGCCAGACGTCCATCACCAGCACGGTGACCCAGGCGTCCATGGTGTTCGCCGCATAGTTGTAGCTGATGCCCATGGCATTGAGGGTCGAACCGAGCAGGCCAATGTCGGCCCGGCCGAAGATCTGCCAGATAGTGCCGACCACGTTCCACGGGATGAGCAACGGAATCGCCAGGATGATCAACACTACCGACGACCAGCGGCCCTTGGTCGGCATGGTCAGGGCGATCGCGATCCCCAGCGGAATTTCGATCAGCAGCACGCAGGCCGAATAGATGAACTGGCGCAACAGCGAGTCATGCAGACGCGGATCGAGCAGCACCTGCTTGTACCAATCGGCGCCAACAAAGTAACGGCTGGACTGGTCGAAGATGTCCTGCACCGAATAGTTGACCACGGTCATCATCGGGATCACCGCACTGAACGCCACCAGCAGGAACACCGGCAACACCAGCCACCAGGCCTTGTTGTTCTGCACCTTGTTCATGGCTGCACCTCATGGTTGGCCTGGGCTTCCAGCAGGAACTCGTCGGCGTAGACCATCAGCCACTGCGCCGGAAAACTGATGTAGGCCGTGCCTTCGGGCACCGGTTTGTCTTCGGCCAGGCGCACTTTCAGCGGTGCGCCATCGAGGTTCAGGGTCATGATCTTGTAGGTGCCGAGGTCTTCGACGTGTACGACCTGTGCCCGCATCGCGTCATCAAACGGCTCGTCCCAGACATGCACGAACTCCGGGCGAATGCCGACTTTCAGGGTTTTCCATTCAGACTCGGCGATGCGTTTCTGCATGGCCTCGGACAATGGCAAATGAGTCGAAGCGAAACCGACACCACCCGGTTGCGGCTGCACCTCGATCAGGTTCATCCCCGGACTGCCGATGAAGTAGCCGACAAAGGTATGACTCGGGCGCTCGAACAATTCCCGTGGCGTGCCGAACTGCACGATCTGCCCGCCGTACATCACCGCGATCTTGTCGGCGAAGGTCGAGGCCTCCAGCTGATCGTGGGTGACGTAGACCATGGTGATGTTGAACTGCTCGTGGATCTGCTTGAGCTTGCGCCGCAGCTTCCACTTCAGGTGCGGGTCGATCACCGTCAGCGGTTCGTCGAAGAGGATCGCCGACACGTCATCGCGTACCAGCCCACGGCCCATGGAGACTTTCTGTTTTTCGTCGGCAGTGAGGTTGCGGGCTTTTTTGCTGAGGAGGTTCTGCAGGTCGAGGACTTCGGCGATTTCCTGCACCTTGGTGTGAACTTTCGCCTCGGCCATGCCCTGATTGCGCAAGGGGAAGGCCAGGTTGTCGAACACCGTCATGGTGTCGTAGACCACCGGAAACTGGAAAACCTGGGCGATGTTGCGCTTCTCCGGGGTCAGGTTGTTGACCGCTTTGCCGTCAAACAGCACATGGCCCTGGGACGGGCTGAGCAACCCGGAAATGATGTTGAGCAACGTCGACTTGCCGCAGCCCGACGGGCCGAGCAAGGCGTAGGCGCCGCCCTGTTCCCAGATGTGGTCCATCTCGCGGATCGCGTAATCCTCCGGACCACTCGGCGTGCTGGTGTAGCTGTGGGCGAGGTTCTGCAAACGGATTTCGGCCATCAGGCAACCCTCGCGATGCGCCGGCCCGGCGCCTGGACCAGCCGCCCCTGCGCATCGAACACAAACAGTTTATGAGTCGGGATGTAGATGCGGATCGGCGCATCGACGTCGTATTCGTGCACGCCGGGCAAGTGCAGCACCAACAGGAAGTGTTCGTTGCGCACGTGCAGGAAGGTTTCCGAGCCGCTGATTTCCGCGACTTCGACGGTCACCGCCAATTCGAGGTCATCGTCGTTGCTCGGCACCAGCGAGATGTGGCTGGGACGCACGCCGAAGCGGAATTCGCCCTCGCCTACCGGGCGCAAATCGACGTTCAACGGGAAGTGCACGAAATTGGCGAAACTCACTTCGTTGCCGGCAATGCGTCCGGGCATCAGGTTGATCGGCGGCTCGGAAAACAGCTCCGCCGCCAGCACGGTCTGCGGCTGGTGATAGACCTCGGACGACTTGCCGCTCTGGATCACCCGGCCTTCGTGAAGAATGGTCGTAGTGCCGCCCAAAGCCAGGGCTTCGTTGGGTTCGGTGGTGGCGTAGATCGCGATGGTGTGACGCGCCTTGAACAGCTCGCGCATTTCCTGACGCAGCTCCTCGCGCAATTTGTAGTCGAGGTTGACCAGCGGCTCATCGAACAGGATCAGTTCGGCGTCCTTGACCAGCGCCCGGGCCATGGCCGTGCGCTGTTGCTGGCCACCGGAAAGTTCGAGGGGATAGCGCTTGAGGAATTTCTCGATGCGCAGCATCTTCGCGGTTTCCAGCACTTTGCTCTGGATCAGCTCATTGGACACACCGGCCTGACGCAGCGGCGAGGCGATGTTCTCGAAGACGGTCATGGTCGGGTAATTGATGAACTGCTGATAGACCATCGACACGTTGCGCAGGCGCACCGGGCGTTGCGTGACATCGACGCCATTCATCAGGATGCGGCCGCTGTCGGGCTTGTCCAGCCCAGCCATCAGACGCATGAGACTGGTTTTGCCGGACAGCGTGCGCCCGAGCAAAACGTTGAAGGATCCGGGTTCGAAACTGAGGCACGCATCGTCAATCCAGGTCTGGCCCTCGACGGTGCGGCTGACATGCTCCAGGGTTAATGACATGGCTCGGCCTTTTTTATTTTTGGAATCAAGCGACCGGAGCACTAGAGCGACTTTCGTGCCAGAAAATTCAAGTTGTTGATTCGTCTAGAAAATCCCGAAAATCAGGAAAAACTTGCGTTCGTTGCTGAACACAAATGAACAATCGCAAATGAACAATTGAACAGTTCACCGATTGACAATGAACAATAGTGAACAACACTCTATGGATGTTTTTGCCTCTGTAGGAGCACGGCTTGCCGGCGATGGCGTCTTCAAAATCGCCATCGCCGGCAAGCCGTGCTCCTACAGGTTTGTAGTGTTTGAATGTGATGCAACACCCATAAAAACAATAAAAGCTTGTTCAGAGACTGACTGCCATGGCCGCACCCGCCTCGCCGCTGTCCCACGACACCATCATCCAGGACTCCTGGTCCCGTTGCCGCGCGTTCGGCCTTGATCACCAGAGCGCCCCGGCATTCGATCAACTGCCGGCGGACGGCATCAAGCAATTGCTGGAAAGCCAGCATTCACTGGTGCAAACCACCCACCAGGAAGTGCTGCCGTACTACGAGAACATCCTCAGCAACTCCAATTGCCTGATCATGCTCGCCGACAATCAGGGCCAGGTGCTGACGTCCTGGGGCACCCAGCGTTTCATCGAGCCGAGCCTGACCCGTGGTTTCAGCGCCGGCGCCAGCTGGATGGAGCGTTGCAGCGGCACCAACGCCATCGGCACCGCACTGGCCTGTGAGCAGGCGGTGCACATCGAGCACGATGAACACTTTCTCAAGGCCAACCGTTTCATGACCGGTTCCGCCGCACCGATTTTCGATGCCGAGCGCAAGGTCATCGCGGTGCTCGATGTGTCCAGCGACAGCTACCTGCCGCCGTCCCACACCCTGGGCATGGTCAAGATGATGAGCCAGACCGTGGAGAACCGGCTGATCCTCAACCTGTTCCATGGCCAGCATTTCCAACTGACGTTCAACACCGGCCTGAACAACCTCGACAGCCAGTGGGCCGGGTTGCTGATTTTCGATGAGAGCGGCCAGGTGCTTTCGGCCAATCGCCGCGCCGACAATCTATTGGGCATTCGCCTGTCGCGAGTCAGTGTCGAAAGCCTGTTCAAAGTCTCGCTGCTGGAACTGCTGAATCAACCTGAAGGCCTGCCCTTCTCGCTGCAGGCTTCCGGGCGCAATCGCTTCCAGTGCCTGTTGAAACGGCCGAAACAGGTTCCGATTCAACCCAGAATCTTCACCGAACCTGCTGTGGCAAACCCGGCACCGGCGGCGATCAGCCTTAATACCCTGCATTTCGGTGACAGCCGCGTGGAAAAAGCCGTGCGCCAGGCCGAGCGCTTGCTGGAAAAAGACATTCCGTTGCTGATCCACGGCGAGACCGGCGTCGGCAAGGAAGTCTTCGTCAAAGCCTTGCATCAGGCCAGTTCTCGCAGCAAACAGGCATTCATTGCGGTGAACTGTGCAGCGATCCCCGCTGAACTGGTTGAGTCAGAACTGTTCGGCTACGAGAAAGGCGCGTTCACCGGCGCGAATCAGAAAGGCAGCATCGGCCTGATCCGCAAGGCTGACAAAGGCACACTGTTCCTCGACGAAATCGGCGACATGCCGCTGCCGACCCAGGCGCGTTTGCTGCGTGTGTTGCAGGAGCGTTGCGTGCAACCGGTGGGCAGCAGCGAGTTGTTCCCGGTGGACATTCGGATCATTTCCGCGACCAACCGTTCTTTGCGCGAGCAGGTGCAGTTGGGGCGCTTCCGCGAAGATTTGTACTACCGCATTGGCGGCCTGACCCTGGAACTGCCGCCGTTAAGAGAACGCAGCGACAAAGAGGCACTGTTCAAACGTTTGTGGGAACAGCATCGCGAACCGAGCCAATGGGCGGGGCTTAGCCGCGAGGTGCTGGAGCTGTTCAGCCGTCACCCGTGGCCGGGAAATCTGCGCCAGGTCAGCAGCGTGATGCAGGTGGCGCTGGCCATGGCCGAAGAACAACCGGTACGGCCGGAGCATTTGCCGGATGATTTTTTTGTCGATCTGGAGATGGAGCCTGTGGACACGCCCGAGCCGTTGGCCGTGGATCTGAATGATGTCGAGGATTTGAACCGGCAGTTGCAGGCGGCTGGGGGGAATATTTCGTATCTGGCGCGGCGGTTGGGGGTTAGTCGCAATACCCTTTACAAGCGGTTGCGTCAGTCAGGCGATTGATCGTTCCCACGCTCCGCGCCGCTAATGTCCGATAAATTTTTTTCAAAGCTGAAGGCAGCCGTGGGCACCTGTAAGCTTTGTTCGTTTTGGCCTTCGGTGTTCAAACTGTTCGATGCTCAATCCAAAGTAGGCATAGTTCACTGTTTCCATTGCTTGAGTTGAATCGCTCTCAGTTGGCGCCGCATACATGGTCATCCAGACAGTGCCAATTACTAGAAGGTTGGCTCGGCATATATCGCTGACGCGGTACCAAGTGCGCGCAGACCAATAAGCACGACCACCACCATTACCAGCCCCGCAACAATGGCTACACCGAACCCTGCCCGCGCGCCATAGACGTCGATGATCAGGCCTGAAAGTACTCCACCGAGCGCTACGCCGATGCTGATGCCTGTCGTCATCCACGTTAGTCCTTCGGTGATCCTGGACGGAGGAACAATGATAGTTCCCAGATTCATCACGATGACCATCGTTGGCGCGAACGACATGCCTGCCACAAAGAGCATTCCCGCAAGGATGTAGACGTCCGGTGAGAAAATGGGCAATACAGCTGTGACTGCCGTTACCAATATCCCGATAAAAAACTGCTTTTCAATCGCCAGGGAAATCCTTAACGCTCCGAATGTCAGGCCCGCGATCATTGAGCCGAGCGCATAGGCTGCCAAGATGAAGCTGGCGGACGTTGGCCAGCCTTGTGCGTTGGCGAAGGCAACTACAGCCACATCGATTGATCCCCCAATAACACCCATCGCTAGAAGTGCCAGAACGATGGTGCGAACGCCGGGGATAAGTAAGGCCGAACTTGCGTTCCTCCTGCTGCCCGCGACGACCTTCGGTTCTGTCTGCCGCTGCAGAAGAAAAGCAGTCACACCGATTACCAGGAGCAATACGGCAACAAGAGGTCCGGCTTCGGCGAAGAAGCTGATGCTCAGAGCAATGGCGAGTGGTGGGCCGATAATAAAGGCGAGTTCAGTTAGAACAGTGTCCAGTGAGAAGGCCGTGTGTAGTTGCGGCTTGCCACGGAAAAGCTGTGTCCAGCGCGCTCTTATCATGGCAGGCATGCTAGGCATTGTGCCTGCCAGTGCCGCAAGAATAAAAAACAGTACCGCTGGGGCCCGCATGTAGACAGCAAGTATCAGCGTCAGCAACATACCAATGCTGAAGGCAGTCACAAAGGGCAAAACCCGACTCTGACCTCGCTGATCGACGAGTTTCGATATTTGCGGGCCGATCAGCGCATTCGCCAATGTAAAGGTACCTGCGACAGAACCAGCCAGCCAATAAAGGCCCGTCTGCTGCACCAACATAGTAATGATGCCGATGCCGATCATTGCCTGTGGCAGACGAGCGATGGAGCTCGCGATGACTAACCCCATGACACCGGGGGTTGTCAGAAGTTCGCGATAAGGATTAGCCATGATTTCTCCAGTTTTTAATTCGACGCTGATAAGTATTCCGCTGCACGTGACGTAAACAATTGGATGCGGTTTACCGGCGACAAAAATGTCGATTTGAGCAAGCATACAAGAAGGTAGTTACAAAACTTGCAACAGCCCCACTTGCATGCCGGCTAGTGTCTGTAAAGCTAATGCTCAATCATCCTTGCAAGTGCTCGATCAAATGCTTCAGCCAAGTGCTCGCGATTACTGACATCAGCCATCATGGACAGATGCCCGCCCGGAACAGAAATAGAACGAATAGCCAAATCAGGTAATCGTTCTCTCCACCCGCCTACCATATCAACCCGAGGCAGACTCGAACGCTCACGATCCGCAGCGTAGAAATGATAGAGATTGATCGGTAATGGCACGGGCTTATAGGCGCCGGCAATTTGTGAAAATTGATAAATGGCCTGCCATTTGACTGTTTCCAGTGAGATGTCTGCGTTTAAATCATAACCTCCCAGTTCCTGGGCTTTTCTTATCAGCTTACCAAACTCATCACACTCACTTAATATATCGAATTCATGACGCTCCGCTTCGGAAACCATCGCCTTAACATGATCAATAAAATAGTGATTTATATCTTGATTCTTATAAAGCAACTTATGTGGCGCCGGAACATCAATAAATCCTAAAAACTCAACGCTGGCATCTTTGCACATAAGCGCATGGGCGATGGCGTAAGCGAGGATTCCTCCAGAAGAATATCCCGCAATCCGATAGGGCCCTTCAGGCTGAATCGCCTGGATGAGCGGTACCATTCTTTCCGCCATAACCTCCATTGAGCGAGGAAAAGGTTCGCCAATGGCCGACCACGGCAACACATGGATCGGGCAGCTCATCCGGATCTGTTGTGCCAGAGAAATAGCATACGAATAATCAGCTAATCCCGAAGGAACAAAAAAGACCGGAGACTCAGTCCCGCCACTGCGCACCGTGATCGCTCCGACATGCCGATTAGGCAAAGGAGACTGTGCGATTTCAAAGGCAAGGCTAGTCATACGCGGGTGTTCAAAAATGTCGCTCAGCGAACACTCCAAACCATAACTCCTGATTTTTTGCATCAGCTGGATGGCCATGAGCGAATGACCGCCGAGGGCGAAGAAGTTGTCATGGCGCCCCACCTGTTCAACCCCGAGCAACTCTGACCAAAGCGCTGCCAGGATAGTCTCAGTCTCACCTTGTGGGGCCTCATAGGCCGCATGGGCAAAGGCCTCCCCCTCAGGGACAGGCAATGCCCGCCGATCAAGCTTGCCGTTAGGCGTCAGCGGCAAGCTTTCAATGAGCACAAAGGCAGACGGCACCATGTAGTCGGGTAAACGTTCACTCAGATAATCACGCAGTCGT